>JAIYCH010000140.1 GCA_027488135.1 Saprospiraceae bacterium | reverse complement strand
CTTTTATTTCGTAAAATCAGCGAATGAAGTCATTGGATACATGAAATTAAATGAGGGTCGTGCTCAAACGGAATTACAAAAGGAGGATAGTTTTGAAATAGAGCGAATTTATGTTTTAAAGGATTATCAGGGCAAAGGAATTGGGCGCCAGCTTTTAGACAAAGCCATCCAGATGGCCAGGGAAAAGAAGGCATCCTATATTTGGCTAGGGGTATGGGAAGAGAATAAAAGTGCCATAAAATTTTACAACAAAAATGGATTCGTCGCTTTCGACGAGCATTATTTCATGGTCGGCGATGATAAGCAAACAGATATAATGATGAAGCTAACGCTTCATTAGGCTTTTACTTTTAAAAAAAATAGCAATGTCAAAAAATGTATTTGGCGAAGATTTAATGCTTTGCAGTAGCTCACCGATGACAGGATATTACAGGAATGGCTGTTGCGAAACCGGCGAAGATGATCGTGGCACGCACACTGTTTGTGCTATCATGACCGAAGATTTTTTAACTTTTAGCAAAAATAAAGGAAACGATTTGTCAACACCCAGACCAGAATGGAACTTTCCAGGTCTTAAACCTGGTGATAAATGGTGTCTGTGTGCTTCAAGATGGATGGAAGCTTACAGGGAAAATGTGGCGCCAATGGTTTTTCTCGAAGCTACCAATGAGAAAACATTAGACTATATCGCATTGGAAGAATTGGTTAAATTTGCTTTTGTAGGTTGATATATAATAATCAGCTTATTAACAATCCAGTATGACTAAAAAATTTCATACAGAACGGCTCTCTCTCATTCCGCTGAATGTTGATCATGCTTCTTTTATTTTCCACTTAGTGAATACAAAAGGTTGGATTCAATTTATTGGAGACAGGAATATATTGAATGTCGATCTCAGTAAAATGTATATTCAACAATTGTTAGACAATGTAAACATAAACTATTGGGTTGTACATTTAAAAAAGGAGAAAATACCCTTAGGCGTAGTTACTATAATCAAAAAAGATTATTTACCCTTTCACGATATTGGATTTGCTTTTTTGGAAAAATACCAGGGGAATGGATATGCCTTTGAAGCGGCTGAAAGGATTATCAGCTATGCTATGAATGAGTTAAAAATGGAAAATATAGCCGCTGTAACCAACTTGGAAAATATCCGGTCCATCCAGCTATTAGAAAAATTAGGCCTTCATTTTCATGATATCATAGAAAACAATGGGGAGAACCTAAATCTATATCTTTTCCATTTTCAACCATTCCAGTAGAAAAGCCAGCACTTCAGGTTCTATGGTTGTTTCCAGAATTCTATTCTAATGTCACACTCCTTTTTAGGTAAACTAAGTTTTGAATTAATCAATTGAAGTTCAATTAGTTTATCTACAGCTATTTGAGGTGTAATGCAATGGTGTTCGAGTAAGGCATCAAATAACCAAAGATGTCCATGAACAATTATATTTTGAAGCTTAGCGAATTTCCTGAGGGTATTGTCAGAGGTAATTAAAGAAGCATTTAGTTTTTGTGCACAGTATAGCGCAGAGCAATCCTTGTCAGACAACTGAGGTTTTTGTATCTGCATTTTCATAACTGCTTGCATATCTATGACGTTTAAATCATGAATAATGAATTTTCTATTTTCTATAAATGGTAAGTATATTAATTTCTGATTGTCATATAATTCATTTTCCAGAATAAGGCTTGTGGAGTGAAATTCCCAGGGAATGCGAAAAAAAGGTTCAACCAATTGAAGTTTTACAAGGTCAATCAAAATATTAACATCATTGACAACAATGATCATATTGACATAAAAGTGTCCCTAAACTGTGCTAGTTTCATGTTAGATAAACTCGCAGCCTTGCTCATTGTTATAATTTCTTCCGCCGTGGCTCTATAAATTAGCTGCATGAATCTGGAGGTGTATTCCACCCCGTTGTAATGCCCAAAACCAATTTCACTTTTCAGCATATTATTTTGGTTCACCTTTATCCTAAACCTTACATATTGGTCATTAGAAATAATATTCAAATCTTTTGCGCGCGCCATGATGGCTTGAATGGATATACCGTAAGTTTCTTTGACAAAAATAAGCTCATTTATAGAAATGGAGCTTCTTTTTTTCCCAAGCTCTTGAAAAATTGTTTTTTGGGGTAAAAGCATTGCCCCGGCGAAACGATGACATAATAACTCTTTTTCCTTCTGGTTTAAAGCACTATTTATATTTAGAAGTAGATGCCCTAATTCATGTAATGCCGTAAAACGCTTTCGTTCAACGGAGTGATTTTTGTTCACTACAATAAATGGAATAACCTGATTTGCCCAGCCTGATAAACCATCAAATTTTTCGTTTACCTCAATTTCAACTACTTTGATATCGTTATCTTCCAGCATTTCCAATACATTTGGCAAAGCATTCGTGCCTAAATTCCATTTTACCAACAGCTTATCAACCGCATCCTCTACCTCTTCTACCGAATTAACCATAGCGACCAGGGGATTAAAAAAAGATTGCTCAAAAAGTAAAAAAGATTCAATCTCCAAATATCTTTCCATACAATCTTTGACTATTTCCTTAATTGAGCTACAATTCCTTACCGTTAAACCAGCCTTTTTCCGAAACTCGATATTTGTTATTTCAACCTTTGATGAACACAGAAAATAATCAGTTTTTACATTCAATACCTTTGCTAATGCAATTAGGATTTTACTATCAGGTAGCATCTCACCTCGTTCATATTTGGTGATAGCATTATGGCTTACCAGTCCTTCCAATAAATTAGAAAGTTCGCGAAGAGATAAGCCGGCCATTATTCTGGCAGATTTTATACGTTGACCAAATAGGATTTTCATTATTTTATGTTAGTTTACAATATTACATTTTATTTATGAAATGTAAACAAACAAACAAATAAATAAAAAAATAATTAATTTTTGTCCTTTTGATTCCCTAAATCTATATCTTTTCCATTTTCAACCATTCCAGTAGAAAAGCCAGCACTTCAGGTTCTATGGTTGTTTCCAGTTCACCATATTCCATGACTGTACAAGTGCTACACTTTTGAAAAAGGTGATTTAGCCCTTCAAACTTTTTAATCGTCACCCGTTTATTTCCTCCTTTCAGCAACGCATTTTCAATACCATTTAAATTTGCATCGGCTATAACCTGAATATCAGCACCACCATTTATAGCCAAAACGGGACATTTTACTTTTTGCAAGACTGGTTCTGGTTGATAATTTGCAAAAAACTTCCACCATTTCGACGAAAGTTCCCTGGACATAGTATTGACAAATCCTGGGATATCTGCCTCAGAATTTATCCCAGTGGTCAACTTAACCATTTCTTTATCGGAAGTCAAAAACCAGGCGCGTGTAATTTTATTTGCTTTTTCGACACCAGAATTAACATCGGGCGCTTGCGTTAAGGTTTTCATTAAATTTTTATACAACGGAATGTAGGTATCTATTACATTGGCAGGCATACCCACGGATTTAAAAACTGCTTCATTTTGTTGCGCCATTAGTTCTACAATAGGAACTCCAGGACCAGCCAAAAGGATTATAAAGGCAATCGATTTATTTCCGGCTGCCACCATAGGTGCAATTAATCCCCCCTCACTATGTCCTAACAGTCCAATTTTTTTAGTATTTACCATGGGTAAAGAAGAAATAAACCGGACATGTTCTTCCACATCCATCGCAAAATCTTCTGAACTGCTTTGCTGAAAATCGCCAGTCGATTTGCCTGCTCCTCTGTCATCTACTCTTAAAACCGCATACCCATTTTTCGTAAAAAAATCGGCTAATACGTGAAAAGGTTTGTGATTCAGGATAGATTCATCTCTGTCCTGCATTCCACTCCCTGTAATTAAAATAAGCGTAGGAAAAGTGCCTGATTCATTGGGATAGGTCATAGTAGCCCCATAAGTCAACTTCGTTTCCGATCCCTGATAAATATAATCTTTTGATATATAGGTAAATGGAGGTTTAGGTGTTTGTGGTTTATCTTTAGGTTCAGTCCCTTTAGCTGCTGAAAAAGGTTCCAATACTAATGGAAAGGTACCACCTGACTGCATCCAGTTGCCCTCCAGTTTATTTCCCTCCGCATTCAAATTTCCACTGAAAGAAGCCCCAATCGCTTTAATTTCAATGGTCACCTGAGCGCCCGACCACTCCGTTTTGGAAGAAGGAATACCCAATGCTTTCTGAGCCGGGACATCCCAGCTGGATTGCCAGGATTTATCCTCTTTTTGAGTGAAATTCAACCTTAATTCAATGTTCTGCGGGCCAGCTTTGAGCATTCCTGACCAAGCATTTATTGCGGGCTGAGCATTCGAAAAGATGCCAATAGAAGAAATAAAAAGAAGAAGTATATAATTTCTCATCATCATATTTTTACTGTTCTAACTGTGAGGTTCAGATATTTGCTTGTTTTTAAAAGAGTAATTTACCACTTTTTTGTATGGAAGAATATATGACCCTACCTTTAATTAAAAACAAAGGCACATTTTTATACCTTTGCCCCAACCATAATATTTAAAATAACAAAAAGTAAATGAAAGTAATCATTGTAGGGGGTGGACTAAGTGGATTGACTACGTCTTATTTGCTTTCCAAAAAAAATATACAAGTAACTGTTTTAGAAGCTTCATCGAGATTAGGCGGAAGAATACAAACGATAAAAGGGTCATTGGACACCCCACTTGAACTGGGTGCAACCTGGTTTTCAGATATGCACCAAAACTTAATTAACTTTATTGACACGCTGGGATTAAAAAAGTACCCACAGTTTTCAAAAGGAACCTCATTGTTTCAAACCAAATCTTTTGAACCACCTCAAAAATTCTTTGTACCAGAGGCTGAAAATCCATCGTACCGATTAGCGGGTGGGACGCAAACTTTAATCGATGCACTTGTTAATAGTATTCCTTCGGAAAATATTAAGCTGAATACCGGGGTAGTTTCAATAAAAGAAATCGAGAACGAAATAGTAGTAGAAACGATTCATGGAGAATGTTTTCATGCTGATAAGGTTATCTTATGTTTACCTCCTCAGTTGATCCATTCTAAAATAAAATTCTCCCCATTATTGCCTGAAAACATCATCCAGATATTACCAACGGTACAGACCTGGATGGCAGGTGCGATCAAATTTGTTTTGGAATTTGAAAGACCTTTTTGGAGGGAAAAAGGCTATTCGGGTATGTTATATAGCCATGCTGGTATAGTTGTTGAAATGTATGACCATACCAATGTCGAAGAGAATAAATTTGGATTTACCGGATTCTTAAATGGTGGCGCCTCCTCGTATTCTCAAGATGTAAGAAAAGAATTAGTATTACGACAATTAACGGAGCTATTAGGAGAAGATATTTTAAATTTTAATTATTATACAGATAAAATTTGGACAGATGAATTTGTGTTGAATGGAAACCAGATCATCCAGCGACCCCATCAAAATAATGGACATCCATTATTGCAGAAAAGCTATATGAATGACAAGGTACATTTTGCGGGTACGGAGTCAGCTACAGAATTTTCCGGATATATGGAAGGAGCCATCATTTCGGCCTTAAAGATTGCTGACATTTTTAAATAGTAAGAATGATGATGGATAAGGTAAATGACTGTATTAGAATATTCCATTCTAAGGATATTGTATGAGCATATTTTTCAACAATAAAATGCTATATTCTACCTAAAAAATCCATTTATTACATAGATCCAAAATTTATCGGATTGGTATATAAGTTATTTGACCCTTTAGGAAAGTCCGCTGTAATAGAAAAACAAATCCTTCGGTAAATGTTGAATTCTCCAACAAAGCATATACTTTTAGGTTGTACTAAAATAGAATAAAATGAAAACATTATCCCTTAGGCTTGACGAAATTATTTACGAAGAGACCGAAAAATTGCTTGAAAAGATCAAAAACCAAGAAATCGTTATATAAACGAGGCTCTTCATTATTATAATCAAATACAAAAAAAGAAAATTATCTCTGAACAATTAATGAAAGAGTCAAAACTCGTTAGCGACGAATCTATGACCGTGCTGAATGAATTTGAAAAACTTGAAGATTATGACAGCTAAGAAATATGAAGTCTGGTTAGCAGACCTAGATTCAAGGATTGGCAAAGAAACAGGAAAAACCAGACCAGTGTTAATTGTTCAAACAAATTTATTAAATAATATTCATCCTTCTACATTGATATGTCCAATCACATCTAATGTGAAACTCGAGAGTCATATATTGAGAGTTCATTTAAAAAAAAGCGCTGCAAAAGTAAAAGAAAACTGTGATATAATGATTGATCAACTAAGAGCTATCGACAATAAAAGATTGATAAAAAAAATGGGAGAATTACCAGATAACATTTCTGAACGCGTGAAAGAGAATATTAGAATAGTTCTGGATCTTTAAGATTAAGTAATAAACACAAACTCAAGTTTTAAATAAAGCACTGATTTCAGCTATGAAAACAGTAATGGGTCATTCCAAATTTTTTATTGGAAAATAAATTGGAAATATTGGTTTTTTGTCCTCCCAGATGATAGGTAAATAGCCTACCTTGCTTTGAAATAAATAGTTCCCCATGATTATTGCCAATCCTATTTATGATGTGGTTTTCAAATATCTGCTTGAAGACGCTGACATTGCACGCGATCTATTATCTACCATTTTGGGTGAGGAGGTGGTTCATCTGGAATTTAAGCCTCAGGAAACGTCCACTGAAAGTAGCGAGGGTATCAAAATTTTAAGATTGGACTTCAAGGCTATCATCAAGAAGAAGGATGGTACCTTGTTTAAGGTGCTTATAGAGTTACAAAAATCAAAACAGGTATTTGATGTCATGCGATTTAGACGCTATCTTGGGGATAATTATCGGAAAGAAGATCAGTTAGTCGAAAAGGATGGCACAATCCTTTTTCGCTCTTTACCCATCATTACGATTTATTTTTTGGGTTTTCTGTTAAATAATGTACCCTCGGGGGTCATTAAGGTAAAACGGCAGTATGTGGATGCGGTCACGGAAGAGATATTGGGGGTCAAAGATGATTTTGTGGAGCTGCTGACCCATGATTCTTACATGATACAGGTGGGCAGGTTACCAAAAGAGTCCCGTGGTAAACTGGATAGGGTAATGCAGATATTTAGTCCGATGTACCAGAATAAAGCAGATAAGCATCTGGTTGATTTTCAAGGTGATATTTACGATCCTTTGGTTTTGAGGATGGTTGAACGCTTGAGTAGGGCCATTGCCAGTGATGAATATCGCGATAAAATGGATGTTGAAGATGAAATAGATCGAATTTTTGAGCGGGAACTTGGGAAAAAAGATATGCTCATAGCTCAGAAAGATAAGTTATTAAATGAAAACGTGAAACGCTACGAGATGTCGAAAAAACAGGTGGTCAACGCAAATAAGCGAACAGTGGCGGAGAAAAAGCGAACAGTGACGGAGAAAAAACGAACAGAGGCGGAGAAAAAACGAACAGAGGCGGAGAAAAAACGAACGGACGTTGAAATCAAAAAAAATACAGTTTTGCAAATGGAAATAGCAGCGTTGAAAAGGCAGCTGAATCCGGGATGATTCTATATATTTAGTTCGTCCAAGGTTCTTTGTCCAGATTTGGATAATCTCCATTCTTAGAACATCTTTACCCTAAAGTTAAGTTATCATCTAATTCATCTGTTGAACCCAGAACTACTTTTTAAATACTAATAGGTTATCATTGTGTTCATTAATCAAAGTTTAACAAGAACTTTGAACCTCATGAAATTAAAGATTCTGCATGTGATATGTGCAATGATTTTTTATCTTTAACCTTTAAAACAAGATGTATATACCAAAATTTAATTTAACTACTGATCAGCATGAAATGGTTGCATTCATGAAAAAATTTAGTTTTGCAACCATTATAACGGCTAAAAATGGAATCCCTCTGGCAACGCATTTACCTTTTTCCATAACAATACGGGAAGAACAAATTATTTTAACGTCCCATTTTGCGAAAGCAAATAATCAATGGCAAGATATTGAAAATAATAGCGTTTTGGTCATATTTAGTGAACCCCACGCTTATATTTCCACTAAAAACTATGAGTTGGACTTAAATGTTCCCACTTGGAATTATATCTCCATTCATGCCTACGGAGAAGGGAAATTAATTACCGACACTGAAAATACCTTTAAAGTGCTGGAAATGATGATCGATGAATACGAAGAATCTTACAGAAAAAAATGGGACCATTTTCCTATGGATTATAAATTAAAAATGTCAAAAGGTATTGTAGCCTTTGAAATAAGTATCAATGAACTTCAGGGAAAGAAAAAATTAAGTCAAAACAGAACGGATATTGAAAAATTGAATATTATTGAGTCCCTAAGCGATAGCGAGGATTCCTCGGCCCGTTTCATCGCATCTTACATGATGAAAGAATCTGAGAAATAAGCCTAAAGATTTTATATTTCCCCAAGTATCCATTTACTTGCAGTTCATTATTTAATATTCCCCACACTAAATTTATCTTATTTAATAATAGTCTTACTTATATTAAAGATTAATATTGAAAAATAGAACCATCTTTTTGTTAACAAACCACCTTCTTAAAGTTTAAATCCGTACTTTGGTCGGAATCGCAACATTAAAAAATTAAAACCTTCTATTGCATGGAAATTAAACTGACACAAAAACGCTTTAAGAAAGCTATTTTTGTTGTATGTATGTCGCTTATAGGCATGGGCACTATAGTGGCACAAACATTAACAATCACGGGAAAGATAAGCTCCGACCAGGACGGGGTTGGCATTCCTGGAGCAAGTATTTCATTAAAAGGAACCTCAAAAGGAACATTTTCTAACGATGATGGCTTATTTTCCTTAGAACTAAGTGAAAAAGGCGGCACTCTGGTTATTTCTTCTATCGGATACGAAACCCAGGAAATAGTCCTTGGAAATGCCACAAAACTTGATATCGTATTGGTATCCAGTAGTTCGGTACTGAATGAAGTTGTCTTTACCGCATTAGGTATTAAGCGGGAAGAAAAATCACTGGGTTATGCCGTTTCTAAGGTTGATGGCAAAGAAATGAATCGATTGCCTCAAGAAAACATATTGAATTCTCTGGCAGGTAAAATGGCAGGTGTTACCATTAGTTCAACAGGTAGTACTGGTTCTTCGGTCAGTATGGTTATTAGAGGGGCTACATCCTTAAGCTCTGACAATCAACCTTTATTTGTCATTGATGGCGTACCCATTGCGAATACGCTAAATAATATTAGCCAGGTAGGAAATGATAACAGAGTTGATTTTGGAAATTCAATTTCAGGATTAAATCCCGATGATATTGAAAATGTTTCCGTTTTAAAAGGACCAAGTGCAGCTGCACTCTATGGCTCTAGGGCAGGAAATGGCGTGGTATTAATCACCACTAAATCTGGGTCGAAATCGAGAAAAATGTCCATTAATATTATTTCAAATACGGTTTTTGACCAACCGTTTAAGTATTTGAAATGGCAGACAAAATTTGGACCTGGTCAATTTTCAGCTATTCCTGTTTCTATTACCAACAATCCATTATCAAATGCCTTTGGTAAATTGATCCAAGAGGAAATTGGGGCAACTTACGGTGCTGAGTTAGACAAAGGATATTCAGAGGTTCAATGGAATAGTCCACTGGATGCAAATGGAAAAAGAGTGCCTACTCCATTGGTTTCTTACAAGGATAACGTTAAAAATTTTGTACAAACGGGTATAACGACGACCAACGGTATTTCAATGGCAAATAGTTCTGACACCTATTCTTACAGACTTTCTTATTCAAATATGCAAAATCGAGGTATCATTCCGAATTCAGATTTATTTAGGAATACCTTGAATTTAAATACATCGTTGAAAATAAACAGAAAATTAACCTTAAGTAATAACCTTGATATTAGCAGGTCATCTTCAAATAACCGGCCCTCAAGTAATCGTGGCACTAATCCATTGGAGTGGGCTTACAACGTTTCCCCACATATAAATATATTAGATTTAAAAGATTACTGGATGCCTGGGCAGATGGGCTTACAACAAAGAACACCATTTAACGGCGTTTATAATAATCCTTACTTTTTAGCTAATGAGGTAAATAACAGCTTTGTCCGCGATCGTATATTTGGAAATATAAAATTAAATTACCAAATCACACCATCTTTGAGTTTAATGGGCCGATATTCCCTGGATAGATTTACAGAGCAAAGGGAATTAAAAATAGCCAATAGTTATACCAATGACCCTCGAGGAGCGTATGGAATTATCAATTTGGCAAACGTTGAAAGCAATACCGATATCCTCGCTACTTATAAGAAGGATTTGAATCAATTTAATTTTTCTGTTTCAGCAGGTGGAAATTCCAGGTATCAAAGAGGGTCTAATATTACAAATGCAACCAGAGGCGGCACCGGTTTAATTGTCCCTGGATCATTTAACGTGCAGAATATTGCGCCCGCTAACTTAGATTATTCAAGTTCATGGTTTCAGCGTGCCATTTATAGTGTTTATGGTTTGGCTAATATTGGCTTTAAGGACATGATTTATTTAGATGTCACGGCAAGAAACGACTGGTCAAGTACCCTACCGGCTGCCAATCGTTCTTATTTCTATCCTTCTGCGTCCTTAAGTGTTTTATTAAATGAAATGCTGAAGTTACCAAGCCAAATCAGCTTATTTAAAATACGTGGTGGTGCAGCCCAGGTTGGTAATGATGCCAATCCCTATCAATTGTTAGGTACCCTTGGCAATGCAGGAACCTGGGACGGAATACCAAGATTATCTACGCCTGGTACTTTGTTGATTCCCGATTTAAAACCTGAAATTGTTACTTCTTATGAGGTAGGGGGTGATATCAGCCTTTTCAATAATTTACTAAGATTCACAGGAACTTATTATGAGGTAGAAAATCGCAATCAGATTTTAAGTACTAAATTACCACCTTCAACAGGTTATTCTTTGAAAAATATTAATGCAGGCTTATTAGTAAGTAAAGGGGTAGAACTTACCATGGGCATGACGCCGATAAAATCAAAAGACTGGAACTGGGATATAAATCTTAACTGGACCCGCAATAGAACAAGAATCGTAGAATTATCAGATGGATTGCCTTATTATACCTTATGGCAAGATGCAAAAGGTGGGGCATGGACTTACGTCGGTGATGAAATTGGCGATATTTATGACGCACAAATTGTGACGGTTAAAGATCCTACTTCTCCTTATTTTGGTTATCCTATTTTGGATAAAACAGGTAAATGGCAATCAATAGATGCCATAAACACCAAAAATAAAATTGGAAACTTCAATCCAAACTTTATTATGGGTATGCAAACTTCTATTTCATACAAAAGCATCAGTTTAAATTTATCTTTCGATTGGAGAAATGGAGGTCAATTTGTTTCTCAAACATACCGATATGGTGAGGAAAATGGTCGCTCGCAATTATTTTTAGACAAACTCATTAATCCAAATGGTTTAACGGGTGATGCGTTAAAGAATTATTTAGTTGCTAATCAAGAAACGCTGATTAAAATCAACGGGAATTATTTTCCCCTTGTTGGTGGTCCAACGCCTGAATATGGCCCATTTGGATTTAAATATGGTCCTTATACTTTTCCACATGGAGGTGTTTTCATACCGGGTGTCATGGCAAAAGGATTTGATGCAGCTGGAAATCCAACCGGATATATTGAAAATCTGGGAGGTCCTGGTACCACTACGCTACCCTTTGCGGGAAGTACAGCGTGGTCGTTTACACGTGCCTTTTTATATGACGCAGATTATTTAAAATTACGCGAGGTGTCCATTTCAATTGAATTACCTCAAAGCCTGTTGAAGAAATTACATGTTCAAAGTGCCAATTTCTCAATAAACAGCAGAAATATTATACTTTGGACAAAAGCCAAGATAAATATTGATCCAGAAATGGCCTTTCAACAAGAAGCTGCCGTACAAGGGGGAGGTTCTCAGTTTAAACAAGGCATTGAGAGGTATAATGTAACCCCATGGGTTATTCCTATTGGATTCAAACTTAGTGTAACATTTTAAGAAACCTTAAAAATAAAAAGATTATGAAAAATCTATTATATATGAAAAACAGTTTGGTTTTGTTCCTCTTGATAACGATTTTTTCTTGTCAGGATTTAACGGAATTGAATCAGAACCCCAATGGAATTAATCCGGAAACGGCTAATCCAAATTTAGTTTTATCTACCGTTTTAACCGAAACAGGTAAACTAAATGCAAACTTAGGTTATCAGGACATGGCGGGCGTCATGCAACATACGCAAAAAGACGGATGGTCAGGTGCACATAATTCTTATGAGTGGGGCGGCAGTCAAAGCTGGACTTCTTATTATGATATTTTACGGAATAACCAGTACGTTTACAATCGCGCACTCGATTTAAAATGGGAACTACACCAAGGTATTTCATTGGTGATGAAGTCTATGATATTTGGATTAATTGCAGATTTATGGGGTGACGCACCCTATTCAGCTGCCCTAAAAGGGGCAGAAGGTGGAGCAGCCAATACATTTCCTGCATTCGATTCCCAGGAAGCTATTTATAATGGTGTTTTAGCCGATCTTGATAAGGCCAATACGCTTTTATCTAAATCGGCTGTTGAATATACGAGCACTCCCGGAGTTTCCGACGTTTACTATCAGGGTAATCCAGTGAAATGGAGGAAATTAGCCAATTCACTTGCTCTGCGTTATTTTATGCGTATTTCTGCTAAAAAACCAGATGTGGCGAAAGCGGGAATAGAGAAAATAATGGCAAACCCAACACAGTTTCCTGTAATTCTTGCTGTTGGAGACGATGCTACCATGGGCTTTGCTGGAAATAGCAATGACGATTCCTGGCCTGCAAATGCTGTTTATGATGCGAGTGCATCCAATTATAGAAGAATAAAAATGGCGGCAACCTTTGTTAATAAATTACTGGAATTAAAGGATCCCCGTATTGCAGTTTGGGCGAATAAAGTACAAATTCCATTGGTCGTTGATGCCAATTTACCGAAGGGAACCGACAGAATTGAAAGCGGCAAACGTCTTTTATCGCCCGATAAAGTGGTTGGAAGAGATGTTAATACCAATCAGGATTACGTAGGTCTGCCAACAGCTATTATTGGTGGTGCTTCCTATAATTTGAGTCCAACGGCGGAACAAGGTGCCAATAATCCACACGTTTCCTGGTTGAATGATATTTACAAACAGGCAAAAGGTCCCTTATTAAGATCAAGGCTAGTAACAACGGCTGAAGTTCGTTTTATTCTTGCCGAAGCAGCTTTAAATGGATGGTCTGTGGCAGGAGATGCAAAAACTCATTATTTAGCAGGTGTAAAAGCCTCTTTTGATACGTGGGGAACAGCAGCAGGATATGCCACTTACATTACAAATAAAGGCGTCGCTTATGAAGGAACTTTAAGCCAGATTATTGAGCAAAAATGGATTTCCAGCTGGACTTCAGCTACAGAAGCCTGGCTCGATTACAGAAGAACAGGGCTTCCTGCCTTAACTGTTGGCCCCGCAGCTATCAGAAAAGTATTGCCAGTTCGTTTTTATTATATGCTTGATGAACGCAATTTGAACAAAGTAAATACAGAGGCTGCCATGTCTAAACTGGAAAGTACCATTTACACAGAAGCAGATGGTAAAAATAGTGCCTGGTCAAAACCCTGGGTTTTACAAGGAACAGGAAAACCCTGGTAATTTTAAATTAAAAACAACAAACTATAAACTATGAATTTTAATCGGCTTTTAAAAGGAATTTTATGTTTGATGATTCCTTTTTTTGGATTTTCACAATCTGATGTAACCCCTGAAAATGCTTTAAAAAAGTATATTTCTAATGGGGATAACCATTTTAAATGGGAACTAAAAGATTCCGTTTCAATAGGTACCTCAAAGGCTTACCATCTTTTAATGACTTCTCAAAAGTGGAGAGATATCACCTGGAGGCATCAATTAACGGTGGTTGTACCCGCTACCGTATCTTATGACGGTGCTTTGCTTTTCATTACTGGAGGCAGTAATAAAGATGAGCAACCAAATTGGAGCACTGACGACAAAATGTGGCCTACCTTAGCAGCTGTTGCCTCTAAAAACAAAGCCATTGTCGCTTTAATAAAGCAGGTCCCCAATCAGCCTCTTTATGGGGGTAAAACAGAAGATGAGCTTATTTCTCATACTTTACACCAATTCAAACAAGATAAGGACTACACCTGGCCTTTATTATTTCCAATGGTTAAATCGGCCGTCAGAGGTATGGATGCCGTTCAGGAATTTTCCTCTAAGCAATTTAATCTTAAAGTCAATAATTTTGTCATTTCAGGGGCTTCCAAAAGAGGCTGGACAACCTGGTTGTCCAATGCGATCGATGATAAACGGGTTGTTGCTATTGCGCCCATCGTTATTGATATGTTAAATATGCCAAAATCATTGAGTTACCAATTGGAAACGTACGGTGAATACAGTATTCAAATAGAGGATTATGTGAAATTGGGAATACCTCAAAACACCAATACACCTGAAGGGAAAGCTATTACCACCATGATTGACCCCTATTCGTATCGTGAAAAATTTACCGTTCCAAAAATGATTTTTATTGGAACCAATGATGAATACTGGACAGCAGATGCCATTAAACATTATTTTGATGATATTCCAGGTTCAAATATGATCCATTATGTGCCAAATGCCGGTCATGACCTCGGTGGAGGCAAGCAGGCGTTTGAAGCTTTGAGTGCATTCTTCGGGTTAACCCTTAAAAAAATGGAATATCCCGTTCCTACCTGGAACGTCGTTAAAGGAAATAATGGTTTTGAAATTACCGTGAATGCTAAAGCTGAAAATTTACAAGATGCTGCGATTTGGGGTACTACCTCAGCAGATCGTGATTTTAGAAATAATTTATGGCTTACCCGCAGGATAAAGTTAGAGGGGAATACAGCAAAATTTACCGTGCCTTTTGTTAAAAAAGGATTTCAGGCTTTTTATGTCGATCTTAAATATAAAGATTCCAACGGTGGTTCTTATACCGTGAGTACCAGAGTTTTCACCACCGATACCGAAAAGGTTTTATAAAGGAGATTCTCTGTAATTGAAGAAGGGCTGTCCAATACTTTTGAACAGCCCTTCTCTTTTTTATAAGACTCATGCATTAAATCCTTTTACTTCCCACCCTTCTCTATATTTTCTGCTGAGGTGTTTATTTGCTTCTTTCAGATTAGAAAATTTCATTTTTTTATGATTCCATTCAAGCAATTTTCCTGGTTCGTTTAAAGCCACTGTACCCAAAATAATAGCTTCCGCCATGGGTCCTGATTGTTCAAAATGACTTTCCGTTTTTGTTTTACCTAAACAGGCATCGGCAAAATGATGATAATGATCCCTGTTTTCAAGGGCAGGTTCTTTCACTCCGGCAAATTTACTTTGTGGCAATAACACAGGCATTTTAGTATGAGGAATCAATAATGCGCCCTCCGTTCCAATGAGCATAGCCGATTCATCGGGATAATTAGTTAATGAAAATAGCGCTCTTACCTCTTCTGGCGGATAAAATTCACCATCAAACCATTCTACCTGTAAGGTATCAGAAGCAGTCATTTCATTTCCCGGGAAAATCCAGGTGATATGATTGGACTGAGGCCAGGTATCAGCCATACGCTCTGGCGATTGTTGCCAGGATTCCTGCACACGAGCTTGAATGGTATTTGGGGCAGTTAAGCCTAAACCCTTCCAAACAGCATCGAAGATATGGCAACCGATGTCTCCTGACCAACCTGTACCAAAATCTTGCCAGGCTCTCCATTTCGATGGATGATAAATGGCAGGCGAATAAGGTCTCATTGGTGCCGTTCCCACCCATAGATCCCAATTGAGCGTAGCTGGTGGATTCTCGCCAGTGGCAGGTCTAGGACCCTTATATCGATAGGCTTCAGTAGCACCGGGTCTGTTGCTACATAGGTAAACGTTCTTAATTTTACCAATATGCCCTTCTTTTATCCATTGCACCGCTGTTCTGTCCCCTAATCCGGAAGCATGCTGTGTACCTAATTGGCTCACAATACCTGCTTTTTTAGCAGCTTCCGTCAGTACCCTTATTTCAGCGACATCATGACACATCGGCTTTTGGCAATAGACATGTTTTCCCATTTTAATTGCCTGAAAGCAAATGGCAAAATGATTATGATCGGGTACACTCACATTGACCGAATCAAAATTATTTGCTTCATTTTTAAATAATTCTCGCCAGTCGGCATACGTTTTTGCATTTGGCAATGCCTCTGCAGCTCTTTTCAAATTTTTCTCATCCACATCACAAATGGCAACAATGTCCACTTCCTGATGCGTTTTAAATTTATTTAAATCGTGCCATCCCATGCCACCGACACCAATACAAACATGCCTTAGTTTATTGGCTGCAGTAGAAACATTTTTTGCCTGACTGATCAATAACGGAGCAACCACTGCAGCAGATGCAGCTTTCAGTATAAACTCTCTTCTTGAAATATCGTTTTTCTTTGTACTCATAGGTTAAGCTTAGGTATTCAATAATAGTACCTTTAAAATAAGCCATATTTTTGAAAAAACCTAATTTTTAATAATATTGGAAATGATGTTTAATCTGATAAAAAAATCTCCGGCATTCAATAAAAGCTAATAACGGCTGTCCAGCGCCATATTGAAATTCCCAAGATGACACAACTAAAGGATTGACTTGTTTGGAATTCTCGCAATAATAGGATATATTGCGTAAATAAGGAGTGTGTTAAGTTGCGTAAAGCGGGTTATCGTGGACAGTAGGCTGTTAAAACTGGGCTCCAAATGAATTAAATTCAAACAATGAGCACGACAGAAATAAAGACAAACCTGCATAAAATAGTCGACCGGATTGATGATGAACGCCTTCTGAGGGTAATCCATGATTTCCTTGAAGTCAGGGAAAAATCGAATGAGGGACAGCTTTGGAAAACGCTAACAACCGAACAACAGCAGGAAGTTCTACAAGCTTACGAGGATTCAGAGAATGACTCCAACTTGATTGATGACGAAGATGTTTGGCGGAAACTGAAATGAAACTCGTTTGGACGGAGAAAGCCCAACAGAGAATAGGCGAGGTTCTTGAATACATTGAAAGGGAATTCGGGGCAAAAGCCAGGCAAATCTTCCTTGAAAAGACTCAAGATTTCACCCGGATACTGATTGAGTTTCCAGAAATGGGCACCCTTGAAATAAAGGAGAAAAACCTAAGGGGATTCCAACTGACAAATCAAACGAGAGTATTCTATCGGGTGAAGAAAAACTGCATTATTATTCTGACGCTCATCGATTCACGGCAGAATCCGAAGAAGAGGCCGAAATAGCCTTCTGACCACAACAATGCATATCAGACTTGGCTGGTGTTCGCTCTTCAAATAAAATATTTTCTTGTTCCCAAAAATTCGCCCAGAACCGATTACCGCTGTTTTTCGGCTTCGAATCGATAAACCAACCAGTGATTAACACTATCAGAAAAATACTTAATATAGATTCATGAATTTAATCATGGCGACACTAGATATTTTTACCTAAAAGTATGCTTATCTTCAACCTCTAAAAAGGGGAATGAGCAATTCTATGTATGATGTTATAATTATAGGTGGTGGACACAATGGTTTGGTTGCCGCAACATATCTGGCAAAAGCGGGAAAATCTGTTTTATTGCTGGAAGCAAATGAGGCTGTAGGTGGGGCAACTGCCAGTGTACGTGCTTTCCCCGATTTTGATGCGCGTTTATCGAGATATTCTTATCTGGTTTCCCTTTTACCTGACAAATTAGTTCAAGATCTGGGATTGAAGTTCAAAACCATTGAAAGGGAGGTGATGAGCTATACCCCTCTTTCTGAAAATGGCAATGAAACCGGCTTGATGGTTGCCAGAAACTGGAACGAAGAAACCATTGCCTCCTTTGAATCCCTCTCCGATGGTAAGGAAGATATGGCTGCGTGGCAAAAATTTTATGATGAAATAGCCCTTTTTGCTCAGAAAATAGCCCCTACTTTTCTTGAACCTCTTCCAACGAGGCAGGAATTAAAAAAGCATATTAATCTTGACTCTACTTGGCAGTACCTAATGGAAGAACCTATCGGAAAAGTAATTTCGGAGCGATTTAAAAATGACATTATAAAGGGAGTCATTCTCACAGATGCCCTGATTGGTACCTTCGTTTCTGCCTTTTCTATGCAGGCAAATATTTGTTTTCTTTATCATCTGATTGGAAATGGTACCGGTGAATGGAAGGTTCCTGAGGGCGGTATGGGCGCTCTGGTCAGTGAACTTCATAGGGTAGCTTTGGACACTGGTGTCGAAATACGTTGCCATGCTCGGGTAAAAAAAGTGGAAAGTGATACCGACAAAGTTTCTGTAACCTTGGAAAATGAGGAGCTGATCCATGGTGCCTATTTGCTTTCCAATGCAGCCCCTCAGGTATTGGCAAAGCTGAGAGGAATTGACCCTCCAGCCAGTCTCGAAGGCTCACAAATGAAAATAAACATGCTGGTTAAACGACTTCCTGAATTTAAATCAGGGGTTAATCCGAAGGATGCTTTCGCCGGTACGCTACATATAAACGAATCTTTTTCCCAATTGGAACTGGCCTATCATGAAGCAGTAAATGGGCATATACCCACTACCCTGCCTCTCGAAATTTATTGTCATACCTTAACTGATCCTACCATTTTAAGTCCTTCACTACAACAGGAAGGATATCATACTATGACCCTTTTTGGCATACATACCCCTGCATTTTTATTTGATGGAAACCATGAACAGCAAAGGAAAGCGGCCAAAGATGCGGCAATTTTATCTTTGAATCAATATTTAAAAGATCCTATTGAATCTGTTTTGGCCGAAACATCAGATGGTAAAAAATGCATTGAAGTAAAATCTCCTTTAGATATTGAAGCGGAGATTGGCTTACCCCGGGGAAATATATTTCACAAAGATTTATCTTTTCCGTTCCGGGAGGAAAATGAAAAGCCAGGCTGGGGTGTTGAAACCGATGATCCAAGAATTTTCATCTGCGGTGCCGGTGCAAAACGGGGCGGTGGTGTCAGTGGCATACCTGGACATAATGCCGCTATGGCCGTTTTAGACCTTGATTTATAATGAACTAACAACAAGGTGTTTTCTAAAAGCTAAACTCGTTTAATCAATCTTTATGATTTCAACGAAATTGTCAAGATTTCCTATTTTAACCAGATCACCTTCCCTATTTCCTAAAAGGGAAATAGCCAAAGGTGAGTCTATGCTGATTTTTTGAATACCTTCCTTAAGTTCATTTTTCATTACATGATTAACAATTTGAACCGTTATGACTTTATTCAATTCCATATATTTCACAAGAACCACACTGTTTAATTTGACCACTTTGGTTAAAACAGGTACTTCCACTGTGGCACTATGAATTTTGGCCCTCACAAAACTATGTTCAAATGGCTGATCTCCCTCAGGTAATCTTTGCTGAGCTATTTCGTTGATATAGGCAATGAGTTTAGCTTTTTCTCTTTCCGGGTTTCTCCACCAATTAACACTCCATATTCTTAGAAATACAAAGCCACCTTTTTCCAAAATTTTCTTCCTGTGAAGGTCATGTAAATAGGCTTCCCTTTGATCATGTTTTTTAGAACCATCACATTCTATGGCCAGTTTGGGTGCACCATCTACCTTGGAATCAAATAGAATATCAATATTAAAACCAGCAAATTGGAAAGGCGCTGCTACTTTATCTTCCCCAAATGCCTCCACCAAAACGTCATGTACCACTTTTCCAAATACAAAATGGCTGCTTTTATTTTGCAGCATATTATTCTTTTCTGTAGAACTATTTTTACTCAACGCATTTAATACCGCTATTCTTTCTACATTATTTTCTTCACTAACCGCTTTACAATAAGCCAGATAAGCAAAAAATACAGCTCCTCTGTTATTAGCGGCTTCCTTTTCCAAATGTTCTCTATAATTTAAATATATTTCTTCAGGAACAGACGTGCAAATAAACACCTTATACTTGGCCCGTGTGACGATAACATTTAATAGCTTAAAGCCCTTCGACAAATTAATAGGCCCGAAACGATTATAAAATTTTCCTTCCTTCGTTTTACCAAAAGTGGTGGATAAGATGATAATATCCCGCTCATCGCCCTGAATATTCTCCAGATTTTTCAGAAAGAGCCCCTCCCCTTCCAATGCTTGCATCTTTTCGTTAAAATCATTATATTTTGAAAGCTTCTTCCTATCGATTATTTTACTTTTTATAAGATTCCTTTGGGATATATTAAACGTCGCAATGCCGACAGAAGGGTATTTTCCATTGGGGAATTTATGAATATGCTTCTCTAAAATATCTAATATCATTTCTGCCTCGTCCAGATTAACGTAATCTTTGTACAAGCCATTTACCTGAAAAAGTTGAATAGGATTATAATCAAAAGGATTAGGCAGCGGCTGCAATCTTTGATTATAAAAAGCAAAATTTGAAAAATCAATTAAATAGGGATGCTTTGAACGATAATGAAAATCGAGATGACATTTTTCAAAATTCAATTCAGTTCCAAAATCAAGTAAGGACTCACAAGAGAGTAAAATATTATCCTTATCCAATTTTATGACGTCCTCTTCTTCCTCCAATTCGTCCTCATCTTCCACCGCACCATCAAAAACCTTACTGAAATAGTTAGAGGGAGGCATTTGATTTTCGTCTCCTGAAATGATAATTTGCTTTCCTTTTAAAATGGCTGGCAAATTATCTTCCAGTCTCAATTGACTGGCCTCATCAAACATAACCACATCGAAATAATTATTCTTCCCTTTGAATAAATTACTGCAAACATCTGGCGTTGTGAGGATTATAGGAAAATAGTTAGTGAAAAGGTCAAGGTCAAATTGTACTATTTGCCTAAGCGTTAACCGTTTGTATCTTATACTACTTCTTTTATTATACAAATTTTCTATGGAAAGCGTTGGATTATTCCGCTCAAATAAATTGGAAAATTCAATCATTTTCGAGTACCAAAAATCTTTAATATAACTGAGTTGGGCAGCATCCATGCCATCCAGTGTTACAGATAATTCATTAAGATCGAAATCATTAGAGGGTAAATCCTCGTTAGCTACCTGGTTCAATAAGGCATTAAAGTAAAAAACCAGAAACGTTTTTCTCCAATCATCCCTATTCATCAGTTCATCTAATAATTGCTTATACTTAAACGGTTGTTTCAAATAAAATTGATACCAATTAAACTGATGTAAAAATGGATCCTCTTCTTTATATAGAAATTCTTCGGTTACCTGAATAACCCGTTCCATGCCTTGAATGAAATCTGAAAAAGTATGATTTTGAACAGTAAAATTAAACCAATGATCTTCGTTAAAAAGAGTAAATAGGGTATGTACCTGATTTTTTAATTGACTCAAATGATCATTTTGATGCTCAGGTTGTTGATAAAACAATACGTTGATAGCGTCGTATTCCGATGCTATCCTATCATTAGATAAGACAGGGGGCTTTTGGAAATATGTATCCAAAGGCTTAATAGCCGACACATTATGAAGGATGGAATCACCCATAAGGATGGTTTCCAGGTCTTTCGCCTGACTTAAAAAGATGGCTAAGTTTAGAAAAAGGTCTTTCACAGCACCCTGATCTTTCAATAACTGTCTTTTTTTACCCGAGAAAATAGCCCCTAACCTGAAGCCAAAACGTTTTGTCTTTATCTCATCATAAAAAAGTGGTTCATTTTTATATTTATCTATCACCGCAGATAATTGATCCAGATAACTTCGACAAATTTTTAATTCTGCCTGATATTCATTATTCCTGAATTGAATAAAATCGTTTTTATACTGTCGTTCACACTCCTTAATCTGATGTAAACTCCTTTTATATTGGTTTATGGACTCTTTAATCTGATTATTTAAATGATATGGATTATCAACTTTATATTTTTCAACATGAATGACTTTTAGTTCCTCAAAGGGTTTAAATTCCTTATAGAGTAAAATGGCCCTATCTATCAGTTGAACTATTTCATCAAATTCCTCTGTGGTAAAAAAGAAATTTTTTATATCATAGTCGAGTTGAACATAAGGTTTTATGTCGTTAAGTCCAAGTAACAACTCCCCAACCAAGGCAGTCCAGTTTTTATTATCTACATACTTATCATCCAGTTTCCTATGCCTTTTATTAATACCCTGTATAAAACCATTGGCTTTATTAATCACCTTATCCAAAGCCTCTTTAGAAAAATTAAATGACTGTTTTCTAAAATTAATATTATCCATTCTTCCCCTTACGGAATCAACCACTCTTTTCCTGTCTTTAACAATATCTTTAATAAGAATAAAATGATGATCTAAACCATAACTCAGGAGCGCATTTTCCAATACTTCCAAAGCGGTTCGTTTCTCACAAACAACGATTGTCTTTTTATGATTCTCCAGGGCATTAATGAGTATAGCCGTCAAGGTTTGACTTTTTCCTGTTCCCGGTGGACCTTGAATCAATATTTTTCCACCATCCTCAAGGGCATGTAAAATGCGTTGCTGGGAAGGGTCAGTTTCGATACTTGAAATGGACTGAAATGAATGCCTTATTGGACTTTCAGGAAGTAAATTTAAATGCTCCAACGCCAATAACCCATTATAGTCATGGATTATATTTTGCTTTTGCACCTCGAAAATAGAAAAAAGACCACAAAAATCTATAAAGCCCTCCGCTGAATTTTCCGTTAACTTTTCATAGTATTCTTTCTCTTTGATAGGAGAAATTATGTTCATTTCTTGTTGAAAAGTATCATATAAATGATCCGGAACCTGAGTATTAATGGCTTTCACCAGGTTTAAACAAATATCAATTAATTCTGCTTTTGAAATGAGTCCGTCATCCAGTATTTCATTAGAAATTTGCTCTATGGTAACATTGGCATCATTTAATAAATGATTAATTAAAACTTCATTTAAATAAATGGGATCATCTTCGTTTCTATAAATTTCCCAGGTATTAAATTCTTTCGTTTCTCTAATTTTTAGGGACCAGATTAAAACTGGAGCAACCGTTAATTTTTTATCTATTCTATCTCTACGCACTAATATGGGATAGCCGAAACCAAAGGTATTTATCCCTTTTTCCAACTCAATAGTTTCCGTTTGATTAATTAAAATTTCTAAGGATTTGGATATTTTGGCCAGCTGATTCTTATCTTCCTCAAACAGTTCATTTAAATCAGACACATTATTTTTCCAACTGATCTTGAACTTTAACGGTAATTCCGTGAGTAAAGATTGAATAAATTTATCCGGCAAATTTTTATCAATATAAGAAAGCCTGTGCAAGTCAAATTTATATCTCGATTTTTGGGGAATAGCATTTAAATGTACGCCCCTTCTATTTCCTATTTTAAGCCTGCGCTGCAGTTCTGTTAATAACTTCTTATTTAATGGATTAACTTCATTAGAAACATTGAAAACGGCTAAATCATTCACATTTTTCAACATTTCCCATGCTGGCATGCCATGAAACCAAACGTAAGTATCATCCGGTAGATTTAGATTATGAAATTCAATTAAACTAAAAGGTCCTAAAGCTTCTCCTTTGTCTGCATAATAAATCTTTAATTCCATCTATCTTTTTTATAAAGATAAAGTTATTAAGTCAATTGAATGAGGTTATCTTTCATAAATCAAGGAAATAGTCGGATTAATTTTGGCTATTGAATCTAAATAATAAGGTGGCAACTTTGTTTCCCAAAGATAAATCCTTTGTATTTTTGGTAGTTTCATTAAATGATTAAGGGCAGCGGCATTGACCTCAGTCTCATAAAGATTTATTTCGGTCAGATTTTTTAATTCCCCCAAATCCATAATTCCCGGATTGGAAATATCATTTTTACTTAAGTTCAATTTAAATAAATTTTCTAATTGTCCCACTATTTTTAAATCTTCATTGCGTAACCCGGTATTAGACAAATCGAGCCAAACCACCTGTTTTTTTACTTCTTGCAGAAGCTTTAGATCAGGTTTCCCCTTTCCTGTATATTTTACTTCAAGCAAGGCACTTTGTCGATAAATCGGCTGAATTAGAAATCCATTTTTTGCTAAATGTTCGTATTTTGCAGGCTTGACATTCAGAGAAAGCAAAGGATTTTCATCCAATTTAAAAAAGGATTCAAACATGGATTTCCTTTTTGCACTTAACTGGAGTTGCGCCAACCGTTTTGATTTCGGTGCTCCTATTTCCACCCAATAGGAAAGGATAGCCAATTGTTCCTTTGAAAGCGGGGCTTTACCATTCGCGGGCATAAACTCCTTATGGCTTTTAGGCAGATGAGTCCTCCTCACCAATTCCTCCTTATCCCCAATTTTTTCATAATTTGTTAAGTCTAAATCTCCCTTACTTTTACCCGGCTTATGGCAACTGAAACATTTTGCTTTAAAAATGGGGACAATAGCATCCTCATATAATTCAACTTCATTTAATTGGGTAATAACTTTTTTCTTTTCAGTAAAAAGATAATCTTCCCCGTGAGTGAGAGAAGATCCCAAATGAATGGTTGTGACAAATAAAATACTAATAAAAATAAGTAGGAATTCATTTTTAAATATCAAATAAGTGATAAGTCCAATCGTCAGGAATATACCCGCATATTGATGGAAAAATAGATTTGTCCCCTCTTGATTTTCACTTAGTAAAAAGCCTGAAAACACTGCAAAAATAGCAGCTAAAGTGGCTAATCGCCAAATAAGTGGTAAAAGGATAAGATATGGAGCTTCCGGATTTTTCCTTTTGAGCAGGGTTAGAACCAGGGCAAGAAAAATAAACCCTATGGGCAGGTGAACCCATAAGAGGTGAGATTTTCCAAGTAATTCCAACATTGCCATTCGATATATTTTAAATATGAATCAAGCTAATATATCCGTTATAATATTTCCGTGCACATCTGTTAACCTAAAGTCCCGACCGCCAAAACCAAAGGTTAATTGCTTATGATCCATCCCAAGAAGATGCAACATAGTAGCATGAAGATCATGAATGGTTACTGGATTTTCCACTACCCGATAGCCATATTCATCTGTTTTACCGAAAATAGATCCGCCTTTGACCCCACCGCCTGCCATCCACATACTAAAAGCGGAAGGATTATGATCTCTGCCATCATTTCCTTGTGCAAAGGGAGTTCTACCGAATTCCCCTGTCCAAACCACCAACGTTTCGTCCAATAAACCCCTCACTTTTAGATCTTTAAGAAGACCGGCAATGGGTTGATCCACTGCATGGGCATTAAGCTCATGTCCCATTTTTAAATTAGAATGCTGATCCCAGCGATCGAGTCCACCAATGGATGGACAGGTAAGTTCTATAAAACGAACCCCTCTTTCCACCAATCTTCTGGCTAATAAACATTGCGCCCCGTAATTTCTGGTATTTGGATCTGGAGAATTCAAACCATACAATTCTTTTGTAGCCGCCGATTCCGATGTAAATTCTGTCAGTTCAGGAACCGATGATTGCATCTTATAGGCGAGCTCATAATTATTAATAGCCGCCTCAATGTCGTCCGCATCCTGTCCAGCCATTAACCATTGATCGCTTTCTTTCAGAAACGATAACTTCTCCTCCTGTAGCCCTGGTATGGAATCCAAAGGATTAATATTCGCCATAGGCTGCACTCCCGCTTTTAACAAAGAGGCTTGAAAAGTGGCAGGCAAAAAGCCATTTTTAAAATTATCCAGACCACCCGGCGGAATCAATCCACCGTCCAGGACAACATACCCTGGCAGATTACTGTTTTCACTTCCCAGCCCATAATTTATCCAGGCGCCCATGCTCGGCCTTCCTTGCAATCCACTCCCCGTATGAAGAAAATAATTGGCATTGGTGTGTTCCGGAAAATTTGAAACCATAGACCTTACCACTGCCAGATCGTCCACACAGGTAGCAATGTGAGGAAATAAGTCGCTTACAGGGATACCAGATTGACCATATTGTTTAAAATTCCAGGGACTTTTCAATATTTTACCAACCTCCCCAAACTGAGTATTATCTACCTTAAATTTACGAAAAGGATCCTCACCATTTTCCTTATCTAACCTTGGTTTAGGGTCAAAAGAATCGACTTGGGAGACACCTCCATCCATATAAAGGAAAATAATATGCTTTGCTTTTGGCAAAAAATGAGGGGGAATAGCCTGCATAGCGCCAATAGCACCACCGGCGGCATTCTTATCATTTCCAGAGGTTGAACAGGAAGAAAGATAGGAGCCGAAAAGACTGGATAAAGCGATGGAACCAAATCCGCATTTGCAAATTTGCAGCATTTCCCTTCTGGAAACAGGCCTGTAAAAAGGTGGATGGGTATGAGACATATCAAATGAGATAAATAAATTCTTTTAAATTAAAATGGGTATGAATAAAATCCTGCCAAATCATTTCATCCAGCAGTTTTTTATCTTTTCCCTGATGTTTCTTTTTTAAAGATTCATAAAACGACCGGGCTCTTATCATTTCTTCTTCGCTCGGATTCCTGGAAAAAGCTCGTTGGTAAATCCATTGAATGCGTGCTGTAAATCCTGAAATACCCTTTTCATTCATCTTTTTTACCATAACGACCGCTTGATTATGTATAAAAGGATCATTCATCAAAATAAGTGCCTGTGCTGGAACATTGGTCACTGTACGTTTACCAAAAGTTGTAAAAGGAATGGGCCTGTCGAAAGCGGACATAAATGGATCCAAAAAATTTCTTCTCACTTCCACATATATGCTGCGCCTTCCCTCTCCGTCCATTGGTCCTGATCTACCTGGTTTTCCTCTGCCATTCATGAACGAAGTAATATGTACAGGAGTAGATTTGCCAAATAAGGTCGAATCTAAATTACCTGATACTGAAAGAATGGCATCGCGCAGGGACTCAGCTTCCAATCTCCGAAGAGGATAAAAGGATAAATAATGATTTAATGGGTCTTTCTTTACCGAAGATTCCTTCCCTTTCGTTGTTCTTTTGAAAGTCTCGGAAAGAACTATTTGTCGTATCAGTTTTTTCATAGAATAGCCGTCTTTCACAAAGGAAAGAGCCAGATAATCAAGCAATTCCGGATGAGTGGGCAATTTCCCTTGCAATCCGAAATTATCAACGGTTTCGACGATTCCTTTTCCAAATAAATGATGCCAAACCCTGTTTACAAAAACCCGGTAAGTCAATGGATTATCCTTATTGGTAATCGCCTCTGCCAGGGCTAATCGACCGCTTCCTGAAACATTCAAATTAAATTTATCCGTTGATAAAGCGGACAAAAAGGAACGGGGAACCCTTTCTTTTGATAAATCTTTATGATTTCCCCGAATAAAAACGGGGCTATTTTTCCCAAATCCATCGATAATACTGCTAATGAATTCGGTGGAATCCGGAAAATCATATTGATATCTCTCTTTTTTATCCAGATAAGCTATTAATTTTTTGCTATCTGGAGATTTTTGTGGGTTCCATTTTGGTGAAATAAGCGGCGGTTCAAACCATTTGTCATTAAAGGAAATAACATATTTTACTTCAACAAAGGCATCTTTCGGCATTTTAAATAAATGATTATCAAATATCCCCGGTAGTATTTCTACATAAGCCTTATGACCTTTCCACTGGCTTACATCAAATAAGTATTTATCCATTTTTTCATTATCCACTTGTTTGGTCAAGCCTCCATAGATAGGATAACTTATCAATTGAAAATTGTCAATAATTATACGAATGGTCCCTTTACTTCCTGAAGCATAAACGCCAATATGATTTTTGTCGATAATGAAATCCGGTGACCTCAATGCACCAAACACCCCTTTTGCCAATCTTTTACTGGATGCCTTACCCGATTCAAATCCAACCAGGTTTGCATTTTTATTGAAAATGGGGTCACCCAGTGTGGTTTCATCGGTGAAAGCAAGACCATCCGATTTCCAACGGTTCAAATCGGAACCTGTGAAATTTCCAAGGACAGAATCGGTGTTGGACAGCACCTTATTTTTGGAAAATTGATCCATCCAGTTCAAAAGAACCAAATCTTTTAGCGAATCCTGCACCCCTTTTAAGGTCTCAAATCTCTTTTTGGTTTCATAAATATGAGGTGAAGCTGGAGAGAACCTGGTTCCTTCCATAACGCCGTACAGCGCATAATAATCTTTAGTAGAAATGGGATCAAATTTATGATCATGGCATTTTGCGCATGAAACCGTTAAACCCATGAATGCTTTTCCTGTGACATCTATTAGGTTATCAATTCTGTCTGCCTCGTCCTTTCGGATATCAACAGGACTATGCGTCCCTTCCGGAAAGGCGAAAAATAAGGTTCCCAATTGGGATTCATTGATTTTTTCTACCTTATTAATCCTGGGTTGTGGCAAAAGATCTCCAGCCAGATGTTCTTTAACAAGCTGATTATAAGGAACATCTCCATTAAATGCGCGAATCAGGTAATCGCGATATCTCCATGCGCCCGGAATGGCATAATCAAACTCATGCCCTTTTGTTTCGGCAAATCGAACCAAATCCATCCAATGTCGTGCCCATCGTTCCCCGAAATGAGGCGAGTTCAGGTATTTATCAACCATTTTGGGATAGGCATCTGAAGAAGAATCATTTAAAAAGGATTGTACTTCCGAGGGTGATGGCGGTAATCCCGTAAGAAGGAAAGATACCCTGCGAATGAGGCTATTTTTTGATGCTTCCTCCCCTGGAGTAAGCCCCTGATTTTTCATCTCCCTGTCTATGAAATAATCAATGGGATTTTTATTTTTATCGGGTGTATTTTGTTTTTCGGGAGAAATAAAGGCCCAATGCGGTTTCCAGGCCGCACCCTGTTGAATCCACTTTTCTAATAATTCTTTTTCCTTTTCGGTCAATATCAATTTCGAATCAGGCGTTGGCATAATCATATCAGGATCCGAATGATTTATCCTGAACAGCACCATACTTTTTTCCGTATGTTTCAGGTCAATGGCTCTATTTCCGGACTTCAGGAGGGCGGTTGCACCTTCATAAGTGTCTAATCTTAAATTTGCTTGACGGCTACTGGCATCAGGACCATGACATAAATAACATTTTTGAACTAAAATGGGTCGGATATGATAATTAAAATCTACCGTAGCGGGCATCCTGTTTTCAATGCTTCGGCAACCCCAATAGCAGAGTAACAAACAGAGCGTAAATCCTGATAAATAAGCATAGCGAATAAACATAGCCGCAATAATTTACCTTTAAAATAACACATTTTTATTTATCCATTCTTTTTATTATTATTGTTTAAAAAGGAAAATGATAAAAACGGGCATTATTGGAATTGGCAGGATGGGGCGCATTCATCTGGAAAACTTATGTACTCAATTTTCAGATGTAGAGGTACTTGCAGTAATGAATCCGGGTAAGGAAGGCCAGCAATTTGCTGAAAAATGGGGCGTTCCAATAATCACCGATGATGCAGACCTAATCCTTAAAAATCCAGACATTGATGCCGTAATTATTTCCTCTTCTACGCCATTTCACGCCGATTATGCCATTGCTGCCGCAAAGGAGGGAAAAGCTATTTTTTGCGAAAAACCTTTAGATCTTCATCTTGGAAAAGTAAAAGAGGCACTGGACATCATCGAACAACTTAAGGTTCCGTTTATGTTGGCATTTAACCAACGTTTTGACCCTCATTTTAATGAAGTCAAAGAATTTATCAAATCTGGAAAATTAGGAGACCTAAATTCTGTCCATATTATAAGCAGAGACCCTGCTCCCCCTCCTTTATATTATCTACAATCTTCTGGTGGTTTATTTCTAGATATGACCATACATGATTTTGACATGGCACGTCATCTGATCGGATCAGAAGTGTTGGAAGTGTTTGCCAAAGGATCCAGCAGAAATTATCCTGAAATTGGTAACATTGGTGACATAGATACCGGTTATGTATGGTTGACCTTTGAAAATGGGGTGACGGCAATGATAGAGAACTGTCGTGCTACCAACTATGGTTATGATCAACGATTAGAAGTATTTGGTACAAAGGGAATGATAAAAACTGAGAATCCATTAAAAACTACTAACCAGTATCTGGATGCTCAAGGTGTACATCTTTCCAGAAATCAAGATTTTTTTATGGATCGGTACACGAGCTCATACCTGCTGGAGTTAAAAGCATTTTTTCATGCCCTGGTGCATCACATACCTATGCCTGTCATCGGAATAGATGGACTAAAAGCTATGGAAATAGCTATTGCTGCCGAAAAATCCAGATTAGAAAACAAACCCGTCCGGTTAGGAACCTAACGATCGCCGAAGTTCGTGAATGGTGCCCTGCAAGGAGCCATTCAATAGCTCTCCTTTCGTATTTTTTACTTTGTAATCAACGGTAATGACATCCACTGGCTCCAGATTTTCAATTTGTAAAATCAACTTTTTACCTTCTACCTGAACCTTGGTTATTTTCAGTGTTTTTTGATTTAACCGATCTGAACCATATTTTTTACTTCTTAAAAGTTGCCAGGTATGAACTTCATAATTTGATAAATCAGCCGCCGAAACTGGATCTAAAGCAGCGTCAAAATCAAGGGAAAGATGTTTTTCATGGACATTCATCTTAATAGGTACAGACAGTGTTTTTCCGGTAAACCGAATTCTATAAAAACCACCCCCTTTCATCATTTGATTGGTTCCCCAGGCAGACATTCCACAAACATACAGTTGACCATCTTGGTTATTGAATCGTCCACGCATAACACCCGTCAGGAGTTTGACGCCTGGCAGGTCAATAACGGCCCCTTGTTCCAAACCATTTACAGATTCATGTAAAACCAGTTGAATTTTACCAAAGCCATAAGATAAACTTAACAGACCACCGTTTAAGGCACCCCATTTCTCACTTTCTATCCAAACCATTTCCGAAGGGGAACGGTCATAATTCATATCCAGCCAAACCATTGGCTGCTCCATAGCCGCTCTTGACGAATCCTTTGGAGGGTTAAAGCCCCACATATTTCCGTAAAAATTCCCTTGCCCTTTCACCCAGTTTATCCTATTCATAGGATTCCAATACCCTTGCTGGTCAGTTACGATAAAGCTGCCGTCAGGATTAATACAAACACCGTTCGCTGCTCTGAATCCAGTTGCCACAATATCTGTTTTGGAGCCATCTGCACTGACTTTCAACAAAGTACCATGTTGTGGAATGAGCGCTTCGCGAGCATGCCTGCCACTTTTTGCATAATAAAAATTTCCTTCTTTATCCGTTTGCAAGCCCATGGCAAATTCATGAAAATGATCTGTAACCTGATGATCGTGATTAAAACTTTCGTAAAAATCCGTTTCCATATCCCCATTGAGATCGCGAAGCAGCACTAATTGATCCCTGCAAGTGACATAAATATTTTCCTTTACTATTTTAATCCCTAAAGGTTGAAATAATCCGGAACCGATACGTTGCCAGGTCAATTCCCCGTCGGCGTGAAGAAGACCTTTGATTAGCCAGACATCCCCGTCGGTGGTACAAGCAACGGCCTGGTCTCCATCGTTATAAAAATCGAGGCCACTCAATTTCATGCGACAATTCCAGGGATTATCGAATGGAGGCGTCAATTCATCCACTGCGAAAGCGCCATTTTCCTTTCCTTTAACCACCCAAGTTTTCAATTTTTCGGGAAAATGTGGCTGTCCTTTTCCAGTCGTGTATTTTAATAAAGATTCTGGTTCCCTGCTATTTATTGCATCGGATGCTGAGGATTCATTACCAATGAGCAAGGAGATATTTACGGTTTTTTCCGGGGAAATATTTACATAAATCTTTCCATTTTCCTTTTCCAGACGAGCTCCTTTCCCTATGATACGCACGTTGGCCGGGACGTTGGCCACATACATTTTTAAGACAGATGTAGAGGGAGAAATATGTAAGGTTCTTAAAAAATGGGAAGAATCAATGTATTCAAATTTCTCCAGAATATCTGATTTACCAACAGAATAAGATATAATTACTTGATCTTCATAATGATATAAGCCTTTATAATTAGCCCAATCCTTTGGCAAAGGACCGAAAGCTCTTCCATCCCTGGCTACAAAACGAGGATCATCAAATTTCCCTGTTTCCGGATTAGCCCAACCGGGACTGACCGAGGTTTCCACCTGTAATTTTCCAATAGTACGAGGATAGGTTTCATGTTTATCATTGAGCAGAATGGCATCCCAATCTATAAATCCCTGACCTGTGTAAACACCTGCCACTCTCAAAAGGTCATGGTCAAAAACCATCCAGGCCTTCCCTTTTGAAACACCCCCAGGTCCTAGATCCAATCGCACGGCAATACCCTTGTAAGCAAAATTATTTTTCGAATAATCCTCATCTTTATAAGGCGAAGGTCCCGGAGAGTGAAATCGGGGAATGCCTGTTTTTTCATCTACCAATTCATAAGTATTCATCAGAAAATTTCCATAATCCATATCTGCCCAGGGTTGATATGGCTTTGAAACAGGACCTCTTGATTTACCTTTTGGCAGGGAAGCCAGATAATCAGGTGTCACTTTTGGCAGGGTAACGGCTTTATTTTTTGCAACAAATTCACTTTGTATGTAATGAATCACATCGTATTTTTCCTGTGGGGAAAGCATCAACTGGGCGGGCATATTTCCATACCCCTTGGTGATAGTCTGATACATAGCAAACGCATCGCTACCCATTTTAAAAGGATCAGACCAAAATTTCAATGCGGAAGGAATGGAGCCCTCATTTTCCTGATTTCCATGACAATTAATGCAATTGCCATTATAAATTCTTTCTCCACGAACCAGTGCCTTAGGGTCAAAATCCTGAATAAACCCGGCGTGATCCAATTTTTTTTCCACAGCAGCGAGATCTTTTGAGGAAAGTTGGTAGCCCTTTTTCTGAGTAGGTGCACAATTAGAGATGAGCAGGGCCATCAGGAAAAAAAAGATGATTTTTCGCATTTCAAATAATTAAGGCAGGTGATTTTCTGAAATTTAGGTATCCACTGACCTAAAAATAGTGAAATTAAAGGAAAAAATACATTCATTTTCCAGTTAAAGATTGGATACCCAAATATGAAGAACTTACTTGGGAGTCATTCCATCATCATTTAATAAATAGTTTAAGAAGTTTAGCATTTAAAACATCTGAATCATATTTAGAACTATTTTCTGATTGATTAGTGGTACGTGCCAAAGTAACATCAATGGAGGGGCAGCGAATCATTTCTGTACCAAAAAAACCATAACCAGCATAGCACACATTTCCAGCAATGGTAGTGCGATTTATGCCCATTCCACCATCCAGACCACCAAATCCTCCAATGGATACTTGGGGTATGTTGATCATAATATCAAGGGTTGCTTTATTTTTAAAGATTTTACCAGCAAACAAGGCATCCATAAATTTAACCAAATCCTGCGTTGAACTAACTAAACCGCCTGCGCCGAACAAATCCCAGGATGGATCCCAGCTTCTTGTATCCACCGTTCCATATATCGGATGGGACAAACGTGCGAATCCACCTGTCGGCTCATTTTCCAGCGTTTCCATCCAGGAATCTTTGAGCCCAAGTACGTCGAAACGAAGAACCGTTCGTAAGGCTTTAGCCAGATCCATATTGGTTTGAAGTTCAAGAATTTCACCGAGTAATATATATTGAGTATCCCCATATTCATACAAGGTACCTGGAGGACCTAATACTTTTCCTTCGGTCATGGCCAATTTTAATTGTTCCTCACGCGTCCATCTATAATTAGGTTGATTAAATATGACTTTATTGAATTTGGCAGATTGCGTGTAATCGTACATTCCCGCAGTATGTTCAAGCAGATGTCTTACTAATATAATATTTGGTTTATATCCACCATCCTTTAAAATCTGGACTGTGGCAGGTTTCAGAACCTTATCAATTGGCGTATCAAGCGTGAACTTTCCTTGTTCCATTAACAAGAGAATAGCAGCAGCGGTAAAGGTTTTTGTAATGCTGGCAGATCGAAAAACATCTGTCGGAACTAATTTTCTATTTCCCTCCCCGAATTTACCAGCGGCACCTGACCATTGAAAATTTCCTGCTCGTATGGTTAATAAAGAACCAGGTAACTCAGGAAAATCCTTAATCTCCTCCTCCAATAAATTTTGGATAACCTTTGCCTTTTCCTCATCATTTAGATCAACATTAGGTTCAGAACCAGATATATCAGACATACATCCAAAGCTAGAAAATCCAATCAGAAGGGATAGTCCAAAAAAATATACATTTTTGAGCATGTTTGAAAGCGTTTAATTTAACCAGGAAAAATTAGCCTCTATAAAAATAAAAAAAATGTAATGAATTCGTCCATTATCCATGAAATTAATCCTTCCTCCTTCAGAGTAGCATTGAAACGGTAAAAAGGGTTGAAAAAACATTTGGACTACTAATTCTACATTTTGTTCATCAACCCATAAATCATTAAAACTTGCATTTTTTACAAGTTTTAATGATTTATGGGTTATATTTGTTCTATGGCAGATTTAATCTTTAGAAAACAATACATAAAAAAACTGTTGGCTTACAAGGACATAGACCTCATAAAGGTGGTTACAGGTTTACGTAGGTCAGGTAAAAGTACGCTATTGGCATTGTATCGTACCGAGTTAAAAAAATTAGGCGTTCAGCCAAGCCAGATGGTTTCCTTAAACTTTGAGGAGTTTGAATTACGTAAATTTCTAAACGATTTAGACGGATTGTATGCGCATATTATTGAGCAAATAGATTTGTCGAAACCTTGCTATGTGTTTTTAGACGAAGTGCAAAACGTAAAAGAGTTTGAACGCTTAGTGGATGGTTTATTCGTAAAAAATAATGTAGATGTTTACATAACAGGTTCAAACGCCCATTTGTTAAGTGGAGAATTAGCAACTTTGCTGAGTGGCCGATACATAGAACTTTCCATTCTTCCATTTTCATTCAACGAATATCTAACAGCACGACACATTGATACAAGTAACAAATATCTCAATTACGAGTTCCTTTTTTTTGATTTTATAAATGAAACCTCGATGCCAAAAGGTACCGCATTGCGGGAGCTTGGCTATGACAAAATATACGAATACCTGGAAGCCATATACAACACCATTATTGAAAAAGACATCACCCAACGGCATCAAATAAATGACAAACGTGCTTTTGGAAATATCATAAAATTTGTGGCCTCAAACATTGGTAACTCTCTCTCACCCGGCAATATTGCCACAGCTTTAAAAAAAGATGGACAAATAATCCATAACACTACGGTGGAAAAATACTTGGAATACCTGGTTACAAGTTTTGTGTTTTATAAAGTACATCGTTTTGATCTGAAAGGTAGAAAACAACTGGCTACTCAAGAAAAATACTATTTGGTTGACGTAGGATTGCTCAACGTTTTAGTGGGCAAAGAACGAACAACCGAAAGAGGGCATATTTTAGAAAATATAGTTTTCTTAGAACTCTTGCGAAGAGGAAATAAAATATGGACAGGCTCAGATAGAAACAGTGAGGTTGACTTTGTATGTAAAACCCCAACAGGGGATATGGAATATTACCAAGTTGCGTGGCAAATGACAGATGAAAAAACCATAGAAAGAGAATTTAGTGCCTTAGAAAAAATAAAAGATAACTATCCTAAATATCTACTCACGACAGATGGATTTACCCAAGACCGTAACGGAATTCGACATTTGAACGTATATCATTGGCTTCTTAACAACAAAAACGCATAACTAATTTTTCGGTTAGCTATGCGCTTTATTTTTCAGTCGTATCACCAAATACCTATATTATTCTTTCTTATAAACGACCCCGTCTTTCATCACAAATTTTACCTCACGAATCTGGGAAATATTATCTAATGGATTACCTTTTACAACCACCAGATCGGCCAGAAATCCTTCTTTAATATGCCCAAGTTTATCCTGCCAGTTCATAGCCCTTGCATTTACGGAAGTTGCTGCCTTTAAAATATCCAGATTAGGCATGCCGTATTCTGCCATCAATTCCATTTCCATCACATTGTCCCCGTGTGGAAAAACGCCCACGTCGCCCCCCATGCCAATGGTTACGCCCGAAGCCAGGGCCGCTTTAAAGCTTAATTTCTTACGAACTACATTTTCCGGATCGGGATCGATGCCTTTTTTCCAGCCCCTGTACTGGGTTATTTTATCAACAGCAGCAATGGTAGGCATAAAAATGACCTGATGTTCTTTCATCAATTTTCCGATCTCTTCATCGAGAAAATCACCATGTTCAATCGTTACCGCCCCGGCCAAAACGGATCTACGGATGGCTTCTTTCGATTTGGCATGACAAACCATTACGCGCCCACTGCTCGTTGTCACTTCATTAATCAGTTTTAGCTCATCGAGCGTAAAAGTAGGTCTGTCTTCTCCCATAAGTCCCCAGCGATAATCGGCATATATTTTAATAAAATCAGCACCCTGCCAAATCTGATCACGCACCACCCGAACTAACTCATTTCCGTCGGCAGGTTCAGCACCCAACATTATTTTTTGATCATTATCATATCCTTTGGGGCCATAAGAACCTGTCGAAACAATGGCTCTTCCTGCAACCATCATGCGGGGACCTTCAATAATTTTATCGAGAATCGCTTTTTTGAGCGAAACATCGGCATAACCTGCACCCTCCGTTCCCAAGTCACGGACTGAAGTAAAGCCAGCCATTAACGTATTTTTAGCATGCACCGACGCCCGAATGGTTCTCAATGCATCGGTTTCTTTTAGCACCTGAGTATCCCAGTCAGTTATGTTGTAAGGATATAAAAACAGGTGCGCATGACCTTCAATTAAGCCTGGTAGAAGGGTTGCATTCTTAAAATCCATCACTTTCGCTCCAGGAGGAACAGGGACTGATTTTTCCACCAATGCCTGTATTTTATTTCCTTTTACGATGACGGCTTTACCCACCAACATTTTCTCTCCATCAAAAATGCGATCGGCGGTGAGATAAAAAACATCTTGTGCCATTGATTTATTTGGGCTGAAGCAGCTTACATATAAAATCAAACAAATAGCGAGCTTAAACAGATATTTCATTTTAAATAGGGTTTGCGATGAGAGAAAAGGGTTTCCATTCTAAAATTAATTAATTTTGTCAAATTAACTATTATAACCCGATGATTCACTTCTGCCTTTTTAGTTGGTTCACCCTTTTTTCTTTCATTTCTGACGATCCAAAAGAAATACTCCAGCCATTCCTGGACAAACTGGGTCAACCGGAAGAACAAGTGCGCATTGCCTGGTTTGGTGATTCAGGCATTGAAGCTGACCTCATTACCCAAACTATTCGGGATAGTTTACAAAAATGGCATGGTGGTAAAGGCGTTGGTTATATGCCCGTTCTTTCCCGAGCGCCTGGATATAGAAAAACCATAACGCATAAATTTTCGACCAACTGGCTTTGGGAATCACTCGAACCAGCTGCCGCCTATAAGAGAAATCCAGGTATTTCCGGACATGGTTTTTACAGCTACCGTTACGCTACCAGTAAACAAGAGGCTCCTTGGGCATTATTTAGGGCAAATAACACATCGCCACGAATTGATTCCTTCCCTCAGGTTCGTCTGTTTTATGGGAAAAACAGATATGGCAGCTTAAATGCTAAGGTTAATTTTTCGACTGATAGTATTTCTGGAGAGGTTGGATTGCGCGATACTTTTTTGGTCAATGATCTTTTACTCTATGAAAATCCAACCAAACAAATCAGAATTAGTGCTCAGATTCCACCTGAAATTCCCTTATATGGTCTGAGTATGGAAAGCAAGGAAGGTGTTTTACTTGATAATTTTAGTTTGCGTGGATTAGATGGACCCCGATTGACTAAAATCCCCGTAAATATGTTGGCTGGGTTTCAGGAAAAGCTGAAATACGATTTAATTGTTTTCCAGTTTGGATTGAATGTTTTAGGCCCAACCCAAACGGATTACCGTTATTTTGAGATCAAAATTTTAAAATTAATACAGCATTTCCAGCAAGCATTTCCCGGTGTACCCATCTTGATTATTGGACCACCGGACAAATGTAATGGTCCTGCTGGTGCAAAATATTCCAATCCTGGGCTCCCCTATCTTACCACCAGTATGCAGAAAGCAGCAAAACAAGGAAATGCCGCTTTTTTCAGTTTAGCAGAAGCCATGGGCGGTCCAGGCAGCATGAAACGCTGGGTAGAAAAGGAAAGACCCGCATTGGCAGCAGGCGATTACACTCATTTTACCTTTGCAGGAGCAGAAAAAGCGGCCCATCTTATACTGCCCTTATTTCAAAAATAGGCATAGGATAAGATGGGGAAATTTTCGTTACGATAACTTTTGTTGGAAGTGTTTTTTCATTTCTACCAACATTTCCTTTTGCAGTTTGATAATCTCATCAATTCTTAACATCTAGGCGCCAAATAATCTAATAATTAAGATGAGTGCAGACTATAAAATAATTCCAATAAGTACTACCATAATAAATGTATTTTTAAATTTATACAAAGATACCTACTCATTCTGCCAATTAAGGTCAGTCATTTTATTTTACTCATAGTATCGGCATTTAGCTAAGAAAAAGAATATCTTTAAGGATAAATACTTTCAAGCCTATCTTTTTATTTTTCTAACATTGAATCAATAAAATCATTCACATTTAATTCCTTTAATTCAGCATATATTTTTTTATCCTGATTAGCTTTTTCGGCTAATTCATATTTCATTTGTTGATATTTTAATCTCGCCCAATCATTTTTTCTCAAAAAATTACGAAATAAAATATGTCTTTCCAATGCTTTACTATCTGCTGGACAAACATAAAGATGATGTTTTATATTGTCTAATATTTCATTGGTCCTTCCAGCATTTCTCTTGAAAACATCGCGATCTTTTATTCCCTGATTTCCATTATGGTAATATCCCATTTTCAATAGTGCTCCTTTTATTTTTTCAAAGTCTTCTTGATTGTCAAATATAATATCAATATCAATGATGGGTTTCGCATCCAGATTTGGCACAGACGTACTTCCAATATGTTCCATCGTATAATTTAATCCTTGAAGTCCTTTTTCCATTTCTCGTTTTATGGACGCAAAATCTTCCATCCATTTTGATGTATATTTTTCAATAAGGCTTTTCATTCTTTTCGTCCAACGATCAATTAATCAACACCTTAACATCTTTAAACAGAAAAGGGTTATCACTTATTCTCAGTTTTAATCCACTGGCCGTAGTAACATTCCGGAGAATGACTTCTTTGGTTCTTACAAAAGGGTAGGTTTCCTGGTAGGTAGCATCTGTCAAATTTGGGTTGAAATTTGAGAAAATAGCGGGACCCTTGTAAGTTTCTGGATGATTAGTATCGTCGATACGTAGATTTTCAATCGTAATCCGTTCAGGCATATAGCAGATATAGCCGAAATCGTGCTGACTGGAATTAGACCCACCAATCAGGCTTGAACTAACCGGCTTTCCACCGGAAGGCATAAAAACACAGTTGCGAATAAATATATCACCCTGCCAGGTACTTCCATAATCAGAGCGCAAATTTATCAAAGCATAGCCATTGATCGTCGAGTTCTCTACCGTCAAAACCCCACTGCCAATGGCATTAATACCCATGTGCCCAAGGGTAGAGTTGCGGATAGTAGCATTAGCCACCCCCATGTGCGCATCGAAACGGGAAAAAGTACAAGAATCATACAAAAGATTTTTGCTATAATTTGACCCCATGATTCCCCAGTACGTTTTGTCGTTAATATCATTGGTCTGGCTGCAGTTAACAAACGAAACATTGATGGCACGGTTTACAGAAATATCGTAAGTGCCCATAGAAACGGGCTTCCCTGCTGCGCCAATGGTAACATACGTTTTGTGTCCTGTAAGCAGGGTGTTTTGAACGCTTACATAAGCACAATCGCCAATGTTAATGAAGCCACCGTAGGGCGCACCCTGGTCTCCTTCACCGGTAACGCGATGTTCAAGCCCCTTTATGGTAACATGAGAACGCCTAATGGCGATATTTCTGCTATAATAATTGTACTTTGATTCCTCTTTATTGGCAATCGTCTTAAATCGTCCACCGGTAATATTGAGTGTTTTTTCATCGATAGGAAGAGCGGTGATATCGGTAATCTGGTCAAAATCCCAGACAATGGGGGCATTCATGTCCACGTTACCATTTTTATCAACAACAAAAATATCAGTTTGCGAAGCTCCATTATTTTGATTCAGCCCAAAACGTATAAATCGTTTAACCTTTGCATTGGTAACCGTAATGAGGCAGGCTGATGGAAACGATTGTTCGATTTTCTGCTGATTTCTCTTTAAGGAAGAAATTTTTTCCAGTTTAAACGGTTTCAGCTCCGAGCTAACGATAAAAACCGACGCATTGCGATTTTGCACCTGGGTATCATCGATGATAAAAGTTGCTGTTCCAAAATCAGTATGGGTACGAATTACCGCAGTGCGTTCTTTTCCACTTAAATAATACGTAACACCGTCGTCGGCTTTTACTTGCAGTCCGTATTGATTGGCAACGGCATGCGTAGCCGCAATATGGTCTATATCGTCTGTTTTTCCATCTCCCTTTGCGCCCAAATCGCTATATTGAATCCAACCCCTATTTTTAAATTTTTGCAAATCTTTTGGAGAAATATTTACCTGTAATTCTCCCTTTTCACTCATATTTACTCTCGTTTTCTTCTTTTCTGCACTGATCAAAATATTTTCAACAGAACCTTTGGACTGAGTCCATCCCAATGTCATACACATTGATAGCATAAAAAATAATAACGCGTATTTCATTTGAGGGTATTTAAATTAGAAATCGGTTCTTAAATCTACTTAAATTTCTTTTAATTACCCCCAATTATTTAAGTTCGAGTTTGTCAATTCGGTTCCCAATGGTCATTTCTTTCATTTCTTGTTCTAAGTTTTTAAATCCTGACTTTTGAACTGATTTGATTTGCTCTCCTTTTCGTAAAAGATGAATTTCGTCACAAGTTTCACTGAGCGTTGAAAAAATATGGGATGAAATAATCACTATTTTATTTAATTCTTTAAGTTTCAAAATAATTTCAGTCAAAATGATATTACTTTGAATGTCAACCCCATTAAACGGTTCATCTAAGATGAAATATTCATTTTCCTGAAGAAGAATGGCGGTGATGGCTAATTTCTTCTTCATTCCGGTTGAGTATGTTGAAGCATACTGATGGAGTGGTAAGTCAAAAATATTTTTACTGTCAATGTCCAGATTTGTCTTTCCACGTGCATTACAAAGTAATCTTATATATTCTCTTCCTGTTATCATTGTGAAAAAGAATGGATCTGTTAAGAGTAAACCTAAGTGATTTTTTAATGGGGTAAAATCAGAAATAATTTCTCCGCTATAGCTTTCCAGACCTGCGATACATCTAAATAGCGTTGTTTTTCCAGCTCCGTTCTCGCCTACGATGCCGTAAACATTTCCTTTCGAAAATTCCATGGAGACATTTTTCAACACTTCCTTATCGCCAAATACTTTACTCAGATCATTCATTTTTATCATTCAAAAGAAATTTTAGTTTGGTGATGGACTTTAGGTAGAAAAATGGAATAATTGCCAACAATAAAGGCGGAAATAAAAGACTAAATGCGATAGCCATTCCTTCTGGTAAGTTCATTTCTCCTGGATATGCTGAATACTTTGCCAGAATGATAGTCCAAAGAAACAAAAGTCCAAGGAAGAAAATACCTAAAATCAGGGCAAACTCCGTTGGATAAAAGATCAAAAGACTCATCAGGATTGGCGCAGTTAAAAAAGTCGCGTTTTTTGAAGCATTAAGTACTTTATTTTTCAGAAAAATCCTGGGTGTTTCTGCGTGAACCCATACATAATATTCTTGCTCAGGGGTAGAATAATAACCCAAAGTGGTTAATAAAATCAATAAAAAAGAGAAAATGCCCAAATTTAAATTGTCAACATTGATGGCAATTAAGGTCAAAACATAAGCCATTGGAAATATAAAAAAGGTCTTTCTGAAACCTGTAGAGAACTCAAATGGCTTCTTCGAAAATGGCGTTGGAATGGATAGATTAAAATGAGAGTGAAAAGATACTAAAGCAAAAACAATCGAACATAATGCCAAAATACCTGCTTCAAAAAGTAAATCTTTGAATAAAAGGATGGAAACAAAAGGAAAACCTACTAATAAATTTTCCAAGATCCTTATTTTATTTTTTGTTTTATCTCCAAAAGTGGATAGTAAAAATTCCGTCCTGTTTTTTTCAGAAAGCCGGAATTGGAAACTTAAGCAAACCAGGATAACTAAATATTTGGCAAACTCAGTTTTATAAAATATATATTCCGACAGAAATATAAATACTGCAAACCCCAGAAGATAACCCAAAACAGGATGTAGCCCAGCTTCTCTTATCTTTCGGTTTGTCAATACCAACAACAAGTTAAAGTAATCTTTCATTTTATGCAAGATATATGTCTTGTCCAAAAAGTTTACACTTATTGAATAAATATCCTGATACAAATTTACTCATTTGAGATTGAAATTCCTGTTTTAATGCATCGTTTACCAGCATGAAGAGGTAAGGGATTAAGCTATAAAGTCAAATAATTGCAGAAAAAAGATTAACTTTAATAAAAATACAAACATGAGAACTGTGACGCTAAAACTACCTGACAATATTGACCTTAATGAAAAAGAAATCTCCATCATGTTGGCTGCTAAACTTTATGATTTAGGAAAAATGTCATTAGGACAAGCAGCAAATCTTGTTGATTTAAACAAAGAAGAGTTTATAAACGAATTGGGCAAATATAATGTTTCAGTTTTTGGCGAAACGCTTGAAGAACTTGAGCAAGCTTTGCATGATTAATCTAATCCTATTCATGGTAACGGGTTTATTTGCCATCTCCTTTCGATTTTTTAATTCGAAAGATAGGCACCTCTTTTACCGTTCTTTTACCACTTAAATCTGACCTAATTTAGCACTAAATAGGGTGGTCAATATAAACCGGTTTGCCTGGTCAGTTTGCTCCGGGTTGCCTATATAGAATCTTTTAATGAAAAACTACTTATTTGCAGGTTCCCACGAGGGGACAAAGAGAAACACTGTGATGTATTCCTTATTTTCTTCCTGTAAGGAGGCAGATGTCAAGCCTTATGAAGTGGATGACCGGTACCCTGAATAAAATTGGAAATCATCCCATCAACAAACTCTCCGAGTTACTCCCTAGTAATTTCCAGAAATTATAAAATATGTACTTAGACGGACGGATATTAATGTTGTACTATAAATTTCAAACTCACACCTCTAGATCTTATAAAATAAATTCCATTTGCTAATCCTTTTGTATCAATACTTTTAGTGGCATTTATTTTGGGTATAACAATTTGCCCATTTAAATTAATTACTTCTGCATCGTATATTTCTTCTTTAAAATTAATAATATCATTAGTAGGGTTTGGATAAAAGCTAAAACCGTTAGTATTTATTTTCTGTTCATTTATCCCAGTAATGATTGTGAAATCGCAATCCATAATGAAAGGTTTGGCAGCGTAAGTGGTTTTCCATTTATTTACAACATCTGGAATAAATTGCCATTCTACTTTATTTGCAGTTACTAACACATTTATTGAATCCATCAAATCATCTAACCTTGTAGAAATAAATCCCGGAGTGTTAAGATAACTTTCTCGGAAAAATATACTTGTGCAATAAAACCCAGTTGAAGGAGCTGCTCCAGATTGAATTGCATTCGTTAATTTTCTAATCTCCTTCATTAAACGAGTAATACTTGTTGTATCATGAAATTCGTATTTACAACCTTGGCCGTAATTTATTAAATGATTTGTAGCTTTATGAGTTAAAAAATTAGTCCTCGATTCTGGTTTCCAAATACCGGTATAATGAGGATCCATGGTATGTCCGGGTGTTGCTGCCCCCCATAAAATTTCAGGAGCCCAGTTATAAGAGGGGAAAATATCTCCATTATTTGGCACTTGATAATCTTGCCAATCGTGTCCACTAGCTAATCTATTATACAAAAACCCACTCATCACTTTTCCCGGAGGAACTCCGCAACTATCGAGAAGCTTCGCAACATCTGCATAATTATATAATGATTCATGCGCATGAGGATCACACTCTACTGCTGTAGAATAAGTAGTTGAAACATATTTTAAAACATTAAAACCACCTGTAGAAGCTGTTAAGGTTCCCTTATCGTAGGCCAGAACTGCTCTTAACATAATATGGTCGCTTCCTAAATGCCACTTGGCACCTTTAGTTGTTGCAAGCTGTGCCATTTGAATGATTTTTGGTCTAACTGCTAAAAAAGTTTGCGGAGCGCTCAAGTAGGTGTAATTTTCTTCGTTGTGCGACACAAAGTTTATATAAACTTTAGGTGTTTGTGCTTTTGTGATTAATGACAAACTGCACAAAGTAAGGATAAATAGATGTTTTTTCATAATAGACAAATAATATAAAAACCAGATACTAAGTTTAGGTCGATATCAAAATTATATTTTGATGAAAGAGTTGAAATTAGCCTTACATCGTCGGGGTGGTGGGTTGGCTTTGGGAGCGGTTGGGTAAAATTAAATGTGCTGCAAAAGCTTTGGCTTGTGTTTCGGCTTACAACACTTTTAATTTTGCGGAGCGTTGGCATTTTTGTTTTTGTTTTTTGTCGGTTTGTTCAATGTTTGTATGGTGTCTCATAGGGTTGCAGATAACGGTTGGCGTGTAGGCGAAGTTGCCTTGTGTTGCGCCTGCGGCAAGGGAATATTGCTTACACGATATTAGCGGAAGTGCCTTTATTTTTGAAGTTATTTAGATTTCTTTTTGTCATTTGTTAGCAAATTTCTTGACTTACGTTTCTTCAAAAAGTTACTAAATTCTTTGTCGTCTTTTTCGCTCAAGTTTTTGTTAATAAAAACAAAATCTTTGTCATCCATTTTTTTGAAATTTATCATAGCTTAAAATCTTTAAAATATTTTGTTGTTAAAATTTGTGATTCTTTGGTGTCAATAAACATTCTGTTTCCGCTAAAAAGTTTTGCACCCAATGTT
>JAIYCH010000145.1 GCA_027488135.1 Saprospiraceae bacterium | reverse complement strand
TCAAGGTTTCGGTATTTACGCCAACCTACAAAAGGCATAGCTTCCTTGTAAAATACCTTTAACTTTTTCCATTTCTGCATAGAATCATCAAATTCGCCAAATATAATTTTCTGATCCCCAATCATGGGAACCAATGTAAATTCTCTTTTTAGATTCACATGAACCTGCACCAACATTGATTTTAAAAAAGGATCAGCCTCAATCTCGTTACAAAGTTTAAACAAATCATGTAGTGCATTATCCTTAGTTAAAAAATCAGGAGAGAAAGGAGGATATTCACCCGTAGCGGTGATAATATTCACAGCAAAATGCTTCGATAGAGGCAACTTTATGCCCTCCTCATCTAAATAATACTGGTCTCCACGACTACTAATGACCCTTACAATAGGTTTACGCTGTACAATATGAATACCTAAACTATTTCTGCTATCCAAAAAAACTTCGGCATCTTTAATAAACGAATTCTTTTCAAGCAGCATTTCAATTCTGTTCAAGTCAATGGTTTTGAAAGACTGTCCTATTACCTGAAAGCCCAAACCTCGGTCTAACTCAACGAGAACGTCCTCCTCTTCAATTAAAAATGAACTATCTGGCAAAGCTTCAATATCTGTATTTATCTCAACAATAGGTTTCTCTTTCCTCAAATCCACAGCCAGAATAATAAGGCCCAATATAAGAAATCCCCCTATTTTTACCAAAAAAGACTTCCATTTCCCCGAAGAAATAATATTTTTCATCTTTATTCTTTTAAGGATTTGGCATAAAATAAATCAACAATCTGGGGTAACATCTTGTCAAAATCACCCGCTCCCAACATCAGTAAGATTTCAGGTTGAACCTGATGTAACGTTTCTAATAACTCATCTGTTTCAATCAATTTTTTATTTAAAATACTAATTTTTTGGAGTAAAAGAGCGGAATCTATGCCTGGAATTGGTTGTTCTCTGGCTGGATAGATTGGCAGAAGGAAGAGGCTATCTACAGCTGACAGTGCCTGAGCAAATCCGTCTAAAAAATCTTTAGTTCTACTAAAAAGATGAGGTTGAAAAACGGCAGTAATTTTTTTACCAGGATAAAGTTCTTTTGCAGCTGAAATTACAGCATTTAATTCCGTTGGATGGTGTGCATAATCACTTATGATCACCATTTTCTCGTTCACCAACTTAATATCAAATCTTCTTTGAATACCTTTAAACGTCAATAAATTTTTGCGAATAGACTCTCCATCTACCCCAAGTCGAAGCGCAATCGTAATAGCAACTACGGCATTTAAGATATTATGTCTGCCTGGGAGAGAAAATTTCAGGTCTTTTATTACAACATCCTTATGTTGATAATCGAAAACCAGACCATTTGACTCCAGTCTAATATTTACCGCTCTATAATCTCCCTCCTCTATACCAAAGGAATGTTTATTTTCAGTATTCGGAAATAAGTCAACGGAAGCATGTTGAATCAGTAGCAGTCCATCTTCGGCCGTTTGAGCGGCAAAGGGTTTAAATCCTGTGTCTAGAAGTGATTCTACAGAACCGTAAATATCAAGATGATCGGCGTCTGTTGATAAAATCGCCGCTATTTCCGGGTGAAGATGTAAGAAAGACCTATCGAATTCATCGGCTTCAATAACGACCCAATCGGATTGACCGGAAACATAATTACCCCCAAAATTTTCAACAATTCCTCCAAGGAAAGCGGTACATGAAATACCCCCTTCTTTTAACAAATGTGTTGTTATAGAGGAAGTTGTAGTTTTGCCATGCGTGCCACCGATGGCTATAGTTCTCATGTTTTTACTAATCAAACCAAGAATCTCTGCTCTTTTCATAAAAGGAAGAGCGCTTTGCAGGAAATGCTGACAAATAGGATGAGTGAGGGGAACAGCAGGTGTATAAATAACCAGATCAATTGAAGTAGGAAAAGGTTCAGTATAATTATTTTCATAACAGATATCCATTCCTTCTGATGAGAGCTGATCTGTTAATATTGTCTGGGTTTTATCATACCCAAAGATTTTGACGCCCCTCTCATTGAAATATCTGGCTATGGCGCTCATACCAATACCGCCGATACCAATAAAGTAAATATTTTTCAGATTTTGTAATGTCTTCATATTGCCGCCTTTTTCTTGTCTGAGGGGACAAATTGAAGAATTATATCCGCTAATTTTTCAGCTGCATCAGGAAATCCCAATCGAAGAGCATTTCTACCAAGAGCAACTAAGCAATCCTCATCCTGTACTAATTTGAATATTTCGGGTAGGAGATCATTTTTGACGTGGTCGTCCTTAATGGTCATAGCAGCGGCGTTTTGTTGCAAACTCAACGCATTTTTTGATTGATGATCTTCTGCCACATTAGGAGAAGGAATTAGAATAGAAGGTTTACCCAATAAACAGATTTCTGCAATGGTGAGAGCACCAGCTCTGCATACCACTAAATCAGCCGCCTGATATGCCATTGACATATCTTCAATAAAAGGCATAACCCTTACCTGAGGTAAACTACCTGATTCACTTTCCTTACATAAAGAGGCATAAAATTTTCCACATTGCCATATAAATTGCACTTCCTGATTGGCAAGAAGTATATCTTTACCAAAAATCATAGCATTATTTAACGTTCTGGCTCCCAAGCTTCCCCCTGCGACAAATACAATTTTTTTTGAAGGATCCAACTTAAAATATTGACAGGCAGTAGCTCTGTCGGGTAATTGGGAAGGATACAATGAATTGCGCACAGGATTTCCGGTTAAAACCATTTTTTTAGCTGGAAAAACCAGATCCATATCTGGAAATGCGACCCCAATTTTATCTGCAAATTTTGCTAAAATCTTATTGGTTATGCCGGCAAAAGAATTCTGCTCCTGAATAACTGTGGGAATACGCAACAGCACAGCTGCAAACAAGGCAGGTCCACTGGCATAACCTCCAACACCTACCACCACATCGGGTTTAAATCTATGAAGAATGGAGATTGCCTGCCAAATACTATGAACCACTTTTAAAGGAAAAAGAATATTTTTAGCACCAAAATTTCTATCAAAACCACTAATCCATAAACCTTTAATTGGATATCCAGCTTTGGGAACTGCTTGCATTTCCAGTTTTTCCTGAGCGCCTACGAATAAAATATCTGATTGGGGATATTTCATTTTAATAGCATCTGCAATGGCAATGGCAGGAAAAACATGACCCCCTGTACCTCCACCACTAATAAGAATTCGGGGTGAAGCACTATCCATCTCTTTATTGATTTGTTGCAACATCCGTTCCTATATTTGAAGATTCTACAAATTTACTTACTGAAAGAATGATACCTAATGAGATACAATTCATAATGATAGAGGTTCCCCCAAGGCTTATCATAGGTAAAGTTACCCCAGTGACGGGAACCAGATGGGTAGCGACAGCTATGTTTATAAAAGCCTGAAAGACAAAACTGAAACCCAGACCTGTAACGACCATGGCACCAAAAGCCTTCGTACTTTTTGTTACAAGACGTGTAATTCTGAAGAAAAATCCCAGGTAAAGAGAAATAACAAAAAGCCCGCCCAATAAACCATATTCTTCTACTAAAATGGCGTAAATAAAATCGGCATAAGAAGAAGGCAAAAAATTTCTTTGAATACTCTGTCCAGGGCCCATACCGAAAAAACCTCCATTGGCAATAGCAATCTTAGACTGCTGTACCTGAAAGCCTCCATCAGAGTCCGTGGTAAACTCTCTGATCCTTTCTATCCAGGTAGCCAATCTTACCAAATCCGGAAAAAAGTGACCTAAAAGAATGAGTATTGAAAAAGCAATGATAGCCAGTACAACTAACATTAAAATATACTTAACGGCTACCCTTCCAACAAACATCATAGTAATACAGGTAGAAAAAAGGAGCAGCGCCGTAGATAGATCAGCGGGAGCAATGAGAAAACAAATGATGATTACTGGCAATATAAGGGGTAAAAAGGCACTTTTGAAATCCTTTATATTCGACTGTTTTGAGGAAATCGTTCTGGCCAAATATAAAATCAGGGCTAATCGTGCAAAATCTGAAGACTGAAAAGTAAAACCTAAAACAGGTATTTCGATCCACCTGCGCGCTGAATTTATATCCACTCCAAAGAGCAAAGTAAAAATTAGTAAAGGGATGGCTACAATGAATAAGAATGGCGCTACCCTATGAAAACGTAGATAATGCAATCTATGAAGGACATACATGATAAAAAATCCAAAAAGAACGATAAAACCTTGTTTTATGATATAATGTTCGGTGTTTCCATCTTGTTCCTTATGTGCAAGACTCCCAGTAGAAGAATAAACGCCTAAGAAAGAAACCAAGGTCATCAGAGAAATAAGCACCCAAATGACTCTATCTCCTTTTAATTCTGTTTTAAGATTTGATATAAAACCCGTCATAATCCCAATTTTAGTGCGTTGACCGCTGTTCTAAATTGGTTTCCCCTGTCCTCATAATTTTTATACAAATCAAAACTGGCACAAGCTGGCGAGAGCAAAACGATTCCACCCGGTTGAGCTAAAAGAAAAGCTTCATTTACTGCCTCCTGCATAGAAGAAATTTCAACAAAAGGCACCAGGTTTTTGAACACCTTTCTGAGAGGTTTATTATCAGCACCAATAGCAATAATAGCTTTAACCCTTGAGGCAATCAGTGGTAATATTTCATTATAATCATTTCCCTTATCGAGACCACCAGCTAACCAGACGACAGGTTTTGTCATTGCTTCAAGGGCAAAATACACTGCATTTACGTTGGTTCCTTTACTATCATTAATGAAAATCACCTCCTCAATTTCTCCTATTTTTTCTAACCTATGAGGATCATTTTTAAAGGAAAGGAGACCCTCCTGAATTAATGCGGAAGAAACGCCCATCTGGAGGGCAGTTTGAATAGCAAAAGCTGCATTCATTGCATTATGCTTTCCTAAAAGCGCGGTATGCTGCAAATTAAAAAGGTGACCGGCTATGTTTAGCCAGTCACCAGACAACATAGATTGGGAGATCTTCACAAATCTGGAAGTCAAATAATAATTACTGTATCGTTGAGCTGTTTCTTTGTCATCAATGTTTATGATAAAAGTATCCTCTTCTGATTGATTTTCGGCTATTTTAAATTTTGCATCGGCATAAGCGTCGAGTTTATAATGATAACGGTCTAAATGATCTGGCGTAATATTTAATAAAAGAGAGATATCCGGTCTGAATTTCAATATGCCATCGAGCTGAAAACTACTAAGTTCAAGAACATAAACAGGTTTAGGTTCTTGTGCCACCATAGCAGCGAAACTTAAACCGATATTACCACCTAAACCCACATCGAGTCCACCTGTTTTGAGCAAATGATAAATCAATCTGGTGGTCGTTGTTTTACCATTTGTACCGGTAATGCCAATAATGAAAGATTGGGTGTACCAGGAAGCAAACTCAATTTCTGAGACGATGGTTTTTCCTGATTCCCTTAATTGTTTAACTACGGGAACATGATCGGGTATTCCCGGACTTTTTACCACGATGTCAGCGGTCATTAGGCGCAATAAGTTATGAGAACCCATTTCGAAGGGAATATCATTTTGCTTTAACACTTGAAGGTAATGGTCGGAGATAGCACCCTTTTCAGATAAAAAGACTTCCCATCCTTGTTTTTTCCCAAGAATGGCCGCACCAACACCACTTTCTCCACCCCCTAAAATGAGTAATCGCTTTCCTTGAATCATCGCTACCTTATTTTTAGGGTTATGAGGGTAAACACGGCCAATAAGACACCTACCAACCAAAAACGAGTAACAATTTTCACCTCATGAATTCCTTTTTTCTGGAAATGATGATGAATGGGAGACATTAAAAAAATGCGTTTTCCCTCTCCATATTTCTTTTTCGTATATTTAAAATAAGCGACCTGAATAATCACTGATAGACTTTCAATAACAAAAACACCGCATAAAACAGGTAATATCAATTCCTTACGTAAAATGATAGCTAAAGCACCTATGATTCCACCCAAAGTCAAACTCCCTGTATCGCCCATAAATATTTGAGCCGGAAAACTATTATACCAAAGGAAACCAAGACAAGCCCCGAGGAGCGCACCCGTAAAAATGAGAAGTTCCCCTGATCCTGGAAGATGAAGGATATTGAGATAATTGGCGGCAATAGCATTACCAGAAACATAAGCGAAAATGCCTAAGGTCATGGCAATAATTCCGGAAACGCCTGTAGCCAGACCATCTAAACCATCGGTTAAATTAGCAGCATTAGACACACCAGTGACAATGAAAATAACCACGGGAATAAAAATCAACCAAATCCAATATTTATTTGCCTGCGCTTTTACTGGAATAAAGGCGGCATAATTAAGTTGATTACCCTTCACAAAAGGGATATTCGTAAGGGTTGTTTTATAGTCCGCTTTTTCTGAAATCCCCTGAATAGTCTGTGTATAAATAAAATCACCTACCCTATCCTTATCATTCAGACCCAATAATACAGCATCTTCCGTGTCCATACGAACTACAACTTCGTCGCTTCCCAACATCATGAGCGCAATAATAAGACCCAGGCCAATTTGTCCGGCAATTTTAAATTTACCCTTTAACCCTTTTTTATCTTTTTTAAAGACTTTGATATAATCATCTATAAAGCCAATGACGCCCATCCAGGTGGTTGCAATGATCATCATAATAATATAAATATTATTAAGTCGGCTAACCAACAAAGTAGGAATTAAAATGGCTAGAATGATAATAATTCCGCCCATGGTAGGTGTGCCTTGTTTTTGAATTTGACCTTGTAACCCCAGGTCGCGAATAGACTCACCAATTTGCAATTTCCTTAAATAATTAATAATTACGCCACCGAAAACAAGGGAGATTAGCAATGAAAAAATGACCGCAAGTCCAGCACGGAAGGTAATATATTGGAAAAGACCTGCCCCTGGAAAGTGTCCACTATAACGATTCAGCCATTCGAAAAGGTCAATTAACATGGTATATTAATTATTTAAGTCTTTAAAATCATCCAATAAGGTTTCGCGAAGGACTGCCTTGTCATCGAAAGGATATCTAACGCCCGCTATTTCCTGGTACGGTTCATGCCCTTTTCCAGCCACTAGCAGAATATCTCCATTTTTAACTAAATGACAAGCGGTTCGAATGGCTTCCCTTCGATCCGTTATTTGCAGCGTGTTCTTTAATTGATCTGAGGAAAGTCCGGCAACCATTTCATTAATAATGGCCACCGGTTCCTCTGTTCTGGGATTATCTGAAGTTAATATTATTAAATGGCTCCAATCAGCAGCAACTTTTGCCATTTCGGGCCTTTTTTCGCGATCTCTGTCACCTCCACAACCAATAACGGTAAGCACATTTACGTTATGTGGTTTCATTTTATGAATCGTTTCTAAGACTTTAAGCAAGGCATCAGGTGTATGCGCATAATCGACAATCGCCATTACGTTAGTCTGAGGAACCTTAAAATAATCGAATCTTCCGGCAGCGGCGGTTAAACCGCTTAGCTTGGTTCTAAGTAAGGTATCTTCCACACCAAGCAGAGAAGCGGTAGCATAAACGGCCGTTAAATTATAGGCATTAAATTCACCCATAAGTCTGGTAAACATCTCTTTACCGTTTATTTCTATATGCAAACCCTCCAAACCATTCGTTATTAGGCGAGTTTTAAAAGAAGCCATTCTTTTTAAAGCATAGGTATGAAAATCGGCTTTAGTATTTTGAACCATAACCATTCCCCTTTTGTCATCAATATTCACTAAAGCGAAGGCATCCTTTGGCAGATCATCAAAAAACTGCTTTTTAGCTTTTAAATAATGATCAAAAGTTCCATGATAATCTAAATGATCATGGGTAATATTAGTGAAAATAGCCCCTTTGAATTGAACACCTGCAATTCTGTGTTGATGAATGGCATGGGAACTTACCTCCATAAAAACATACTGACAACCCAGTTCAAGCATTTCAGAAAAAAGACCTTGTAATTGAGCGGCATCAGGCGTGGTATGCGTAGCTGGAATAACCTTATTGGCTATTTTAATCTCAATCGTTGAAATTAATCCACAAGTATAGCCTAAAGAGGTAAACAGATCAAAAAGCAAAGTTGCTGTGGTTGTTTTGCCGTTTGTACCAGTAACACCAACGACATTGAGCTCACGGGTTGGATAGTCATACCATGCAGACATTAACCATCCAAAGGAGTAGCCTGCATTTTCCACTATCACGACACATATATCATCGGGAATGTCAAGGTCACAATATTCACAAACAATACAGGTTGCACCTTGAGAGACTGCATTTTGAATATATTGATGACCATTGGTTTGAACGCCTTTTATAGCAACGAAAACAGACCCTGCAACCACACGACGTGAATCGGCTGTTATATCTGTAACAGAGATATTTGCATAGCCACTTTGAATGTGATGAGGCAGGGAGATCAATATATTCTTTAACTCTTTCATCGTAGCATCAGGTGAATCGTTTGACCATTTGTTTTCGTTCCAGGTTGCACCGATTGGTGAACCACCTTTCCTACCCCTTCGATAGACACCTTTAACCCCTTATTTTCCAATAAATAGATCGCATCTTTTAATCCAGCGCCTAATACAGAAGGAACTTTATGCTGTTGAATATTTGGTTTTTTTACATCTAGATGATTTTCATTTCCCTTTAACACCGTCCAGTTTGCGTCGAAGAGACCTTCAAAGGGAAGATCTAAAAAGGAGAGTAAATATTTCATGTCCTTTGAATTACCAAAATCGAAACCAGGTAAATCGAGTTGGGCCAGGATAGGTTTCACTTTTGAATTAACGGGAGGATGAAGATCGATGGATGAAAAATAAATTTTATCGGCTATTTCGCGAAAAACAGGACCTGCCACATCACTTCCATAATATCCATTTTTTAAAGGATTATGAATGACTACGACACAAGAATACTTAGGATTATCGGCGGGAAAATAGCCAACAAAGGAAGCTCTGTAGCCCCCTTTATGTTGTTCATTGGAAGAAAGTCTTTGATAATTTGTTTGCGCCGTACCTGTTTTCCCTGCGAAAGAATACTGGGAAGTACTGAGCTTGCTTGCTGTTCCACGAACCACCACATTACGGAGTAATTCTTTAAGTTTAGCAATAGACTCAGTACTGGCAATCTTCTTTTTCATTACATCGGGAGTAAACTCCTGAATCCAGGCACCATCATGTTGCACACCTTTGACTAGGAAGGGACGCATTAATTTGCCATCATTTGCGATAGCATTATAAAAATTAAGGAGTTGCAACGGTGTCAGACTTAATTCATATCCAATAGCCATCCAGGGAAGTGTCGTACCACTCCAATTATCTTCACTACTGTAAGCTTTTTTAAAATAGGGTAAAGCCTCCCCTTCAATATCTTTTTGTGAGGTATTATGTAGATTAAACTGCTCCAATGTTTTCAAAAATTGAGCGGCTGATAATTTCTCACTTTCCTCTGAGGAGCCGGAGAAGTAACGGCTCAGGGTTCTGGCCATCCCTACATTTGAAGAAATTTCAAAAGCCCTACTCACTGAAATAGATTCTAAGGATTTACTTTCATCAGCCACATCCAGCATTTTATCTCCATAGAAATTAGCCACACCTTTAGAAATTTGAACTTCCTCATTCAGATCAATATCTGTATTTTCAAGGATAGCCAGCATGGTTGCGGCCTTGAAGGTGGAACCAGGTTCGACGGACATACCAATGGCATAATTGAACCCCTCTGTGTATTCTCCTTGAAATCTGCCCAAATTGGCAATAGCTTTAATCTCACCTGTTTTAACTTCCATAACTACGGCCGTACCCCATTCGGCCTCGTGATATTTCATTGCTTTAAGCAAAGAATTTTCTGTTAACTCCTGAAAATTTATATCCAGTGTGGTAACCACATCGCTTCCATCTTTAGGATTGATACTATTGAGATCTTCCAAAGGCAACCAGATATCATTTCTTCTACTCACTCTGAGCATATACTGTTGCCCGGGGGCGCCTTTCAGCGTATTATTAAATGACCCTTCAATGCCAACTGGTTTAGCCCCCTCTCTCATGTATCCAATAGTTCTTTGGGCTAACAAATTGAAAGGCATTCTTCTTTTACTGGACTGCTCAATGATGAGACCACCTTTGAATTGGCCGTAATAGAAAAGAGGAAAGTTTTTTATTTTATTAAGTTCGGTATAGGTAATTTTCTTTTTAATTAGAAATCTCCTGTTTTTTTCACTTTTCCTGAGGTTTTTTAGCTGTGTACTAATTTGTGAGGGGCTTTTATCCCAGCCCAGAGAATGGTGAAGCACGAAAGCCAAGGAGTCTATTTTCTCCTTAAAATCAATATCTCCTGGAGCTACTGCATCGAAATATACGTCAAAATAAGGAATGGAAGTAGCTAGGAGTGACCCATCGGAAGTTAAAATATTACCCCGGTGAGCCTCCAGATTTTTCAGTTTAATATTCTGTGCTGCGCCCTTATCTCTCCATTTTTGGCCATCTTTGATAGCGACAGAATAGGTTTTGAATGCAACGAGACAAGCGAAAGGAAGAACTAGTCCAAACAACAAAAAATACATCCTAGAAAGCACTTCATTTCTGATTTCCATCGCTCAATAGGATTTTTTGGGATTAACAACCAGTTTAAAGGGACTGCGTTCGAAAGGTTTTAAGCCTAAGATGGCGAACCTATCCGCCATTTGGGAACGTTGAGCTTTGACCCTATTCTCCGATGCAAGCGTCATATACTCCCACCGAAGTTCTTTGATATCATCTTGGAGGACTTGAATTTCTCTTATTCTTTTTTCCGAAAAATGAGAATTAGCTATATAAATCATGGCCAGGAAGCCTATAAATAATATATAAAGCAACTTATTAAATATTTCATCAGAACCGAGAAACTCCAACAATAAAACCTTTCGCAACCCCTTATTACGTGTCATAAAAAATGTTTTCTCAAAGCCTACAGATGCCCAATCTGCATTTCAGGACAAAACTATCAAACTGGGAGTTTTCGGCCTACTCTTAACTTGGCACTCCTAGCTCTGGAATTATTTTTGATTTCCTCAGCATCGGGCGTAATTGCCTTTTTTGTTAATATATTGAAAGGACGATAAATATTTCCAAAAAAATCTTGCTGCAAGGTCCCCTCAGGGTTTCCAAATCGCAAGGTATTCTTAGCCATGCGGTCTTCTAATGAATGATAAGAGATAACAACTAATAATCCATTATCATTTAAAAGATCAACCGATTGCTTTAAAAAATCTGCCAAAACCAGCATTTCCTCATTCACCTCAATTCTTAAAGCCTGAAAAACCTGAGCCAAATATCTTGGTCTCTCCCCCCTAACCCATGGATTAACGACATTCAAGAAACCTTGAATATCCTTAAAAGGATTCAACTTTCTGGCTTCAATCAATGCACTTGCTAAAGATTTTGCATTTCTAACCTCCCCCCATTCACTCAACAAAAGAACTAACTGCTCTTCAGTGTAGGTATTCAAAATATCAGCGGCTGATTTTCCTGTGGAGGGATTCATTCTCATATCGAGTAAACCATCCATACGAAAACTAAAGCCCCTTGATTCGGTATCAAACTGATAAGAAGAAACACCTAAGTCAGCTAAAATACCATCCACTTTCAGGTATCCGTTCAATTTTAAAAACCGACGGATATACCTGAAATTGTGTGGTACAAAAATTAGTCTTTCATCGTGTGTTACATTCCCGATAACGTCGGGATCTTGGTCAAAAGCGATTAAGCGACCTTTGTCACTTAATTTATTTAAAATTCTTTTAGCGTGTCCGCCTCCCCCAAAAGTGGCATCAACATACACTCCGTCTGGATTTATTTCTAAAGCTTCCACGGAAATATTCGCTAAAACAGGTTCGTGATACATACGTTTGTCCTTTTAATCATCCAATCGTTGTTTACCGCGACCCAATATTTCTTCAGCCAAATCAGAAAAATCATCTGGCTCATCATCCATGAGCTGATCGAAAACCTCTTTAGACCACATTTCAATTCTGTCATTAAACGCAGATAAAATCACCTCTTTTTCAATACCGGCATATTCCAATAATCTGCGGGAAACCAAAATTCTATCAGCGCTATCCATCTCAACTTTTTGAGCACCCCGATAAAAATATCTCACCAATTCTCTATTTTTTTTGTTGTAAACATTTAGGCTGTTAATATCTTCGGTTGTCTTTAACCAAACTTCTTCTGGGTACAACATCAAGCATTTTTCAAACCCTCTATTTACAACAAAACTATAAGTTTCTCTCTCCCCCAACTGACTTATTAGTCCACTTGGCAGTCGCATTCGATTCTTGTCATCGATTTTGCACTCGTACTCACCGAGGAGTTGATTCATCTTATTTTTTCCTTTGCTTCTCAAATGTAAATCAAAATTACCACTTCCTACCACTTTCTACCACTTTTTTTAAAAAAAATATATAGAAAAAAATCATTATTTAAACGACAAAAAATAAATACATTAAAATCAGTTATTTACACATTAATATTTTATTTAATTTATTTTAAATAAAAAAATACTTTTGTACCTACCTATTAATCAGTTGATTAAAAGTGTATAAAAATGGTAATTAAATTAGCTGAAACAACATTACCTGTCTATTTTGTATCTTGCGGCATAAATAAAACAGGTAATGCAACGATTAACAGGCATATATTTTGGACCCAGCGAAAAAGGGGGAAGAGGCGTATTTTCAGCCATATACATTTCAGAAGGAACGCTGATTGAAGTTTGCCCTATGATTGTATTACCCGAAGAAGATTTCCAGAAAATACATGATTCTACTTTACATGATTATTATTTTCTATGGGGAGATGAAGAAAATCAATGTGCTATTGCCTTAGGGTTCGGGTCTTTATATAATCATGATTATGAGCCGAATGCCAGGTATTTTGTAGATCCTGAGGAAGAAACTATGGAGATTTATGCCATTAGGGAAATATTCCCCGGGGATGAAATTACGGTTACTTATAATGGGCATCCCGATGATAAATCGTTGGTATGGTTTGAAGACCCAGACTATGATAAGGAAAAAAAATAGAAACCTGTCTGAGACGCGATTAAAGTCTATGATTGCATTTCTTGTCTGAACTGTGATTTTTATGATTTTTATATTTAATGGGATGGATAAATAAGATGGAACCTGTCGCGGTAGAGACGCGCTGCTTCGCGTCTTATTTTCGGAGATTCAATGCCTATGGTAGTATTTCTTGTCTGAACTGTGATTTTTTTGATTTTATGATTAATGGGATGGAACATTAGATGGAACCTGTCGGGGAAAAGACGCGAGGCATCGCGTCTCTACGGGGTGGTTAAATAATCAGCTTGTACCAGGTTGCGTTCCGTTTTGTTGAAAACAAGGCCTACCTCATGAACGGTCATGCCCTCCCTGTTCCGATATTTTTCCGCATAATTCCTTTGGACGATTTGCTGAAGCGCTTGATTATTTCCCTCAGGCAGGTTGTCCACTACTTTTATTTCCATTACATAAATATAATTCCTAAAGATAATGGTCATATCGGCCTGACCATGGTTGGTTATATCCTCTGGGATAATCTGTGCATTGAGCGAAGCGAAAAAAGCATAGAGAACCGAGGCGTAGTAACCTTCGAAATTGGCCAGGTCGTTATTAGTAAAATTGCGCCAGGGGATGCCCGCAAAAAGGGAACGAATATGTTGCTCAAACAAGGCTAAATTTCCAGTTGACAAGGCATTATACAGGTCACCCTGCCTACTTTTTAAATCCGCTGAAATACCGGTATAATCTTCGATAAAATAGGCATTCAAAGCCAGTCGAACCTCTTGGTTAGGT
>JAIYCH010000114.1 GCA_027488135.1 Saprospiraceae bacterium | reverse complement strand
TCCATTACTAATATCACGCTGTCTGAAGATAGCATTGATGGGGCAATGTGTTTAATTATATTTTGCCCTGCTTCAGATTGCAAATTTTCATACTTGAAAATTTTACTTTGATCTCTTTTGATAATCCATTGAACCGAAAAGTGACATAGATTGCAAACACCATCATAAAAAAGAGTAGGTTGTGGATGTATTTCAGCCGAGATGTCTATCTTTTCCATAAAGTTTGATTAAGTAAAAAGGACGGTGTATAATTCTTCTAATCTCCCAAAAGAATGAATCTTTATGCCGAATCTTTGAGTGTCCAAACCTTTCAAATTGTATTTTGAAAGATAAATCGTTTCAAAACCGAGGCGGTCAGCTTCCTGTATTCTTTGCTCAATACGATTAACAGCTCTTATTTCTCCCGATAATCCTACTTCTCCAACAAAGCAGCTTTTTTGTGGAATGGGAACATCTTCGAGCGAAGAAATAAGGGCGGCAACAATGGCCAGATCAATACCCGGGTCATCCACTCTGATACCGCCGGCAATATTTAAAAAAACATCCCGTTGCCCAAAAGGTAATCCCCCTCTTTTTTCCAATACCGCCAAAAGCATACTTAAACGCCTCAAATCAAAACCAGTAGCGGATCTTTGAGGAGTTCCATATACTGCTTTTGAAACCAAAGCCTGCGTTTCAATAAGCATGGGGCGCATACCTTCCTGGGTAGCAGCAACGGCGCTCCCGCTAAGTGTTTCTTCGTGTTGAGATAATAAAAGTTCGGAAGGATTGGAAACCTGACGTAACCCTCCTGCCTGCATTTCATAAATACCCATTTCGTCAGTAGAACCAAATCGGTTCTTCAAGGTCCTGAGTATCCGATAGGTATATTGTTGTTCTCCCTCAAATTGAAGGACCGTGTCAACGATATGTTCTAATAATTTTGGTCCGGCTAAGGTGCCATCTTTTGTGATATGGCCGATAAGAAAAACGGGTATATGAGTACTTTTTGCAAATCGCTGGAACTCACCTGCACACTCTCTGATTTGAGAGATACTTCCCGGCATAGCATCTAAATAAGGTACAGAAAGGGTTTGTATGGAATCGGCTATAATCAGGTCTGGCTGAAAATCTATGGCGATGGTGCAAATTCGGGTCGCGTTAGTCTCTGTAAGAATATAACATTGAGAAGGATTTCCTCCCAATCGGTCTGCACGCATTTTTATTTGTTCCTCACTTTCTTCCCCTGACACATAAATCACCTTAGCGTTTAGTTGTAGGGCAAGCTGAAGAAGAAGGGTAGATTTCCCAATGCCCGGTTGTCCTCCAATGAGAACGAGGGAGCCTCTGACGATACCTCCTCCCAGGACTCGGTTGAGCTCATCGTCGCTCGTTACTAATCTTGGCGTATCATTTGATTGAATATCCGGAAGGGCAATAGGCTGGGGGAGTATCTCATGCGGCGTACCACTTTTCCAGGCATTCCTGCCCGGTTCTGCTGAGGTGTCTCGTTGGAGCACCTCCTCCTGATAGGTGTTCCACTCTCCACAAGAAGGACATTTTCCGGTCCATTTAGGCGATTGTGCTCCACAGGAACTACAAATAAATACTTTTCTAACCTTTGACAATCTTTTTCGTTTAGTTGGGCCTTGCGTAGGGTAAAATCTTTTTGATTTCTGTTGTAAAATAAGTATCTAAACCTATTACGCCAGCCGTTTTTTGACCAATAATGTCGATACTCCCGTTGGGGAAAATACCATTTTCAGGAACATAAATCTCTACTACTTTTCCTACAATCAATATGTTGCCATTACAAGCTAACTTTTGTTCCTCCTCTAGTTCCAGTCCTATTCGAATGGTGGCCTCTTCCACGTAAGGGGCAATATGCGATGCAGAAAAATAAGGCGTTAATCCTGTTTTTTCGAATTCTGAGACTCCCCATGGATAATCAGCAGAGGCTTGGTGGCAAGGATCTATACAGGCTTCAGGAACCAGATTTATTGTGAATTTTTTTCGTTCAAGGATATTATGATATGTGTGCCTGGGAACCGTCAGTGGCCTTATAAAAAATCCTAATCTTGCCGGTTGCGCTCCAATGTGCACCATTGAGTTAAATAATCCCAGGTTGGTTCTGTTTCTCCCATCTATCGTTCCAACTAAAAAAGGTTGTTTATATCCAGATAATGAATTTATCAGGTTCATTCTGTAAAATCTGTCCATGCCAGCTAGTTGTTCTGGCGTAATTAGATGTGGTTGGCTCATATTTTCAAATATAAATCAGTAGATGAACTAATTTGAGTGGTTTTTGATATAGGCTTCACAGTGTTTTTCCCACTCGGTCAATAAAAGGGAAGCTTTAGGTCCTGGTTTTCCTTGACCTACCATCATTCCGTCCACATTGACCACAGGGAGTACTCCTTTAGTAGATGAGGTAATAAATATCTCAGATGCTTTGTCAAGAAAATTTAATGGCACCTCTATTTCGTTGACCTTAAAATGCTTGGAAGCTATGTTAAGAATGTGTTTTCTGGTTATTCCTTTGAGTATCTTTTGAGCGGGGGTAAAAATTTCATCATTAACCACAAAAAAGACATTTGCCCTAACCGTTTCCCTATAAAACAGACCGTCATGATATAAAATTTCACCAGCACCCGCATTTTTCATCTCTTGTTGAAGTTTTATACCCGTTAAATAATTAATAGATTTTACCTCAGGAAGTTCCCGTTGAAATAAATGGGTGATTAATTTTATACCTGTTTCATAGTCTTTTTGGGGCACCCATGAAATCGGATGTTGTAAAATCATATAATTTGGCGTCGATGGTGTATATCCGTCTGCTGAATACCCTCCGGTTAGTAACAATCTTATGCCGGCATCGATAGTATTATTTGCCTTTGTCAATGCATAAATCTGCCGACCCATTTCGTCTTTTGTAACAGGAATAGTAAGACCTAAAATTTGAGCAGATCTGTAAAACCTATCAAGATAATCATCGAGGAACATGACGGTTTTATGTCGAACCAGAAAGTAATCAAAAATACCATATCCTCTTAAAATACTTAAATCGCTTACTGACAGCTTTACTTCGGAGGAGGCCGTTATCTGACCATTAAAATTATAATAAGATGACATATCTTCGACGTTTAAAGGATGAATTAGCAAAGCAAATATACTAGGTATTGTCCTTACAGAATCTATAAAAAGAAACATATAAAGTAAAAAAGTGTTGCCGCAATGCGACAACACCATAAAACTTATTTAAAGGGGCAATAATTATTTAATTACATTCTGAAAAGCCACAACTTTTGCAAATTAAGCAACCCTCCTTAAATGTTAAACCGTTAGGATCAGCACATTCAGGGCATTCTGCTTCTGAAGCAATTGTTCCGTCTGGTATAAATGCTTTTAAGGATCTTATGACGCCATTTTTCCAGTTATTAATATAAGATTGTTCCACGGTGAGACCAGAAATCAAATCTACTACATTTAACAAAGGCATACCGTGTCTTAGGACGCCAGAAATAAGTTTGGCATAGTTCCAGAATTCTTTGTTGAATGAGCGGGATAATCCCTCTATAGTGATTTTATAACCGTCCTTGTCCGTGAACTGGAAATCATATCTGCTTTGACCTTTGTCATCCTTCGCCTTGATTACCCAACCTTGTGTTACGTAATCTGGGAATTTAAAGATATCAACCGCAGCACCCGTGAATATTTCATAAGGCCTATTATGTAAAAGGCCAATGACTGCCATCCAAGGTTCGTTATTGTTCATAAATCGAACGACTTTTGCATCCAGTATGGCTGGTCTTTTCGGTGAGGACGTTTCGGGAAAAGAAGAGATAGGGTGTTCAGAGGAACTTTCTTTTTTATCGGAAATAAGAACTCCGGAACGAGAACCGTCACGGTAAATGGTGCAACCCTTGCAACCTTCCTCCCATGCCGTCAAATAGATCTGGCGAACCATCTCCACAGAAGTATCTTCAGGTACATTCACGGTAACTGAAATAGAATGATCTACCCATTTTTGAATGGCACCCTGCATTTTTACCTTTTGAACCCAATCTACATCATTGGCCGTTCCTTTGAAATAAGGACTAGTAGCTATTATTTTATCTAATTCGTCGGCAGGTAATTTTTTTACTTTGGCTACGTCATAACCATTTATTTGCAACCAATCTAAAAATTTATGGTGGAAAACGTGGAATTCTTCCCAATGATCTCCCACTTCATCAATAAAGTTAACTTCAACTTCCGGGTCATTAGGATTAACCTTACGCCTTCTTGTATAAGAAATCATGAATACAGGTTCTATTCCTGACGTGGTCTGAGTCATCAAACTGGTAGTACCCGTTGGAGCAATGGTTAATAGTGCAATATTGCGCCGGCCGTGAACAAGCATTTCTTCATATAAAGCTGGATCAGCTTCGCGCAAACGCTGGATAAATGGATTGTTTTGTTCCCTTTCAGCGTCAAATACCGGAAAACTTCCCCTGTCTCTTGCAAGATGAACAGAACTTCTGTATGCATTAATTGCCAATGTTTTGTGAACCTCAACAGATTTGGCCGTACCTTCTTCTGAGCCATATCGCAAGCCGAGGGCTGCCAGCATATCACCTTCAGCGGTGATGCCCACGCCGGTTCTTCGTCCGTTGATACATGTTTTCTTAACCTTTTCCCAAAGGTTTTTTTCAACCGATTTCAATATGCTATCTTCCGGGTCGCGTTCTATCTTAGCAAGAATACCATCGATTTTCTCAATTTCCAAATCGATGATATCATCCATTAATCTCTGTGCAATCTGAACGTGTTTTGAAAATAGATCAAAGTCAAAGGAAGATTCAGGGGTGAAAGGATTTTTTACATAATGATATAAATTAATGGCAAGTAAACGACAGCTATCGTAAGGGCAAAGAGGAATTTCACCGCAAGGATTAGTTGAAACGGTTTTGTACCCTAAATCTGCATAACAATCGGCAACTGATTCCCTGATGATAGTGTCCCAGAAAAGTACGCCAGGCTCAGCAGATTTCCATGCATTATATATGATTTTGTCCCAAATTTTTGATGCATCCACCTCTTTGGTGAACGTTGGATTTTTACTATCTATAGGATATTGTTGTACGTATTTTTTTCCAGATATAACGGCACGCATAAATTTATCGTCAATTCTGACAGATACATTGGCGCCGGTAACTTTCCCCTGTTCCAGTTTTGCGTCTATAAAATCCTCAGCATCAGGGTGTTTACTTGAAACTGATAGCATTAAAGCACCGCGACGACCATCTTGCGCAACTTCACGGGTTGAATTGGAATATCTTTCCATAAAAGGAACAATACCTGTAGAAGTCAAGGCAGAATTCATAACAGGACTTCCCTTAGGACGAATATGCGATAAATCATGTCCAACACCGCCTCTTCTTTTCATTAATTGAACCTGCTCTTCATCGGTTCTTATAATACCTCCGTAGGAATCTGCCCCAGTGCCAATGACAAAACAATTACTTAGGGAAGATACCTGAAAATGATTCCCAATGCCTGCCATGGGACTTCCCTGAGGGATGATATATTTGAAATCGGCAAGTAAATCATATATTTCCGATTCTGATAATGAGTTGGCATATTTTGCTTCAATTCTAGCCAATTCCTTAGCGATTCTTTTATGCATATCATCAGGCGATTTTTCGTAAATCTTGCCAAATGAATCTTTTAAGGCATACTTGTTTACCCATACACTGGCCGCTAACGTGTCACCATTGAAGTAATCCGTAGCTGTTGCCAATGCCTCCTCGTAAGAGTACGTTTTTTGAAGGGGCTGTTCTGACTTTTTTAACATTAATGAAGTTCCCATAGCTCTTTAAATTTCAAATCTTTTGTAAAATAATAATAATGAAATAGCACCCGACCAGGTGTCGGTTAAGTAACGTTTCTCTTTTCCAGGAGTGGGAGTAGTTTGTTCTTAGTGTTGTAATGAAATCGAGCACAAGGTAATCTACCTATTTGAATTGTACAAATTTTGCTGTCAACGTAATTTGAACAAGCTGTGGATAACTTTATAAAACGTTATTTTATTAGAGAATAATAAAGGTTAAATATATTTAATATATATTGATTTTCAATTGATTAGGTAAAATAAAAAAATAATTTGTTTTGTTAGTAAATAATTTAAAACAAAATGTTGTTGTGGAAAATACATAAGTTTTCCACAACAACATGTTGGTAACGTTAGTTTTCCTTATTATTCAACCGTTCTACAACAGAGGCAGTAATGTCTAAGTTTTTATCTACCATGAGTACCCCCGTACCTGCGGCGTAGTTCAAGATATATTGATATCCTTTCTCTTTTCTAACATCTTCAAGTATGCCTTTAAGTTTACCTTGAATGATGCCTTGAAGAGCTTGTTGATCCGCCATAAGACCTTGTCCCAATCTTTCTTGCTCTGCGGCAAGACTTTGTTGTTTTTGCATAAGACGCTGTTCTTCTTCCTGCACCTGACGTGGCGTCAAGGTACCCGTTTGTACTCTATTTTGTGCCTGGGCAAACTCTCTTTGCAACGCTTGTCCTCTGGCTTGAAGGGAAGCTTCGGCTTCTTTTCCTTTTTGTTCCAACTTTGCCGCTTCCTCTTTAAAGAAACCATAATTTGACAATAAGCTATCTGTGTTTATGTACACGATGGAACCATCGGGAGTATTTGCACTGGCAGCCGCGGTACTTGAAGCAGTTAAACCTTTATTGGCACTGATAAATTTATCAACTAAAAGGAAGGCGACTGCCAAAATCAATAAGATGTTTACGATGGAAAGTTCGTTTTTCATGATGAGTTTGGTGAATGTTTTAAAATTATAACAAACAAAAGTGCTATTTTTTTTCTGCATCACAAAGGAAAAGTACGCCGTTATTTTCTTACATTGAGTAAATAAAATTTTTAATTGTCTAATATGCTTTTTATTTTCTCATTTCTTCTGTCCGTTTTATCCATTTTTTTGTCTGATAGCTCCACATTTTTACCAGCAAAAAATACTGAAAATCCTAATATTATACTTATTTATATGGATGATTTGGGGTATGGTGATCTTTCATGTAATGGAGCATTGGGATATACCACGCCAGCAATTGATAAATTAGCAGTAAAAGGTATGCGCTTTACCAATTTTTTAACTGCTCAAGCTGTTTGCAGTGCTTCGCGCGCGGCTTTACTAACAGGTTGTTACCCAAATAGAGTAGGCGTTTCAGGTGCTTATTTCCCGGGTTCAAAAATTGGACTTAGCCCTGAAGAGGTTACCCTGGCGGAACTGTTGAAACAAAGAAATTATAAGACAAGTGCTGTTGGGAAATGGCATTTGGGTGATCATCCTTCATTTATGCCCCTTAATCAAGGTTTTGATTCTTATTTCGGCTTACCCTATTCCAATGATATGTGGCCAGTCCATTATGACGGTTCTCCCTCTGCAGACTGGAAAAAGTCTATTCCAACCCTTCCTTTGATCCTGAATAAGGATACTATTGCCTTGATAAAGACTTTACAGGAACAAGGGAGTTTAACAAAACAATATACAGAAAGGGCCATATCTTTTGTGGAATCCAATAAAAAAGGGCCATTCTTCCTTTATCTGGCGCATTCTATGCCACATGTCCCCATCGCCGTTTCCAATAGGTTCAAAAATTATACAGGGAAAGGTTTATTTGCTGACCTTATGGCTGAAATCGACTGGTCCGTCGATACGATAGTCAGAACCCTGGACAGGTTAGGGCTTTCAAAAAATACGATGATTATTTTTACCAGCGATAATGGTCCATGGCTCAATTATGGTAATCATGCCGGCAGTGCAGGTGGATTCAGAGAAGGAAAAGGTACTACTTTTGAAGGGGGACATCGGGTACCCGCCATTATCTGCTGGCCGGCAGTAATTCCTGCGGGGACAGTTTGTAATCAACTCACCTCTACCATAGATATATTTCCTACCGTTGCGGAATTATTACATTTGCCTTTGCCAAAAGTTCAGGTGGATGGCCTGTCATTTTTACCCTTTTTACATGGAAAACTGAATCAGCCTATTAGACGCGAATTTCTTTATTATTATAGGAAAAATGCACTGGAAGCTGTCAGATATGATCATTGGAAACTGGTTTTTAAACATCCGGGAAGGACTTATACCCTGCATTTGCCTGGAAATGATGGATTTCCAGGTTCTGCACCTGAAGATTTCCCGTTTCCAGGGGCCCTCTACAATCTAAGTCGTGACCCTTCCGAATTATATGATGTGCAAGAAGCTCACCCTGATATTATGAAAAAATTGGTTCAAATGGCAAATAAGGCGAGGGCCGATTTAGGGGATGATCTTACCGGAGTAAATGGTAACGGACGTCGACCAGTAGGTACAGTGAATTGATAGCTACCTGGTTTAAAAAATCAGGCCTTAGGTAACTCGCCCAACCATTCACTGGCAATTTCTTCATCGGAAAATTCAGGAATTGCAGCATTAAGGTCAAATTTTTCTTGTATGCCAGATTCCTCAATTTGTATTTCATCCAATTGAGATACTCTTCTTTGAATGTTTAACGGAATGAGTGTTTCCGCGTTTTTCTGGTACGAGTATGCTTCCATGCTTACATTGGCTTTAGCTACCAGCGTATGGTGTCTTCTTGAATAAAATGCAGCCTCCAGTTCAATTTTATTTTGATCGGCAAATATAGCCCTGATGCCAATCACAATAGTGTCAGGGAAGTTTACAGGCGTTTGATATACAATGCTTTGTTGTTTTACTCTGAATCCTGGCTCTTCGTCATTGTCGATGATGTCAAGCCCTAATCGAATGAAATATTCTACTCTCGCGACCTCAAACCAACTAAAAAAGCGCGTGCTGTTTACCTGTTGAGATATATCCATGTCACTCCAAAGTACCTTGATATCAACCTTAACTGCGTAAAGATTTAATTCTTCCAACATACCAAAATTTAATTCATGAAATTCAAAGCTAAAGGATAAAATATTAAATTAACCAAAAAAATTACTATTTTTGTAACATTACTGCCAGATTCATTCAGATACAATCATTTTAACTTATTATGGGACTAATTATTTCGCTATTAAATCATAAAGGAGGTGTGGGAAAAACGACCAGCGCAATCAATATTGGTGCTGGTTTGGTCGAATTGGGAAAGCGAGTTTGTCTATTAGATTTGGATCCGCAGGCTAACTTAACGATTTCTCTTGGTTTACCCAGATTTCCTAATACTATTTACGAGGCATTAAGAGGGGAAAGCCCTTTGGTTCCTTATCCAGCTAAAGATAACCTGGATGTCATTATTTCTACCCTCGATCTCTCGGGTGCAGAAATGGAACTGATTAATGAAGCTGGAAGAGAATATATTTTGAAGGAATTATTAGATCAAATCAAAGACAATTACGATTTTATTATCATAGATTGTCCTCCTTCTCTGGGTTTGCTTACGCTGAACTCTCTGACTAGTTCCGATTACGTTCTTATACCGCTGCAAACTGAGTTCCTCGCTATGCAGGGTCTGGCTAAAATAAAACAGGTCATTCAGAAGGTCCAGCTTAGATTAAATAAAGATTTGCAAATTGCGGGCGTCGTGGCTACTATGTACGACCAGAGAAAGGTTCTAAATAGAGACGTCGTCGATACCATTAGAAAGTATTTTGGGGAGTTGTTATTTGAAACCCTTATCAGAGATAATGTTGCTCTTGCAGAAGCACCCGCTCAGCGAAAAGATATTTTTGCTTACAGTCCTTCTAGCCCGGGGTCGGAAGATTATTTAGCACTTTGTAAAGAATTACTCACCAGAACAGAAGGAGCCTAAAAATGATTTCTGTTTATTTGATTTAAAACATAATGAGTAAAAAAAGATTCACATCGGGAATGGAGGATCTCCTCCATGAAGCTAATCAAACTAGCCCTGTATTTCACGCTGGAAGTCCAAAAAATCAGCAACCTCTCCTCCCAATGGAAGGAAATATAAGACCTGTTGAAGGCATTTCCCTGATCGCAGAACAACCGTTAACGCATCTAAGGCGCTCCCACGGAAAAAAGTTTAGTGATGATCTACAAACCTTCCTTCAAGAAGCTTTCGATGATTCATTTGAAAAATATTCCGATCCTAATTATATACAGGACGACTCAAGTAATAAGAAGCGAACCCTAAAGCCTATGGCAGGCCTCGATGCTATTCTGAGAAGTACCGTTGATCCTAAATCTATGAGGCTCGGACCAGGTAACACCCGCAGATTAACACTCGTTTTCGATGAGAGTAAGTTGAATAAACTCAAATCTATAGCCAGATTGGAGCGTTCTTACCTTAAGGATATTATCGACGAAATTGTTGAAGAATTCATAAAAGAATATGAGGTTCAAAAAGGCTTAATAGAATAATTTATTCTTTCTGTCTAAACTTTTTATTAATTTTTAGCCTTTTTAAGAGTAAAATTAATATGGTGTGCGCAAGAATATTGATAGTTTTTTTAGTCCTGAACCTCTTTTCATGTCAAAATAACGATGCAGAGGTTCTTCATAACCAAATTATGGACATTCATGATGAGGTAATGCCCAAAACAGGTGAAATCGCTTACCTTTATCTTGCTTTTAGAAAAAAAGTGGAAACGGATTCAACTATTTCCTTAGACCAGAAAATGGAACTCCTGAAACAAGCAGACGATTTGGAGAAAGCTGAAGATGAGATGATGGTCTGGATGAATGATTATATTTCACCCCAAAAAATGAAATCTTCAAAAAATAATAATCAAATTATATCCTATCTCCAGGAACAGAAAAAGATAATATCCAATATCAAAGTTCATACCGATGCTAGCCTGGCTTCAGGTAAAAAATGGAAGGAAATGTTTTCCATAAATAATTAGTAAATGCGTTGTACAAATATATTTTTGATATTTTTATTCATTCTATCCTTATCTCTCAGCTGTAGTAAGGTCGAATCAGCGCCGCTTCCCATTTTAGGCAATAAAGAAACCCTGAAAGATGGTAGGATAAAATATCATACGATTCCCTCTTTTTCTTTTATTGATCAGGATAGTATGCCTTTTACCGAAAAATCGGTGGAGAATAAAATATATGTGGTAGATTTCTTTTTCATTAGTTGTCCAAGTATCTGCCCAATGGTTAGCAGACAAATGTTAAGAGTCTATGACCAGTATTTGAAGGAAGATAAACTAATGTTCGTTTCTTTTTCTATCGACCCCAAGCGGGATAGCGTTGAAAGACTGGCAAATTACGCAAGAAACCTTGGCGTAAATACCGAAAAATGGAAATTTGTAACGGGTAAAAAGGAAGCTATTTTTGATATTGCAAAAGAATATTTCAGTATCGCCATAGAGAATGAAGAAGCGCCAGGTGGGTTCGACCATAGTGGGCGACTCATCTTAATTGACGAAAAAAACCATATAAGAAGCTTCTGCGACGGAACAGACCCCTTATCGGTAGATGGTTTCATTCTGGACATTCAAAAATTGTTAAATGAAACTAAAGGAGAGGTAAAAAAGTAGATGTATTCTATGTTTTTTACCTCTCACTTCTATTTATTTAGTTTTGGTTACCCAAAATTAAAGGTAAGCCGTCCTTGCCGCTGCCAATAATTATTATCTTTGAATTAGGGGAATTAGCTAGTTTCAACGTAGCTTCAATCCCTTTATCCTTTAATATTTTGTCTGATAAACTCGCCGTAAGAATTTGGTTCGATTCAGCCTTCGCCTTAGCTTCAATTATTTTACGCTCCGATTCTTGCTTCTCCTGATCAAGTATATATTCAAATTTTAAGGATAATTGCTCAGCTTGTATTTTTTCCTCAATAGCCGTTCTAACCTTTTCAGGTAAACTGATTTCCCGGATCAATGCTGCTCGTAAAGTAACAAAGTTTTTACTCAGTGTTGATTCCAGGTCTTTTTGAATAAGCGTCTGTACTTCTTCTCGTCTTGTGGAATACAACTCCTCCGGAGTAAACCGGCCAATTATTTTTCGAACGGAACTCCTTACCTCTGGTCTGATTAAAGATTGGATGAAATCTTTACCAAACGTTTCGTGTAGTTCAGGGATTTTGTCAAACGACGGGTGTGCTCTAACAGTTACATCAACTCTTATATTTAACCCATTACTTGATAAAACATCCATCTGCTCCTCCAGTTGTTGTTCTCTTACATTGTAAATGTACATGGAGTTCCATGGTGCATATACATGAAAGCCAGGACTGTAGATTTTTGTCTTTTCCAGTCCTCCCGAAAATCTTTTGAATAAAACACCTCGCTCACCCGCATCAATGGTGATGAACGTCGCATTTGAAAAAATGATCACCACAATAGCAATGAGTAAGATAACCCCTAAGGTTCCAAGAAATTTGCCAGAGGGAAATCCCAGGTTTGGTTGGCTCATATTATTTCGTTTTTTGATTGTTAATGTCTAAAGATAAGGGTTATTTGGTTCATAATGGTTCACCTTATTTCAATGATCAATTGTTAATAATAAATTAATGATTCACTCAAGTTTCGTTTTTATTTTTTTTAACCTATTTTTGGAAACTAAAATCCAAACGAATGAGAAATATTTTAATTTTCGCTGCCTTGATTACCTCTATCCTTGTAATGGGTGCTAAAATTTCAGTCAGTGAACCAATGTCAAATACACCTTCAGCGGTGGACGGAAAAAAGATTTATAAACAATATTGTGTTACCTGTCATGGTATTTATGGGGATATGGGCGCTAGCGGTGCCGCTAATCTTACTATTTCAAAACTTAAATTGAACGAAAGAATTGAAGTAATTACCAATGGCAGAAAAGCTATGGCTTCTTTTAAAGCTTTACTTGATAAAGAGAAAATTAAAGCCGTTGCACAATATACTATGACCCTGAAGCCAGAGTAATTTTCTTATAGCCTCATAATTAATGCCCAACATTGGAAAATAAAAGTAAACGGATTCTGGTAACCGGAGGAACGGGTTTCCTCGGTTCTTATCTGTTAAGGTTTTTAGTCCAGAATGGCTACACTAATATTAAGGCTATCAAAAGACAAAATAGTTCCCTTGATTTGGTTGGTGACATTGCCAACCAAATCGATTGGGTAGAAGGAGAATTGACGGACTGGTTTTTTCTCTCTGATTGTTTCAAAGACATCGACTGGGTTTTTCATGTCGCCGCCCTGGTTTCATTCGATGCAAAAGATTATAAAGAAATGCAGCTAATTAATGTAAGGGTAACTGCCGATGTGGTGAACCTTTCATTGGATAATCATATTCAGAAATTTTGTTTTGTAAGCTCTATTGCTGCATTGGGTAGATCTAAAGTTGGGGAAACATTAGACGAAAATGCTGTATGGAAACATAGCCCCTACAACTCCCGTTATGGTATGTCTAAATTCTTAGGCGAACAAGAAGTCTGGAGGGGTATAGAAGAGGGTCTTTCTGCCGTTATAGTTAATCCCGGTATGATCCTTGGCAGCGGTCGCTGGACTGAAGGTACTTCTCGCTTTTTTTCTCTTATTGATAGTGGATTTCCATTTATTCCTAATGGTGCAGCTACCTGGGTGGACGTAAGAGATGTGGTAACTGCTATGCATAATTTGATGACCTCAAATGTTCATTCTGAACGATTTATTTTAGTAGCAGGGGTTCAATCCTATAATGACTTTTTTAAGGCAGTAGCAAGCGCTATAGGAAAAAAAATCAACTGGATTTCAATACCTTCCTTTATTCAATCGCTCATTCTTCCTTTTGCCTGGCTTATAGCCAGATTATCTGGGAAAAGACCTTTTATAACCAGAGAATCACTGAGGCTTTCAAAAAATTCGTTCTTCTACAAAACAGATAAATCTTTGACTATCCCTGGTTTCAATGAATATTTAACAATAAATCAGTCAATTTTAGATACAAGCTTGGCTTATCAGTCGGAGAAAAAAAATAATCGTTTCTACCCATTAAAATTTTAATAAACCAACCATTTGTCTTTTTTGTATCTCTTTTTTTTGTATATTCGTTTATTGTTAATAGTTATACTTTTTCATACAGTTAGTAAGTTGATAAACTAGTGAGTGTAGTCAGGATGATCTCTTCTTTAGGGATCATCTTTTTTGTTTTTTATACCCTTATGTAACTATAGTCACATTATTGTTCAGCGCAATGGTCTTATATTGTGGAACTTCTGCACCTGATCAATGCATTTATATGTCTTTGAAAACATTTTTTCCCATTCTTGAATTATTGGAATCCTACTCAAAAGATGATTTTAAAAAGGATATTTATGCTGGGTTAATTGTCGGTATCATTCTTGTTCCTCAAGGGATGGCTTATGCAATGCTGGCTGGGCTACCCCCAATTCACGGTCTATATGCAGTGACCATTCCCCTTCTTATTTATGCTATTTTGGGAACGTCAAGGCAATTAGCTGTAGGTCCCGTGGCCATGGATTCAATTCTTACAGCCTCAGCTATTCAGGCTTATGCCGTTTTAGGTTCCCACGCCTACGTGGAAGCAGCTTTGACCTTAGCTTTAATTGTCGGAATCATTCAATTTTTAATGGGAGTATTTAGAATGGGCTTTTTAGTTAATTTCCTATCCCAACCCGTTATTAGTGGATTTACTTCCGCAGCTGCTTTAATCATTATGGGTTCCCAGTTAAATCATTTAACCGGTATCGACTTTACCCAAAAGGGATATTTTTTAGTTTCTTTTTTGGAGTGGTTTCAGCGTTTCAGCGAGACGAATTTACCTACTTTTTTATTGGCCGTAGGAGGGGTGTTTTTGCTAATAGTTTTTAAGGAGTTCAAAATCCCTGTTCCAGGGGCTCTTGTTTTGGTGTTGGGAGGTATCTTATTTACAAAATGGGGAAACTTAGATGCAATGGGCGTTAAAATATTGGGGAAAATTCCCGAAGGCCTGCCCAACCTTTATATACCTACATTGAACTGGACCTTGGTAAAGGATTTATTTCCCGCTGGTTTAGCCATTTCTTTGGTTGGATTCTTAGAAAGTTTTTCTATCGCTAAAACCATGCAGAGAATTCATAATAATTACAAACTGAGGGCAAATCAGGAGTTAATCGCCCTCGGTACCGTAAATATGTTGGCTGCTATCGTTCAGGCCTTTCCCATTACCGGGGGCTTCTCTCGCACCGCCGTAAATCATCAGGCAGGGGCAAAATCAGGAGTGGCGTCTATCGTTTCTTCCCTCTTTATAATGATCACCCTGCTTTTTTTAACACCGTATTTCTATTTTTTACCCAAGGCTATCTTAGCTTCCATTATCTTATTTGCTGTCTATACGCTACTCGATGTAAAAGAACCCAGGTTTTTATGGAAAAGTAATCGGCAAGATTTCTTTATGCTCCTGGCAACTTTTTTAAGTACTTTATTTTTCGGCATTATAATCGGTATTGGTATTGGTGTACTTTTATC
>JAIYCH010000117.1 GCA_027488135.1 Saprospiraceae bacterium | reverse complement strand
GATATTGTCTTTAATAAAGTGGGCTTGACTTATCCCGATACGGGCATTTGTGCCTTAAAGAATATTCAACTCCACATTAAAGCAGGAGAAAAAATAGCCATTATAGGCAAAACCGGGTCAGGAAAATCTTCCTTTGCGGAGTTATTACTTAGGATGAATGATGTGTCTGACGGGGAAATTTTATTTGATGGCATGCCTGTTAAAGATTTGAATCTTGGCAGGCTTCGTGAACAAGTTGGATATGTTCCCCAGGATGTTTTTCTTTTTTCAGATAGTTTAAAACAAAATATTACTTTCGGTAAGCATCATGCTTCTGATGCTGAAATAGAAAAAGCTATTTTTGATGCTTCTCTCACAGAGGAAATTAAAACTTTCCCTGATGGGTTAAACACTATTTTGGGCGAAAGGGGCATAACCTTGAGTGGTGGTCAAAAACAGAGGGTTTCCATTGCCCGTGCTTTGTTGAAAAATCCTGAAATTCTTATTTTGGATGATTGTTTGTCTGCCGTGGATAGCCACACTGAAAATAAAATTCTTAACTATTTTCAGTCTTCGTTGAAAGATAAAACCGCTATTATTATTTCACATAGAATTTATGTCAACTTACATTTTGATAAGATTTTGGTTTTTCAAGATGGTGAGATTGCTCATGCAGGTACCCATGAGGAGTTATTGAAAATTAGTCCGTATTATTTAGATTTATACGAAAGACAATTATCTGATGAAAGGATGGATTAGGGATGTGGGGGCTAGTGGAGATGTGCGAGCGGGGACGCATTTTTAACGCAGGGTATGCAGTGTTCTGCGCGGTGTTTCGCAGGGGCGAGCGGAGATGTGCGAGCGGGGACGCATTTTTAACGCAGGGTTTGCAGTGTTCTGCGCAGTGTTTCGCAGGGGCGAGCGGAGATGTGCGAGCGGGGACGCATTTTTAACGCGGGGTTTGCAGGGTTCTGCGCAGTGTTTCGCAGGGGCGAGCGGGGATGTGGCGAGCGGAGATGTTTTTTATTAAAATTGTTGGACTAAGAAAAAATATAGGGGTAAACCTATGGTAATATTAACAGGGAAAGTGATGGCTAAGGCCATTGGTAGAAACAAACCCGGATTTGCTTTTGGGACGGTAACTTTCATTGCGGCTGGCACGGCGATATAGGAAGCACTCGCTGCGAGCACCGAAAAAATAAATCTATCGGTTATTTCGGAAGTTACAAAAGAACTTAAAATAGCAAAAATACAACCGTTTATAAGAGGAATAAATACGGCAAACAATATTGGAAACCAGCCAAATTCAAAAAAGGATTTCAATTTTCTACCACTTGAAATACCCATGTCTAATAAAAAAATGGATAAAAATCCTTTAAAAAGGTCGTTAGTAAAAGGTTTAATTCCTTCAGCTTGCTTTGCATTTGCCAGGAAGCCAATCAGCAAACTTCCCAAAATCAGTAGAACACTGCCATTGGTCAATGCATGCTTAAAGATAAACTTTTTATCGATTTCGTTTTTTCTACCTTTATTAAAGAAAGTAATAAGGATTAATCCAATAATGATGGCTGGCGATTCCATGAGCGCCATAATGGCTACCATATAACCATGCAATAAGAGTTGCTCAGATTCTAAATAGGCGGTGGCCGTCACAAAAGTCACTGCACTTACTGAACCGTAAGCCGCAGCAATAGCTCCAGAATCAAATACATTTAACTTTCTTTTAAGTATAAAAAACGTATAAAATGGTATAAATATGGAAATAAATATACCGAATAACATGGACCAGAGAATATTTGTGGAAAAGGTCTCGTGAGATAATTCTTGCCCGCCTTTAAATCCAATAGAAATGAGTAAATAGAGCGAAATAAATTTAGATGAATTGGGCGGAATTTCTAAATCACTCTTTAAATAGGTTGCCAATATGCCTAACACGAAAAAAAGTAAGGCAGGATTAGTCAAATTTTCAGCTAGCAAATTGAAATTCATTTTTTGGTTCTTTTGAAGAATGTGTGTTACCTTAAAAGTCAAGGATTACAATAATCACAAAAGGCAGGATCCTCTGCCATTTTTTGATTTGGATACAAGATTTCTTTTGTTTCCAAACATTTTTGACATGTATAAATATGACTAATAATGGATCGGGTAGGAAATTGGCACAGTTCGCAGCGTAAACCCTCCTTCATTTTGACTACGGAAAATCCAGGAAAATGACAAGAAGGACAAGTTGATTTTAATGTTTCAACTAACTTTTCAGCAGCTATTGATATGACCTTCATTCTCGACGGATTGTGCATGGCCCTCATATCTGTTTCAACAAAAAGGGAATAACTACCTATAATAAGCTTTTCAAATGATTCTTTCAAAACAGGCCAATCTGTAATTCCCTTGATTATGTTTTCGCAGGATGTTTTTGATTTTCTCAGAATAAGCCCATGGGTTGGAAATTTTGACCTTTTAGCGAAGTCAATAAGTTCGTCGAAAGTAGATACTTCGGCGGCACTAAAATTAGTGTCTATACTTAATTCCCTGGAGGAGAAGGAGGCATCATATTTTTTATCCACCAGCAAAATGACTTCATCATCAGCGGGAAGGAAGTAAAATGAAGGATGGCTTCCAAAAGAGCCTTCACTTGCAACAGCTAAATCACATTGAGCCATTTCCATGGCCTTCTCACATTTTAAACGGGCAGTAAATACAGGATCTTCTAATCGTTCCACCTCACCAGAAAAAGTGCCAAAAATATCAGAATCAAATAGTGGCAAAATAAAACAATGTACCCCCAATTCCCTTTCTAATATAGGCGCAAGAAACGCTTCTTTTCCATGTTTTGTAGCAATAACGAGACGTCGTCCTTCAAACATTTATTTCTCTTTTTTAATGGCTTGCCGACTGAAATTTCTAATCCCTGTGACAAACAAGAGAAATGCGATAGAGGCAAGAAGATTTGTTTGAATAGCGTCTTTGGTGAAAAACGCAGCAATAAACAGAAATATAAATAGGATCAAAACCAAATAAAATTTAATTGTTAACTTCATCATTTTTATTATTTTTTTATTTAATGCAAATTTGTTAGTTTTAATTCATAATTTTTTATTTATATTTACAATCATTTACATAAGCGATATTTATGAATTATACCTTAAATCAATTGCAGATATTTCTCAAAATAGTGCAAACCCAAAGTGTGACAAAGGCAGCTGAAGATTTACATCTTACCCAACCTGCTGTTTCCATACAACTTAAAAACTTTCAAGAACAATTTGATATCCCTTTAACTGAGATTATTGGTAGAAGAATTTACATAACGGCCTTTGGGCGTGAAGTTGCTGAGTCGGTTGAAAATATTTTAGAGCAAGTACAGGCTATAAATTTTAAAACCATGACCTACAGAGGACAATTATCTGGCCGGTTAACCATTTCAACGGTTTCAACTGGTAAATATATTTTACCTTATTTTTTATCCTCCTTTTTAACAATGCATCCTGGTATTGAGTTAATTATTGATGTTACTAATAAAAATAAAGTAGTTGATAGTTTTAATTCCAATAAGGTTGACTTTGCCTTGGTCCCCGAATTGCCAAAAACCATTCAGACAGACAAACTGGATATTCTACAGAATAAGTTATTTTTTGTTGGAAAAACCAAAATTCACCTTGAAAAGGAGCAAACTTTAAAAGATTTCTTTAAAAATTTACCTTTAATATATAGAGAGGAAGGGTCAGGAACCAGGAAAATTATGGAAAATTTTATTGAGCGAAATGATATTAGAGTTACAAAAAAAATGGAACTAACTTCAAATGAAGCCGTAAAACAGGCCATTCTTGCAGGATTTGGTTTTTCCATTATGCCATTAATAGGTATAAAAAGGGAGTTATTAAATAACGAGCTTCATATTATTCCATTACCTGGTTTACCTATAATTTCAACCTGGCAATTAATATGGCTTAAAGGGAAAAAACATGGTCCCATTTCTCTTTCACTGATTAAACATATTGAAAACGAAAAAGAAAAGATTGTGAACGATATATTTTCCTGGCATGAAAACTATTGAAAAAGGGCTCAATCGAAATTGAAGCCCTTTTAACAAAAGAAACATTAATTTGTCAGCCAAAAATTTAAATTTTTCCTGGAAGTAATTTATTTATTTAACGGTCATAACGCCATTCATTAATCGCCAATGCCCTGGAAAAGTACATATATAAGGATAATCACCAGGTTTCAAAGGTGCTGTAAATCTTAACCTAACCGTTTGATCTGGATTAACCAGCGCGGTTGAAAAAAGAATTTCCGGCATTTCAGGTACATAATTATTTGTAGCGCCATTCGGATCAGTAATCATTTTATCAGCTGCCTTGCCTATTTTTTCCAACGATTTAGGTTTTCCAATAACCAGATTATGCTGCATGGCATCAGGATTTTCAAATACAATTTCCACCGTTTTACCAGCAGAAACGGTAAATGATTTTATGTCATATTGCATCATTTCCCGCAAGGATTTAATTTTAACTACCTGTACATTTGGGTCATTAGCCTCCTCCTTTTTCAATATATCCCAGGCTTGCATGAGCCTAGTCAACCTGTCTTTATTGACCCCTGATAATGATGCCAGCAAACTATTTAAAAAAGGAATTTCTGTAGCTGGAACAACTACTTTTTTTCTATAATTCCATCCTTCACTGACCGCTTTTAAAATAGCATCAAATCCGTTGGCATCTAATTTTTTTGCCTTCTGCAAATAAGCTATCACGGTAGTCACATCAGCTAAAGATACATGTGATTTCACACTTTTTGCTAAAACAAACTGGGGCATGGTTTGTGCCAGAACGAAAGAAACCTTCCTAGTTAGGCTATTATTATTTTCCAGACTTTCCAGTATTGAATTATCCTTATCGACACTGACTGAAATATTATAATCACCTGCAAATTCACCTGCAAATGAAATATTACCAGACCATGGGCCATTGGTGTTTTTTGTAATGGTAACAGTTTCTCCCGGTTTTACCCCTTCTGCGTGCACCTGGCTTACTAAATCTATTACTTGTCCCTTTCCTGAAAAACGAATATTAAGGGGTAAAACTACTCCTTTTTGTACTGCTACATCCCCTTGATTTGTTACTTCAATAGAAACGTTTATCCTGTCTCTTGGTGCAGGATTCGAAGGGTCAATTTTGATATTACTTATTATTAAATCAGGTTTATTCTGATTAGAAGTCGCCATCTTTTTAGGTTCTGCAGACATATTCATACCTGCGTGCTGGTGCGCTGCATGTTCCTGAGCCTTTTCTGAAGCTTTTTCTGAAGCTTTTTTAACCTGATCGTCAAAAATCTTATGCAGTAAATCTACATTTTTTCCAATAATACAAGCATAAGCATCTGGAATCCAGCGGTCTTCAATGTCCTTTGAATTTTCCAACGCATTGAGGACAAATGATTTAGATTTTTCATCTAACGTCATTTTACTTAAGGCTAATAAAGTATTCAGGACTACGAGTGGTTCTTTATCTTCTATTAATTTATTATTTATAAGATAAAGCGCCATTTCACTGGTAGTGGGAAGCAATTGTAAAATGGTTTTTCGTACTCCGTGGCAAGGATGTTTCAACGCTTTAAGTAAGGCATCCAAAACATTTCCCTCTATGGCATTTAGTCCATGTAACACCCAAAGCGCGTGAATTGCCGGAGCATTGATCCCAATTTCGTCCACTGAAAAATCATTAACCAATGCCAATAAATCAGGAATAATATCCTTATTATTTCTCTCCACCAATAAACGCTGGGCATGATTCCGCCAAAACATATTACTATTTTTCAGTGCCTTAATCAACTCTTTTGGATTATCAATAGAAAGCGCAAGAGGTGAATAGGCAGGGGCAACATTGTGTTGCACGCGGTAAATACGACCATGGGTATAATCCCTTAATTCGGTTTCATAAGCATTTCCCTGACCCATAATGAATCCATCAGGTTTAGGATTATGCTGAATGATAAAGCTATACCAATCGGCTACCCAAACGGCACCATCGGGTCCAACTTCAGCAAATACCGGAGAAAACCATTCATCGGCACCCGCCATCAGATTAAATCCTTCCGTATCATTATAATTAGTCCCTTTTTTTGTTAAAATATTCTGGTGTAAAACGTGCCCTGTAGGTTCTGCCACGAAGGCAATATTATTCCAGTATTTTTTGGGAAATGCACGGGCGGTATAAACATTATGACCTGCAGCGGCAGTATATCCGCCGAAAACATCCACTTGCCTTACTTTTGGCGTAATGGTTTTCATATCCTTATGGGTATCCGTACTTCTACTTCCATTATCTACACCATAAGCCGACGGATAGTAATGATTTGGAATAGCCATATACCAACCGTGGGCGTTATTTGCGGTTGAACCAAACACATCTCCTGTTTCATTAAATCCAAGTCCCCAGGTATTATTAGAGGTATTGGTCATAAATTCCAGCTTGCTTCCATCTGGTTTAAAGCGAAAAAAGCCCTGAGCAAACCTAAGCGTATCCTTACTTTCCCCTACTACCCCTTTAAATCCAGAATATCCTATTGAACCCCAAAGCCAGTTATCGAAACCATAATGAAGATTAGAAGGACCCGCATGGGTATCAAAAGTTCCAAAGCCAGTAAATAAGACCTTTTTTACATCGGCTTTATCATCCCCATCGGTATCTTTTAGGAAAATCATATCAGGCGCCTGGCAAACGACGAGACCTCCGTTACTAAAAACCATACCCGTTGGGATACTTAAACCATCGGCAAAACGGGTGAATTTATCTGCTTTTCCGTCTTTGTTGGTATCCTCACAAATCAGTATATAATCGCTTCCCCCGTTATCCTTTCTTTCATTAGGATAATCTTTGGTAATGAGAACGAACATCCTCCCCTTTTCATCCCAGGAAAAAGCAATGGGATGCACTACATCGGGTTCAGCGGCAAATAGTTCCATGTTGAAATCCATTGGCACCTGAATATGTTTTCTACTTTCTTCCGGAGAAAGAGGATCTTGCCTGTATTGCGTACCTTCTCTTTTCTCATAATTGGGTAATTTAGCCTCCCGATATACAAAAGGAGCAGGTTTCAAGGAGGCATGAGACGCCTTTGCTTCGTCGTTCACTGCCCAAAGAATACCCCGATAGATCAGTTCATGGAAATCGGTATTTTGCCATGTACGTTCATCATGACCATACGCGGTATAAAAAACACGACCTTTCCCATAGTTACGAGTCCAAGTATAAGGCTCCGTTTTGACCCCTGGCTTATCTTTAAATTGATCTGCTTTTATTTCCCGTTCCGCCAGGACATTATTATCGTCCTGAAGGTGATCATGTAAATAGGTTTCATCAACAACCTTAAATGGACGAAGACCTTTCATGATAAAATGATCTGGCTGAATAATTTTTGCCTCAATGGAGTCCATGGTATGTCTCCAAAATTGACCACCCACCATTTTGACATATTCTGCAGAATTCCTGAAGCAATAGGAAGCACAATGGATGGGTAAAATGCCTTTTCCGCTTGAAACATAAGCTAATAAATCTTTTTCTAAATGCGGAGGAAGACTGTCCCAATTGGCATAGATAAGCAGGGCATCATATTTATTAAGATTTTCCAATGTCAAATCTTCTAGCTGATCTGTATAGGTAAAATTGACCCCTTTATCCCCTAAAGCTGCCATGATAGAAGGCAAGCGCTCCATAGGTTTATGGTGACCATTATCTCCGAGGAAAAGAATTTCTAAACGTCTTGCAGACTGACCCATTGCAGTAAAAGCAGATAAAACCAGTGCGAGAAAGAATATTTTTTTCATAAAAATGTTATTTGACAGGTAAGAACATTGTTAGTTCAAAACGGATTAAAAATCAAGAAAAGGCTGCTTTGAAATCAGGTATTTTAATGATTTCACCTCCTTTTAATGCCGATTCATGAGCGAGAATACCGACGGAAGTCCAGTTAGCTGATTCCCAGGCATTTGGAAAAGGATCTCTGTCCTCAATCAAAGCCATTAAAAATTCATGGGCCAAATGCGGGTGAGATCCACCATGACCTGCACCTTGGGTAAAACTTAGATGGGTATTTTCTGCTATATCGTAAACACCCTGGGTCGTAAAATTTTGTATTTCAGCTGGAAGCAAATGTGCAAAATCAGGTACTTTCACTCTTTCAGGAATTTCATGCTCTTCCTTTTTCGCAGTATGAATAACGGCCTCTTCCCCTTCGATTAACGGCCATTCAAAAGATTTTTTCGTGCCATAAACCTCAAAACTTTCTCTATATTGACGGGCGAGGTCAAAAAGAGAGCGATATACATAAGCACTTAAATCACTGTCTTTAAACTTGATATGTGCCGATTCCACTGAAAAAGGAGAATTATGAATGTCCGCCAGTTCCTTACTGATGGTTCCTGAACCAAAACAGGACACATAGTC
>JAIYCH010000137.1 GCA_027488135.1 Saprospiraceae bacterium | reverse complement strand
GTAAGCATTCACAGAAGCAATGACTGCTCCTACGGCAACGGGAGCCTTTTCAGCAATACGTGACAAAAGCGCTTCTGCCTCAATTAAAAGATCACTTGCCTGAACCACTTTATTCAACAATCCCCACTTAAAGGCTTCTTCTGCAGAAAACATATCCCCTGTGAGCATGAGTTCCATTGCTTTTGTTTTCCCGATATATTGAATAAGACGCTGGGTACCGCCATAACCGGGAATGATACCCAGATTAATTTCAGGCTGACCAAAACGAGCATTTTCAGAAGCTATTCTAAGGTGACAAGCCATGGCCAGTTCACAACCTCCGCCTAGGGCAAAACCATTGATAGCTGCCAACACTGGGACACGAAAATTTTCAATGAGGCTAAAAACATCATGACCCTTTTGGGTTAGTTCGGCACCTTTCCCCTTTTCGATATTCAAAAATTCTTTAATATCGGCCCCTGCTACAAAAGCCTTTTCACCCGATCCCGTTAATATGACGCCTTTCAAAGGTGATTGTGAGGGCAAGAAATCTGAAAAAAGGTGAGAAAGCTCTTTCATGGTTTGTCCATTCAGTGCATTCAGCGCCTTTTCCCTATTAAAAGTTATGCGATATATACCATTTGATTCAGCTACAAGTAGATTTTGATATTCCATTTTTTATCATAAAAATAGCTTAATCCTTCTGATAATCCATGCGTGTAATCAATAAATTTTACAACTTAGTCTAAGTATAATTTAAAAAGACAAAGAAAAGCCTTTATATTTAAGGAACATTGGATAAACAAAATATGGTAGAAACTGAAAAGGATACCGAGATATTAAAAGACATTGCAGCGGGAAGTAGTAAGGCATTCCGGGCTCTCTATGCTCGTTGGGAACCTACCCTTTCGTCTTTCATTTTTCAGGTTACCCGTTCTAAAGTTCTTACTGCAGAAATTGTTCAGGACGTATTTTTAAAAATATGGATGACCAGAGAGTCTCTTGTTGATGTAAAGGATTTTAAAGCTTATCTGTTCGTTATCAGTAAAAACAGAGCGATAAATGCCCTGAAGAAATCATTGGCTGATTTAGAACGAATGAAAAAATATGCCAGCGAAATACAATTTAACCAACAACTTGAAGATGATAATGTCCAACTTCCTTTCTCGTTGATAGATCAAGCGATTGATCAGCTTTCGCCAAGACAAAAAGAAATATTTTTACTTCACAGACATGAGCGGTACTCCTATCGCGAAATTTCAGAAAAGCTGGGCATCGGAAAAGAATCAGTAAAAACACATCTGGCTTTAGCTATAAAATCAATTAAAAATCATATTGAGACTAAAATAGCCTTAATTATATTGCTCATTGATTTTATTTCAAAAAAAATAGATTAGTCCTTCCCCCTTTTCATCATTCCATTTTGTCTTCCTTATAGTAAAATGCATTAAATGAAGGAAGACCAAGATAAATCAACTTTGTGGGAAGCATTTTGGCATGATCATCTTAAGGATGATCAGATTAAAGAGCTTAGGAATTTATCGGACGAGGCGGTTGAAACCGAACTAAAGCAACAGTGGGATAAGTATTCTTCTAAAAATTCTATTTTAAGTAAAAGAGAAAGACGGAATATAATAGATTATATACTGATGCCGGGAAGGATAGAAAAACAAAAAAGACCCATTTTTTTATATTATGTAGCTGCCTCACTGGCCATTTTAATATTAGGTTATTTTGCCCTATTTTCCACAGAAAAAGAAGAATCCACTGTAAAAATTGAAAAAAGCATAGACCTGAATCCTGGAGAGAATAAGGCGGTACTTACGCTGTCGAACGGTAAAAAAATAAGCCTTGGTTCCTTAGGCAATGGCTTATTAACGGAGGACGGGCAGGCAAAAATCTATACCTCTGAAAAGGGAGCGCTTAAATATATCGCCGAAACAGAAACACAGCAGATCCAAATCAACAATATAACTACGCCACGGGGAGGGCAATATAAGCTTACGCTGGCAGACGGGACCAATATTTGGTTGAATGCTGCCTCTTCCTTAACCTACCCCAGCTCCTTTCAAAAAGGAAAGCCAAGAATAGTTGAGCTATCGGGGGAAGGTTTTTTTGAGGTAACGCATAATGCCCAGGAGCCTTTTATAGTACATTATGGTGATGGAATGGAAGCCGTCGTTCTTGGCACTTCATTTAATATAAATTCCTATACAGACGAAAAGGCTACCTATACTACCTTGGTAAAAGGAAGTCTTAGCGTACAAAGTCCACAGGAGAAAAAAGACATATTAAAACCTGGCCAGCAATCTGTTTTCATACAAGGGAAAACAAGCATTATAGCGGCCGATATAGAAGAGACCGTTGCATGGAAAGAGGGTTGGTTCCTGTTTAACCGCTTAGAATTACAAGCCATTGTCAGACAATTGAGTAGATGGTATAATATTGATTTTGACATTACAGGAACGATAGGAAACAAGCAATTTTCGGGTATTGTGAGTAAATCAAACAATATATCTGAGGTACTAAAGATTATGGAAAATACAGGTGTAACCTTCACGCTTAGAAACCAAAAAATATATGTTTCCCAATAAAAAGAAATTAACATCATGACCTATTATTTTACAAAACGAACAACGATGATGCCATTATTACCCTTTCCTTCTTATATCAATAAGAGGGGATTTTCATCTAAAATAGCTAAGAATTTAAAAGTTCTGGGTATTTTTCTTTTCCTAAGCTGTTTAAATCTGAATGCTATAAGTACGGCACAGGTAGTAACCATGAACAACAAAGAGGTTACTTTGCAAAAAATATTCAGAGAAATTTATCGTCAGACAGGCTATCAGTTTTTTTATGAGGACGCCTTACTTGATAAAGCGGGTAAGGTAAATATATCCATTAAGAATGGTAGTATTCAGGAAGCTCTTTCCCTTTGTTTTAAAGACCTTCCTTTGTCTTATGTAATCACCAATAAAACCATTGTTGTCGCCCCACAAAAAAAGGAGGCAAGCAGGGTTCAACCCTTAGAAAAGGGTATTGAAAGGACACTGAATACGGTAAAAGGGAAGATTACCAATTCATCGGGAGAACCTATGATAGGTGTTAACGTTATTGCGGCAACTTCTCAAAAAGGTACTACTTCTGATCTTAATGGTCAGTATGTTATTGACTTAGAGGCTGATGATAAAGCTTTAATTTTTTCTTATATTGGTTATGTAACCCGAAATATACTGGTAGAGGGAAGAAGTAATATCGATGTTATATTGAAGGAAGAGAGTGTTGAACTTCAGGAAGTGAGCATAGTAGCTACGGGTTATCAACGTTTATCGAAAGAAAGAAGTGCCGGCTCTTTTTCAATGATAAACAGTAATGATTTGAAGTTGAAATCAAACAGCATGAACGTGATTGACAGACTGGAGGGTTTAGTTCCTGGTCTTGCTGTAAATTATGGACGAAATAGCGAAAAGTTTTTGATTCGCGGTCTCACCTCGATCAATGCCAACAGATCGCCCCTCATTGTAGTAGATGGCGTACCGATATATGATGCTTCTACTTTAACCTCGCTAATCAATCCTGATGATATTGAGTCAGTTAACTTATTAAGAGATGCAACGGCTGCCTCCATTTGGGGAGCTGCAGCGGCGAATGGCGTAATCGTTATAACGACAAAGAAAGGAAAAACAACGAGTGTTCCACAGAAAATACAGTTGAATTACAATGGATTTGTATCTTATCGAGGAGCACCTGATATGGATTATTATCAATTGATGAATAGTAATCAGTTGGTTCAGGCTGGCAGAGAAATTTTTGATGCCACAGCTTATCCATGGTCTGTGGTAACTACTGCGGCGTCAAATAATTCTACGCCTGTAGTCACACCGCATGAGCAAATACAGTATGATTTGTCAAGAAACATAATAAATGCCGGATTGGCACAACAACGGTTTGACTCGCTTGGTGGCCTGAACAACAGCACGCAGATGGCTCAATTTCTGCAACAGCCATCGAAACTATCCAATCACAGTATAAATTTTAATGGAGGTTCCAATTTCCACAGTTTTTACGGCTCAGTTGCCTACACCAGAGACGAGGCATTTACAAAAAACAACTTAGACCGCTACCAGATAAATCTTCGGCAGGACTTTATTTTCTCTGACGCGATAACTATGGATTTAACCACTAATATTTCGTACGAGAAAAACGACCGATTTTTACTGACTGATTTTCCGGGTACAATGAACACGATGCTACCTTACGCCATGCTTTCTGATGCATCGGACAATCCATTGTCTATGGCTTATTTAACTCGCCATCAACCATTTAGAACCATATCAGAAAATCAAAGCCGAATAAATCTCGACTACATACCATTACAGGAACCTGGAAATACGCAAAATGGAAGCACCAATTTATCTACGAGAATAAATGGTGGTTTATCTGTTAAGTTATTAAAGGGGCTATCCTACGAAGGGCGGGCACAATATCAACGATCTAGTTTAGATGCCTACGAATATTACGATCAAAATGCTTACCGCGTAAGAAATGAGCGGGTATTTTTCACTCAGGCACCTGCGTCGGCAACAGCAAATCCAACGTATTTTCTTCCAGTAACCGGGGGACATTATTTGACAAATAATAACACACAATATGCCTGGACGGCAAGAAATCAGTTGCTTTATGAAAATAAGGGGAATGAAAAACATCAAATTTCCTTATTGGCCGGCACTGAAATCAGGGCTGACTTTATCAATAGAATTGGTACTTTTAAACGAGGATTCGATTTTCAAACGCTAACCTATTCTTATATTGACGAGCAATTTTTAGGCAGCACCGGGGTGACAAGTCCTGTTAACTTTCTGCCCTCAAGAACCATCAATGTTCTCAATGTAAATCAGCATAGTTACAGTGAAGTAGAGCGACGATTTTTCTCCTTATACGGCAATTCAGGCTATACTTATAACGGAAAATATACGATTAATGCAAGTATCCGTATGGATCAATCCAATTTATTTGGATCAGACCCTGCCGCGCAATATAAACCGGTATGGAGTGTAGGCGGCGCCTGGAATGTGACGAAAGAAGATTTCTTTTCTGTGTCTTTTGTCGATTTACTTAAAGTCAGAGCCACTTACGGCTTATCGGGCAATGCACCTGTTCCCGGACAGGGAGGACCTTATGACATTATTGGCGCCAGGAATAGTGCTATTTTTGCAGGACTGGGCACAGGTTACGTTGTTTTCACCCCCGCAAATGACTTGTTGACCTGGGAGAGAACCACCACGAAAAATATTGGCATTGATTTTAGCTTGTTCAAACGTCGCCTGTCAGGAAATATTGATATTTATGATAAACTAACCACCGATCTTTTAGGCTTTGTGCCCATTGATCCAACCACAGGTTTTTCTTATGCTTATGATAATCTCGGAAGTTTAAGGAACAAGGGATTTGAGCTACAACTAAATAGTGCAAATATTACCGGAGAAGATTTTAGTTGGCGAACCATTTTGACCTTGTCAAGGAATGAAAACGAGATTATTTCGCTAAAAAGATCTTCAGCGCTAACTTTTTCAAATAAAATATCTGGCGTCCAGGTAGAAGGATATTCTGCCTTCCCATTATTTGGGTACGATAATATAGGTTTAGATAAAGCGGGAAATCCGATGGCTTTAAGTGCAACAAATGACACATTAAGGTTAGCAAACCAGATAAAAGTAGATGATCCACAGTTTGCAGGAACTACCCAGCCACTTTGGTATGGCGGTTTAACCAATATTGTTTCTTACAAAAATTTCAGTTTATCCTTTTTGGTCGTATTTAATCTGGGTCATCAAATGAGACTTGATGTTAATCGCTTTTACACGGGAAGATTGTTAACTAATTTACCTGATTATTTCGACAACAGATGGAAAAAAGAAGGAGATGAGCTTAATACGGATATACCTAAATATGTAGCTAATGCATCGACCTCATCGACCCAAAGAAACACTAATTTTTATACACAGGGCTTAAGCAATATAACTTCTGCATCTTATGCGAAACTTAGAGATTTAACCGTTAATTATCAATTCGGTAAAAACATAGCGAGTAAATTATCCATGAGAGATTTAAATATTTACGGCCAGATAAACAATTTGTTATTGTGGACTAAAAACCAAAACAATATAGATCCGGAATACTTTGATTACCAACAGGGTTTGAGATTAGATAGAATGCCGGTATTCTACACCTTTGGTTTAAGAGCATCTTTCAAATAATTTAAAAAAAAGAGAAAATGAAAAAATCAACGATAAAAAGTTTGGCATTCATCTGTACGTTGTGGATATCCATATCAGGTTGCGAGTCATTTTTAGATGTGACACCCAAAGGATTAGATGTATTAAAAACAACCGAACAGTTTAACGGTATTTTCAATAACGCCAATTTATTCAGTTACCTGAATGTCAGAAATCAACCTGGAGGAATTTCAAGTTTACTGGGATCCGCTGAAATGCCATTGTTCATGGGGGATGACGTATTTTCTTCCGCGGGATTTCTAAATGCCATTCCAACTATAGCCTGGCAAAATGGATTCAAATGGGATGCCAATCCATATTTGCCCACTGATGAATCAAATGAATGGGGCGCATTTTACAATCAGCTGTATAACTATAATTTAGTAGCTGCGGGCGTAATGTCTTCAGAAGGAGGAACAGAAGAAAAGAAAAAAGAATTATTAGCGGAGGCAAAGGCCTGTAGAGCATTTAATCATTTTATAGTGGCTAACTTATTTGGGCAACCCTATAATGTGAATTCTGCTTCTACCGACTTATCAGTGCCTATTGTAGTCAATGCTGACGTGAACGCTTCCGATTTTAAAAGAGCAACGGTAAAGGAATTGTATGATTTTGTCATTAACGAACTTACCCAGGCAATACCTGATTTACAACCAAAGGTTTACAGTCGTGTAAGAATGTCCAGGCCGGCAGCACAATATATGTTAGGCATGGTTTATTTTCAGATGGGCAATTACGCTACTGCTTTAACGTTCTTAAATGAAGCAAAAGCAGGTTTAACCGGAGGTCCACTCCCTGTTAAATTATACAATTACAATACGACCATGACCGCCGCGGCGCCAACAGGGTGGTTTACTGCAGCACAACCATGGAGAGGAGCTTCGGGATATCCCTTGCTTTACAATAGTGAAGAAAACTTTTTTCTAAGACAATTGAGCACGAATAGTACAGTAAATAGAAACTGTTTATTTTTAAAACCAGCTATATTAGCCCTTTTCGCCACTACAGACCAACGCAGAAAAATGTTTCTGGACAAAAATGTGGCTAATGGAACCGTAACCTTGCCAGGTTTCATCAGAAATTCCCCAACCAGTGTAAATCTTGGCCCCAATTTGCCCAATTTGCTACTTATGTCAGCAGAATGCAAAGCCAGGGCAAATGATGTAACAGGTGCCAAAGCAGATGTAGAAGAACTAAGAAAAAATAGAATGCCCCTGGCCGATGCGACGGTCGCAGTAACTAATCAAGATGATTTAGTTAAATTTATACTGGCCGAAAGACACAGAGAATTTGCGAGCACGGGGATGAGATGGTTTGATATGCGCAGATTGTATAAAGATGCCAAATTTAACAATCTTGACAGGACCAAAAAGTTTGATGCAGAAACCTTTACATTGACAGATGAGCGTTTGACTTTAAAAATTCCACCGCAGATTCTTCAATACAATCCAAATATGGTTGATAATCCTTAATTTGTAGAAGAAACTAATTTCATCATTTAATAATCAAGAAATGAACAAACTCCTTGGCATTATTTTTTGCGTTTTACCTTTTTTACTTAACTCCCAATCTCAATTTAAGGTAGAGTTAAATCTTGTTGGCCTTAAAAATAATAAGGTAAGAGTTAGCCATATTGTAAATGGGAAATCAAAGGTGGATACCCTTACGCCAATAAAAGAGGATTATATATTGTGGGAAGGAAAAACCGTTGACCCCCAATTGGTGCGTTTGGAGGTCTTGGATACCAGCCTGTATTTGAGGATTGGCAAAGCGATTGCTCTTCCTCCCGCTTTAATGTTCATGTTAACAAATGGTAGTTTTGTTATAAATGGAAATGCGAAGGAAATATGGACTTCCGCTATAGTAACTAATGATGAAGAAAGCTTGATTTATGAAAAATTCAGGGCTGAAGACTTACCTATAACCTTAAGCGTCTGGGAAATTCAAAAGAAGCAAAACATCAAAGCAAATGCTAAAGACACTGTGGGTACTGCTGCATTGAAAGATGAGTCAACTGTGTTGAGAAGGAAAAATCAACAATTAAGGGTACAATATATTGACAAGTATCCAGCCGCATTTTCCAGTATTTTAATGCTTCAAGGTTTATTCCTTGTGCTACCCGTTGACCTTTTGGATAAAAAATTCAACGCTTTGGACGAAAAGTATAAATCTTCGCAAACAGCTAAAGATCTGGGGGTTAAAATACAAAATAATAAGAACACCGCTATAGGGCAACCAGCCGTTACCTTTGTACAAACCAGCTTTGATGGAGCTACGGTTGACCTTGCTGCAATGAAAGGCAAAGTGGTATTACTTGATTTTTGGGGAAGCTGGTGTGTTCCTTGCCGACAAAGTCATCCAAAATTAAAAGAGGCTTATGAAAAATATAAATCTTTAGGTTTTGAGATTGTTGGCGTTTCAAATGAAGCGGTAAGCAAAGGAAAAAGCAAGGAGCAACAGGATGCGGCATGGAGAAAGGCTATTGCAGAAGATGCTATTCAATGGCCCAACGTACTTTATGATGCCGATCTGAACGACATCGTAAAATCGTATGATATCATGGGATACCCAACAAAATATTTAATTGATCAGAAGGGAAATATCGTTTCAAAGATATTAGGGAACTCTCCTAATAATCATGATATATTAATAAAGAAATTAGATGAATTACTCATAAAAAAGGAGTAATTTAAAGATCTTGGAGTAATGAAACTTTCGAAAGGAGATCCCATAAAGGGGTCTCTTTTTTTATACGTAAAGATCAGGTTCTTTCCAGATAATGTCATTTGACTGATTAATATACACCCAATTTGATTTTTTTTCAGCCCACGCCAGACCATTTCTGAAAGGCATAACCTGATCAAATTTAGGTGGAACACACCATTCTCCCGACGAATTAATAAAACCCCATTGTTTATGTTGTTTTACCTGAGCGAGACCTTCGGAGAAGAGACCGGCATCTTCGAAGATAAAAGGAATAACTAATTCATCATTTTTATTGATATAACCATATTTACCATGTAATTGAACGGGCGCGAGACCTTCACTAAAATCCCCTGCTGATTCATAGCGGGGTAAAACGGCGATGTGGCCTTTTATACTAACAAAACCAAATTTATTATCCACTTTAAAAATGGCCATATCATCGAAAAACTCCCCATTAGTAGAACCTGAAAAGTAAGGAAATTGGGGAGGCAGCAGAAGATTGCCTTGTAAATCTATCAGACCCCATAAATTTTCATGAAGGACAACGGCCACATTTTTCTGAAAAGGGAAACATTTTTCGAAGGGTGTATTTAAAATAAACAGACCATTTTTGTCAACGAAACCACTTTTCCCGAACCATTGAACAGGGGCTAAATCCCCTTTAAAATCACCTGCCCAATTAAATCTTGGAGAGATAAGCACCTTTCCCTCTTTGTTAATATATCCAAATTGATTATTTACAGATACGGCAGCGAGACCGTTACTAAAATCTAAAGCATCGTCATACCTCACTTCGATAACTTCATCGCCTTTACCATTGATAAAACCCCAACGTTTAATGAGTCTGACCCTAGCCAGATCTTCTTCGAAATAGCCAATAAACTTGTATAATTGTTTGAGCAGCAGCCTACCCAACAAATCTACATGCACGTAATGGTCATTAAATTTTACTTTAGCAAAAAGGTTATAAAAATCTTCCGCCTCGACATACTGAGGTTCTATGACCACATTACCGTGTTCATCCATGAAGCCAAAACGGCCTTTATCCCTAATTTTAAAACGTAGTTCTTCCATGTCGGCCGATAATATCCGCATTTGAGGATAAAGATATAATTATTTTGCTAATTACTTTCCTAAGAAAAAGTCAGAATTCTATCTATATTAGCCAATTAAAAGAAAGAACAACCATGAGGTTACGTGAATCCTTTCCAGCAGCGGGTTCTGATTATTTAGGAGGAGCATCAGATGGGTATGAATATCATACAACTTTTTCAGGATCTTCGTTAAGAGCGAGTTATGACATGGTAAAATCATTCCTCCAGGAGGAAGGCTATGGTGATATTCCCATACCTAAAGACCTGGAAGAACTTGTTCATTTTAGATTATCCACGAGAAACAAGCAAATTTTACTTTTTGACGACAACGGGTATTGCCACAATCCAGTAAAAATATTATTCCCATTGGACCGACGAAAACGGCGGACCATTCTGTTGTATATATACAATGAGAATGATGCACACCATTTATTAAAATATCACAGAAAGCTTAGTAAAAGTTAACCTCAACTAAACCATTCTTTAACTAATTCAGGGCTTACCCCTTTCAGCTCTAATTTTTTCTTTTTCCTCCAGCCATTTAACTCGTTAGCCACCTTTCCGATACCAGCTTCCAATACTTTTTCTTTATTGGTATAGCCTAAAGAAAATAAATGAGAAATCCATTCCTGGGGAACATTGGCATCAGGAAAAGAAAGATTTTCCGAAACGGCAGTCTCTGTTTTCTCAGGTTTCATCTGAGGGAAAAACAATACCTCCTGGATGGATGGATTATTTGTCAAAAGCATGGTTAGTCTATCGATGCCAATACCTAGTCCTGAGGTAGGTGGCATACCATATTCGAGGGCACGAAGAAAATCTTCATCTAAGGCCATTGCTTCTTCATCGCCCCTTGCGGCTAATGTCAACTGGTCTTCAAAACGCTCTCTTTGGTCGATAGGATCATTTAACTCTGAGTAAGCATTGGCAATTTCCTTCCCATTAACAAAAAGTTCAAAACGTTCAACGAGCCCATCTTTGCTTCTATGTTTTTTAGCTAAAGGCGTCATTTCAATAGGATAATCAGTAATATAGGTAGGCTGGATGAGATTTTTTTCTACTTTAGCACCAAAAATCTCATCGATTAGCTTCCCCTTACCCATGGTATCATCGACTTGAATGTCCAAAGACGAGCAAACAGCCCTAAGTCCCGTTTCATCTAATTCGGAAACATTTATTCCCGTATATTCCAAGATAGAATCGAACATAGTGAGACGTCTGTAAGGGCCGGCAAATTCAATTTCATGCTCACCGACGGGGACTTTTGTTTTGCCATCATTGACCGAAAAAGTAATGTATGAGAGACATTGTTCGACCATTTCCATCATCCACACATAATCTTTGTACGCAACGTAAATCTCCATAGAAGTAAACTCGGGATTATGGGTTCTGTCCATACCCTCGTTACGAAACATTTTCCCAATTTCATATACGCCATCGAAACCGCCCACGATCAATCTTTTCAGATACAACTCATTGGCGATACGCAAATACAGCGGCATATCCAATGTGTTGTGATGCGATTTGAAAGGTTTTGCTGCTGCGCCCCCGTGCATAGGTTGTAAAACGGGAGTTTCCACTTCCAGCCAGCCGCGGTCATCAAAAAACCGGCGCATAGCCGTTATAATTTTACTTCTTTTTTTGAACGTTTCTCTAACAGAAGGATTGACGATAAGATCTACATAACGCTGACGATAACGAAGTTCCGGGTCTGTGAAAGCGTCATAAGTATGTTCCTCCCCTGTCTGCTCATCAATTTTAGTTTTAACAACAGGGAGAGGCTTCAGGGACTTACTCAACAAGGTAAGTTCCTGTACATGCAAGGTGATTTCGCCAGTCTGTGTGGTAAAAACATAACCGGACACCCCAATAAAATCGCCAATATCCAATATTTTTTTAAAAAGCGAGTTATAGAGAGATTTATCATCTGTTGGACAAATTTCATCTCTGGCAATATATATTTGCATTCTTCCAGAACTATCCTGAAGTTCAGCAAAAGAGGCTTTACCCATGATTCTTTTCATCATAATGCGACCGGCAAGGACCACTGTTTTGAAATTTTCTGGATTATCAGGAAACCCCTTATAGATATCAGAAGCTACATGGCTTACAGGAAAGGCCATGGCTGGATAGGGATTAAGGCCTAATTTACGCGCCTCTTCAAGGTTTTCTCTTCTTGCTAATTCTTGGTCACTCCACTGCATATTTCTAAATTTTTGAAAGAATAGTCGCAAAAATAGGGATATTTAACGTAAAAAAGGAAGCAGATGTTACAAATCGCCTTTTCTCCCATTTATGAATATCCATTGCCAAAGGGACACCGGTTTCCTATGGACAAATATTCCCTTATTCCACAACAATTAATGTATGAAGGAACGGTTCAGGAAAAGCAATTTTTTTCATCCTGATCCCATTTCGGAAGAAATCATTTTATTGACTCATTCAGCAAAGTATTGGGAAGATTTAAAGAACCAGACGCTCTCTGAAAAAGAAATCAGAGCTATTGGATTTCCCATGACCCCGCTGCTGGTAGAAAGAGGAAGGCATATAGCGGCAGGCACCTTACAGTGCGTTGAATTTGCTATAAAACATGGCGTTTCGATGAATGCGGCAGGGGGAACACATCATGCTTTCAAAGAAAAGGGAGAAGGTTTTTGTGTATTTAACGATATAGCTATTGCCGCAAATTACCTTATACATAGTAGTAAATTTAATAATATATTAATCGTCGATTTAGATGTTCATCAAGGCAACGGGAGTGCCTCTATCTTCAACGGACATGGGCAGGTATTCACTTTTTCCATGCATGGGGCCAAGAACTATCCATTCAGAAAGGAAGGTTCGCATTTAGACATAGGATTGCCAGACGGAACGGAAGACGAAGCTTATCTAAAAATATTATTCAATATTTTACCCAGAGTAATTGATCAACACCGACCCGAGCTCATTTTTTATCAAGCTGGCGTCGATATTTTAACAACAGATCGACTTGGGCGATTGTCTGTAAGTCGGGAAGGATGCAGAAAAAGGGATAAATATGTCATGGAAATGTGTAAAAAGAATAAAATTCCCTTGGTGGTGACCATGGGAGGTGGGTATTCCCCCCAATTATCACATATCATTGAAGCGCATGCTAACACTTTTCGAACAGCTACAGAAGTCTATTTTTAGATCTGCCCCCTTTTGAGTTCTAAATAGCCTATATTTAGAGACTAATGTTGAAATAATGATGGAACCGAGAGAAAAGTATGTTAATATATTTACCGACTTTGGCTTTAAGAAGTTATTTGGAGAAAAGCCCAGCAAGCCTTTACTCCTCGATTTTCTAAATGAATTACTCATAGAACAGGAAGGTCCAATAAAAAATATAACCTATTTGAATACAGAACATCTTGGATCAAGTGCCATTGACCGGAGAGCCATATTTGATATATATTGTGAAAATGAACGAGGGGAAAAATTTATTGTAGAATTACAAAAAGCCAAACAGACCTATTTTAAAGACAGAACCCTGTTTTATGCCACTTTTCCCATACAGGAACAAGCGAAGCAAAACGATTGGGACTTCAAATTGAAAGCCGTTTATACCGTAGCTATTCTTGATTTTGTGTTTGAAGAAGATAAGGCAGATATTCATAAATACCGATACGATGTAAAGCTAACAGACATAGAAACCTGCAAAGTATTTTACGATAAACTCACCTTTATTTATCTGGAATTGCCCAAATTCAACAAAAAAATAGATGAATTATCTACAAATTTTGAAAAATGGTTATTCGTTTTAAAAAATTTGCACAAACTTGATAAAATACCAGCTCAATTAAAAGAAGAAAGATTTGAAAAATTATTTTCCATAGCCGAGGTAGCCCGTTTTACCAGAGAAGAACTTAAATCTTATGAGGACAGTAAAAAATTCTATCGCGACATAAAAAACTCGATGGATACCGCCTTTGAGGAAGGAAAAGTAGAAGGAAAAGAGGAAGGAAAGGAGGAAGGACTAAAGCAAGGGGAAATAAAAGGTTTGAAAAAGGGAAGAATTGAAGGAATGAAAGAGGGAAGAATCGAAGGTAAAAAAGCCATGATCATAGAAATCATACGAAAAGGTGTAAGTAATCATATGTCCGTAGAAACCCTTACCCAGCTAACTGGACTAACTGAAAAAGAGGTACTCAACATCATTTCTACCATATAAAATGTTGTCAAGTTCTTCGGTGATGAAAGTAGTGAAGAACTTCGAAATGGCGAAGTCAGGGGAAGTCTATTTTTAGATCTGGCCCCTTTTGAGTTCTAAATAGCCTATATTTATAAAATAATGTAGAAATAAATGATGGAACCAAGAGAAAAGTATGAGGATAGTAAAAAATTCTATCGCGACATAAAAAACTCGATGGATACCGCCTTTGAGGAAGGAAAAGTAGAAGGAAAAGAGGAAGGACTAAAGCAAGGGGAAATAAAAGGTTTGAAAAAAGGAAGAATTGAAGGTAAAAAAGCCATGATCATAGAAATCATACGAAAGCGTATAAGTAATCATATGTCCGTAGAAACCCTTTCCCACCTAACTGGACTAACTGAAAATGAAGTACTTGACATCATTTCTACCATAGGAAATGATGTCAAGTGACTCGTTGAGTATTTTTTGGATGAAACATTGCAACACTGGGCAAGCATCCCGTTTAGTTACGAAATCAATCTGCCAATAACTCTATTCTTCCAAAATCAATGGGAATATTTCCAATGGCATTTAGACGATCCAGAAAGTTTTTTAGTTTAAAGACCTTCCCCTCAGCCTCTAGTTTATGAGCATAGTCCGCCATAGCTTGTTCCACCAAATATTTTCCAGTAATATAGCTGGTTCCATAACCAGGTTGGCGCAGATATAATTGTTGTTCAAAAATACGCAATTCCTTCTCCGTTTTCATCCATCCACGGGGTGTATATTCGGAGTGAATACCTCCGGCTTCCTCCATTGAAAGCATGTTAGCGTGAGCATAAAGAGAACCAAGACCTCGGGCAGCGCGTTGAGCCAGCATAATATAAACAATTTCTCTTACTCTTGGCTGGTCATCATACAGACCTGCCTGCATATACATCTCCTCTACAGCCGTTGCGATACCTTCATTTCTAGAATCAAAGATATTGTATAGCAAGGGCTCTCTTCTGATGATATTTGCATGAGGCTCGAGGTCCATTTGAGCTAATTCGAACCAATGATAAAAATGAGAATATAAGGGTCTTTGATCCAGGTGAGCGGTAATCCAGAAGAAATTTCTGGTATTTTCCGGAACAAATTTACCCAGATGTTCTCTTAGCGCCGGATCAAAATAATCTTTAACGGAGACAATATCAGCCTCTTTCAAAAAGTCTATTAAATTTTTAGCCGCGGCATCTGCTCTTTCATCATATTCTTCAGGAGAAGAAGCAGGCATCAGAGGAGGTAGCTTTCTGTTTCTATGCTCCTCCAGTTTTAATGAGCTCCAAGCACGGGCAAGTTCTCTTTTTAGCAACATTACCTCATCGTCCCAGGTTAGGGGAACACCGTGCACATTTTTCAAATACCATGAATAATTTTCCTTACCAATACCGGATGGACCCGTTTTCTTTTTAGCCTCCTGAATGAGCCATTTTTCAAGACTTAAAGTTGCCTGAGAGGCCTCATTGATCACTTTCACCAATTCCTTTTCGTCAGCAACACCGGGCAGGTTGAGGATATTTTTCAAATCATCTGCCTGACCTTTTAT
>JAIYCH010000074.1 GCA_027488135.1 Saprospiraceae bacterium | reverse complement strand
AGCATTTTGAATAATTTTATCCATATTTTCGACCTGATCTACATAGAATGGCCTCAGATAACTATCTGGTCCATATTTTCCCATTTTTAAATCTCCAAATTGGTTAAAGCTAAAACTGGTGCCGGAAGCAAGTTTCTTTGTCCCAATATGAAGTTTTCCATGTGTGGTTTCTTCTTTATTTGACGTGGAATATCTCGAATTTATATCGGAATGAATATACCATTTTTTGTCAACAGATAATCGCGGTTTAATGGTCTGAAAATTCATTACACCTCCAATGGCATCACTACCATAAATAACTGATCCGGGTCCAAATATTACCTCCGTATTCTCAATAGTAAATGGATCAAGTGAAATAACATTTTGAAGATTACCCGCTCTGAAAATGGCTGAATTCATCCTTACGCCATCAATCACATAAAGCAATCTGTTCGTAGCAAAGCCTCTAATCATAGGGCTTCCACCACCTTGCTGGCTCTTTTGAATGGAAACTTCACCAGATATTCCCAGTAAATCGGCCGCCGTTTGTGGTTGTAATAAATTTACTTCACTTTTTGAAATGGTCCTTATTTTAGAGGGAATACCTTTTGAGGATTCCTGCCACCTGAATGCGGAAATCACCATTTCATCTAAGGTTATGCCTGCTTCTTCCAGATAAATTATGAATCCTTTTTCTTTTATAGATTGATAACTTTCTGTAATGGTTTTAAATCCAATATAACGGATTTCAATTTTTTCAGCAGATGAAAAAGCACTAATGTCTACTTGTCCATTTATATTGGTAATCCTTTGAATAATAGGATTTTCACTGCTTAAAATTACAGATTCCAAGGGTGTTTTGCCCTCTTTGTTTAATATGGTTACTGTTTGGGTATATCCATATTGGAGTATACCAAATACCAAAAACCATGATAAGATTATCCTCATGGAAATGATTTATACGTTACTAAAATGAAAATGTTAAAGTGGTTTAATAACGTAATCTTGGAGGCGGACTAAGTGACTGGACTAATAAAATACCCGTAAATGTGCTGCTTGTAATGGGTTTATTATGCCCATTCTCGAGCGGTTCTCCTCCGTTAAATGGATGGATTATAAAATAGATTGATTTATAATAATCTAAAAATGTGAAGGAAAAATGTTTTGAGGGGTTCGATGAATCTATCCCGGCATATAGCAGTTTTTGTTTATTTTTCTTAGTAGCAGTTTCAGCTTTATCCCACCAACAAAGGTATTGCAATGAATCCCCAATATCGGTAACTTCTACAACATCATACATTTGCCCGTTGTACTCAAATTCTTTATCATGCTCCCACTTCAATAACGTAGGAATTTCTTTTTTGGAAAAGGTTAACTTAACCAGTTCATTTGCGGGTAATCCCTCCTCTAGTTTACGTTTTACGGTTTCTTGAATAGCCTTTTGTTGAAGAGATAAATAAAAATAGGTACCATAAAATGGGGCAATGAAAAGAACCATGAAAAAAAACGGAACTATTTTTTTCACCTTTATTTATCTCGTTTATAATCGATGTATGAATAAATAATGGGAATAAATACGATGATCAGAAGGGTCACAATGAAAATAGGAAGGAATACTTTCTCATTACTTATGAGAACAGAGCCTAATAGCAGACCTAAACCTCCAATAACCCAAACTTTTGATCCTAATTTATGGGTATTATACCAAACGCGTTCATTCTCTAAAGTCCATGGTGTTCTTATGCCAATATAATAATTGGGCTTAATATCCTTAAAATAATTACCCAACACAGCAAATAAGCCACCGATAAATCCAAAAAGTACGGATGTGTTTGAAATTTTTCCTGCCAGACTGGTATATAAAATATAAGTGCTTAAGATGGAGAAGAAAACGCCCATGAAAAATCTGATGGCATAGTATTTATTATCCTCCAAGGAAAGGTTATGTTTAGGATCTATTTGAGGTAATACCAACATTAAAAAATAAATGCCAATACCTAAACTGCCAGGTAAAAAAATAAGGAATTGTTTGGATGACCAACCATCGGCCTCACCTGCAAGATTAAAATGGGTGGGAACAATATCGGGCAATTGGTTCCAGATTTTGAACAAATAAACATAAGGTATGATTAAAAACAACCACAATATCCGTTCGCGATATACTTTTTTTGACATAACTATGTTGTTTTGATTATTTCCAAAATCAAATATAATGGTTTAAAGGGTTTACAATGTTTATATTTGTAAAAAAAGTTGATATGAGGATTTTTATCATTTTTACATTATTATATATAAACCAAACATTTGCTTACCTAAATGCTCAAGTCATTGACCCCTGGGTCATAGAAGCAGAAAATTGGGATAAGGAAAAATATGCTGGCGTTACGGTGGCAAATGGTATGATTGGCATTGTTTCTTCTCAAGAACCTTTTAAAGTGAAAGATGTCGTTTTATCAGGGGCTTATGATTTATATGGAAGAGGTAGGGTTAGTAATTTCCTCAGAAGTTTTAACCTGTTAAATATGCAGGTAGGTATTGACGGGGAACAAATAAATAAGGGGAATATCCAAAATTTAAATCAAACACTGGACATGAAAAATGGTCGATTCAGTGTTCAGTTAGATTTTGGGGACAAAGCGGTAATTACTTATTCTTATTATGCACTGAGACAATTACCTTTTTGTGTCCTGATGGATGTGTCAATTACGGCCAAAAAGGATATTACTTTAGGCGCCTCGAGCGTAATGGAAGCTCCAGATGCACTGAAGGAAGTTCAGAATTATTATAATGAAATTGACAGACCTCATGTGGTCATCAGTTTGCTAACTTCTCTGGCAAAAAGCCCAACGGGGAAATTAGAAATGGCAGCTTCTACTTCGTTTCTTTTTTCAGAACATCATGGTAATGAGCCCAGAGTGATTCATGAAATGTGGGATAATAATATGCATCTCATGAAATTTTCAAAAAAATTAAAAGCGGGGGAAACCTATTCTTTTGCGATTACTGGGAGCTCCATCACTTCAGCCCATCATGATGATCCGCTGAATGAAGCAGAAAGATTAACCATTTTTTCGAAACTGGAGGGGAAAGACAGGTTAATAAATAATCATAAAGCCGCTTGGCAGGAACTATGGAAAAGTGATATTCAGATTGTTGGCGATGAACAGGCTCAGCAAGATGTTCATAGTATGCTTTATCATTTGTATTCCTTTGTAAGGGAAGGTTCAAATATGAGTATTTCTCCCATGGGGCTTTCAGGATTAGGGTACAATGGCCATATTTTTTGGGATTCTGAATTATGGATGTACCCAGCCCTATTGGTTATGCAACCAAAAATGGCAAAATCCATGATTCAATATAGGTTTGACCGATTAGAAGCTGCAAGACGCAATGCTTTTAATCATGGTTATAAAGGCGCTATGTTTCCGTGGGAAAGTGCCGGAACAGGGGTTGAGGAAACGCCGGTCTGGGCTTTGAGCGGTCCTTTTGAACATCATATTACGGGGTGTGTCGGATTTGCAGCGTGGAACTATTTTGCGGTTACACAAGATAAAGATTGGTTGAGGAATACAGGCTGGCCTCTGCTAAAGGAAACAGCCGATTTTTGGGCCAGCAGGGTAGAGCGAAAAGGACCAGGAAAATTTGAGATTAATAATGTCGTTGCCGCCGATGAATGGGCTGAAAATGTCGATAATAATGCTTTTACCAACGCGGTGGCGATTACAAATTTAAAAGCTGCAACTAAAGCAGCTGTTTTATTAGGTTTTACCCCTGATCCCGACTGGTTGTTGGTCGCACAAAATATACCAATACTTAAGATGAAAGAGGAACCTTTAGGACAGATCATTACACAGGAACATGCAAGCTATAAAGGGGAAGGTATTAAACAGGCAGATGTAAATCTGTTGGCTTTTCCATTAAAGTTTATTACGGATACTGCTCAAATACGACGTGATTTGATCTATTATTCCAGCAGAGTTCCAGACCAGGGAACGCCTGCCATGACACACGCTATTTTTTCCTTATTATCGTCCAGGCTTGGGGATAGCCAAAAGGCTTATCAATTTTTCAAGGAATCGTATGAGCCAAATTTAAATCCTCCATTTAGAGTGATTGCTGAAACGAAAGGCGGAACCAATCCCTATTTTGGTACAGGGGCAGGCGGTGTGTTACAAGCGGTTTTAATGGGATTTGGCGGGCTCGACATCACCGACAAAGGCATAAATCAAGTAAAATCTACACTACCTAAAAATTGGCAAAAATTAATTATTACTGGCGTCTCTGGAAAAACCTATGTAGTGGAATAAGTTTATTTCATTTTCACAAACTTTAAATGAATTAAGTCAGCTGTGTTCATATAAATATGGTTTATGTTTCCTTTTTTATCTCTTTCTGGTTTTAAAGAGGTGAAAAAGGGATTTGCAACATAGTTTCCATTTACATCCTTTTTTACTTCCGTGCTACCACGTAAAGGGTGTTTGCAGTATAATTTATTTTCCAAAAGAATAAAGGAATACATGACATCCATTTCATTGCAATAATAATCACCCTGCCATGAAATTCCATCTTTGGGGTCTAAAGAAAGATGATTTTCAGTATTAATCCCATTAACTTTTTGTTTTTCAGCTTTTTGAGGAAGGGAAAATAAAATGGATAAAAGGTCTTCCGTCGTTTTGATCGCATTAAATGAACTGTAATTACTCTTTAAAATAAGCACCTGATTAGTTTCAGGTATCCAGGTAAATGCAGCACGAAACCCAGCGCTTGAACCTGTGTGTTGCCAATAATTGACAGGCCCAAAAGTATTATTCTCAATGCCAAAAGCATAATTCAGCGTGTCACCACTATTTAAAATGGTCTTTTTCAGTAGATTTTGAATGGGTCTTTCTTTATTGGTTTCCTCACTTGTTAAAAATAAAAACCATTTTTCTATATCCTGTTGGGACATATAAATGCCACCTTGCCCAAAGGCAGTGCTGTTATCATAAACAGCAGTCCATTTATTTTGAGATAAATGATAAGAATTGGACATATTAGGAAAAATTTCTCCCTGCTTATCCATCACATTCGAGTTGGACATGGACAATGGTTGAAATATTTTTTCTTTCAAATAGGCTTCATAAGACATTTTACTTACTTTTTGAATAATTTCAGCAAGAAGCATATACCCAGTGTTACAATAACTAAAAGAAGAACCAGCAGGGAAATTCAGACCTTCCGAAGCTTCCACTAAATTTAAAGCATCCTCCTGGAAAATAGGCTGGCCCATTCTTCCTCCTTGAAGGCCTAGTTTACTATATATTTCCCTTAACCCACTGGTATGTTGCATAAGCTGCTGCAGCGTTATTTTTCCCGCTGGATGATTTTTTAACGTTGGAAAAAAATGGGCTAAAGAGTCGCTTAAAGTCAGATTATTTTCATTGATTAAATGAAGAAGGGCAAAATTAGTGATGTGTTTGGCCACAGAACCTATATCAGATACTGTTTCTTCCTTAAAGGTTGTTCCATTTTCCAAATTTGCCATACCAAAACTATTTCTGTACACTATTTTACCATTTTCGAGAAGACTTATGGACAACCCAGGATGTTTCGTGTGGTCTATATCTTTAAAATATGCATCTAGTTTAGCAACCATACTGTCTTGCTGACAAATACCCCAAGTGGAAAGGGTTAATAAGGAAAATATAAAAATTGATTTCATGGGAAATGATTTATTCTTTCATTTAATAAGCCATATTAAACTTTAAGTTAGTAAAAAATAATTAATTTAAAGGTTATAAGCAAATTCAAACTTATGAAAACCTTAGTTCATCTTAAATATATTGTGTTAGCTATCTTTTGGGTTAACTTCTTTTCATCATGCAACGATGAAAACTCAATAGATTACAGTAACTGGCATTATTATAATGGTACTTCAGATGCCCTTAAATATTCTTCCCTTCATGAAATTGATACGACCAATGTTACTTCCTTGAAGCCCATTTGGACGTATAAATCAGGAGACGCTGATACAGCGGCTCGTTCTCAGATTCAAACAAATCCTATTGTGATTAATGGTATTTTATATGGAATTACTCCGCAGTTAAAATTATTTGCGTTAAATGCGAAAAGTGGTAAAGAAATATGGGTATTTGACCCAACCATATCATGGAAAAACGGACCCGCTGACAGAGCCTCTTTTCACAATATGATTAATGCCAGAGGTCTTTGTTATTGGACTGATAATAAAGAGGAGGAAAGATTGTTTTATACCGTCGGTTCTTTTACCATCGCCATAGATGCAAAAACAGGGAAACCGGTTACTTCTTTCGGCAAAGGTGGAGCCCTCGATTTACATAAAAATTTGGGAAGGGAAGTAGATGATTTAATTGTTGTGAATACTTCTCCTGGCATTATTTATAAAAATTTATTAATCCTTGGAACGCGTGTGGACGAAAATTCACCTGCTGCACCCGGTCATATCCGTGCTTATGATGTTAGGTCTGGAAAAATGAAATGGATTTTCCATACCATTCCTCAACCAGGAGAATTTGGTTATGAAACCTGGGAAGATAAAAATGCTTATCAATATGCAGGTGGAGCGAATGTCTGGAGTGGCTTCTCCATGGATGAAAAAAAAGGAGTTCTATTTGCAGGAACAGGATCAGCAGCTTATGATTTTTACGGTGGGAACAGAAAAGGTTCCAATTTATTTGCGAATTGCCTCCTTGCTTTAGACGCGAATACGGGAAAGAGAAAATGGCATTTCCAATTTATTCATCATGATGTTTGGGATAAAGATTTGCCGACACCTCCTGTTCTCAGTACCATTGAAAGAGGGGGGAAAGCGATAGATGTAGTGATTCAAACGACTAAAAATGGACAAATTTTTATTTTTGAAAGAGAAACAGGCAAGCCATTTTTTCCTATTGTTGAAACAAAAGTTCCTACAGATTCTGATTTAGAGGGTGAAAAACCATGGCCAACCCAACCCATTCCTTCGCTTCCGGAACCATTTTCCAGACAAACTTTGACAAAAAATGAAATTAATCCTTATTTGAAGGAAAGCGAAAAGGCCTGGGTGGAAGAAAAAATGGCTACCTTACGCTATGGTCATGCTTTTGTTTTACCAGGTAAAACTCCCTCCTTAATTTATCCAGGATTTGACGGTGGTGGAGAGTGGGGCGGTTCAGCAGTGGACCCTTTTCTTTCCATTTTATGGGTTAACAGCAATGAAATGCCCTGGATTATGGAAATGAAAGCAGTAAAAAAGAAAGAAATTAGGAAGGAAACAAAATTTGCAGCAGGAAAAAGATTGTTTGAGGAGCAATGTGCTGTTTGCCATGGCGAAAACAAAAAAGGATTGGGAAATAACCCAAGTGTAGAAAAAATATCTTCGAGATTTGATGAAAAGACCTTAACCACATTATTGAATAATGGACGAAGAATGATGCCTTCTTTTAAAAGACTTCTTGCATCAGAAAAGCAGGCAATTGCCATTTATTTGCTCGATTTACCAGAGAAAAATGGTGTTTATTCCGATAGTGGTAAAAGGAAAGAAACAGCTTATGACCGAGTTCCCTATAAAATGGCAGGTTATAATAAATTTTTAACGCCAGAAGGGCATCCCGCAATTTCTCCGCCCTGGGGTTCGTTAAATGCTGTAGATCTCAAAAGTGGGAAATTGTTGTGGAAAACGCCCCTGGGTGAATATCCTGATTTAAAGAAATTGGGGGTTCCGCCTACAGGCACTGAAAATTATGGAGGCCCGGTAGTAACAGCGGGTGGGTTAGTCTTTATTGCAGGTACGCCCGATAAAATGTTTAGAGCTTTTAATAAGATGAACGGTAAACTTTTATGGGAATATGAATTACCCTTTGCAGCATTTGCTACTCCAGCCATGTATAAACTTGGAGAAAAACAATTTATTACCATTGCTTGTGGTGGTGGTAAACTAAAAACAACTTCTGGGGATGTGTATATGACATTTGCCATTCCAGATTAATATTTCTAACATTGTAAATCTTTAGTCATGAAAAAATTGGTTTTGATGTTTTTATTGGTTGGCTTAACTTCCAGTTATTTATCTGCTCAGGATGAAGCTCCAGGTTCAGTCATTAAGACAAATCCTTTTGGCTTAGCTTTCGGTAATTTCAATCTTGCCTATGAAAAAGTTTTAGGTGAATCATCGTCTATTATTTTTAAAGCAAAATATACCTATAAGTTTTTGGGACTTAAGGTAAATGTAGCGGGTATAGGCGCAGGTTATCGTTATTATTTAACCCATGCAAAAAGGCCAGCACCTGGTGGGTTCTATGTAAATCCTGAAGCATCTTATAATAAAGGCTCTTCAGGCGATTTTAAATATGGAACTTTTGTTTTAGGTGGAGAAATTGGCTATCAAATTGGGTCAAAAAAGGGTGTTGTTTTCGATATTGGTGTTGGTCCAAAATATACTACCTTTTTCGGAAGCTACAACGAGTTAGATTTTGAGGGTGTTGATAATGCAAAAGGGAGTATTTTGTTACCCGGTATAACCGTAGCAGTAGGTTACGCATTTTAATTATATTTGTTGCCCTTAAACTATTTTAAGGGCAACAAATATTAAGTTATGATTTCATATAATGCTAAAGACTGGTTTACATTTATATTTAAAATACATAAAACAGAAACGATGCAACGGCTTCTTCCGTTGCTACTCGGCGTAGGTGTATATGCAGGATGCTGGGCATATATTGAAAATATTTTTTTTTGCAGATAATAAAACCATTGATTTATTTAATAATATTGGGATTGTTTATTCTATTTTAGGATTTACGCTCTCCCTTTTTTTAGTATTCAGAACAAATACCGCCTATGATCGCTGGTGGGAAGGAAGGAGGCTTTGGGGTGACTTAAATAATGCTGTTAGAAATATTTCTATACATCTTCATAGTAGTTTACCCATTGAAAATGAGCAAAGAAGACATTATTATAGCGCATTGATGCAATTGTTTTCAATTGCTTTGAAACAACATTTGCAAAATAAGAGATTGCATAGTAACCACTTTGAAATATTTGAAGATAATAATCCCATTTTTGAAGATAAAAATGAAATTTTAAAAATAAATCAACAACCTCAGTTTATAGCTAAATTAATATTCCTTGCCTTAAAAGCGGATGTCAGACATGGTTTATTTTCTATTCATGAACTTGAACTGTTTCGAAGTGAATTAAATAAATTTATGGAAGTTGTAGGAGGATGTGAACGCATAAAGAATACGCCGATACCCTTCACTTACAGTGTATTCATTAAAAAATTTATTTTCATTTACGTAATGCTTTTTCCAATTGTTTATAGTACTCAATTATTTTTCTTTATCATTCCGGTTACGATGTTTATTTTATATGTATTGGCATCCATAGAGTTGATTGCAGAGGAAATTGAAAATCCATTTAATGGAGATGAAAGTGATTTGCCACTTGAGGCTATAGTAAAGAATATTGGGAAAAATGCCAGGGAAATATTTTTTAATAGATAAAACAAATTTAGTTTTATCTTTAAGAAACATCTTAAACCATAAGTGATGAAAAAATGCTCTTTCTTACTCGTTGTAAACCTCTTTTTTTCAGTGACCCTTCTGGTAGGTCAACCTGTTGAAAAATTTATAAAAGTTATAGTGGCTCCCGATCATAGTGATTGGATCTATAAAAAGGGGGAATCTGTTAAGTTTACGATTTCTGTCTTGAAAAATGGGAATTTTGTGCCCAATGTTAAGGTCAAATATGAATTGGGTGAGGAGAAAATGGAACCGCTGAAATCTGAGACTATTGTTTTGGCAAATGGGATGCAACAAATAAATGGCGGTACCTTAAATAAAGCTGGTTTTATCAGACTAACTGCCATTGCTGAAGTCGAAGGAAAAGAATATAGGAATCTGGCGACTGCTGCCTTTTCTCCAGAAGAGATTAAACCTACCGTACAGAATCCCTCCGATT
>JAIYCH010000019.1 GCA_027488135.1 Saprospiraceae bacterium | reverse complement strand
GCTAAAAGGGGGGTTTGGGGGGAATTCCCCCCAATGGGTCATTTTTAGTTTTAAAAGCCTCAAAAATAAATCATTATGGGATTAGCAGAAGAACTACCAGTGTACAAAAAAAGTTATGACTTATCAATATATAAACTTCCTTTTAATTTGAGGAAAGTTAATTAGAGTGTTTTAATCACTCTATGACACCCAATTTCCCCCTAAAAATCTCCCCTTTCTCCTCTTCCCCAAAAGGTTTTTATAACCAAATTCAACCCACCCAAAAATACATTTGTGGCAGGATTTGTGGCAGGGTTGTATAAAAATATAATCATAATACCAAAAATACAATTTTAACCTATTGATATATAATAAGTTAAAATTGTATTTCGGTGAGATTTACTAATCTTGGGTAGAAACAATCGTTCTACCTGCTAGGGCTTGCGCAGGGCGGTTATTTTCAGAGATAATCTGCTGAATGGCACTAATCTGTTTGGAAGAAGCCTGAATTGGAGTTTTTAACACATACCAAGAAACAACTTCAGAACAAGGTGGCGTAGTTAATGAGCCTGGATAATAAAAATAGCCTTTGTTTGCTGGCATCAATCCGGAAAGAAGGACAGGGGCATTGCTTTTATACTCCTCATCTACTTCTGTTGGTAAATCTGTAGAAAGTAGTTTTATCATTGGATTTTCAGCGCCTGCTTCTACCATGACACCCACTACAGCAATGGCACTTGAAGTGGATTGCTTGTGCACGAAATGAATTTCCATAGGGTACCTTTTACCACTGATGGTATGCTCAGATCGGGTATGAAAATGGAACTGAGCCAACTCAAAGGTGTTGGATCCAATAGTTAATTTACTACCTGGAACCCATTCTTGCTCTAAGGTATGACCATTGTAAGTTATGGAAACGGGCGATTCCTTAAATGAAAACTGTAATTGACTTAGACCGGCTTGAACCGTTGCGTCCTTAATATCCAACGGGCTTTGTTTGCTTCCTGCACATTCTGAAAAGCAAACACTCCAGGAATTCACGCCTTCTTTTCCATCGTATTTCCATTCATAAGCTTGACAATCATCTATTTCTACATCTTTTGCACAACTCGTCATGATGGAAAAAAAGGAAAACAGACTGAATACTTTTAAAGTGTTTTTTAGTAAATGGTTCATTTGTTTGAATTTTATTTCCAACAAAAGTAATGCTTTAAATAATTATAAAACATAATTATAAACTACATTTTAATGCAGTAATTAAAAATCGATAACTTTTAGCTGTGTTATTAATCCTTTAAACAGCGAACAGAAAAACCATGGTTTTTGGATGAACTGCCCGCCGATAATAAATTGTCAGTATATATGATGGATCTATTAATGGCTCTTTGTTCGTTTTCTTCCGTTGCACTCCACCAAAATCCATTATATCCCAAAATACCAAAGGTTCCATCAACATTTCTAAAACCACCTGGTAATCCTGTAAAACCGCTTGAATTACTTCCATTACTTGGAAAAGACCAATATTGGGTTCCCGTAGCTTTCATTTTCCCTCCTGCCACATTTAAGCCACCTAAAAAATCAGATAAAATGGTCCATTCATTATTCGTTGGAATATGCCAGCCAATGGGACAAAGGCCTTGTGTATCCTTAACAGCGTACCAATTATATTGCTTCCCATAGTTGGTTTCATAGTTGTTATCATGGTTATAAAAGGATAGTGCCGGGCTTTTTATGGATGCCCATTGATTGCTGTTTAGGATATATGGAATATAGGCACCATTTCTATATCTGGAAGTAGATAGATTAGATGCCATCCATATTTGATTCCCTATACTTACGGTGTTATAAATATTACCTTCTATATCTGATATGGTTGTTGATGCCGTGTTTGTTGTTAACTTAATTTGATTACTGTAGGCTGTGCCAACCTCATTGGTTGCATACGCTCTAACATAATAAGTGGTTTTTTGTGTTAATCCTGTTAAGGTGAGCGAATATTCACCTATTCCAGTGCCACCCAAGATTTTATCATTTTGGATAGTGGGATTTTCTGTTACACTATAAACAATGCCTCTTTGGGTAACTGGTTTACCTCCGGCGTCTGCGATATTTGCATAAGCAAAAGCAGAAAGTCCAAAATCTTTAAGGGATAATAATTGTATGGTTGGTATGTCAAATTGTGTGAAAAATATTTTTTCTTCGCCATAAAAAACACCGTAACTATTTACAGCAAACGGACGTGCATAATATCTTGTTCCACCTCCTATAAAGCCTGCTTCTTTGATAGCAAAAGAACCAACTCCCTTACCAACCTCTACGTGACTATTTAAAATAGTAGGATTAGGTAGGAAACTCCAGCAAAATCCTCTGGAAGAAATGTGATTAATTTCGCTACTGAGTAATGCACTAAAGGAAACGGTGTGGCTACCAATTTCTGATATATTAAAGGCAGAAAAAGCAGGATTTAAAGAAGGTGCATTAGCATTTGTTTGAAAAAAAACATCATTTCCATAACTAGTACCGACGCTATTTGTCGCATAAGCTCTTACAAAATAGGAGGTGTTTGAGTTTAATCCAGATAAATAACTAACAAATGAATCTATTCCTATGCCTTCATTTGTGAAAATGGAATTTCCAAGGGTAGGATTTGGATTATTTGACCAGCAAATACCCTTTGATGTTATTTCGCTTCCTCCGTCATTTAAAATAATTCCACCAGCAGAGGCTGTCTTATTTGAAATGGAAGAAATAGTTTTTGTCGTAATGATAGGAAGGGAATTAGGTAGTGTTGTAAAACTTATTTCATTGCCGTACTCCAAGCCCAACTCCGATAAAGCGTAGGCACGAACATAATACGTTGTATTTGCCCTTAAATTTACTATTCTCGAAGAAAAAAATCCTATTCCACTTCCAATAGCAACAAAATTATTTGAAATGATTGGATTTGGAGAGGTATGATAAGCTATACCTCTCTCTGTAATATTTGAACCACCACTGCTTACAATATTACCACCTAAATTGGCGTGTCTAACGCCAATAACACTAGCTGTACTGGTTGTTAAAACCGGATAGGTTGGCCCCATCCAATTTGGAAGTCCCGTTTTTGAAAGGGATATTTTTTGACCTGCTAAGCCAGCTAATAATACTTGCCAGGAGGTGCCATCCCAATATAAAATATCCCCTTTGGTAACACCAAAGGGAAGTCTTGGATCAGATTCTGTGAATGAACTTAGTTTTTTGTTCCACGCTGCGGTATCGGAAATGGTAATTCCTTTGGCGACAGACGTATTGAACAAAGGATCAGATTCTGTGAATGAACTTAGTTTTTTGTTCCACGCTTCGGTATCAGATATCGTAATTCCTTTGGCCACGGAGGCATTAAACTGCGGATCGATTTCGGTAAAGCTGCTCAGTTTTTTGTTCCACGCGGCGGTATCAGCTCTGGTAATTCCTTTGGCGACAGAAGCATTGAATAAAGGATCGATTTCGTTGAAGTTGCTCAGTTTTTTGTTCCACGCAGCGGTATCAGCTGCTGAAATGCTTTTGGCCACGGAGGCATTGAACTGTGGATCGACTTCGGTAAAATTGCTCAGTTTTTTGTTCCACGCAGTGGTATCAGCTGCAGAAATGCTTTTGGCCACGGAGGCATTAAACTGTGGATCGACTTCGGTGAAGCTACTCAGTTTTTTGTTCCATGCGGCGGTATCGGCTGCTGAAATACTTTTGGCCACGGAGGCATTGAACTGCGGATCGACTTCGGTGAAGCTACTCAGTTTTTTGTTCCATGCGGCGGTATCAGTTTTTGAAATACCTTTGGCCACGGAATTATTGAAATATGGATCCGTTTCAATACCTGTTCCACTGCCACTTGATTTTTTATTCCAAATTGCCGTATCAACAGCTGTGATACCTTTTGCGATAGAAGCATTGAATTGCGGATCCAATTCGTTTATCTTACCTAGCAAATTTTCAGCTGTTTTGGCGTGAATCGCATAAGGAACGCTTAGAATTTGGGTAAAAACAGCAATTTTATAATCCTGACCACCATTTATATCTGTTTCCGATTGAATATAATAAGGGCCTGCGGACCAGTCAATATCAGAAAATTTTCCTTTTATTATGGTACCACCACCGATCACTAAATAAGCAAGACCATTCAGATTTGTTTGCACATAATGTCTTTCTTGATAAATAGGAATGCCGTTGGGATTGTCTTTAAGGATACTTATTCGTATGCCAACTACTTTGTTTGAAATCAATTCATTATCATTATTCCTGATAATGGTTTGATAACTGACTAGTCCAGGCGCTTGACCTCTTAAAAAAAGCGTGCAAAGAAAGATGGCAGCAAAAGTGAAAATTGTATTTTTCATCATAGCATTTTAGTATTTTAAAACTCCTCTAATTGTGATTGAAGTAATTTTGGTTTCCCTTCCTGAAATTTATACCCGAATTGAATGGCATGTCCACCCGATGTGAAGTTAGACACAATAGACGTTGGAATCTCAAAATGGAAGCCTACAAAGAAGGAGGAAAAAACCATTTGAATATTCATCGCAATCGCTTGTGAACCTTTTGACAGGTTTTCAGAAAACGATTTGTAGGAAGTTATAAGCTGTACAAAGTCCTTATTATTAATGTGGTAGGCAAAACCAAGATTGACATCCAGATTATAATTGGCATTTTGTTGGGTATGAAACATCAAGCTCGGTGTGATAGTAAATTGTTCACCAACGGGTAATAGATAGCCGCTTTGTATAAAAACCAAAGGGGATGTCTTAGGTTCTAAGATACTTGTGTACAATTTATTAGGTATCGGTATAATATTATATATTGAAAGCCCGATACTAAATCCTCTGTTAAAAAGAAGTAAACCAATATTGGCATTGCCAGAAGCGCTTGAAAGTTTTCTATTGCTTAGAATCGGATCAGTCGACTCAACGCCAAATAGGTTTGCTCTATCTATGGAGAGTTGGTTTATGGTGGAGGAGATACCAAAACTCAGGTGATATTTTGAGTCTTTCAAATCCACAGTATCATAATTTATATGATAAGCAAAACTGGCCTCGGCCCCTTTGAAACCACTTCCGCCATTTGAATCACTAAATACATTAAGACCAAGCCCAATTCGTTTTTTTGGAATGGGCGTATGGATGGAGAATAATTTAGAAATGGGCGCATTGTCAAATCCACTCAAATACTTTTTATACATTACTTGCACTTCCCCTTCCTTTTCACCTCCTGCATAAGCGGGATTGATCAATAAGGGATTGAAAAGATATTGATTTTGAAATACTGCATTTTGTCCATGAGTTGATTGGATGATCACTAATAAATATAAAAGGAGTTGGATTACTTTCATTTGATTATCTTATGAGGGTGATATTTCCTTTTAGAGGAGGAAGTTTTTGGTCTAATTGTATGGTGTACCAATAATCACCAGAAGCCATTGGAATGCCATTCATGGTTCCATTCCAGCTTTGGGTTCCATCCAAAGTAGAGATAATCTTACCATACCGGTCAAAAATGATGATTTTTGCCTTGGGGTAAAAGGCAAGGGCTGGAACGTACCAATATTCATTCACTCCATCTTCATTAGGGGAGAAAAAATTAGGTGCATCCATTTCATTCTCAGAAATGATAATACGAACGGGACACTCTTCATCAACCACTTTAATCTTAAACTCAAGCCAACCCTTTTTGTCCGCTTTCCCAATTAAATCAAAGGTCAAAACCCCTTCATCCAAGGCTAATTTTGTTTTATTTGACATCAATTTGAAAGAAGCGTTCGAATTTTTAATGGAAATGGTGTCCGCAGGAAATATTTTTCCATTAGTTTTCGAATACTGTATATTAATTTTACCATTAAAAGCCTGATTTACACCTATGGCTGGGGGTTCAACCAATATATTTCCACAGTTTAGGTTTGATACTTCGGGTCTTTCCTCTTTTACAGGAACCTCAATCAGGCAATTTTTTCCACCTACACTGATATTAAAGTAGGCCAGTCCAGTTCCTGATGGTATCCCGGATATGGATAACTCGAGCAGGCCATTCCCTTTGGCAAGATTGGTCGGATGAATAGTAGCTATGAGACCGTTAACATTTAAAGAATTGAGATTTGAACCTTTAATAAATCCTCCGTTTCCACCTTTATAGGCTATGAAAACACCGCCCATATACTCCTCCTTTTCAAGAATGGCGTCCCCCACAAAGGTGAGTGAATCGCAAAGTAAACTGGTTATGGCGCCAGGTTTAATAACAAAAAAGGGCTGTTGAATACCCATGGATTGAATCCCTGCGATGGTATTACTTACGCCATAATCAACCTGGCCCATAGAAAATTCTACCGAACCAAAACTATTCTTTATGCCTATTCCACCCCCATTGAATGATTGCTGAGCGTCCATCCAAAAGGGAAAAAGAAGACAATGAATTACTGAAAAGTAATTCAAAATTTTTTGATATTTAACCATTTAACTTAATTTTTGAAGGTTAAATAATTAAAGGATTATAAAATTTAAAATTTTTCCTCTGCGGATGAATTTTAAGATTGGGATGTTTTAAGAAATTCATTTTAAAAGTTTTTAACTGGGAATAATAAAATATCAGTAAAAATAATATATAAACAGTATCAATGATGTATTTGAAAGCTACATAAGGATGTAGTACAAGTAAATAGGCAAAACCAAATGAATACAGCGACCTCTCAATGGCTTTTATTTGACATTGAGAGGTAATAAAAGAATCTTTTGGTTGGTTAAAACAGAGGCGAAATGTTTGTTGCTCGAATAACTAAAAATCTCAATTTGTTAATTGGAATTTTATTATCTTTAATAAAAAAAAATGAGGCACTCAGATCAAAACGTAGTTGAAGCTTTCGCGGAACTATTCGAAGGTCTAAGCTCTACAAGCAAGCTTGAGTTAATCGAAAGTTTATCAAAATCTATCAGAGCTGAAAATTCAAAGAAATTGGAAGACTTCTATAATTCCTTTGGTGCTTTTGCGTCTGAAAAGTCAGCAGAAGAGATTATAAATGAAATTAAAGAGAGTAGAAATTTCAGAAATAAAGATTTGGAATTAACATGAAATATTTACTTGATACTAGTACGTGCATTTTCTATTTGCGAGGGAAATTGAATCTTGACGAAATTATTAGAGAAAAAGGTAATGAAAATTGCTGTATTTCAGAAATTACTATAGCAGAGTTAAGATTTGGAGCTGAAAACAGTCAAAATCCAGTTAAGTCAAATATTGCGGTGGACAATTTTGTTAGAGGATTATCTATTATTCCAATCATTAGCTCTTTAAGACTATATGCAAAAGAAAAAGTAAGGCTCAGAAAATTAGGTAAGCCTATTAATGATGAATTTGATTTACTCATTGGTGTTACAGCTGTTCAAAATAAAATGAAACTTGTTACAGATAATGTAAAGGATTTTGAAAATATAATGGATATCCAAATAGAGAATTGGTTTAAAAGATAGGAGTTCTCTGAAAAATTACTGGAAACTCAGGAATACATAAAACCTTAGCAACGGACTCAGGACCAGTCTGAACCGTTGCTAATATTATATAAAACCTATTTTTCCTGCTTCTTTTCTTTCAAAACAAAGTTAAAGAACCACAATAGATTTGGTGATTGTCATTTGGTTATGATGACAAATTATCTGAAAGATTCCTTTTTCAGCGAGGAATAAGGTAATGATCTTTTCATTCGTATTTGTTTTCAGTATAGTTTGACCCAACTGATTAATAATTCTTATTTCTCCTAGGGGTTCGTCGGCTTTAAGGGTAAATGAACCTGTGCTTGGATTTGGATAAATGGAAAGTGATTCCTTGGCTTTAAATAATGTTGACATTGAGGTAACGGTCGTCGCAGATCGAACAGCTAATAATCGTAATTTATTGGTTTTTAGCACTTGAGTAGTTATTCCAAATTGAGTGTCCAGATACCATGCTTTGGTACTTTGGTTGGCTAAACTGGTGGAAGACCAATAAAAGGCAGTTGAAATACCACTAAAATAGGTTTTACTAATGGAAGGGTTGTAAATACTTACTTCACTTATAGATTGTAATTCCTTAATATTAGGCATTCTCCATTGGTTGGAACCTCCTGAAACTAAATTTTCAGCCGTTATTAAGGCTTGTTCCCAGGTCATGGAATCAGTGGGGATTTGTTGCCAGATAAGCCCAGTGAGTTGATCTGTGGTTGTGCCATTTTTATTATCGATAAATCTTGTGGTTATGGTCGCTGGTGTTGAAATATCTCTGACAGCGCGAACATGAAATTTTTTAGCCCCTCCTGCACTGATTGTTTCACTTACAGGATGATTCCCAATTCCACCACCTGCATTAGCACACCAGGCTTTGTTGGCGTCATTTACTTGCTTTTGACCACTCCACCAATATTGTGCAGCCGTAGCAGTAAAATACACCGTGTTTAACGCTGGATTATTTTTATCGTGATTTAAGAGGCTATTAAGTTCTAAAATAGAAGGCATTCTCCAATCAGAGTAGCCACCCAGGACTAAATTACTGGCATAGGTCGTAGCTTTATCAAAAGTCATTTCTCCACCATCCACTTGTTGCCACATAAGTCCTGTGACAGTATCGGTGATAGTTCCGTTGCTATTATTTATAAAAAAGGGCGGATTAATGTTATAATCAGCATCTTCACCTGGAGTAGTTGTATAGCTAGTTGTTTGCCCGGTATCAGGCAATCTTTTTATTGTTTTTTGAACAGATTGAGCCAGGGTATAGTGAAAGACTCCTAATAGAAGGACAGTCACAAAGAAAATTTTAGTTTTAGTCATTAGTTTTATCTTTCTTGCTGACGTGTGAGAAAAGTATTGTTCGGTCATCCACAATGGTATATTTTTTCCTTTTTTCAACGGGCAATTTTTTTAATTCTGTAAAATATTTCAGTGGAACAATGATTATACGACCATCCTCAAGTTTCAATGATATTTTCCCAGCTATATCAAAATTTATTTTTTCGATACAAATCTTGTTGTTTTTTAGGAACGTTGTCATTTAATCAACAATTAATTTTTTGACCAATACCTGACGGTCTGTTTTTAAATGCACAAAATAAAGGCCAGGAGTAAAATGCCCGATGCTTATGTTTTCCTGAAAGCTACTGGCACTAAAAACCATTTGTCCGTTAACATTGAAAATCGCCACATTTTTAATGTCTGAAGATTTTAGCGTTTGCTGGAGACTGATCCGTATTGATTCTGAGGCAGGATTAGGATACACCATGAATTCAGTGCTTTCCACTTCATTGGTTGCCGTTGAAATTTTACATGGAGCAGTACTGTTATAAGTAGAAACGGTTGTTCCCGTTGGATTTACAAAATTAAATGTGTAAACGCCGTTCGTATTCCATGAATAATTGACTTTGTAAACAGCCGTGCCAATGGTATAGGTTAAATTATAACCTGTATTTGTAGCATTCGCTTCAAGACCTGTAATAACGGCATCTTTCAAAGGATTTGTTGCTGGTCGGGGTGATTTTGCTGTTGCCTGTGGAATAATCTGATAAGTTGCATCTTCTGTTACTTTTCCAACCATGTTTCCCACCATATAAGGTGCATTGGCAGTGCCATGATAATGATAAACCCCATTGTAATAATGGCCATGATTAGCGTCAAGAGTGGTCATGGTCTTACCATCGGGTTCTAATGTTCCGTACACAGCAAAGCCATCGAGGGCATAAGCAATAGGCAAAGTTTTAGCTTGCTTATCATACAAATGTAATGGTGCAGTATGGTAATGATAATCGTCCGCACGGCCGCAATGTCCTCCCCATTTGTCCAATTGACCGTCTAAAAAAGCATCAACGCCTGTATTTGTATATGGATTGAAAATAGGAATACCATTTACCGCAAGGGCTAATGCTCCTCTAATAAAATGGATTGAATTTACTGGAACGGGCGTTGTCGCAATGGTCGGATTTAGGGGAATACTCCAGGCATTGGTTCCTTTGTAGCATTGTGGAAGAGGAACCTGTTGTTGCCAGTTGCTTATTCCCGTCATCATAGAATGAGTCGTTGGTATTCCTGTAGATTCTACATAAAAATAGGTGCTATTCCACCAAGTAGCCACATTCGGTTTGAAGGCAAGGAAAGCCGAGTCGATTGATTTTGGGTTCGTAGCCACACTATAGTACGGAGCAGAAATATCCTTAAAACTATAAATGAGACAAAGAGTACCAGCTAAAACAGGCAATGAAACATAGGAGAGCTTGCGTTTTTGATAGGTAAAATAGATACTCAATCCTATTAATCCAATGCCTAAAATAAATATAAAAGGTATGAACTGATTAGAAGGACTCGTTGTGTTTGTATCTAAAAGAGGGGTTATTTCCTTGTTTAATTTTTCAATCTGCTCCTTTTTTTGAAAAAGAAAATATTGATCATTGAGTGAAAAAGAAGATATAGGATATTTTGAAATCTTTCCACTGGGGTCTTCCAAAGCAACTTGACTTCCCTCTAAAAATAAAAAAGAAGCTTTTATTTTTTGCTCATTTTTGAAAGTCCAATGCTTTAAATGGGTAGCATTTCCAGCACCGTCATGTGCATAATTAACATTTGAAGACAAAAGAATTGTCAAAAGGGTTAGAATTATAAAATGTTTCATTTTGCGAAGGATAAAAAGTAAAGAAAGATTTTTAGTGTATTAATTTCTTTGAAAAGGATTTTTCAGTGGACTTAATCGTAAGAAGATAAGTTCCATTAGGCAAGTTAATGGGAGCTGGAACTTGCCATAAATCTTTTGCGGAAAGGTAGGGAATTTTCCAGTTGCCAAGGAGTTTTCCATTCAAATCAATCAAGTCAATACGTACATTTGATAAAGATATATCACACTGGAATGAGATATTATCTGAAAAAGGATTTTGTACAAAGAGGGTGCCGGGTGATTCAATTTCATTAATTGGCGTAGTAGCGCCCACCGTTTTTCTTACCAACACAACATTATCAAGGATCAAGTTAGAAGACCATATAAATTGTGCCTTATTCCAGGCCGCACTGACATTGGTATAAGCAGGCCAGTTTACCCCAACCTTTGCCGCGGAATAAAGAGAGGCGTTGGGCCAGACCTTGTCGTTATATTCCTTTGAATTCCAGTTTGACGGTATAGAATAATGAATTCCGTAACAATTTTTTTCGCAGGTAGTGGTCGTTTTCGCTGTTGCTGAAGACCTGGTACCATCTGCTTTTTCAATAACGGTATTTAAATTTTCAATAGGAGCGATATAAAAGGTTTGAGCTCGCCATGAAGTATCGGTCACCGTTCCGTCGCTAAATTGCGCGATAAAACCACCATCTCCGGAGTGATAGGCATTTCCACCATTGAGTTCGGTACCCAATCCGAGATTCTCTTCCCAATCGACCAGTTTAACCGCGATGGTATAAGGTCTTGAAACTTTAAACCTAACTACAGATGAGTTAAATGGCGTGAATGGAATGGGATCAACACCCACTAAAACACCATTGATATATAATTCGAAATAATTATCTCCCAGCAGGTAACCAGTAATAACTTCACCCGCATTATCAATCACTTTTATAGGTACATTGGCTAAATTCACAGCGCTTAAAGAAGCAGGTTTTACCCCGCTACATTCATTGTAAAGATCTGTTAATTTAGTTCCAGTGCTATAGGCTGTATTGTTTGGAACAGTCCATACTTTACCGTCAGAGGAGGTTATTGTACCAACAGCAGAAATCCTGGATCCTGCACAACCTGGAAATAAATTAACGGTAGTTTGTGTGGCAGGTCCTTTAGTTACAGAACCTGTGCCTGTATAAGTTCCCTGAGATAAAAGAACATACCCATTTAAAATAAAAATGGGTATCAAAGTGTAAATACCTTTGAAGTACATAGAAAAATGGTTTAATATGAGCGATGGGGAGTGGTAATACCAAACCCAAAAAATAAAATATAAAGGCTTTTGTAATGTGCTTTCCTAAAAAGAAGCGCAATGTAACGAATAATTTTAACTGACGCTTATTTTAGCGAAATGAGTAGCGGATTATTTAAATGATTTTTAAATTGATGAAGGTAAGCGAACCATTGGTCTGCAGAAGTATATACGCCTGCCTTATTCCAGGTAGCACCAGTATAATAAAAGAAGGGTATGTTTTTTACTGAAGGAGAGATGGTTAACAGCTGTTGATTGGTTAATTTCATTTGTGTTGGATTAGTGATAAAGACACAACCAACGCCCGTAATACCATAATCACCCATTTCTGGTTCCCAATATCCCATGATGCCCTCTTTTTCATCGAAAAGGAGCGTACCCGGATCTTTTCTTTTTATGACACCTACGACTAGTGGAAGGGACGAAGTATCGGAATAGGAATAAAGTGCCTGCACTTTATTTAGTTGAGAACCAGCATCTAAAGATATTGTTTTTGTTGCTTTGACTTGTTTCCCAGCGACATCCCAATCGTCATATTCCAACTGAAAGGTAGTTCTCAATGGGCCATTATCCAGGATTTTCCAGCGGACATAATTTCTCGAATAGTAGATGGAATCATTCAGGTAAGGTGCTATATTTCCAGCGCCTAGCGTAAGCCCCACATGATAATAATCCATGCCATCGCCTAAATTTTCGTGGTATCTTCCTCTTTTATACCGTTCGTTGATAACCATTCTTTGCGTACTCTTTACCCATACATCCATGCCATAAGCCATCTCCTTTGGCGTATTTTCCAGTTCCTTTCCATACATTCTAAAGGCAATCTTATCATTTTCCCAGGCAAAATCCTCTTTTCGCTCAGGGACAAACCGGCCATATGTTTTTGTGGCTTGAAGAGACGATTTTTCCTTGTTGATAGAAAGGGTTATGGTTGATTGCATGGGTAAAGAAACTTGCAGGAGTAAATGTTGTATGGTATTTTTTCCTTGAAGTTCAAATTGGAAGGGTATCTTTTCCTTTGTTGCTACATTTAAAACACTGAAATTGGCCGTATCTATATTTGGCTTGATGGCCATTAAAGATGGCCATGGAATGGATATCACTTCATCTGTTCTGGGGGTATTTCCTTTATTTTCAACGGTTATAGTAACTAAAGACTGGGTATATGCCTTAGGCAGGAGAAGTATGAAAAGGAAAATGGAAAGGACGTATAAACGGTTCATGATGCGTGTTTTAACAATTATTTTTTTGGTTTCCATGGCCAGGGTAGCGCTTTAGTATATAAGGCTTTTTCACGATATAATCGGATCATTGCCATGGCTTTTTCAGGATTCTTTTCCCTAAGGTCAATGCGTTCAGTGGGGTCTTTTATGAGATCATATAGCTCCCATTTATCTTCATCGGCCTCACTGAATGTTTTGTTAAATGATGTTTTTGACACCAGTTTCCAATCACCTACCCGAATAGCTCTATTAGCACCATGTTCCCAAAAAAGATATGCTCTGTCTATTGGTTTATTTTGAAAAGCAGGCTTCAGACTCTTACCTTCCAATGGTTGAATATTATTATCCTTAAATTGATTGGGGTAAGGTATCCCGGTAATATCGAGGCAAGTGGCCATAATATCAATCAAATGTGAAGGATGAGGCCTCAATTGCCCTTTTGATTTAATCCCTTTTGGCCAGTGAATAACCAGGGGAGAGGCGATGCCCCCTTCATGCACCCATTGTTTGTACTCCCGAAATGGCGTATTGCTCACATTAGCCCATTCTTCATTGTAACCTGTCCATGTATCTGCTTCTCCGGGCATGACCCCTTTCCCCATACGAATAAATTTCCCTTCACGGGTATAGCGTTGTTTTTTATCCAGATTTGGAGAATCATAAGGGTATGGCTTCAGTACTTTTTGCTCTTCGGTTAGTGCAATTTCCATATTATCCGTACCTACAGGTTCTGCGCAACCCCCATTGTCGTGCATATAAAAAATAAGCGTATTGTCCAGAACCCCTTTTGATTCGAGGGCAGAAATTATTTTTCCTATGCCTTGATCCATCACATCAATCATGGCCGCATAAACTTCCATTCTTCTAATTTGCCATTCCTTCATGGGTTCATCTTTCCAGGCTGGAATAGAAATACCTCTGTCTGTCAGGACATAAGCATCGTCAATAATGCCCAGTTCCTTAAGTCTTTTAAATCTTTGTTCTCTTAAAACGTCCCAGCCTTTATCAAAAAAGCCCTTATATTTTTTAACCTCGTCGGCGGGTGCGTGCAATGGCCAGTGAGCGGCGGTATAGGCAATATATCCAAAGAAAGGCTTGGTTGAGGGACTTTCACGTATATATTTCACAGTGGTATCGCTTATGGCAGAGGTATAATAAAATCCTTTATATGGAGGAATGTTAGTATTACCGCTGGTTAAGGTACCTGGATCGAAAAAACTACCGGAGCCGTTTAAAGTACCAAAAAAGCGGTCGAACCCCCGTTGCAGGGGCCAATTGCTTTTATCCCCGTCGTAGTCATTGTCCTTAGCAACATGCCATTTTCCTGTCATAAAAGTGGTGTATCCTGCATTTTTAAGCACTTCGGCCAGGGTAATGGCATTTTTACTTAAATCGCCAATATAACCTGCCTGAGGGTGATTTTCCGTGGAAAGATGTCCCATTCCCGCCTGATGCGGATAAAGTCCGGTTAGTAAAGAAGCGCGCGTAGGGCTACATCGACCCGTATTGTAGAAATGAGTAAAGCGCAAGCCATTATAGGCGAGGCGGTCAATATGAGGGGTTTTTATTTCGGAACCAAAGCATCCAATATCAGAATAGCCCATGTCGTCAGTAAGAATCACTAATATATTAGGCCTTTCCTGTTTTAGATCGGAAGTATTTTTTCTTGCAGAGGATAAAATCACACCAAGAAACAAGGTGACTAAAAGGAAGGGAAGCCAATAAATATTTGATTTTTTCATAAATATCAATGTTGAACTATTAGTTTTAACGTCTTTAGGTACTTTCCACTTTTAAAATTAATAAAATATATACCATTTGGCACATTTGAAACGGAGTAAACCAATTCATTATTAGAATGAGAAGATTGGCTTTGTGGAAAATAGCCAACTTGCCTGCCTGTCTCGTCAAAAAAAGTAACATCAATCTTTTCCGTTGGTTCCGTTATTTTTACGGTTAAAGCAGATGAAACCGGATTGGGATAAATTATAATATTATCATTTGTGGCTGATTTTTCCATTGATATGGAGACAAGGTCATTTTTCAGATAGATCGGACCAACGTCCTGTCGCTTTAAAGGTTTATTAATGATGGGGCCTCCGCCAAATTCGTCGCACCCTACGTCTTTTAGATTCCCTGCAGTAGGTCTTTTTTGACCACTGATATCTAATAATAAACTGGCGTCAATGTCGATGTTTGGAATACTTAAAATCGGTGGAAAATCGGTGGCAGAAATACTGTTTGCAACACTTGAATCGGACAAACTAAAATAGCCCTCTTCATTTCTGGATAGTTTTATAACTGAACGGGTCATTCCAGCTGATATGGAAATACCTGGGTTTCCTTCATATACATTGCCAAGAAAAGTAGTTTGATTATTTGGATTCGACATTATATTTCCAACAGTCTTCAAAAAAAGATTATTTGCCCAGTAATTCGATTGAGGCCCAATGCCACCTAAATCAATATCACCGCATTGAACAAATGTGTTATGGTAAAAATGAATCTCTTTTAAAAATGGACTTACATAATCTAATTTTACTGCGTCAGAAGAACTGCCAATGCCAGCCTGTTCAAAGTAATTATTATAACAAAAAATATGATCGGCCTCTTTTATTCTGATGCCTCCCGCCTGGATGAAAAAGTTACTGTATGCAACATTATAACTGCCATTTCTAAAAACCAACATGGCATTTTGTTGATTGGTAAAAGTACAATACCGGATGATGTTTTCTTGTGATTTTACAGAAACACTCTCGCTGTCACCGAGTCCCGTATTATTAAAATAACAAAACTCTACAACGGTTCTGGACTTGTTTAATGTTTCGGCACCTAAACCAATACGAATGGGCTCGTTGCCAAAATCCCCACCAGTCCCCTCAAAGTCCAAAAAGGAACAATAGGCAATTCTATGATAACCAGGAACGGTTAGGGAAGTAGATATCTGAATGGTACAACCTATTTCTGCATCTTTGGGTTTCTGCTCTATATTACAGTGTAAAATGTTGTTATATTGTGAGCCTGCCTTAATGACGATATATTTTTTTGCATGATAGCCCTTAAAATTTAAATGACTTAAGGTGTTATGATTCCCTGAAACTTCGAGGATACTATTTAATCCAATGTTACCTGAAGTAAATTGAAATCCAGTGAAAGTTACGCTATCTCCTCCAATCGTTATTTTATTCGTACCATTTAAAAATACACCTCCCGGACTGGCCGCTTTAACGATAATATTACTTGCAGTTATGTATAGGGTATTATTAAGATAAGTGCCATTTTTAAGAATTAAAATATCTCCTGCTACCGCTTTATTTGCAGCTGTCTGTAAATCTGCTACATTATTTACGGTAATTGTTTCCGCATTTAAAAATAGTATATTCAGCAGAATCGCTGGAATGAACGAAATAAGTAATTTATTTTTCAGCATCATTTATTTCAGTTGAGATTTAAAAAACTGAATCATTTTTTCATTTAACGAGGAAGAGATTTTTGCATATTCCGGTTCATTCGCCACATTTATCTTCTCCAATGGATCTTTTGAATAATCATATAATTCTGCCGCATATACTTTTTTAGCATCAAAGGGAGATTTTGAGGTAAAATGGTTCATCCAGAGAGTATATCTGAATTTGTCGGTTCTCAAACTATATCCCATTAATTGAGGATTGGTATAACCTAGTTTTTTAGCCTCCTCATTTTTTAATCTTCTGGGATACTGACTCATGGCAAATTCTTTCACAGAAACCTTGTTATTGCGCATCACTGGAGTTAGAGATACGCCGTCCAGATCTTTTGGAACGGGTAAGCCGGCTAATTGGCAAAGGGTAGGAAAAATATCCAGATGTTCCGTTGGCGAACTGCTTTTACCCGCTTTAATGCCTGGTGCTGAAATGATTAGTGGTGAACGTGTAGCCTGTTCATACGTAGAATGCTTTACCCATAAATCATGATCTCCGAGATGCCAGCCATGATCGCCCCAAAGTACAACGATGGTATTATTGGTAATTCCCAAAGAATCCAGTGTATTTAATAAAATGCCTACCTGTGCGTCTAAATAGGATACGGCGGCATAGTAGCCATGGATGAGCTCTTTTTGCTTAGCTACCGTTAAGCCAATTCTTAGTGAATCGCCAGATAGGGTCACAGAAGCCGGAATGTCGGGATAATTTAATAGCTCGCCGGATTTATGATAAGCAATAAGCGGGCTATTTTTCGCATGTTCTTGAAAAGAGGCCAGAGGCATGGATTCCCTGTTGTATAAATCCCAGTATTTTTTTGGAGCGACGAAAGGAAGGTGAGGTTTATTGAAACCGACAGCCATCAGAAAAGGCGATTTTTCCTTGGACATTTTAATCATTTGTGCTTTCGCTTTCAAGGCATAAACCCCGTCGTTATAAGCATGGTCAGGAACATCTATAGATTCTGAGGAAGGTCCCTTTATGCTGGTAGGAACATCTTCATCTACCGGTCCAGTTCTGGGTTTTCTCTCTTTGACAAATGTTTTCTTTATGAATGGATCCTGATATTGTCCATTGGTAGGTTCACCCAGATTATTGGCATAATCTTCCGGCGAAAGATTAAGGTAAGGGATACTCCAGGAAATGGGATCTACTCTATCAATGGCGCTGCTTGGGTGGAAAAGCTTACCAATACCCACGGTTTGATAGTTATTTTGGGTGAAATATTGGGGTAATGTCAAAATATTGGGATTCATGTCCCTCATCTGGGTTCTTAGGTCCCAGACTTTAGTAGCATCCGGTCTTTTTCCTGTTAGTAAACTTGCTCGTGTTGGTCCGCAAACCGCTTGCTGGCAATGATTGTTCATAAAAGTGGTACCCATTTTAGCCAGCCTATCTATGTTAGGGGTTTTGATTTCTTTGTTCCCATAGCAACCCATGATGGGTTTTAAATCATCCACAGCAATGAAAAGGATATTGGGTTTGGCAGTCATTTGGCCATGAAGGCTTTGGGCAATACATGATACAAGGGTTAAAACGAATAGTAGTGGTTTCATTTGGAAGTTATTGCGAGTTATTTGTTTAAAAATAAGCTTTTTAATGGGAATCAGGTAGGAAGTCCCAACAAATCAACGAAAACGATTTCGAGATAATGTCATATTATTATAAGGATGTACGGTTAGATTGTTCATAGTTTGGATAAAATGGTCTATATTTATAAATAGTTAAATCCATTTTGTTGAATTGTCATTTATTCTATTAAAACTATCAATATGATTTTTGCCGTAGTAGCTTGTTTTATTATTGGATATATTCTTATCGTTTTTGAACATCCATTAAGGTTAGATAAAACGGTTCCCGCTTTATTAATGGGTGCTTTAACCTGGGCTTTAATATCTGTTGGAAACCTTGAAGTTTTGGATTATTTGCACCAAACAGCTTCTTTAGATGAGGTTTTATTACATCATTTAGGTAAAACGGCGGAGATCTTATTTTTCTTAATTGGCGCAATGACTATTGTCGAACTTATTGATTTGCATAAGGGATTTGGCGCAATAACCAAATTGGTTAAAACGCAAAATAAGATTAAGTTACTTTGGATAACCAGTATCATTGCCTTTTTTCTGTCTTCTATTCTGGATAATTTAACGACAACGATCGTGATGGTTTCCCTACTAAGGAAGCTGGTACCATCGAAAGTTGACCGACTTTTCTATATATCAATGATTATCATTGCAGCAAATGCGGGAGGTGCCTGGACTCCTATTGGAGATGTCACTACAACCATGCTTTGGATTGGGAAAAAGGTAAGTTCCTTACCTTTGATGACAGCAATGTTTTTGCCTTCCATCATTTCTTTAGCCGTACCCTTGCTATTTTCATCTTTCCTTCCTTCAATGAGAGGGGACTTATCCTTTTCAGAAAAAAAAGAGGATGCTCCGGATAAAAAATTATTAAGCAGCAATACGATGTTAATCCTTGGAATAGGTGGATTGATTTTTGTTCCCATCTTCAAATCATTCACTCATTTGCCTCCTTATATGGGCATGATGATTTCTTTAGGTATTATATGGTTAGTTTCGGAATTTATACATCCCGAAGAAAAATTTGATCAAGAAAACAGGCACTCATTTAGCGCTTTACATGCATTATCCAGAATTGATTTAAGTAGTATATTATTCTTCTTGGGTATTCTTTTGGGGGTAGGGGCGTTGGAATCTGTAGCTGTAATAGCCTTAAACGGCGAAAAAACGGGCTTTTTAATGAATATGGCAATACAACTTCAACAAATAGTTCCGAATCAGGATCTGGTCATTTTTCTTATTGGTATTCTCTCTGCTGTCATTGATAATGTCCCTTTGGTTGCAGCTACAATGGGTATGTACCCAATGGATCAGTTTCCAATGGATAGTAAACTATGGTTATTTATAGCCTATTCAGCGGGCACAGGAGGAAGTATGTTAATCATAGGTTCAGCCGCAGGTGTCGCGGCTATGGGCATGGAAAAAATAGACTTTATCTGGTATTTCAAAAACGTTACCTGGTTAGCCCTCCTGGGATTTATAGCAGGAGGCCTAACCTTTTTAGGTATTTTCCCGTTTCTGTAAATAAAAAACGAGTAAATTTATTAAGTATATAAATTAGGACTAAAGGTTAACATATTCCCTGTTTATCAGTATTTTATGTGGCTCATTCATAGTTCTTTCTATAATGTAATAAGAAGCTAGGGTTTCACCTAAGTTATCCACTAGTTTCTTGTTTATTCTGGATATAAGCTGCGAAGCCACATTGTCGTGAATAGCATAAATATTTTCTGTAGCAGATATGTCATCATTTCCGGTTATAATAAAATAATAATGTTTGAGGGTTTTGGCATGGTCTCTCAGACTATTCAGATTTATCCCGTTAGGTTCGCTTATAAACAGTTGGTAAAAAGCCATTTCTTTCGGTTGGAGTTTAACAAGAATATCCCCATACTCAGGAAAAAAAAGGGTTTTCTTAGACGGGTTGATAATTATCCTTCCCATTTTGTTCAGGAATTCTGCCCTTTCTCTGAATACAATGTTTTTTCTAATTTCCTCCCATAAGGAGAAAACCTGATTTAAAAAATTAAATGGGACGTCCTTTGATTTTATGATATTCAGGCAAACAGGGCAAACATCTGCCGTTCTGATTTTCAATGTGATGTCCCGTTTATCCTGACAAAAGTCCATCATGCAACCTTTTGCTTTGGTATGCACTGCAGCCATTACTTCGTCTTCAGAGGAAAATAATTTTCTTTTGAGTAGCCAAGCCATCACATGATAGCAGAGTAGAAATGAAACCTCTATTTCAGTACCAAAAAATAATTCCCATTCTGTGACTTGAACAAAATAATTATTTCCTTGGTAGTCCATATTACTGAACCAATTCTGATAATTATTTGCTCCGGAAAGAAGAAAAACATGATCATTCTTATCGATGCTGTGTTTCTTTCTATAGTTTTCGCAAATATCATATAATTGGGAAAAGGAGAGGAAACGGTATTTGTTCTTTGATTCCCCCTCCTTTTCATCGAACATATCATCTGTGTCATCGGTAATTAAGGCGTCATCCATTGATTTGATAAAACGTATGACTCCAGCTGATTTGCTTAATTTTTCAAACACATTTTGATACACAGCCAGCGGGCAGTGTTCATCCCGGATAATATGTACGTTCATAATATGATTGGTTTATTTATGTTTATGTTAAATATTCTCTTCGGTTGGATTTAAAAAATCATCATTAAGTTGTCCCATTTGTTTATTAAAACTGTAGTTTTTTAGACTGTTATTTAAATGGTTGAACGTTCTACCCATTTCCCTTTTGTCAAATTGCATGGTATTCTCTCTTTTAATACTTAGCATTTCTCCAACATGAAAAGCATCAATATCAGTTCCCAGAAAGCTGAAAGTCCATTTCCCTGTTTTTTCCAGGCTTTTTATTGTTTTAGAAATAAAGGGAAAATCATAAAATCTCGAAGAATTTTCTTCGCCGTCTGTTAAAATAACCATCACGACCGTAGCCTCATCAGATTCCATCTGATCTCCAAATTTATGTTGAATTTCGTGAATTTGTGTACCTATCGCATCTAATAACGCCGTACTTCCGTCGGGATTATAATTATCTAAAGGAAGGGGCTGAATGTCCAGGGGAGATTTGTATTGCCACTTTTGAGATAAACGGGTATTAAAAAGGGTTAGCGATACTTTAAAAATTTGTTCGGGAAATTCATTTTGCAGATTTTGAATGGTTTTTAAGTGAAGATTTAAATTTTGTAGGGTTTCATGCCTGCAATTTGACATGGATCCACTGGCATCTAAGATAAATTGGTAATAAGTTGTCTTGTTTTGCATTTTTATTATTTTTATGCAAATTTAAGGGAGTACCAAATGGGTAATGAAAATGACAACCTTGTTAAAAAAATCCGACGGATTATAATCCGTCGGACTTTTAAAAATCACTGAGAGTAATATGATTCTAAATCTGGCTACAAATATACAATATATTATTAAAATAAATCATAAATTATATAAAGAAGAATTATAAAAATCTAAATACGTTTTGTTATTTCTTAGAATTAGGAATTACGCAAGCCAAGTTGAAAAAAAATAATGAATTATAACTATAAATTAATTATTTTGTATCTCTTAACAAAATAAATCAGAAAATGAAAAAATGGATGTTCAGGTTGGCCGTAATAGCGTTAACCATTTTAACTTACTCAGGAAGTATTTATGGAAAAAGGATTGTTTATGCTGATCCTTCCATTGAAGGTCGCTGGGATATAACGGTTGACAAGGGGGACAAAAAGGTACCTTCATGGTTGGATGTAAGACATTCAGGGAATAGAACACTTGTTGGCTATTTCGTAAGTGAATCGGGCAGTGCGAGGCCGGTGTCAAAAATAAATTTCAAGGATGGTAAATTAAATTTTTCCATTCCACCGCAATGGGAAGATGGAGATAACGATTTTGTTTTGGAAGGGGAATTAAAAAATGGAAGCTTATCGGGCACTATAACCTCTTGCGATGGGAAGAAATATCCCTGGACGGGCGTAAGAGCTCCATCCTTAGTAAGAGCAACGGCACCTGTATGGGGAAATCCAATAACTCTTTTTAATGGTAAAAATACAGATGGCTGGTACGCGATGGGACCAAATCAGTGGATGGCTAAAAATGGTATTTTAACCAGTGAAAAGTCTGGCTCTAATTTAGTGACTAAGGATAAGTTTTCAGATTTCAAACTGCATATTGAGTTTCGCTATCCAAAGGAGTCCAATAGTGGTATTTATCTTCGTGGAAGGTATGAAGTACAGGTGTCTGACAGCTATGGAAAATCTCCATTAGTTGACGAATTTGGAGCTGTTTATGGCTTTATCATTCCTACTGAAATGGCTGCAAAAATGGCTGGAGAATGGCAGGCTTATGATATTACACTTATTGGTCGAATGATTACCGTAGTGGCGAATGGTAAAACGATTATTTGTAATCAGGAAATTCCGGGTATTACCGGAGGTGCTCTTGACAGCAATGAAGGGGAACCTGGTCCTATTTATCTTCAAGGAGATCATGGACCTGTGGAATATCGCAACATTGTGATCACTCCTGCAAAAAATTAAATAATACCTTATGCCCAGGCTAAGCTTTAATCTATCTTGAATATTGCTTATCCTGGGCACAAAGTTAGTCCAGATAAATGCCCATTTGTTCAAATTGTGCAGCAGCATGCAGAAAATGGGCACAAATCCAAAAAACGGTCCATCTTTCAGAATACCCACCGCGCAGTTTCATCACATCGCTCATGTCCCCATGTTGGGCGAAATTAGTCTCTTGAAATTGTTCCCCCTGAGAACCGCTTGGATCGATCATTTGACCACAACTCAGGAACATTGTTTTCGCCAGTTTCTTTAAATTTTCATCAGCAAGATAAATGCCCATCTTATAGACAGAAGGAGCAAAAACAACGCCATATACATCTAAATGTTGATTTTGTGCCGATACACCTGTCCAGCCTCGTGTCCTGAAACGATGATCTGCAAGCCTGCCGGCTGGAAGAGGTATGTCCCACACCACGGTATAACTAAGGGTTACGTCACAGGCATGTTTTGCCCATTTTAGATATTTTGGGTTTTTGGTAAATTCAAAAGCGGCTAAAAATCCCTGAAAAGCACCCCATGCTCCCTCTTTATCTTCACAAGTGGCATCGAGCGTACCTCCCCAATAAGGTTCGTCCATATCTAAGTGCCTGCCTGCGTAATAATCAGCTGCCTTAAGTGCTGCCCTTCCGTATTTTTCATTATTAAAAATGGTTGAAGCGGAGATTAAGGGGGCTATGAAGAATGCTTCAGCTGTATTTACAGGTGTCCAGTTTGGGTTTAAAATACGGTTTGAGAAAACGTCTGCAGCTTTTAGCAGAAAATTCTCCCAAAGAAGGGTGTTTAATTCTTTATTTTTCTTGCCTTCTAAAATGGCTAAAGCTATAGAATTCATAGCTTGTCCCTGGGAAACGGGATCTTTACCACTCCATTTTCCTGTTTTAATGTCATAAATAACACAAAATCCATTGGAATCAATGGGGGAGGTGCAAATATGATCCAATGAACTTTGGACCATTTTTGTGAAAGATTCGTCAGGATTATATTTCCCTAATTTTTGTAAGGCAAATCCCGGCGCTTCACCCTGGCCAGCCCAACCCAATACGATTTGTGGTTTGCGATAGTCAGGATACATATTAAAGCCAGCATAATCTTTTTGTTGAACCCAGCGGGAACGTGCGAATTTAATTTTTTGTGATATGATGTCCTCATAACGAGGCAAATCATCCGTATAAAACGGTTTGAATAATTCGACGGACGTTTTCATAGGCTGTTGAAAGCCAGCACCTTTTTCTGGAACATTATAAATTTCAAGATAATAGGTCTTTTCTATGATGGTACCAGGGGTAACTTTTAAATAAGTATTAGCATAAGGAAGGCCTTTTTCTTGCAATGCTTTTACCAGATTCCTTTGTCCATTATAACCAACCGGGCCACTTAAAAGAGTCAATTCGGCGTGTTTTTCTTTAGTAATCAGCCCCAGAGACCACCATTGATCAAAATGATTTCCCCTATAAACAGGACTTGGCATTACATGAAGAGCTGCACCATAATATGCTGTATTTTCTTTCCACTCCGCACTGGCAAAGGGCATTGGAAAGCGATGTTCCTCAAATAAGGCTTCTTCTTTACCAACCCCATTAAACCATGGTACATTGTTTTCTCCATTTTTTTTACCTGATGGATTTCCATAATATAAAATGCCAGGCAAGAATGGTTTAACTTCCTTCTGAGGTATGGCCCAACGGATGGCCAGGGTAACTGTTTCAAGTGTTTTTTTGCCTTGCCACTCATAACGCCGTATGCATTTTACTTTTCCCCCTTCTTCAATATAGCTGTCATTTAAAAGGAATGTTCCTTCTGGCAGATTTAAAGTTCCCCTTAAAATGGTCCATTTTCCATCTTTTAAAATGGTATCAGGATGAACATGTTGCCATTTGGAAGGCCATTCATTCTCCCAGGAAGTGGCAATGGACCATAGACCCTCCGAGGGACTTGAAAGTAAGGTTTTATTTCCTTGACTTATGCCTATTTGAATTTGCTCATTTTGCTTTAAAATCTTTATGTTTTGGCTAAATATTGAGGGTAAACTCCATGTGAAAAAGGGAATTAGCAGATAAAGGGGTAAGTATTTCATGACATTCTTTCTTTCATGGTGATAAGTTCCTTAAATTTAGCTAAAGAAATTAAAAAAGACAAAGATGTTCACTTTACTGATACTTAGTTTTATTGGATTAATGAATGATACGATTGGTGAAGCCACCATGTATCTTACTACCATGGATCAGCAGCAATTGTTGGCGCCAAAGGTTTTGCTGGCAAGTGAAAAGGTCCCAACCAGTAGTCAGGTGATTCGTCTTAATCCTTCAAAAACCTACCAGGAAATGGATGGTTTCGGATTCACCTTAACCGGTGGAAGTGCTATGCATTTGTCAAAAATGGAGAAAGGGGCCAGAGGGAAATTATTAAAAGAATTATTTGGGACGGAAAAAGGGGAGATTGGCATCAGTTATTTAAGGCTCAGTGTAGGTGCTTCTGATTTAGATGAATATCCCTGGTCTTATCTTGATTTACCAAAGGGAAAGCAAGACTTGGCGCTAAAGAATTTTTCCTTAGGTTACGATACCTTATATCTTATTCCTGTATTAAAAGAAATTTTGGCCATTTCTCCAGCCATACAATTCATGGGCTCTCCCTGGTCACCTCCATCGTGGATGAAGGATAATCAGGACAGCAGAGGAGGGCGTTTATTGCCTGAATTTTATGATGTTTATGCCCGTTATTTAGTTAAATATATTCAGTCCATGCGCCTTCATGGAATAGATATTTCAGCTTTAACCATACAAAATGAACCTTTACATCCGGGGAATAATCCAAGCCTCCTGATGGTGGCTGAGGAGCAAAAAGTATTTGTAAAAACTCATTTGGGTCCCATTTTTGAGAAAAATAAGATCAATACTAAGATTATCATTTATGATCATAATGCAAATAGACCTGATTATCCTATGTCTATATTAGACGATCCTGATGCAGCAAAATATATAGATGGTTCCGCTTTTCACCTGTATGAAGGGGAGATTAATGCCTTAACCAAGGTACATGACGCCCATCCTTCAAAAAACTTATATTTTACAGAGCAATGGATTGGTGGACCAGGAAATTTTGCAGGTGATTATAGCTGGCATGTTCGGAATCTGGTCATTGGTGGACCAAATAATTGGGCAAAAACGGTGCTTCAATGGAATCTTACCTCTAACAGTGATTATACGCCACATACAGACAGAGGAGGCTGTACCAAATGTTTAGGTGCGGTCACTATCGAGGGCGATAAGGTAACCAAAAATCCTGCCTATTACATTATAGGTCAGATTGCCCCATTTGTAAGGCCGGGATTTAAACGTATTGAAAGCAATGGTATAGCTAACATTGAACAAGTTGCTTTTTCAGGTCCTTCAGGTAACGTCGTTTTGGTCATGCAAAATATTTCTTTGGAACGAAAAGTATTTTACGTGAACCATAAGGGAAATCATTTTCCTATGGCATTGGATGCGGGTGCTGTAGCTACTTTGACTATATGATGGGTGTTAAAAATATTTTCGCGAAATTAGTTTTGAATCAGGATTTACAGGATTTCGAGGATTAACGATAACGTCTTTGTTTTGATTTTGTGGTTAAATGAAATTTGTACCTCTGGAATAATGTTTCGTCGATGCGATGATCGCATCGACGAAAAGCGTTCGGATTACAGTATAAAATGATCGTTACCTCCAAGGTAAAAAATGGATGATGAAAAAGAGATTCTCATGCTGCGGCCCGCACCAACGCAAATGATGTCCCCCACTTAAAAATCCTCGAAATCCTGTAAATCCTGATTC
>JAIYCH010000045.1 GCA_027488135.1 Saprospiraceae bacterium | reverse complement strand
GTCCTTTTTAATTCAATGTCGCTAAACCTTATTTTACTTACTTTCCCTCTCTGTCAATGAACTTTTTGTTGGCCTTAATCGTTATGTCAATGTTCCTCCTCGAACCATCAACCAAATCTGAACCTATTTCAAAACACCCGTTGGTGTCTCCCTTTATTATTTCCCTTCGGGCTGCAAAGATAAAAAGTTAATTTCCAATAACCAAACTTTCTATACCCTTTTTTAAATTTTCTTTTCCCCTTCCTACTAGCCTCTTTCCATTAGCTCTTTCGCTCCGGGCCGCAAAGGTAAAAGTTAATTTCTAAAAACCAAACTTCTTTTAACCTTTTTTATTTTCTTTTTCCCCTCTTCTTTTACTCTTCTTCCCGTAACTCTTTTGCTTCGGGAGTGCAAATATAGAAAACTTATTTAGCTTTTACATAGTATTTCTTTAAATTATTTTAAAAATTTATCCTAAAGCTTTTTGTAGCGTAATAATTAATTCATTATCAATATTATGTGATATAAAAAAAGTTTGTCTTTTTTCAAATTACATAATTTATATCGTTTAAATTTTTGCTACCATATATATAGGTAAATGATGAACCTTTCTTTTGGTTATTTAATTATACTATTTCAATAAATTGTAATCATTTTAAACCTTACTTTTGTTTCAACATTCAAAATAATGCAAATGAAAAAACATAACTTCAATGCCGGGCCTGCTATTCTGCCTCAAAGCGTAATGGCGGAGGCAGCCCTTGCTGTTACAGATTTTAACAACAGTGGTCTATCTATCCTTGAGATTTCACATAGAGACAAAGCTTTTATAGCTGTTATGGATGAAGCACAACAATTAGTGGTTGAATTGCTTGGCTTAGATGATTCCTATGCTGTATTGTTTCTTTCCGGGGGAGCCAGTTCACAGTTTTTTATGGTGCCCATGAATCTCCTCGCTCACAATCAATCTGCAGCCTACATAGATTCTGGAAGTTGGGCATCAAAGGCCATTAAAGAAGCTAAGGCATTTGGCAACGTGAATGTCTTAGGTTCATCAAAAAAAGATAATTATAGCTATATTCCAAAGGACTTTACTGTCGATGCTTCAGAACAATACTTACATCTTACCAGTAATAATACCATTTATGGAACACAAATCCACGAATGGCCTGAGGTTCCAGTTCCCATTGTGTGTGATATGTCATCTGATATCTTCAGCCGACCTCTTCCCATTGAAAAATTTGGACTCATTTATGCAGGGGCTCAAAAGAACATGGGACCTGCCGGAGTAACGCTTGTAGTGGTCAAAAAAGAACTATTGGGTAAAAAATCAAATGGTATTCCTTCCATGCTTGACTATCAAATTCACTTTGAAAATGAATCATCATATAATACACCTCCTGTTTTTCCAATTTATGTGAGTATGCTAACCATGCGATGGATTAAAAATAATGGAGGATTAGCTGGCATGGCTAAACATAATGAAGAAAAAGGAAATAGATTTTACAACGAACTTGACGCTAATCCATTATTTAAAGGTGCCGTTTCCGTGATTGGTGACCGTTCCCTTATGAATGCTAACTTCTTACCCGTCAACCCAAATGACGAAAATCCTTTCCTCGATGTATGCAAAGAAGCTGGCATTGTAGGCTTAAAAGGACATAGATCTGTAGGTGGTTTCCGTGCGTCAATGTATAATGCTCTTCCTTTAGAAAGCGTTGATGTGCTCATTTCCGTAATGAAAGATTTCGCACAATCCAGAGGATAAAACCTTATGGGATTAGTACTTCCTGATACAATAACAATAACAATAACAAGTATAAACACCTCCGTTCCTGTTAAAATAACAAGTGAACGGAGGCGTTCTTTGCGTGCATCTGTGGGTGCAACTGGATTATTATTAAGAATTCCAAATTCCTTTAACAAGGTTCAATTTGATAATGCCTGGCTTTGGTTTACCCGTTGGGTTCATAAGTTAGTTGAAACCAAACCAACTATTTTACAACATTTGATTCCGCGACGATATAAAAACGGAGATTTTATTGTCGTAAGAGGTTTAATTTATAAGATAGTCATTATAACTCATTCATTAAAAATTTCAAAAGCATCTATTTTACCAAATCAAGTTATTCAATTAAAGATAGGTGAAGATTATGATGTTGAACAAGTAGGTGTTATAGCTAGAAAATTAATTGCTGGTCTTATGTCTAAGGTTCATTTAGCTCCGATAACAGCAAGAGTCGCGGAGTTAAACAAGCAGCATTTCAACATAAGGTACAATGATGTTAAAATTCCTCACACCCATAGCCGATGGGGAAGTTGTTCCACAACAGGGACCATCCGACTTTCCTCAAGATTACTTCTAGCCCCTCTCGATGTGATTGACTATGTTATCATACACGAGTTGGCACACCTTATCGAATTTAACCATTCTAATAAATTCTGGAAATTGGTTGAAACAGCCATGCCAAATTACCAGGAAAAAGAAAAATGGCTAAAGGAAAACAACTATGTTTGTCGTTTTTAGGCTAGATTCTTACCCACTGGTATAAAAATCAAATTCAATATATTAGGGGTAATAATGGCGTTTTTTTATATAAATCTGAATATCAGATTCTATAATCGCATAGACTTTAGGGACCATTTCTTTTGAATACTGAATTGGGGAAACCTAAAAGCAGGATTTTTAGTACTGATAAAAAAAGGGAGATTAAACTACAGCTTAACCTCCCTTTGAAGAATGAATATTCTTACTATTCAGCAGAAACTTCAAATTCTACTTTTCCTATAACTTCTTTATGTAGATTAATGATAGCGGTATAAGTACCGAGTTCTTTAACTTCTACAGGAAGCTCAATTTTTTTACGTAGAATTTCAAGACCTAGCTGATCTTTAATTGCAGCGGCAATTTGTACAGAAGTTACGCTACCGAATATTTTACCACTGGCACCAGCTTTGGCACCAATTTTTAGGGTCTGTGAGGTTAATTGAGATGCAATAGCTCTATATTCTCCCAAACGCTGTAATTCTTCAGCTTCTTCTACTTTTTTAATTTCTTCCAGATTGGCCAGGTTAATTTTGTTGGCAATCTGCGCAATACCCTGAGGAATCAAAAAATTACGACCATAACCATTTTTAACGGCTACAATGTCGAAACGATCTCCCAGTTTATCCATATCGCGGAGCAATATTACTTGCATGGCTTTTGGAATTTGAACAGTGTCGAGCACTGTGAGTTAACGATAAAAATCATTTAAGTAAGTCAGCAACGTAAGGTAGCAAAGCTAACTGACGGGCTCTTTTTATAGCAGAAGCAACTTTACGCTGGTATTTCAAAGAATTACCAGTAATTCGTCTAGGCAAAATTTTACCTTGTTCGTTGATAAACTGCAACAAAAAATCAGCATCTTTATAATCTATATGCTTGATACCAAAACGGCGAAAACGGCAATATTTTTTGCGGTTCTGGCCAATTTTAGGATTGCTGAGGAATTTAATATCATCTTTGTTTGCCATAATCAGCTACATTTTTTTTTGAGAAATGATATACGGGCATTAATTAGCGGAATCCACATTTTCTGACTTAGGCGCTACGCCATCGGCTGGAGGTACAGCATCAGTTCCTGGTTTCTTACGCTTTCCAATGAGACCTTTTCTTTTGTCATCATTGTATTTTATACCGAATTTATCCAACTGAATAGTTAGGTAGCGCAAGACTCTTTCGTCACGGGTAAGCGCTAACTCCATTACAGCAATAAAGGAAGGATCTTCCAACTGGAATTCGATACAATAGTAAATCCCGCTGCTACGTTTCGCAATGTTATAGGCCAATTGTCTAAGGCCCATCTCATTAATGAATACAATATTACCACCTATTTCGGTGATACTTTTTACGTAGGTCTGAGCTGTCTCCTTGATTTCATCATTAGACAGCACGGGATCGACTATGAAAGTTACTTCAAAGTTTCTCATCTGGATCAGACATTTTTAGTTAAAAATTGGCTGCAAAAGTAATAAAAATTTTCTATAATTACAAAATATATAGTTATTTATCTTTAGATCTGACAATTCCTATTATTTTACCCCTATCAAATTGTCCTGTTAGCGTTGGCGATTGTCTGTTTCCTGTAAAATTCCTAACGTTTTCGCCGACGTAATTAAATAATTCCTGAATACTAATTCTTTTGTCCCTATTAGTATCAGCCAGACCCTCAAGGCCTTTAATCAAATAATAGCTAAATACGCTTTGCTGGAGTCTATCGGCTTCCGCTGAATTCTCACTGGACGTTGACGAAAGAAGCATAGCAAAATCAGATTGGACGGATTGGCTGTTTTGATAGAAATCGGTTTGACTACTCCCAAGAAAGCCCTTTTGCTCCTGCATACTACCTGCATGACAGGCATCGGCGATACACATTTTAAATTGAGCATTAGATTGTTGAAGCGCTGAGTATATTTCATGATGATACACCACTTTTTCAAAAGTACCGTCATAGTCTATGGGTAAAAATGCCCCTTTTATGCCATGACCAGAAAAATAAAATATCACCATATCTTTTTTTGTCACTCTACTTAACATTGCATCCAGGGAATCGAGAATATTTCTTCGTGTGGCTAATTTATCAACCAAATTTATAATGTTCTTTGATGGTATGGCACCACCCTCCGGACTTCTGAGGAAAGCAAACAGATTTAATGCATCATTATCAGGATATTGAAGCGGCTCTCTATGATTTACATAGTTAGATACGCCTACTAGTAAAACATATACTTCACCTTCATAGAAAGAATAAGGCGTATTGGCAGTGACTGGATTAGAGACCACTTCAGGCCCAATACTTTTTATAAATTTTCCAGATTCCCAAATTCCCTGCACTTTATTTCCATTCGCTAAAATCATCACCCCCTTTCCATGCATGTAACCATTTTCAATTTCCCCTTCATACACATCTCCATCATAGTAAGATATTTTTCCTGTTCCGCTAGCTTTCCCATTTTGAAAATCACCTACATATTTACTTCCATTTGCGTATATATACGTACCTATTCCATTTTTACAATTGCCCGATTGGCAACCTTCAAATTTTTCTTTTACTGGGGGAGTGGGAAGTTGCGGACTACTTGTGGGTATGTTTATTCCTTTGTCAGAAGAACCTTGATAAATATTTTTGGACCAAATCCCCTTTCTAATGGTGCCGTCAGCATAGGTTAACACTCCGTTTCCGTGTTGTTTATCCTCTTGCCAGTCTCCTTTATACTCAGATCCATTAAAATAGTAACAAATACCGCCTACCCCATGGCGAAGATTATTTTTAAAATCGCCCATATAAATATCCCCATTAACCATTAGCGTACCATTTCCGCCAATACAATCACCAGCTAAGCAACCTTGAATACGGCTGGAAGTGGAGAATAACTTTTCTGTGACCAAACTTGCATTTTCCTCGAAAAGCTTCCCCTTTTTCCACAAGCCTTGCTGTTTTACGGATTGCGCATTGATAAAAACACCCACACCCTCTGGTTTATCCAGTTTCCATTCACCAAAAAAACGAGAACCATTCTTCCAAAAACAAATGCCGATACCCTGTCTGTTTCCTTGAACAAATGCACCCATATATCTGGAGCCATCCTGGAATGTTTTAACACCAAATCCATTTTTACAATCTCCAGAGCCACATTGTGCATAGAGGAACAATGGCCAGTTAAACAATAGGAAAATAAAAAAAAACAACATCCATTTCATTGAACAAATATAAAATATTTATATCATAAAATAATACATATAATACTTAGCGAACTACAGAAACCGGCATATTTTTGTCTATTCCGCCATATAAAACAGGCGATTGTTTATTTTGAGTAAACCACCGGACCTGTTCAAACACGAAATTAAATAATTCGTTAACGGAAACGAGGCCATCCATATTTTTCTCAGCTTCGCCGGTTAGACCACGAATAAGAAAATGGCTAAAAACCCCTGATTTAATACCATCGAATTCGTGAGAAAACTCCTCTGTTTTTGAGGATAAAAGGAGGCCTAAGCCGCCTGAAGATCCTGCTAATGACTCATAGAGAAGATGAGAGTAACTTTCATTTTCAGCCGCGGAGCGAAAACTTCCTGAGTGACAAGCATCGGCAAAAACCAATTTATGTTTAGCGGGACTATGTAACAAAATAGATTTGACCTCCTCGTGATTTATTCGATGCATGATACCGTCACTGTCCACTGGTAGAAAGGCTCCTGGCAGACCATGCCCTGAAAAATAGAACAAGATTAAATCTTCAGGATTTGCTTTTGAAAACAACTGATTAGCGGCACCCATCACATTTTTATATGTAGCCTGCTGATCTTTCAATAAAATAATTTGTGATAAAGGTACTGAACCACCAGCTTCGGATTGTAAAAAATCAAAAATATGTTGAGCGTCATCATCGCTAAACTCTAATTTCTTCATTTCATTATAATCGGAAACACCTATAATGAGGGCACGAATTTTAGGAATTTTAATAGTTTCCACCTTAATAGTCGGTGGAGCAACTTTAGGAGCTGGGGTACTAAGTTGATTATTTTCCCACACACCAATGGTGATTTTACCATCGGGAAAGGTAAGTTTTCCGATACCCTCTTTTTTTCCGGCGACAAAAGAACCTTCGTACGAAGTACCATCTGGATTGTTCATAATACCAAAGCCGTGATGAGCACCCATTTGCCAACTACCCTGATAATTTCCACCAACAAAAAATGTATATTTTCCGATCCCATGAAACTTACTATAAAAAAAACCACCTTCGTATAAATCGCCATTTTGGTAAAACATTTTACCGACACCTTGTCTATAACTGTTTACCCATTCCCCGATGTATAAATCGCCATTTGGAAAAAGCAATTTACCTTTTCCGTTGGGGTTTGCCCGTTGAAAATCACCCTCATAACGTCCGCCACTAGGATAAATATAAACGCCATAACCTTCATAACAATTACCAGAAAGGCAACCAACGAAAGCACTTACATTTGAGTAAAATAAAAACAAGAGAACGACAGACAAACAAAAATTACGCATGGACTATTAATTTTGACGTGAGCCCGACCTTTTGAAGGTTGGAAAAAGCGTAATATTTATCGTATAGGTGAGTGGATATGGAATGTTAAAAAATAAATAACTTACATAAGAATGAAAAAATTAAATAAAAATTGCGCGACCAGGCAGCGAAAAGATACTATTCTAAGTTTTAATAATACAACTGTACTATTGAAGCGGATAATCCTTCCTTTCTACACTCACTGAATCAATAAATTTATCAGGGAAAGGGTTATCCGCTTATTTTTTTTTGCTGTGAGAGAAGGATTCGAACCCCCAAGAGGCAGTTAGCTATAGCACAAGAAGATTGGTGGTCAACCCCTGGATCGATACCGGCCCTATGCTACGTTTATCCCGTAATCCTCACCCCCGAGACAAGAGGGCATGGCTGCCAATTTCATCACCTCACAATTTGATGATTAAACAAAACTTCCTTTTGTTGATGCAAATATAATAATACTTTGTTTTTTATGCAAGATTTATAAAAATAATTCCAAAAAATTATGAATTTTTTAATTTCGCATCAAATTAATTGCATTAGAAAGGCGCAAAGCAAACCGCCATAAGTTCCCAAAGCATAGCCAAGGACAGCCAAAAGCACGCCAACAGGGGCCAGAGCGGGACTAAAAGCGGCGGCGACAATAGGTGCTGAGGCGGCACCACCGATATTAGCCTGTGACCCTACGGCCAGGAAAAAGAAAGGTGCCTTAATCCATCTTGCTACAAGAATCAACAAAATACAGTGTATGCACATCCAGATGAATCCAACGGCGAAGAGGCCTAAATTTTGAAAAACCTCTTGAAGATTCATCTGCATTCCGATGGTTGCTACTAAAACGTATAAAAAAACGGAACCCAAGCGAGAGGCACCTATTCCTTCAAAGTTTCGCAAGCGTGTAAAAGAGATAAATAAGCCAATGGTTGTTGCCAGGAAGGCTATCCAAAAGAAAGAAGAATTCAGCGCAGTCAAGCGCCAGGCAATTAGTACATCGTTATATTTTGCCAACCATGGAGTAATGATATCTGCTCCCCAATGAGAAAGAGCGACGCCTCCAAAAGCAATGGTAAGAAGATAGAGTAGTGATTTGGTATCAGGAATTTTTTCAACATCCTTTTGGAATGCTGACATTTTATTTTGAAGATCAACGATAGCAGAAGTATCGGCCTTCAACCATTTGTCTATTTTATCAGTAATACTGGCACCATATAAGAGCAAACCCATCCATACATTGGCTACAACCACATCTACGACAATCATGACTGCAAAAAGATTTTCATTTACTGAAAAAATTTCTTTCATGGCTGTTTGATTAGCACCTCCCCCAATCCAGGAACCAGCTATGGTTGAAAGTCCTTTCCATAAATCTTCAGGATTTGTCTGTATTAAGTTGGGGAAAAGAAATTTAACGGTTAATAAAGCGATAGGGCCTCCGATGATAACACCAAGTGAGCCGGTTAAAAACATAATAAGTGCTTTAGGTCCTAAATTCCAAACACCCTTTAAATCAATGCTTAAACATAGCAAAATGAGAGAGGCTGGTAATAAATACTGAGAGGACACCTTATAAAGCACGGAGTTTTCAACAGAAATAATATTTAACGGCCAATGCAGGAGCGCTGGTAAAAAATAGCATAACAATAATGGGGGAAAAATGGTATAAAATTTTTGAATCCATTTGTTTTTACTCGTTGAGGTAAAAAAAACGAAAGAAAGTACGGACAATAATAGTCCTAATACGATCGCATCATTGGTAAAGTAAGGTTGCATCATTATATTTGTTCTTTTTTAACAACTCAATATAGAAAAAAACGCTTACTTACAAGGTGGAAACTCAAATATTGGGAAAATTTAAAGTGATTTTTATGAATTATAAAAAGTTTGTTTTACCCCTAGTTGTCATGGTTTTGGTTGTTTTATCGGACAGGATGACCAAAGTGTGGGCACTAGAAACCCTTAAAGGGTACCCTTCACAATCCTACCTGGGGGATAGTTTCCGTATTATTTACGCTGAAAACGAGGGTGCATTTTTAAGTTTGGGATCTGACCTACCCGAAAACGTTAGATTCTGGGTTTTGGCTATTATACCTATTTTGGCTTTGGGGTATTTTGGCTTTACCCTTTTTTTCAACAATGAGGTTGGACCTTGGCAGAGAATAGCATTTGCCTTCATTATTGCAGGTGGCGGAAGCAACATCATAGACCGGATTTTAGAGGGAAAAGTAGTTGATTTTTTAAATATAGGCATAGGAGATTTACGATCTGGTATTTTTAATATAGCCGATATGGCTATAATGGCGGGACTTTTCCTTATATTACCCATGGCATTTAAATCGTCTGCTCCTAAAAAGGAGGAATCTGTCCCCTTCGAAGGAGAAAATACTGAAATAAAAGCAATAGAAGAGGTGACAGAAGAGGAGACAGAAGAACAAAGCAAAGAAAAATAAAGAGGAGTAATATTTTAAAAAACTCATTCAGGAAAAATTTTAAATAAAACGTATGAAAGCATTATCTCCAGGGATATTATTAGGAATCATATTAGCGTATTTTCTAATGCTCATTCTTGTTTCTATATTTACGAGTAGGAATGCTAATAATCAGGATTTTTTTACTGCTGGAAGGAATTCCCCCTGGTATCTGGTGGCCATTGGCATGATAGGCGCGTCCCTTTCAGGTGTGACCTTTATATCTATTCCTGGTGTTGTCGGTGGTGGCGGTTTGAATCAGGCTTTCTCCTACATGCAGATTGTTTTAGGGTATATGCTAGGATATTCGGTTATTGCCTTGGTTTTACTCCCATTGTATTACAGAATGAATTTAACCTCAATTTATACTTATTTAGAAAAAAGATTTGGATGGCATGCATATAAAATGGGAGCTATATACTTTCAATTAAGTCGAACCACGGGATCTGCTTTACGATTATTTTTGGTGGCAACGATTCTTCATCAATTTGTTTTTGCACCTTATCAAATATCTTTTGCATTCTCTGTTTTTTTAACGATATTCTTAATTTGGGTTTACACATTTAAGGGAGGGATTAAAACGATAGTTGTTACGGACACCATTCAAACTTTTTTCATGTTAGGCGCTGTTTTACTGACCATTATCCTAATATGTCAAAATCTGAATATGGGCTTTGGTGACATGGTCAGAGCGGTAAATAATAGTGGATATTCTAAAGTTTTCTTTTTTGAAGGCGGCTGGAGCGACCCAAATAATTTTTTCAAGCAATTCTTGAGCGGGGCGTTAATCACCCTCACCATGACAGGACTTGACCAGGACATGATGCAAAAAAATCTGACCTGCAGAACGTTAAAGGATGCGCAGAAAAACATGTTTACCTTCAGTATAATCTTAGTTTTTGCTAATTTGTTATTTTTAACAATGGGAGCCATGTTATATATATATTCATCGGAACTTGGCATCACACTGCCTGAAAAGACTGACCAGGTCTATCCATTTCTGGCATTAAACCATTTATCTCCATTCATAGGCATTTTGTTTATACTAGGATTAATTGCAGCTGCCTATTCCAGCGCCGATTCGGCTTTAGCCGCTATGACCACCTCTTTTTGTATTGACTTTTTGAACTTTGAGAAATGGGATGCATCTGAGGATCAAAAAAAGAAAGTTCGACTTATGGTACACATAGGATATAGCGTATTAATGTTTCTCTTGATTCTACTTTTCAATACCATATCAAAGGACGGAATCATCAATGAACTTTTCAGATGGGCGGGATTAACTTATGGACCTTTATTGGGATTATTTGCTTTTGGCATATTGACACAATTCAAGGTAAAGAGTCAATGGATTATTCCCATTTGTGTGTTATCACCCATCATTTCCTGGCTACTGGATACCTATTCAAAGGAATTATTTCAAGGCTTCACCTTTGGCTTTTTAATATTAGCCATTAACGGCACTCTAACATTTTTAGGGTTACTTTTGGCTAGTGAAAGGGTATATAAAGTGGTTCAATAAGCATTTATTTATAAATATTCTTATTTAAGTTGGCACTTATTTATACATTTGCGGCGCTTTATGGTAAATCATTATCCATACTAAACTATTAACAATGTCTAAAACTTTTGCTGCTATAACAGGTGTTCACGGCTACGTACCAGATTATGTTCTTACCAATGATGAATTAGAAAAAATGGTTGATACCTCCGACGAATGGATAACATCTCGTACGGGAATAAAAGAGCGGAGGATATTAAAAGGCACAGAAAAAGGAACGTCTGTACTTGGTATTGAAGCGGTAAAAGGGCTTTTAGAGAAAACGGGTACAAATCCAGAGGACATTGAACTACTCATTTGTGCAACGGTCACCGCCGACATGCATTTTCCTGATACTGCAAATCTAATTGCTGCTGCCACTGGGTTAACGAAGGCCTACACCTTTGACTTGTCGGCTGCCTGCTCAGGATTTCTATTTGCATTAACCACCGCCTCACAATTTATTGCTGCAGGTACACATAAGAAAGTCATTGTCGTTGGCGCGGACAAAATGTCAGCGATTGTAGATTATACAGACCGCTCCACTTGTATTTTATTTGGAGATGGCGCTGGAGCTGTTTTACTTGAACCTTCCACTGAATATGGTGTAATGGATCAACAATTACATTCTGACGGGCAAGGACAACACTATTTATATATGAAAGGAGGTGGATCTTTTCATCCACCGTCAGCAGAGACCATTGCAAATAAAGAGCACTTTATTGTTCAGGACGGCAAGCCGGTATTCAAAGCGGCGGTAAGTGGCATGAGTGATGTTGTAAGTAAAGTGATGGCAAGGAATGGATTAACCAATGACAGTGTAGCCTGGCTTGTACCCCATCAGGCTAATAAGAGAATCATACAAACGGTAGCGTCAATGGCTGATTTTCCATTAGAAAAAGTTATGGTAAACATTCAAAAATATGGGAACACTACGGCTGCGACCTTGCCTTTATGTCTATTTGACTGGGAGAAAAGGCTTCATAAAGGGGACAATCTCATATTAACTGCCTTTGGAGGGGGCTTTACCTGGGGTGCGCTCTATCTAAAGTGGTCTTACGACACGCCTGCATGATACACGGTACGAATTTTTGATTATATTTGAGGCTTAAAACAAATTTAGATTTAACTTTTTACCAAAAAACCAATATGGCAACAACTGCAGACATACGAAATGGTCTATGTATTGAGTTCAATGATGACATTTTTCAAATTATCGAATTTCAGCATGCACAGGTAGGCAGAGGTGCCGCCCATGTAAAAACTAAAATTCGAAGCATGACCACAGGCCGGGTCTTGGAATACACTTTTACTTCAGGTCATAAAATTAATGAAGTACGGATAGAACGAAGAAAATTCCAATTTCTGTATGCAGATGAAATTGGATACAACTTTATGAATAACGATACTTTTGATCAAGTATCTATTGAAGAAAAATTAATATCCAGCCCTAAGTTATTGAAAGAAGGCATGGAAGTAGATATCTTATTTCATGCTGAAAAGGAAACTCCTTTGACACTGGAGATGCCGCAGTATGTCGTTATGCAAATCACCTACACTGAACCTGGTTTGCGTGGCGATACAGCAACGAATACCTTGAAACCTGCTACCGTTGAATCGGGTGCTGAGGTTAGAGTACCTTTATTTGTTGGGGAAGGAGATTTTATAAAAATTGATACGGCCTCTGGCGCATACATGGAACGTGTAAAACAATAACTATATGGATTTCAAAGAAATACAGGAGTTGTTAAAACTCATTAATAGACTGGACCTTTCCGAGTTCAAAATGAAAGATGGCGAATTTGAGCTATCTATAAGAACAAAGAATTACGAAAGGGGCAGAAATCAAGGTTATCAGGGGGTAATACAAGAAACTTACCCGGCTCCTCCAGCGGTACCTGTTGCTGCGAGTCCTTCAGTTGCACCGTCTGTTGTAGGAACTTTAACTACAGCCGCCCCTGCTTCTGGTAATACATCAGAAAAAGCTACTGACCACCTCATCGCTGTTAAATCACCTATTGTTGGCACTTTTTACAGATCTTCATCTCCTGACAAGCCATCATTTGTAAAGGTAGGCGATACTATTTCAGCCGGCGACGTTGTTTGTGTTGTTGAAGCAATGAAACTCTTCAATGAAATAGAAAGCGAATTTTCTGGTACCATTGAAAAAATTCTTGTAGAAGATGCTCAACCTGTTGAATATGATCAGGTACTTTTTCTACTCAATCCGAAGGGTTAATTATGTTTAGTAAAATATTAATAGCAAATCGTGGGGAAATCGCCCTTCGGGTAATACGCACTTGTCGGGAGATGGGTATCAAAACGGTAGCTGTTTATTCCACGGCAGACAGAGAGAGTTTGCATGTCCGTTTCGCGGATGAAGCGGTATGTATTGGTCCACCTCAGTCTGCAGAATCCTACTTAAGTGTACCCAGAATTATGGCGGCTGTTGAAATCACCAATGCCGATGCCATTCATCCTGGATATGGTTTTTTAGCTGAAAATGCTGATTTTGCTGAAGTGTGTGCTGAATACGGCATTAAATTCATCGGCCCGAAACCTTATCAAATAAGGAAAATGGGTGATAAGATAACGGCGAAGGAGACGATGATAGCCTCCGGTGTTCCTGTTATTCCTGGTTCTGAAGGGTTGATACAAGATACTGATGAAGGAAAGCTAGTTTCAGCATCTATTGGTTATCCTGTAATTATTAAAGCCACTGCCGGCGGCGGCGGTAAGGGTATGCGGGTTATCTGGGATGAAAAAGATTTTGATTCCTCTTGGGATGCGGCGAGGAAAGAGGCAAAGGCTTCTTTTGGAAACGACGGCATTTACATAGAAAAATACATTGAAGATCCCCGACATATTGAATTTCAAATAATAGGTGATCAATTTGGAAAAGTTATACATTTATCAGAAAGAGACTGTTCTATACAACGTCGTCACCAAAAATTAGTGGAAGAAAGTCCCTCCCCTTTTATGACTGACGCCCTTCGTGAAGCTATGGGCAATGCCGCTATAAAAGCAGCAGAAGCCATAAATTACGAGGGAGTGGGTACTATTGAATTTTTGGTAGATAAATACCGTAATTTTTATTTTATGGAGATGAATACCAGAATTCAGGTAGAACATCCTGTAACTGAAGAAGTTATTGACCACGACTTAATTAAAGAACAAATTAGAGTAGCTGCTGGTTATCCTTTAACCATGGAAAACCAATATCCTCAGGCTCACGCGATGGAATGCAGGATAAATGCGGAGGATGTTTTCAACAATTTCCGCCCTGGCCCGGGTCGTATTTCTTCTTTCCATAGTTCAAAAGGACATGGTGTTAGAGTTGACACACATGTTTATGCTGGATATGGCATTCCTCCATATTATGATTCCATGATAGCTAAGCTAATATGCAGGGCACATACGCGGGAAGAATGTATATTAAAAATGGAGAGAGCTTTAGATGAGTTTATCATAGAAGGGGTAAAAACAACGGTTCCCTTTCACCAAAAGTTAATGAAAAATGAAGATTTCCGAAGTGGTAATTTCCATACCGGATTCCTAAATGATTTCAAGATGACCGAATAGTAACCGGAAAAATACCGGATGAATAATAATCCTTTTTGGCGCTTAATGAGTTACCTCTTTAATTATAAAAAAGAGGTAACTCTTGCTATTTTATTTAATATACTTACAGCTATTTTTACTGTATTAAGTGCCCCATTAATAAGCCCTTTCTTAGACATTTTATTTTTAGATTCTTCCCAAGCGTCTCACTTTGCAGAAAGCCCAATGCTTGAACAAGAAAAGTGGTTTAAGCAACAATTATTATATTTCATTGCCCAAAATGGCAAAATGAAGGCTTTACAGTATGTCTGTTTTGCCATATTGGGGGTATTTTTACTTAAAAACGTAAGTAGATATTTTGCCCTTTTTTTCATGGCCCCTGTAAGAAATGGCGTGGTAAAAGATATTCGCAATAAACTATTTACCAAAGCCTTATCATTCTCCCCTTCTTTTTACACCAGAGAAAGAAAAGGAGACCTCATCGCACGAGTGAGTACTGATGTTCAAGAAATTGAGACCAGTATTTTACAGGTATTGGAAACAATATTCCGGGAACCCCTCATTATTTTTCTAAGTATTGGGTTAATGATTTACATTAGTCCACCTTTAACAGGAATTGTTTTACTTATGCTTGCTTTCACCACCTTTGTCATAGGAGGAATAGGGAAAAAACTAAAACAAAGTTCTCAGGAGGTTCAGCAGGCATTGGGTATCATTTTATCTCGGTGGGAGGAATCATTAGGTGGTATAAAAACGATCCAATCCTTTAACGCTGAACGATATAAGGAGCAACAATTTGACGTAGAAAACAACTTTTACCGAATAAAAACCATACGGATGTTACAACGGAGAGATCTTTCCTCTCCTTTGGCAGAATTTTTGGGTATTTCAGTCATTACGGTACTTTTATGGATAGGTGCTCAGCAGGTTTTTGAAAAACAAATAGAAGCTGGTACCTTTTTTGCCTTTTTATTTGCCTTTTTCAACGTAATTGACCCGGCAAAATCATTTTCGCGTGCTTATTTTGATATACGAAAAGGGATGGCAGCCTTGTCGCGGGTAGAAGAAATACTGCATTATACATCAGAGGTCATTGCCCCTTCTCACCCCATTCCATTTACCACTTTTAAGAAAGAAATAACCTTCAATAAGGTAAGTTTTCAGTATCCGGGTACAACGCAAAAGGTTTTAGATAATATTTCATTTACATTACCTAAAGGAAAAAAAATGGCCTTAATTGGACCGTCTGGTGCAGGTAAAACGACTATTTGCGAATTAATGGCACGATTCTATGACGTTACAGAAGGGAATATAACTATTGATGGCATAGACATAAAAAATATATCCCTATTAGATCTTCGATCTTCATTTTCCGTAATAAGCCAGGAAACCACCTTATTTTACGATACTATTTTAGGGAATATAACTTTAGGTAGGGAGGATATACCTATAGATGAAGTTATCGCAGCGGCGCGCATAGCACAGGCGCACGAATTTATTATGGATACGCAGGAAGGATATAATACGCACATTGGAGACCGAGGATTGATGTTAAGTGGAGGACAAAGACAGCGCATTTCCTTAGCAAGAGCTTTGTTAAGAAATGCTCCCATTATCATGATGGATGAGGCAACGTCAGCGGTGGACACCAAAGCTGAAAATGCTATTCAATCTGACATTTCCCCTTATCTTGAAAACAAAACGCTTTTAATTATTGCACACAGGTCTAATTCAATACAACACGTTGACGAAATTTTAGTTATACAAGAAGGAAAAATTATTGAACAAGGATCACCAGATTCCCTTTTCAAAAAGGAGGGGGCATTTTGGAAATGGATGCAACTTCAAACAGGATAATTACTTGTGCCTATGAACATTAAAAACAACCTTTTTTTTTCTTTGCTTGATACTGAAAAGTTCATAAAGATCTATGCATTCATTTTTGTTCTCTTTCAGATGGAGGCCATAGCTCAAGGTAATTTAAGTACCCCTGGAACACTTCCTGAGGCAAGCGATGTTTTTCACTATGAAGTTGAAAAATCACCCACCTTATTAAACTGGGAGGGAGGTACCAATAAAAGATGGGATTTCAGTTCTTTGCTTTCCCCTGTCACTCAAAAAGTTACCTGGCAATCAGCTGGAGCCATACTTAAAGTTCAGGTAGAAGAAAATATAGAAGGATTTTTCACTAAAGACAAGTCGGAACTACTCTGGCTGGCTGGGAATGGGCCTGATTTTTTAGGATATGCTAAATTTTCTCAATGGGTTTTTACAGACCCCCTGGTTGAAAAAAAGACCAATTTAAAATATGGAAGTGGTTTTTACGATGAAGCTACCTGTTTTGTTACCTTTTCAAAAATGAATGCCGATCCCAGTTTTTTAAAACTATTCACCCTACAGCCCGATTCCATTCGCATAAAATACACCATAGAACGACAAACTATCTTAGATGGTTACGGCAAAATGGTACTACCTGGTGAAATAATGGATGTACTTCGTGAAAAACGAACAGATAAGTATATCCCTGTGCGTGTTGAAACAAAAATAGGACGACGATCATGGCAAATTTTGAATATCCCATTAAAAAGTTCGCAACGTATTTCCTATCATTTTCATAGTCCCGAATATCGGGAAACGGCCGTTATAGTTAAAATGGACCCCTCTGAAAACAACCTGAAAGCTGAAAAAATAAGTTTCAGAACACCTTCTCCCGAAAGAAATATTTTTCCCATGGGACAAATAAAGCCCAATGCCTATCCGACGCCAAATCCTACTTTAGGCATGGTGCGATTTGATTTTATTTCATTACCCCCGGGAAACTACAAACTTGTTATTTGGAATCAATTAGGCGGAGAACAATTTAGAAAATCTTATGTAATAAAAGATAGATATTTTATGGACAGGATTGATTTAACAGCCTTAAAAAGAGGTTATTACTGGTATGAATTGTCTGATGCTTCAGGCAATAAGTTCAAACCTCAATCTTTGATCATCATCAGACCTTAACCCTAAAGTATTCTCTTGTTTACATAGTAACATTAAATATATTTCCAGTAATAATATGCGTCGATTGCTTGTCCTTGTTTTTTTATTATCATCCTATTTTGTCGCAGGGCAGGTAAAAAGTCCTGTTATAAGCAGCGATAAAACAGTGGCCGACGCTAAGAAGAGGAGTAGTTCGGAAGGAAAATTATTATTTATATTTTTCTATGCAGATTGGGTACAACTTTGTCAATGGATGAAAACATCTACCTTTACTGATCCTGATTTAGCCCGGTTTTTAAACGAAAATGCCTTATTTCTTGAACTCAATATAGAAACATCTATAGGTAATGCTGAAAAACAAGCTTTCAATGTAAAAGCGCTGCCAACGATGATATTATTTGACGCATCGGGAAACCAGCTTGAGCGTATAGATGAGGCTATGAATGCCACTAAACTGTTGTCGAAACTAAACACCTGGAATTTGAAAGAGAACAAACAGGTACAAACGGGAAATGTGAGTGACAAAAGCGCTAATCAAAGCTTACAACATTTAACCAAGGCTGCGTTACTGCCCAGTCAAGCCAATGTAGCAGAAAATAGTGAGGCCAATTATTTCGGCATAGCCATAAAATATTTCCACCAACACGACCAAGCGCTTCAATATATGCAACAATTTCAGGGGCGAGTAGAAAAAAGGGTATCGGTAGTAAGTAGAGAAATATCCACCGGACTTTACCAGTATCAGATTATCGTTAGTAAATTTTCATCTATGGAAGAAGCGAGAGCTTACTTACCAAAACTGAGAATGCTAAATATCAGTGGAGAGATAATAAAATTTTGAAGTCAAAAAAACAATCATAATTGCTAAAAAGCTAAGTTATGACGTACTTTTGCCCATCAAATCATCGTTTCAAATACATTCATTCATTTCACAAAACCAAATTAAGCTAAAACGCTTAATCAGGAAAATTGAATCCATGCGCATTACTTCCATTTTACTTTTGATTGCCCTGCCAATAATCCTTCTAGGTCAATCGCCTACTTTTCTTCCTGTTGAATTTAACAAATCACAAAGTAGTATTTCCAGTTTACGAATGGCCTGCGACAATTTTGCTGGCACCTTTCGTTTAGGAAATAGTGCGCCGACCAATAAAAGCACGGCCACTTCGGACAGAAAGCATATTTATCTATGTAAAAACGACTCCGTATCCATTATACATAATGGTGATTTCAGACTTTCAGGTGATCCTAAACCCGCCACACTACCTGGTATTGGATATATTATGTATAAATGTTTACCTAAAGGGCCAACTGGAATAGCCTTATCAAATATTCTAACCGATTTATGTTTATTAACACAAGCAGCGGTTGGAGGAACATTTACATCGCAAACTTCCGGACTTTGGATGGTCAAAGAAAAAATAAACGGAGACTTAACTTTTTTCAATCAAGGTCAACTACAGGCTTCTTTCAATTCAGGAAGGCCAGTAAGCTATTGGTTTGCACCGGCTACTTTGGACGATTTTGATGGAAAGAAGTATGAGACAGCCACGGGTTCCACTGTGGCAGGTGCTTGCGTAAATGTAAATATAACAGAAGCTATAGAAGTTACTTATCTTAATCAGGTGGTGGTAGAGGAGGTATCTAAAAATTGTTTGATCAATAATTGTGTTAGCCGGATTGTTGTAAAGGGTGGATTACCTGAATTTAATGGTAGCTCCTACACTAAAATTTCAATAATTAATAAAAACGATGCCAATATAAAGGGTAAAATAATAAGTACCAATTTATATAAGCATAATGATACCTTAGAAATATTTGTTCCTACACCAGGAGAATACATTATTACTGCGACAGATGATTATAGCTGTGATGGAAATATTACTTTAAATATTACTACTTGTCCATCAACTACCTTTATCCTACCCAAACAAAATGCAAAGTTTGGTGACGAAATTTGCATACCTGTTACTGCCACAAAAGTCACGGATGCTGTTTCCTTAACCTTAGGTGTTACCTGGGACAACAACGTTTTAAAATTTAAGCGTTTAAATACGAATAATACTAAACTAACAGGCATTGGAACAAGTGACATAAGTTACAGCCCAATATCCAATGACATTAAAATTTCGTATTTTAAATCGGGAGGCGCACCATTTTCATTAAATGATGGTGACTTATTATTTAATGTATGCCTTGAAGTTATTGGATCGAATGGAAAATCGAGCCCATTAACCTTTTTAAACTTAGGCACTGCACCATCTCCATTGGAAGATGATTGCGGAAAGCCAATGGGTTTTCAATATTCAAACGGACAGGTAAATGTTACCAGTGAGATTTTATTTGTTGATGTTAAAGTAGATAGTATTCCTTGTCAGAATGTGGGAAATAATACCGGAGGGTTCGAGGTAACGGTAACGGGAGGTACTGCGCCTTACAAAGTAACCTGGCTAAATAAAGATGACAATACCACAGGAAATACCAACATAAATGGTTTGGATTTCAAAACTGTTATTACAGATTTAAAAGCGGGTAATTATTCTTTAACCATTACAGATTCTGCTCCTACGCCAAACTCTTCAACCAAGGAAACAGAAATTCCACCCTCGAGAAATTTTGTTGTCCGGTTGGATATTATCAAAGACATTATTTGTAATAATGACAGCAATGGGGAGCTCAAAGCAACGGTACTGATTGATGCTCAAGAGGAAAATGATTTAACTAATTTTGATTTTACCTGGAGTAACGATCCTACAGTAAAAACTAATTTTCAAAAGGATTTAGCCGCGTCATTCAGCGCTTATACTATTACTGTTAAGGATAATTTTGGATGTGTAGCGCAAGCTTCCGAAAATCTAACTAATCCAACCAGATTGACTATTACCACTTCATCACTTACCAAAGCTACTTGTTCTGGTGTTGCAGACGGAGAAGCTGTAATCACAGTGGGTGGAGGTATCAGACCTGCAACAGGATACACTTTAAAATGGGCAGATCAAGCTTCCTTCTTTCAAGGAACCTCTGCGTTAAGACCTAACTTGTTGCCTGGTACGTATGTCATATCTATGAAGGATGCCAGGGGGTGTCAAAAATCAGCCCCTGTAATCATTGATGCGGTTAAAAAACTAGACTTTGATATCACTGGTGTGGATGCCAGTTGCTTAGGAAAATGCGATGGAAAGGCTATTATTGTGGTCGCTTCGTCTGCTACAGGTATTCCTTCATTTAATATTAGTTCAGGTTTAAGTGTTCCAACTGGTAGCGGCATTAACTATCAATTTTCTGGCTTATGTTCAGGCAGTTATAACGTCACCATGTTGAGTGCTGAAGCGGGGAAACAATGTTCTTTTGAAAAAACGGTGGTTATCAACGATCCCGATGTATTGAAAATAGATACGATAACTTATACACAAGAATCCTGTACTGCGGGGGGCGGTAAGGACGGAAAAATAAAAGTAGCTGCAAAGGGTGGCGTAAGTCCTTATGCCTATAATTGGGCGAGTGCGACGACCAGTAATTTATCGGATAGTTCCGCCGTTGTGAATCTGACAAAGGGAACATATACCGTCACCGTAAAAGACGGTGCGGGATGTCAAGTTCCTTTTGCCTTTGCCATAACTTCCCGCACACCGCCTAAAATCACTGAACTGAATCCTGCTTTTGTCAGTTGTATTGGAAATACGGATGGGAAATTATCGATAAAAGCCACAGCTGGCGATTCACCCATAAGCACTTATACCTGGAGTAATGGCGTGAGTGGTCAATTTCTTAATGCATTGTCTGTTGGATCTTATAAAGTTACCGTAACGGGTAGTGACGGATGTTCTGTGGATAGTTCTGTTCAGGTTTTAAATCCTGACCCATTCAAGCTATCAGACACTAAAACATTTGAACCAACCTGTGTAGGTAAGGCAGACGGCCGCATTGTCATAACGCCTGCTGGCGGAACAGCACCTTACAAAATAACATGGGAAAATAGCACTCAAACGGGTACTTCGCTTATTAACATAGGAAAGGGAACTTACCGATTTAATCTCGTAGATGCCAATAATTGTTCTACGTTTAGTCAAAATATTGTATTAGTCGATGCTCCTGAGATACTCATTACTATGAGCAGTTTGACGGAAGTCAGTTGTTACACAGGAACGCAAGACGGAAAAGCAACAGCTACTGCGAGGTACAGCGACGGGAAAGTCGGCACCTTCAATTTCGAATGGAGCAGCGGGGAAAGTCAGGCGGCTTCAACCAGCGCCACTGCTATAAAATTAAGATCAAATCTTAATACCTTAACGGTAACAGATAACAATTTGTGTACAAAAATTGAAAGCGTAAATATTCCTTTACCTCCAGTTATCGTTGCTAATGCGACCGTTAAACCAGTAACATGTTTTGGATTAGGTGATGGTTCCGTTGATTTAGCCCCAGCGGGAGGAAGAGGTACATTTACTTTTGTGTGGAATACGGGATCTACTTCATCATCCACTAACAATATGAAAAAAGGTGATTATACGGTAACCATTACTGACGGAAATAAATGTACCCTACAGGAAAAGGTAACCATAACTGAACCCGCTCAATTATTATTGGCTTTAGATGCGGCCAAAACCAAAAACGTCAGTTGCCCTGGCTTATCAGATGGCGTTTTAGTGTTTAAGTTAACTAATGAAACAGGAATTAATCCATTAGGAGCCACCCCTTACCAATGGTCAACCGACGCAGGAGTAGCGAGTTCCAGTAACAGTAAGGATAAATTGCCTGCTGGAACCTATCGTATTACGGTGACGGACAGTAAAGGCTGTCAAGATCAAACCCAACATATATTTACTACACCCGATCCGATCATCGCTTTTTTTAATCCTGTGAATCCTCCTTTATGCCATGGTACCACAACCACGCTATCGGTAAAAAGCGTTAGTGGTGGAAACGGATTAAAATTATCGGATTACGTATTTAGTGTAAACAACAGTGGTATTAGCTTTCCTGTGAGCCAAAACATACAAATTTTTGCCGGAAGGACTATTATACAAGTGGAGGACTACCTTGGATGTGCCTATACGGAAACCATTGATGTAAGCTCACCCCTACCCTTACTTGTGGAATTTAACCCAGGGAGTTTAAACATTCCGCTAGGTGATACCTCAACCCAGCTAAAGCCTGCCATTCAAACGTCTAACCCCATAAGAACCTATAAATGGACGCCAAGTGCGGGATTATCTTCCGCCAGCATAGCAAATCCTACCATTCGGAACTTATACGGGGATCAAAAATTTAATCTGGAAGTTACTGATATAAATGGTTGTAAGAGCAATGGTAACATTCAGGTATTGGTAGATCGAAATTATTCTGTGTTCATACCCAATGTTTTTTCACCGAATGGGGATGGTATCAATGATGAACTGAGAATACATTCTTGTTTAGGCGTCAAAGAAGTAACCAATTTCAGGATATTTGACCGTTGGGGGAACCTGATAAAGTCGTTAAATACGGTGCCCATTGATTGTGACGGAGGTACTATACTATGGGACGGAAGTTATACAACGAGAGCAGCCAATGTGGGTAGTTATGTTTACACCTTCGAAGTATTATTTCTTGACGGCTACAGGCGCCCTTATTCCGGCGATTTTGTTATCATAAAATAATATACTGGTATTATTCCACGAATGAACAAATAGAATGGAGCGTTGGGACGATAAATGTGTTCCAACGCTCCATTTTGCTTTTATGAAAGTTTCAGGTTTATGAACTTATTAAATGTATCCAAATGGATTGTGAGCCATGAAATAGCGCTAAATGTCCAATGAAACTTGCTTTGAGCAGGAATTTCAAGCAGGAAGAAAATTTGAATATATCATATATTAACCCCAATCTCACAGAAACATCCCTTTTACTAAAAACAGTATTGAAGGTAGTCAAGCATTCCAACGATTAATTTTATGAAAATTAATCTTCGAAAGTACCTAAGGCATGGCCATCCGGTTAGGAATTAAAAGTCTAAGTTAGTTCATGACCAGCACCGTGGTTGATTTGGTTATTGTGTCCCCTTTGCACTGATGGAGCACCAGCACACGATATACTCCGGCCTGAACAGTCTGCCCGTTATAGGTACCGTCCCATTTTTCACTTGATTTGGTGGTGGTAAATATTTTATTCCCCCATCTATCCCAAATTTCAAAAGAAATCAGAGACGTTATGATTCTAGGATTACTTAACCCAAAGGAATCATTCAATCCATCCCCGTTGGGGGTAAAAGCTTTGGGTAAAAATGCTTCATCGCATTTCAAATCATTGGGATCGATGACCACTATTCTAAAAGAGTCGGTGGCAATACAAGGCGTTGAGGCATCTTTAAGTTCCAGTTTGTAGGTATAATTCCCTGATGCAAGGGGCGAAATGAAAGGTTCTTTTATGGAGGGGTCACTCACCCAGAAACTGGGAGACCAGGTAAAATTAGTGGCACAGGTTGGTGACAACTTAGTGACCACCTCGTCCCCCACATAGACAATTTCATTATCATTAATAATATTATCAACGGGTTGATATAATTTTCCGATTTCAGATTCCAGCAGCGCGCGGTTATAGAAGCGTAAATCATCCATAAGACCATTGAAACCAATTTCATTAGCACCGTAACAAGTACTTCCGCCTACGACTAAATTACCATTATTCAGGACATTCACCCGAGAGGCAGAGGTTTGTTCTGATACCAGACCGCCATTATAATAGAGTCTTATTTTTGAAGCATTTCTGGCAATAGTGATATGATGCCAGCATTGACCTTTAGGTAATTCATAAATGATATTCACCTGTTTATTGATTCCTTCAGTGAGGGCGACATTAAGATTTCCGGTAAGCGGTCTAAATCGAACCACCAGAGAATTATCCACCAGACAGTCGCTGCGTTTTTTTGACAAGAGATATTGAATACCCTTATCATTCCCCACTTTAAAATAAAAACTAACGGTAAAATCTTCGGTATCGAATTCAGCATTTACCGCTCCAATAATATTTACGAGGCTGGCATTTCCCGAAAAGCGAATCGCCTCATTGAGTGGACCGCAGACATAATCGACGCCATTATTTCCAATAGCATCATTAGAAAGATTACCAGTATCATCTTTCAAGTTTTTGTTAAAAGGGTAATAAGCAACGAGACCAGCTCTCGTTTGGGCTGAGATATTGATAGAAAAGCATAGCACAAGCAAGCTTATAAAAAGACGCATAGAGGAAATCGTTACGGATTAACAATTATTTTAGGGAATCAAATATGGCTGGCGAGAAAGCATCCATCATTCGGGTGGTTTCTCTTTCCTCCGCCTCCATAGACATTTCGAGTGCCTTATTTACCGTCAGGGTTAAGAGGCTTTCGAGTTCAGATAGTGGCACCTTCTTCATCATTTCCTCATTGATGTGAATGTTTGTTATATTTCTATTTCCATCGGCGGATACTTCAATCATTTGATTGTCGGAGATGGCTACGATCGCAATGTTACTTAAATTTTCAAGTACAGACTGCTGAACCTCCATCATCTCATCGAATATTAGCTTTGACATAATTTGTTTTATTTTATAATAACCACAATGTACAGTAATTAAAGTCAAGCTTCAACCATTTTAAGCTTCTACTGCATAAATGTTTAACGAAGTTATTTCAATTTTAATGTAATCAACATAATTAATGTGAAACTTTAGGGCAAATTTTAATAGATTTGTGATTGAGAAACAAAAATACCACAGTGAAAAAAAAACAAGAAGAGAAAGACATGTCTTTTTTCGACCATCTTGAAGAGTTAAGGTGGCATATTATCAGGTCTTTAGTAGTCATATTAACCATTGGAATTGTTTTATTTATCAATAATGCCTGGTTTTTTGATGTTGTTTTATTTGGACCTACAAAACCCTCGTTTATATCTTACCGGTGGTTTTGCGATTTTGGTAATGCGATTGGATTGGCAGATAGCATTTGTTTTTCCCCCCCTTACATTAAAAAGCAGGCTATAGGATTTGCCGAAGCATTTACAACAAGTATATCCGTATCATTTATTGCTGGCTTTATCGTAGCCTTTCCTTACGTTTTTTGGGAATTCTGGCGATTTATCAGTCCCGGTTTGTACAAGCATGAAAAGAATGCGGCGCGGGGCGTTGTTTTTATTTGCTCTTTTCTATTTTTATTAGGTGTAAGTTTTGGCTATTTTATTATCGCGCCATTTGCTGTTAATTTCCTAACTGGATTCACTATACCCGGGGTTGAAAACACACCCACCCTCGATTCCTATCTGAACTATATCATTATGTTCACTTTACCCACAGGACTGGTCTTTGAGTTACCTGTTGTGGCTTATTTTTTAGCTCATTTGGGTATATTGGGACCACAATCAATGCGTGATTTTCGACGACATGCGATTGTTGTTGTACTCATTGTTGCGGCTGTTATTACTCCACCTGACGCGGTAAGTCAGTGCCTCATTGCCATTCCCTTGTATGGTCTGTACGAAGTCAGCATAATAGTTGCTGCACGGGTAACGGCAAGAAGGGAAAAGAAAGAATTAGAGGAAGAAGAAGCCGACCGTCAAGAAATGAACTCATAATCTGCTTATTCATGGAAAGATTATCATCAAATGCCACCTTGTTTCTAAACATATTCCTTCCTGTTTTCTGGAGTGTATTTTTTGGAGCATTCACATTAGGTGTCTTTTTAGCCGATGAAATTTATTTTGGATTTTTACCCTACACCTCCTTCAGGTGGGCCACGTTATTTTTCTACCTAACCGGTTTAGCCGTTATTTATTTTACTTTTCTGCGTTTGAGAAGAGTTGAAATGACTACTGATTCGCTATATATTACCAATTATTTCAAGACAGCCAGATATCCCATCGACGCCATATCCTCCCTGGAATGGCGCCGATGGTTTGGTCTGTCCCTTGGCATTTTTCATCTTCATGCCAAGGGAATATTTGGCCAAAAAATTCTTTTTTTAGGAAAGAAGAAAGTCATTAATCAATTACACGTAGCCTATCCGGAATGGCTAAAACCTTAAGCCTTAGATCGAAGGTGCATAATGGGACAAATCATTTCCTCCAGAGAAACTCCACCGTGTTGAAACGTGTTTTTATAATAATTCAAATAGTGATTATAATTATTTGGGTATAAAAAGAAGCCGTCTTCCTTAGCAAATATATAGGTAGAACTAACGTTAGGGCGAGGCAAACCAGCTTGCCCGGGATCCTTTAGTTCCAGTACATTCTTTTTATCATATTGAAGATTCTTACCAACTTTATATCTCAGATTACTGGTAGTTTCTCTGTCACCCACCACTTTGACAGGCGTATTTACACGAATGGTTCCATGGTCAGTGGTTATAATGAGCTTCACATCTTTTTCAGATACCCTTTCTAAAGCAGCCCAGAGAGGAGAATTAGCAAACCACGATCTGGTAAGAGACCGATAAGCCTTTTCATCACCTGCCAATTCTTTTAAAACCTCCATTTCAGTCCTTGCATGGGAGAGCATATCAATAAAATTATATACAATAACGGTAAGATCATTATTCAAACAATTAAAGATATTGTCCTGTAGTTGTCTGGCGGCCTGAACTTGCGTAATTTTAAAATACTCATGTTTAATGTCCCGTCTGAACACCTTTTTTATTTGAGCGGCCAGTAATTCGGCTTCAAAATTATTTTTACCCCCTTCTTCAATATCCCCGACCCAATACTGGGGAAATTGCTTTTCAATATCTGCGGGCATCATACCGGCGAAAATAGCATTTCTACTATACTGCGTGGCGGTTGGCAAAATACTAAAGAAATAATCCTCATTTTGCAATTTGAATCTTTCCAATAAAATAGGTTCGATAACTTTCCATTGATCAAATCTAAGATTATCCAGGACAAGTAAAATTGTTGGACAATCTGGTTGAATGTGTGAAAAAACCTTTTCCCTGAGAAGATTAAATGATTTTACGGGACCCTCCGAAGGATTTTTCATCCAATGCGGGTAAATACCTGATATATATTTACAAAATGCCGCGTTTGCCTCTTTTTTCTGTTGAGACAAAATATCAGCCATTTCGTTAGAATTAGACTGATCAATTTTGAGTTCCCAGGAAATAATTTTTTGATAAATTTCAGCCCATTCAATATAATCCATGCCACTTTGGAGTTGCATAAAAATTTGTCTGAACTCCTGTTGGTAATCAGAAGATGTTTTTTCCCTAACCAAGCGTTTATTATCTAAAATTTTCTTCAGGGTCAACCAAATTTGATTTGGGTTAACTGGTTTAATCAAATAATCGGTAATTTGTGAACCCAGAGCCTCCTCCATAACGGTTTCCGCCTCATTTTTAGTAATCATAACTATCGGCAGATTAGGATTAATCTGTTTAATGCGGGCGAGGGTTTCGAGCCCATTGATTCCCGGCATACTTTCGTCCAGAAAGACCACATCAAACTCATTTCCTGTGGCACATTCATCGACGGCATCATGGCCATTTGTGACCATAATTACCTCATAACCTTTTGATTCAAGAAACATAACCTGAGGTTTCAACAAATCAATTTCATCGTCTGCCCAAAGAATTCTAATTTTATCCATAATAGCTAAAGTAAGTAAATAATAAGAATGAAACAATTATAAGTAATTTCCCGTTAAAATACGGATTAAAACGGCCATGGGCGATTAAATATTGCTTTAAAAAATTTCGTCGACTTATGCAAAAGTCAAAAATAATCAATGATCCTGTTTACGGGTTCATCCAAATACCTGAGGGAATTCTACTTGATTTGATAAACCATCCCTATTTTCAAAGGCTATCCAGAATAAAGCAGGTAAGCCTGGCTCATTATGTTTATCCTGGCGCTCATCACACCCGATTTCACCATGCCCTGGGTGCTTTGCATTTAATGCAGGAAGCGCTGTCTATATTAACATCGAAGGGGGTAGAAATTTCCCCTCACGAGCAAACGTCAGCTTGCATTGCCATTTTATTACATGACATTGGACATGGTCCGTTTTCACATACTTTAGAAAACACCTTAATTAAAGTTTCCCATGAAAAGCTGTCTATTGCCTTTATGGAAGCTTTGAATATAACCTTTGAGGGAAAGTTAACGGAAGCTATTTCGATATTCCGCCGTACCCATCCAAAATATTTTCTTTCACAACTTGTTTCCGGACAATTCGATGTAGATAGACTGGATTATTTAAGCAGAGATAGCTTCTTTACAGGGGTTACGGAAGGGGTTGTTGGATATAGCAGAATTATAAAAATGCTATCTGTTTCAGATGGAGCGTTAGTTGTTGAGGAAAAAGGCATTTATAGTGTAGAAAAATTCCTTATTGCCAGAAGATTAATGTATTGGCAGGTTTATTTGCATAAGACCGTATTAGCTGCCGAAAATATGTTAATAAAAATCATTGAAAGAGCTCGGATATTGCATAAAAGAAATCAGTTACAGTATATACCGTCTTCTTTAAAATATTTTATGGACAATGACATAACGGAAGATCATTTATCGGAAAATGCTTTATTTTTATTAGATAAATTTGCTGCACTAGACGACTTTGATATTTTTTCTGCCATCAAAGAATGGCAAAATGAGGAAGACCGTTTGCTTGCTTTTATATGTAAAGCCCTTTTGAACAGAGAATTATTCAAATTAAAATTTTCTGACGTGCCTATCTCAAGCGAAAAATTATTGGTGGAAGAATCAAACATAAAAAGCTGGTGGAAGGGTGATGACGAAGAAATATCCTTTTTACTATTTAGTGGCAAGGAGAGTAATCGGGCGTATTCTTATGCCCAGGAAGAAATTAAAATTCTGACTAAAGAGGGTATTGTCAAGCCAATGTCAGACTGTGTTGATTATCCTTTACCGCCTGGAGGCATTGAAAAATATTACCTTTGCTATGCAAGTAACCTAAAAGAAAAGACGCTTTCATAGGAAAACGGCGATGTTTTTAGGCCAATGAGCTATTAATTTCTTATATTTCGCGAACTTAAAACAACTTAAAACATTTGCAGTGCTGCAACTTTTTAGAACCAACCAAATATTAGCAAGCGTCTTAGGATTTTCCTTTGCATTTATTTGGCATTCCAGTGTATATATACGTGTTCCCCTTTGGGAACCTAGCCAGAGTGGCATTCTAATGAACGAAATAAGCCATCTAATCGGTCACTCAGGCATTGTGGCAAGAATTACTGTATTATTGTTGCTGGCTATACAGGTTGCGCTGGGAAATCAGATAATAAATAAATATAGATTAGCTGAGGCATCCACCGTATTCCCCGGCTTATTTATCATTTTACTCAGTTGTTATTCCCCCTATTTTTTATTTTTATCCACTTTTCATTTTGTTAATACTTTAACAATACTTATTCTTTATATTTTACTTGGCACTTACAATCAACCTAAATCTGCTGATCATATTTTCAATGCAGGGCTACTTGCGGGTATTTCCTTTTTATTTTTTCCACCTTCAATCTACCTTATTTTATTCATATTCATTGCATTAAGCATTTTAAGGACTTACAATATCAAGGAAAGGATTATGGTATTATGCGGTTTTATAGTGCCTCCATTTTTTGCTGGCATCTATTATTACTGGCAAAACAGCTTTGACTCATTCTATAAACTTCAGTTTACTGGTATTTTCAATAAACCCACCTTTACGGTAACACCTTTTGAGTATATAAATCTGTTGCTTTACTTTATTTTTATTTGTCTTGTTCTATTTTTAATTTTTTCTTACAACAAGATTGCCTATCGGAAAATAATACAATCGAGGAAACGAATAAACATAATGTATTGGATTTTAGGTATTACCTTTATGGTACTATTTGTTTTACCGAAGCAAGGAAATGATGTTTATCTCTTACTTTCCTTACCATTAGGATTATTAACCTCTTTAGGATTTATTTCTATGAAGCCTAAACTGGCTGAAATTTTTCATTTCGTATTCATTCTGGGGTTATTAGTTAGCCATTATGTAGGATTATTTTTATAAAATCAACACTTATCTGTATGAAATTTGGCGTTGTAGTTTTTCCTGGATCCAATTGTGACGAGGACGTTTTTGAAGTTTTTTCCAGCTATCTGGGTATGGAAACCATCAAATTATGGCATAAGGATGAAGATTTAAAAGGACTTGAACCGGGAGATTGTATTATATTACCTGGAGGATTTTCCTATGGAGATTATTTAAGATCTGGCGCCATTGCCCGATTCTCACCTATAATGAGGTCAATTATTACGTTTGCGGAAAAAGGAGGATTAGTTTGGGGTATATGTAATGGTTTTCAAATATTATGTGAGGCCGGTTTATTGCCTGGCGCCTTGCTTAGAAATGAAAATCAGCAATTTATTTGTAAGAATGTTCACATTGTACCTTCAAGCAATCAAAGTGTTATAACGGCCCAACTGACGCCTAATGTGGCATTAAAAATTCCTATTGCCCATGCAGAGGGGCGCTATTTTGCTGATGAAGTAACCTTAGCAGGTTTGAAACAAAACGACCAGATTTTATTCCGCTACTGCGATGCTTCAGGAAATGTAGATGCACCCTCCAATCCAAATGGATCTATTGATAATATAGCAGGAATATGTAATCTCAAACGAAACGTATTTGGCATGATGCCACACCCTGAACGAGCAGCAAATGAAATGGTTGGTAATACAGACGGGCTTAAGTTATTTGAATCATTGCTAACGAGTTCCAAGATATTTTCATAATTTTTAGGTTTTGAAAACATTTGTTTCATTTTAATGTATGTAACCGAGGTTACTTTAGGCTAATAATTTGTTTTGTAATTTTACGTTATGAAACTTACTAATCATTCATTTTAAAATTTATGCGTTCAATGAAACTATCTATATCCTTAGCTTTTTTTTTAGGCTTGATCGTTAACTTACACGGCCAGATATTTGATCCAGTAAGTTGGAATTACCAATGGAAAAACATAGCTAAAAATGAGTATGAGCTTCAATTTATCGCACAGATAGATGAAGGGTGGAACATTTATTCCCAATATCTGGAGAATGACGACGGTCCAATACGCACGAGCATCATCTGGGACAAAGGTTCTCATTACACTTTAGTAGGTAAAGCACTAGAGGAAGGAAACATATATAAGGGTTTCGATGAATTTTTCGGAATGAACGTAATAAAGTTATCTGGTAAAATCATTTTCAAACAAAAAATAAGAGTAACCGATCCAACAAAACCAATCACCGGGTATGTAGAATTCTTGGCCTGCGATAAGGAGCGATGCCTTCCTCCGGGAGAAGCTAACTTTTCATTTCAGGTAACGGCTTCGAAAGAAGAAGCCACTGATGGTGAGGAAAAAAAAACAAGTTTAGAAACTGAGGGAAACGAAACACCGGCTGTTCCGACGATCAT
>JAIYCH010000042.1 GCA_027488135.1 Saprospiraceae bacterium | reverse complement strand
TTTCTTGATGATAGCCTTGAAGTCCAATCTTAAAATCTTGATACCCTCGCTACTTTCAGTGGACGTTTCCTGAGGTTTAAATTCCAGATGCACCACCTCCTCACCCAAAATGGTAGATAGTAAATCTCGGGCAATATCAGCATCCTCAAGCAGATATTTAAACACAACATCATAAATAGGATTGGCAATAATCACGGGACTGTTTTAATTTAAGGCAAGATAGGCTATTTAAACGTCATCCGGGAAGACAAAAAACCAATGTTTCCAATGTATTAAATAATATGGGGATAGCCCTAAAGTGTATAGTGGGAACTTGTGCCGCCAGGGGCATAATGATTAATAGACATTTGACCGAGAGGGGGTCAGGCATGAAAAGTGTAAACTTTTTTTAGGATAAGTTAGTATCTATTTCTCATTTTCAACTATTGAATATCTTTTAATATCTCAATATTCGGCATCTCATTCTGGATAAATAATTGCAAATTTTAAAATATCCAAAAGACTACAAAAAAGCTACCATAAAAGTATTAACATCATAAAGCTATTTGACGAAACCATAAAACAAATAAAATGAGGAACTATAACTATTTGACCAATATAAAGCTTCTGGAAATATTGATACTTTAATTAGAAGGTGATAAATGTCATCTATCCTTTGTCGAACTAATTAAAATTAAAACTTACCTTTGGATTACATTCCATTTACAATAAAAAATCAATGAAACATACCTATATAAAACAATTCAAAGAGTTATCAAACGATCAAGTCGCATTGGTGGGAGGAAAAAATGCTTCCCTAGGCGAAATGTTCAATAGGCTCAGTCCCAAAGGAATTAAGATACCCGATGGCTTTGCCACCACAGCAGAAGCCTATTGGTTATTTCTGGATGAAAATAATATTCGAGAAAAGTTAACCATTCTGATGAATAAAATAGATGGTAACAACTTTTCAAATCTTCGGGAAATAGGCGCAGAAGCAAGGGCATTGGTTCTAAATGCCGTTATTCCACAACAGCTTGTGGATGAAATAAAATTGGCCTACAGACATTTGAATGCCGATTATCATAGTGAAATGGAAGTTGCTGTTAGAAGCAGTGCTACTGCCGAAGATTTACCCACTGCCAGTTTTGCAGGGCAGCACGATTCATTCTTGAATATAAAAGGCGAAGAAGTATTGCTTCATACCTGCCAGAAATGTTTCGCTTCCTTATTTAACGATAGAGCTATCAAATACAGAATAAATAATGGATTTGAGCACATGAAGGTTGCTTTGTCTGTTGGCGTTCAACGCATGGTTCGTTCCGATATAGCCTCTGCAGGGGTGGGTTTCACCATAGAACCCGAAACTGGCTTTGAAAATATGATTTACCTTACCGGAAGTTGGGGTTTGGGTGAAAACGTGGTACAGGGCGCCGTTAATCCGGACGAATTTTATGTATTTAAACCTTCCATTCGCAACGGAAATAAATCACTCGTTACAAAGAAATTAGGGAGCAAATCGAAAACCATGATTTATGCTCAAGGACAAAATGCATGGAATAAAAGCATAGAAAATATTGATACCCCAATAGAAAAACAAATATTATTTGTACTATCGGATACTGAAATTGAAATCCTGGCTCAATGGTGTTTAAAAATAGAGGAACATTATAATATGCCCATGGATATTGAATGGGCAAAAGATGGCATAACCAATGAACTTTTTATTGTTCAGGCCAGACCTGAGACCATTCATAACAAAACCAGGAGTATAAGCTTTAAGGAATATCGCTTAACTGAAAAAGGGAATTTAATAACTACTGGCAAAGCCGTTGGAAGTAAAATAGATTCAGGCATAGCCCGGGTTTTGGCATCGCCTGCTGAAGCACACAAATTGCAACCCGGCGAAATATTGGTTACAGATATAACCAATCCCGATTGGAATATTGTACTAAAAAAAGCGTCGGTTATTATTACAAATAAAGGTGGAAGAACCAGTCATGCCGCCATTGTTGCCCGTGAACTTGGCGTAGCTGCCGTGGTAGGAACAACCAATGCTACCGAAAAGATTAAAGATGGGCAGTTCATCACCGTCTCTTGTGCTGAAGGTGACGAAGGAAGAATATACGAAGGAAAATTGCATTGGGAGGAAAAAGAAATAAATCTTGTCAATACAAAAGTTATAAAGACAAAAGCCATGTTTATTTTGGCTGATCCTGATAAAGCGTTACAACTTTCATTCTATCCCAATCAAGGCGTAGGTTTAATGCGAATGGAATTTGTTATCAATAATTCTATTCAAATTCACCCCATGGCTTTGGTAAATTTTGATGAGTTAAAAGATGAAAAGGCAAAACAAGAAATAGAAAGACTCACAAAAAATCATCCCGACAAATCAGCCTACTTTATTGATAAATTATCACAGGCCATTGCCTTTGTGGCGGCTGCATTTCATCCAAAAGATGTAGTTGTAAGGATGAGCGATTTTAAAACCAATGAATATGCGAACCTGATTGGCGGCAAACAATTTGAACCCGATGAAGAAAATCCCATGCTTGGTTTCCGGGGAGCATCGAGGTATTACAGTCCTTTGTACAGGGAAGGTTTTCGTTTAGAATGCGAGGCTATTAAAACGGTTCGAAATCAAATGGGACTCACCAATGTAAAAGTCATGATACCATTTTGCAGAACCGTGGAAGAAGGTGAAAAAGTGGTGAAGCTGATGGAAGATTTTGGATTAAAACAAGGAAATAACGGTCTGGAAATTTATGTGATGATTGAAATACCAAGCAATGTAATTCTCGCAGAAAAGTTTGCAAAAGTATTTGATGGATTCTCTATCGGTTCCAATGATTTAACCCAACTTACTCTTGGAATTGACCGCGATTCAGCCATTATCAGCCATTTGTTTGATGAGAATAACGAAGCGGTGAAATGGATGTTGAAAAATGTCATTGAAACAGCCAAAAGATGTGGGGTGAAAATCGGATTGTGCGGACAAGCCCCAAGTGATTATCCTGAATTTGCTCGATTTCTTGTGGAGCAAGGAATTGACAGTATTTCATTTAACCCGGACGCCTTGATAAATGGCATTGAGAATATCAATAAAGCGGAGGCGAAATAACGGTTACTGGGCTTCTCAGGAAAGGGTCAAAAGCAACCTGGTATGGATTATAAAAATGAATCATCCTGGATTCAGCTGCCTTTTAAGTGATTCTATTTCCTTTTGCAAGACCATATTTTTTTGAATTTCAACTTCTGAACGTTTTTTCTCTGCTTCCGTTCGTTTTTTCTCCGTCTCCGTTCGCTTTTTCTCTGCTTCCACTCGCTTTTTCTCCTTCTCCGTTCGCTTTTTCTCCGCCTCCGTTCGTTTTTTCTGTAATTCAGTGCGCTTATTTGCGTTGACCACTTCTTTTTTTGACTTCTCGTAGCTTTTCACGGTTTCATCTATTAACTTATCTTTTTGAGCAATGACGATATCCTTTTTTCCCAGTTCTCGCTCAAAAATTCGATCTATTTCATCTTCAACATCCATTTTATCCCGATATTCATCACTGGCAATGGCCCTACTCAAGCGTTCAACCATCCTCAAAACCAAAGGATCGTAAATATCCCCTTGAAAATCAATCAGGTGCTTATCTGCTTTATTCTGGTACATCGGACTGAATATCTGCATTACCCGATCCAGTTTACCACGGGATTCTTTGGGTAACCTGCCCACTTGTATCATGTATGAATCATGGGTCAGCAGCTCCACAAAATCATCTTTGACCCCCAATATCTCTTCCGTGACCACATCAACATAGTCCCGTTTTACCTTAATGACCCCCGAGGGTACATTATTTAACAGAAAACCCAAAAAATAGATGGTAATAATAGGTAAAGGGCGAAAAACGGCCAGGCCATCCTTTTCGACTAACTGATTTTCCTTCCGGTAATTATCCCCCAGATAGCGTCTAAACCGCATCACATCAAATACCTGTTTTGATTTTTGTAACTCTATGAGCACCTTAAACAAGGTACCATCCTTTTTCTTGATGATAGCCTTGAAGTCCAATCTTAAAATCTTGATACCCTCGCTACTTTCAGTGGACGTTTCCTGAGGTTTAAATTCCAGATGCACCACCTCCTCTCCCAAAATGGTAGATAGCAAATCACGGGCAATATCAGCATCCTCAAGCAGATATTTAAACACAACATCATAAATAGGATTGGCAATAATCACGGGAGTCTGTTTTAATTTAAGGCAAGATAGGCTATTTAAACGTCATCCGGGAAGACAAAAAACCATTATTTCCGATGTATGAAATAATTTAAAAAATTAATCTAAAGCAACAAAAATCCATATTAATTAAAATATGAAATTTGAAGGAATAAAAAAAGTAACGCTAACTTTCTAAGCATTGGGTCTTATCTTAGCGTTACTATTAGCCAAGGCAAATTAAATGAGGGAAAATGAAATACAAAATTTATCAGATTGACGCATTTACAGACAAGATTTTTTCAGGAAATCCTGCGGCAGTTTGCCCTCTTAATGAATGGTTAAGTGACGATTTAATGCAAAAAATTGCTTTGGAGAATAATCTTGCAGAAACCGCATTTTACGTTAAAGAAGATGATCAATATCATATAAGATGGTTCACTCCCAAAGTTGAAGTTAACCTTTGTGGACACGCAACATTGGCTGCGGCTTATGTTTTATTCAACCACGAATACTATCCTGAGAAGGTAATTAATTTTTATTCCAAAAGGAGTGGAAAATTGTCAGTGACAAAAAATAACGAGCATTTGGCCCTAAATTTTCCGGTGGATATTTTTCAACAGGCAGATATTACAGACGAATTGAAAAGTGGATTTAACCTGATACCCAAAGAAATTTTTAAGGGTAAATCAGATTATTTATTTGTTTATGAAACTGAAAATCAAATTCAAAACTTAATACCAAATCTGGCAAGCATTGCCAAACTTGAGGCACGGGGTGTAATTGCGACATCAAAAGGAGAAAATGTAGATTTTGTTTCAAGGTTTTTTGCCCCGCAATGTGGGGTTGACGAAGATCCGGTTACCGGCTCAGCGCATACTACCTTAACCCCTTATTGGTCACAAAGGCTTCATAAAAATAAACTGACGGCCATTCAACTTTCGGAAAGAAAGGGATATTTAACCTGCGAACTTTTAGAAGACCGGGTAGAAATTAGCGGAAAAGCAAAATTATATTTGATTGGGGAAATATTTCTTTTTGGACTTTAAGGCTAAAGTAAATTCAAACCTAGGGAAAAGAAGATTGGGAAGTAGCTTAACGCTTCTTTAGTTATTTAACTCCTGGTAGAATTACTTGATTCCCCGGTAATCATTAGGAGACATGCCAACGCGTTGTTTGAATAAACGGTTAAAATGTTGAGGATACTTAAATTTTAAGTCAAATGCGCCTACTTCCATTAGCCAGGAATCGTTCATTAAAGATATACATTGCTTTTAACCGCTACGCCGCATTTTCTTCTTGTTATCATACCTTCATTTTTAAAAAGGAGATAATAATTACCTTAACTTACCGCCCTGTTTGGGGAGTTCCAAACAGACTGGAAAAATTAAAAGGTGACCTAAAAGAATTTTACAGTATTCGGATTAACAATCAATGGCGCATCATCTTTAAATGGATTAATAACGATGCTTATGAAATAAGAATCGTAGATTATCATTAACACAAAAGAAATGGAAAGGCTAAAAAATATTCACCCCGGTGAAATCCTGCTCGAAGAATTTTTAATTCCGATGGAGATCTCTGCTTACCGTTTGGCTAAGGAAACTTTTCTCCATCAAACCCGTATTTCCGAAATTATCAAGGGTAATCGAAGAATCACCGCTGACACAGCTCTTCGTTTTGCAAAATTTTTCGGAACAAGCGCTAAGTTTTGGTTAGGTCTTCAAGATGATTATGATCTTGAAGAAGAGAGAAATAAGATAGAAAATGAACTAAACAATATCAAACCCATGAAAGAAAATGCTGCTTAACAGCAAGCAAACGGCAATTTAATAAATTAATGCATAATATTGGATGCCATTAAAATCGATATTGAAAAGTAATGATTCAGCGCTCTTTAGATAATTATAGGTAAAAATTCACCTACTTCCCTAAGCAGGAACCGTTAATTAAATTGTTATTTTGCAATTAAACTCTCTCCTGCATTTTCTTCTTTTTATCATGCAGTCATTTTTAAAAGGAGATAATTATTATCATAACTTGCTGCCCTGTATTTGGGGAGTATCATACCACCTACCTTGCCAATAGCCCCCACTCTACAATAACTTTTTCAACAAAATAAGGTACTTGGATAGATAATCAGATACGAAACAATACCTTTACCAGGGTTCAAAACAAACAGCAACGTGATAAAATACATCTGCTTCTTTTCATTCATGTTATCATCGGGAATTCAAGCTTTTTCTCAAAGCGAAGAAGTTAATTTACGAATTAAACAAGTTGAAAATAATCTAATACCATTTGTTCCTGTTAAAGGATTCAAGGGATGGAATATATTGGATAGAATGAAATACTACCAGGTTCCTGGGTTAAGTATTACCGTCATAAAAAATTACAAAATCGATTGGGCTAAAGGCTATGGCATAGCAGATACCACTCTTCAAATTCCGGTAACAATCAAGACCATGTTTTCTGCTGGATCGGTCAGTAAATTTTTACTAGCCGTTACAGCATTTAAAATGACTGAAACAGGAATGATTAATTTAGATAATCCAGTAAATAACTACTTGACTTCCTGGCAAGTAGCAGAAAATGATTTTACAAAAAGGACGCCCATAACGTTGAAAATGTTGTTAAGTCATACGGCTGGTACATCACAGGCATCCTATTTTGGGTTTACCCCAACACAAATTTTGCCCTCCATTTTAGAAATTTTAAATGGGGATAAAATGTCAACTACAAGACCTGTTGTTGTAAATAGCGAACCTAACAAAGAATTTCGTTATTCAGGTGGTGGAAGTATGATTGCGCAATTAACTTTAATGGACGTATCTAAACAAACGTTTCATTCTTTGGCACAAAATCTTATTTTTGATAAGCTTGAAATGAAAAATTCTACCTTTGAGCAACCAGTTCCGTCAAAGTTTGAGAAACAAACAGCTTGGGCATATTCATCTGCATCGTGGTTTAAGGGAATGCCTTATGTATATCCACAACAAGCAGCTGCGGGTCTTTACACCACCCCTACTGATCTTGCAAAATTCTTTATTGATGTTCAAAAATCATACATAGGGAAAGGTAAAATTTTGAGCCAAAGTGCTGCTAAACAAATGCTTACACCTCAACAAACCGTTTCTGATGGCACCTATAAAGAACAGATTGGCATAGGACCTTTTCTGATTCAAAGATCGGACAATCAAGAGGTTGCCGGAACTTATTTTGAGTTTACGGGTGTTAATGCCGGTTTTCTGGCTTATGGCATTGCAAGTATTACAAATGGGAATGGGGTTGTTATTATGCTGAATTCTGGTGATGATGTGAATGGTTTAGGAAAAGAATTAAGAAGAGCTGTTGCAAAAGTATATGAGTGGACTAATTTTTTACCTGATGAATTAATTCCAGTAGATTTGACTGATGCCGAATTAAATAAATTTACAGGACGTTATCGTATGTCGGAAAATGAGGTACTTTATTTACGAAAGGAAAATAACTATTTAATAGAGAATATCAACGAGGGTAATGATATCTATTGCTTTCCGATCAAAAAGGATACCATCGTATTTACAGATTACAACGTAAAAGCTGGATTCAAATTCAATGACAATGGAGAAGTTGTTTTGTTACAAAATATTTATCAGCAAAAGCCTATGTTGAAGATGAAAGATGATGAGTTTTCTCCCAATGAATATTTAAAAATGGAAAAATTTGATGAAGCAAAAAAGGGATTTGCAAGCATGAAAATGAATGAGTATCAAATCACTTATCTGGCCTACGATTTAATGAATAAAAAACAGTGGAATGAGGGGGCTGTAAAAACTATTTTAGAATTAGCCGCTGAACAACATCCAAATTCATCTATTGTATATAGCCGATGGGGTGATTATTATTTAAAAATGAACGACAAAGCAACTGCTTTGAAATATTATGAAAAGGGATTAGAACTTGACCCAAATGATCAACAAATAAAAGAAATTCTTAATTTCTTTAAAAAATAATACGAACAGATTTTGAAACAAAATGATTAGTCCCACATTTAAAATATACCCCTGGCCTATTTCACTATTCTGGTTCTGCAGCCATGGAAAATTCTTCAAATCGATTATCATAGATTTTTCTATCGTTGAAATTGTTGGCCATCAATTTCGCTTGTTCTAATACCGTTTCGGTTGCTTTTAATTCCATATCCGGTGGATAACCATGTATGCGTAATATCTTCTTTACCGCAATCCGCATTTTGGCCTGAACATGCTCTCGAACGGTCCAATCAATGCTTGTATTTTTCTTAACCGTATCCACTAATTCTCGAGCAATATGTCTTAAAATGTCATCTCCCAAAATGGCAACAGAGGTATCATTTACTTCCAAAGCAGAATAAAAAGCGTATTCTCTAAAATCTAACCCTAGGTCAACCCCTCTTCTATCTGCTGCTTTTATGTCTTTAGCCAATTGAATCATTTCTTCCATGACCTGTGCGGAGGTAATCAAGTTGTTTTGGTAGTTCTTCACCGCAATATTCAACATTTCCGAGAATTTCTTGGATTGCACCAAATTAACCCGTTGACGGGTTTTAATTTCGTCATTGAGTAGTTTCTTCAACAGTTCCAATGCCAGATTCTTATGGGGCATACCTTTTACTTCTGCGAGGAACTCATCTGATAAAATGGATATATCGGGTTTCTTGATTCCGGCAGCATCAAAAATGTCAATCACTTCATCTGAAACTACCGCATCCGACAATATTTGTTTTATGGCAGTTTCAATCTCCTCGTCCGATTTTCCTTTCCCACTCTGAGTAACTTTTACAATTCTGGATTTAATGGCTTGAAATAATCCAACTTCATCTCTTATATCCATGGTATAAGGGTGTGGAACAGATATTGCAAATGACTTTGTTAAAGCTGTAACAGCATTAATATAACGGTCTTTTCCGTTTTCTATCCCTAAAATAAAATTGGCTGCTTGAATAGGAAAATAGAGTTTCTCTTTGGGTGTTAATGCAAAGAATTTCTTGTAATCAAATCCTTTGGGAACCTTTGAATCAGTGGGTTGTTCAGAGAACATTTGGGAAACAATCTCATATTTCCCCATCATTACCGATGCAGCTTCATCTTGGTCAAATGCTGGTTTTCCTTTTCCTCCACTATCAGTATATAACGCCAATGCTCGTTTTAAATCATTCGCAATACCAATGTAATCAACTATCAACCCACCATCTTTGTCCTTATATACCCTATTCACCCTCGCAATCGCTTGCATGAGATTATGACCTTGCATGGGTTTATCAAGGTATAAGGTGTGCATTGATGGAGCATCAAATCCTGTGAGCCACATATCCCGAACAATGGCAATTTTTAACTTATCTTTTGGGTCTTTGAGTCTATCTCCCAGTGCTTTCCGTTTTAGTTTACTTCGTATGTGGGATTGAAAATTCAAAGGGTCTGATGATGAACCTGTCATCACAACTTTGATGGTTCCATCAGTATCTTCATCACTATGCCAATCGGGTCTAATTTTTATGATTTGCGCATACAAATCCACACAAATTCTTCTACTCATACACACAATCATCGCCTTACCATCAAGGACTTCGTTACGAGATTCAAAATGATTGATAATATCTTGGGCGATAAGTTCAAGACGATGTTCATTTCCAACAATCGATTCTAATCTTGCCCAGCGTGATTTTAATTTTTGTCGATCCGTTTGTTCTTCACTTTCCGTTAGTTCCTCAAATTCGGCATCCACCCTCACCATCTCGTCTTCTTTTAAATGGATTTTTGCCAATCTATTTTCATAATAAATACGAACTGTTGCGCCATCTTCTACCGCTTGTTGGATATCATATATATCTATATAATCGCCAAATACGGCTTGGGTATTTTTATCTGTATTTTCAATAGGTGTTCCTGTAAATCCAATAAAGGACGCATTGGGTAAGGCATCCCGCAGGTGCTTCGCAAATCCATCCATAAAGTCGTACTGACTCCTATGGGCTTCATCGGCAATAACTACGATATTTCTTCTGTCTGATAATTGCTCGAATTGACCTTTGATGTTTCTGGTTTTTCCTTCGCCAATATCAATTTTTTCAATAATCTCTGGAAGGAACTTTTGGATGGTAGTAAAAACGATACCCCCAGAGGTAACACTCAATTTCTTTTTCAGGTCATCACGATTCTCCGCTTGAACAGGAGTTTGTCTGAGGAGATCTTTACTTAGCGAGAAGGTATCAAACAACTGATCATCCAGGTCATTTCTATCGGTTAGAACTACCAGCGTTGGATTATTCAGTGCCAGTACCAATTTACCCGCATAAAACACCATACTTAAACTCTTACCACTTCCCTGTGTATGCCAGATGACTCCTGCACGTTGGTCACCTCCTACGGAAGTTGATTTCCTGGTGGTTTCTACTGCCTTATTTACTGCAAAATATTGGTGGTATCGGGGAACTATCTTGGTGATTTCCTCTTTGTTTTGATGGAATAAGATAAAGTGACGAATGAGGTCAGGAAGTACCTTTTTATTGAGCATGCCCTTCACCATTACTTCCAGTTGCGGAATCTGTTCATCTGCAACTTCTTTACCATTGATGGATTTCCAGGGCACAAAAAATTGCTTGGGCGAAGTTAAAGAACCATACAGTGCCTCCCAACCATCGGATACAACCAGTAAGGTATTGTAAAGAAAAAGAGATGGAATAGATTTCTTATAGGTCTGTAATTGGTTAAATGCGGAATGAATAGTCGCATTCTCATCTACTGCATTTTTTAATTCTATGACCACCAATGGAATTCCATTGATGAATAAAATAACATCGGGTCTTTTGTTAATATTATTTTCAATAATGGTGAATTGATTTACCACCAAAAACTCATTGTATGTGGGGTTTTCGTAATCAATCAACCATACCTTATTGCCAACAATCCTTTCCCCTTTCCGGTATTCAACATCAACACCTTCGGTAAGGTATTTATGAATGGTGTAATTATTTTGGAACAAATTGGGACTATCACTACGAAGTAATTTCTTCAGGGCGTCTTCTTGAGCATCAGCTGGTACGGTCGGATTCAGTCTGGTAATGGCAGCCCGAAGTCGATGTTTTAAAACTACTTCATCATACGCTCTTTCTTGAGCAACACCATCGGGTGAAATATCCGCACCATTTACATAGGAATAACCCAGGTCAATAAACTCCTGAATAACGATTTGTTCAATATGGTCTTCGGAAATTACAGCTGCCATAGGGTTATTCAATTAGCTAAAAACAAGTTCTTCAAACTCCACCTTAGATTTTAGACTTATTGCAGTAAAATCATAATACATTATTTTGTTGAATCGTTGTAACTGAGAAATCAAAATACTTAAATTAATTTTATTCTCTATTGAAAATGATTTCAACTTTTCTAAAGTATTTAGATTTTGATTAAGCGCTTTATCCTTTACAATATCGTTGAATATCATTTTTGACGCGAAAGCGTCTGCTTCTTTTTCTTTATCAACGTCTGGCAGAATATTTTCTAGACCATCAATAAAAATATCTGACTTGTTATGATACCTAATGTGGGCTAATTCGTGGTAAAAAGTAAACCAAAAAGCATTATAATCCTTCTTTCTGTCTGTTAATTGGATAAGAGGAACAGATTTGTTTTTAATCCAACGTGCTGCACCATAAATTGGCGCTTTTGATAAGCAAGGAGAATAAACCAAGGCTACACCAAAGGAGGCACAAACAGTTTGTAATTCTTCTTTCCAATTTGGTTTTTCGTTAAATGCAATGTTTTGAATAAAAGGCAGAGCATCTGTGAGTTTCTTTTTATCAAATGCTTGTAATTCAATTTTATTGGCTTGTAATTCACCTATGCGAAGCCAAGCGGATATCGCTTTGGGATCAGAAGTAAGATTTAATTCTATTTTAAAAGCCATTGAATGACCTTCATAAATAGTTGACCATTCGACTGGTGATGCAACTCTAAAAAACTTTAGCAATCCTTCTGCCAATTCAGGTTTTTTATTGGAATCAGGTAATAATTTCATTTTTTTAAGAGCAGCAACAGGGAAACCAGTTACCCAAGAGGTACAAGTTTCTAAAAATTCCAATTGTTTTATTTCCAACAACTCCTCCTGGTAGTGTTTTTCCAAATTGAGCCAAAAACTGGCATCAATACCCAATACATATTCTAACTTGGCAGCTGTTTCTTTTGTAATAGGTGCTTTACCCTTGATCAATTCGTTTAATTTAGGTACTGACCTCCCCAAACGCTCTGCCAATTCTGCTTGAGACATCCCAATAAAATCTATATGTTCTTGAATTCTGTCTCCAGGAGTACTTAATAATGATTTTTTTAATGCTAAAGCATTCATAATTTTCTTATTAATGAGGGTCTTCTACGGATTCTATTTTTATTATCTCAATAGCTTTCAGATTTACACCGCCGTCCTCAAAGGTTGGGATATGGTCTTGATTGATGGTAAATAAAATTCTCCAATTTTTAATGATATCAACCGACCAAATACCACTATTTCCTTTGTATGGATGCAGCCGCATTGCGGTGTATTGAGAAATGACGAAAAGATTATCAGCCAATTTTAAGTCTTCATACCTTTGTTTTACCTTTTTAACCATAGAGCCATAGGTCTTTGATAAAAGATTATCATCAGTAAAAGACTTTTCCAACTTATTATTCTTGAACGATATTTCCAATACAAATATACAATTTATTTACCTAATCGGTTAATGCTTTTTAAAAATTGATGTTATTTACTTCCAATTCCCCTGAGATGAGTTTGGGGAGGAGGGTGTCTCTGAGATTGGTTAATTCTTGAATATCTTTTTTATTGAAGTTTATAGTTTCTACTATCAAATCCATTTGTTTAGAAAATGCATTTACAACTGAAAGTTGTGGGATAGTAATTTTTGAACTCTTAAAATCGGGCACAGTAAGTTGTTGCTGTGTGGTGCCATTTCCAACTATGCTTTGATTTTTCAACCACATATACAGAAATTTAGTAGATAGAAATTTCTCATCGGCAATTACTGAGATAAGCCTTACTATTGGAACAAAAGGTGTTGTTCTTAAACAAACAAAACCAATTGTCCCTCTTGCTGATATTGTTACACTTTCTTCAAAAATCTTGGCTTCGTCTGTATAGCCATATAAACCATCTTGACTGATTCCATTGGAATAAATAGGTATATTAAATTCTTGGGTTTGTACTTCAGATATTCTTGATGGTTTATCACCACCTGCTCCAAGTTTTGCAACTAAACCTATTTCAGAAACCTCCCACCCCTTCGGAATCTCCCCCAATTCACTTTCCACCATTTCTCCACCAGAAGATTTGTAGGGTTCTCCGTTTTCGTTGGGGAACTCAAAATCAATGAACCACCTCTTGAATAGGGTTTGGGCAAGGTTTTCTAATTCCTGATTGATTTTGTTGTTCAATTCTATTTTATCGTCTAAAGAGGAGAGGATTTCGGCAATGGCGGATTGGGTTGGGAGAGAAGAAGGTACTTTGACTTTGAATGGGTGAATAAAATTCCTATTCAAACTTGGAACAGCACTACCTGAATTTAACTGAGAAAAATCCAAAGTCTTTAATAAATAAAAAAAGAAAGAAGGATCAACGCATTTAAACTCTTTAACATATAAAGTTGTGTTGTGTGCCCAAAATTTGGTTTTGTGAAATTGTGGATTCCCAATATTTCCGCTCCTACCAATTGTTATACCAGGGAAATCGGAAGTAAATTTATTATGGTACCCGATTATTGAATTTGAACCAGCCACAGGATAAATACCATTCTTCATTTCTTCACGAGGCAAATCGTGTCCCCTTTGAAACGTTACTAAATCTCCCAATTTATATTCCTGCCACTCACTCATAACGCTATCCCCACTTTTTTAAGGTTCTCCTTGATTCGTTCCTGAAGTAGGATAGATTGCTCAAAATAAATGCTCTGATCATGCAGTTGAACCAATCTCGTTGAATTGGTTTTTATGTTTTTTTTCCTGTTCGTCATATTCTCTTTTGCTGTTGTTTTTACTACGTTATTTTGTTTTCAGTTTCTTTTTTTTAGGGTTTGCTTTCGTGATAGTGTTGTGTTTGAAAAAAGTTTGCAAATTCAAAAAGAAAGCGTACCTTTATGGCATCTCAGGAACCATCCCGAATAGGGTGTTAGCGTTAAAGGAGTATAAGAAACCGTTTAGTACACTAAGCGGTTTTGGCTTTTTTATAGGCTTCATATTCTTTGATTAAACTTCTTTTTCTGTGTGCTGTATCCACTACATAAGCAGTTATAAACAGGTAAAATTCATTTCTTTCGGTGAGCACTACAATGTAGTTCTCGTTCTCGTTGAAAAATAAAATCCGCTCGTCCTTCCTCCTTCGGTTTTTCCAAATCAATATTTCAGGATGAAGATTTTGCTGTATCGCAAACTTAGGGTAGCGTATTCTTTCCATTCGTCTGATATCTGGCTGTCGGTTGGCTTCATCTTCTCCTTCGTGGGTTATGTGGTAAAAGGTTCCATGTAAACCATCCATTTCAGGGTATCTTCTTACTGCTACTTTTTGCCCTTCATATCTTGGTTGGTTTTTAATGAAATTATTTTCAAAAACTGAATAAACTGAACTTAAAAATTCTTGGAAATTACCTTTAAAATCTTCCAAAAGCAACAAATCGGGAAATACCAATGTGGGTAAGTTACTCATATCGAATAACCATATTTTGATGATTCCCAAAGGAAAATATTAAACTTTTGCTCACGAATTAGAGTGGACTTAGTCAAGGTGTATTTAGAACGGTGTCGAATATGCTCAATTAAGATATTCTTTGCCTTGCTATCTGTCAATCCACGGTTTACATAAGAAACGGCTCCTGTTAGCAGGTCGGCTAACTGTATGAGTTCAACTTCGTGAGAACGAACCTGCTGTACTTTTTTAATGATTTCTTTTGCATAATCATACTTGTCATTTCTGAGCACTTCCTCTAATTTTTGAACTTTCTCTTTACTTTTAGTGTCCTTGATGTCTATGTAAATGTGATGCGCTTTATCTGGGTTGAGTATTACTTTAAGCATACTGAAATACATTTTGTAATAAAACGTATCGTGGGTGTGATTAAACTTTTCATAATCCAATTTAGATTTATCTGGCACCACTAATACTCTGTAATTTAAATGATCATCATCAAAAAAATAGTCTATAATATCTTTAAAATAATCAATCTTAGCCAAGGACACCTTGCTCCACTTTAGTTCATAGTAAGCCCTATTTGTTTTTGGTTTGTTGTTGATTTTTGGAATTAAATTATGCTTTTTCTTTAGTTCAAAAAGTCTTTCAAAAATTTCTTTCTTCTTACTTTCCTGACAATGAACAGCCCCTAAAGCCATTACTTTTTCTTTATCATTTTCAAGGTGGCAACTTTCGTCACAATAAATATTGGTTACTTCTCTCATAACGCTATTCCCACTTTTTTAAGGTTCTCCTTGATTCGTTCCTGAAGTAGGATAGATTGCTCAAAATGAGATTTTAAGTTCTCAGAAATCACGGCAATCTTGTCTTCAAAGGAAATACCATCGTCTTCAATATCCTCCGTTCCCACATATCGCCCCGGCGTTAAAACAAAGTTATTGTCTTCCACTTCCTTGAAAGTGGCGGATTTACAAAACCCTTGAATGTCTTCGTAATTGCCATCTTTACTTCTCCAATTATGATATACCTCAGAAATTTTAGAAATATCTTCATCGGTAAATGCTTTATTCTTTCTTGTTACCAATGCCCCAGATTTTCGGGCATCAATGAACAGGATTTCTTCTTTACGGTTTCTAAATTTTCCGTTGGTTCTATTTCGAGCCAAAAACCACAAACACGCTGGAATCTGGGTGTTAAAAAACAACTGCGTTGGAAGAGCCACCATACAATCGACCACCCCATCCAAAATCATATTCTTCCGGATCTCATTCTCACCTCCCGAGTTGGAAGTCATAGAACCGTTGGCAAGGACAATACCCGCCATACCACTGGGACTGAGTTTATTAATGACCAGTTGTAACCAACCATAATTGGCGTTACCCGCAGGAGGAGTACCATATTTCCAAATATGTGAATCCTGCAATGACTCAGCACCATAATCAGAAACATTGAACGGTGGATTCATAATGGCATAATCCACCTGAAGGTCTTTATGTTTATCGCTATGAAAGGTATCGCCCAATTCAATTTTGGCATCAATACCCCGAATGGCGAGGTTCATTTTCGCCAGTTTGTAGGTGGTAGGATTACTTTCCTGTCCATACACCGAAAGGTCATTTATCCTTCCCCCGTGCGCCTGAATGAATTTTTCACTCTGAACAAACATACCCCCTGAACCACAACACCCATCGTATATTCTACCATTATAGGGTTCTAACATTTCGACCAATAACTTCACAATACTTTCAGGGGTATAAAACTGACCCCCTCGTTTTCCTTCTGCATCGGCAAACATCCCAAGAAAGTATTCATAAACTCGTCCCAATAAATCCTTGCTGTTTTGACCTGGTTCATTAAACCCGATATTTCCAATAAGGTCAATGAGTTCACCCAATCGTTTTTTATCCAATGCTGGACGAGCATAATCTTTAGGTAATACCCCTTTAAGATTAGGATTATCCTTTTCAATAGCATCCATGGCATCATCAATATCCTTTCCAACGGAAGGAAGTTTTGCTCTTTCAAATTGGAGATATTCCCAACGAGCCGTTGGAGGGACAAAGAATACATTCTCGGCAAGGTATTCATCTTTATCTTCAGGATCGGAAAGCGGATCCTTACTCAACTTGGAGTGGAGTTCTTTAAAACTATCAGAGATATATTTTAGAAAAATGAGACCCAATACAATGTGTTTGTATTCGGCAGCATCCATATTGTTTCGAAGTTTGTCGGCGGTAGCCCAAAGGGTCTTTTCTAAATCCTTTACCATAAATTAGGCATTAATTTTAGCTGTTATAAATGATTTGGCATTAACTCTATGCATTTTGTCCTTTTCCAAAACATCGATTTCCATTAACCTACTTGTTATATCATTAGTTTTGATGGATTGATTTCAGATGGGTTGACTTATGTAAATGTAGCGAATACCCTCGTAATATAGCATTTCTTGATCTAATTTTATTCAAGGTTTTAAATACATGAGCGGAAAATCAATCATGTAGACCCAATGCATCGCGTCTACTCCCCGGCAGATTTCCATTTTAATAATCATAGTTCATACAGGAAATGCACGCTTAAGCTGTTAGCGTATTTCGTATGCTCCACCTTTTTTTCTAAATTTCATATTTAATCGAAAGCAGATAAATCTACTTTTTATCCAATTTGGGATTCATTTTGGAACAAATTTCTTTGATTTTAATGAAATCAAAGAAATTTAAGGATGGAATATTTTAGGAATCAGTTGAATGATTTGACATTTGTGGATTAACAAATTTAAAAAATCATAAAGCGATGATTAGAATTTTATTTTTAATGATGCTTCCTTTTGTGTGTTTTTCACAGATAACTCCCCGGGAAGATATTCTCCTAAATAGCGTATTGAAAGAAAAGGAAAATCTAGACACCAAGCGAAAAGCTTCTTTTAATCTGGATGAGATTAAGGTACGCTGGAAGAAGGCGGCTTTGGAGAATTGCCCTGGGGTTCCATGTATCGTTACACCACCGGCACCATCTTTCACTTGCGGCACAAGCACCGTTACCGATGTTGATAATAATATCTATAACACAGTTGCTATAGGTACTGGTGCTACTACACAATGCTGGACCAAGACGAATTTAAGGGTAACCAGGTACAATGATGGCACTCCGATTCCTGATGAAACTGCTAATACTGGTTGGGGAACGTTAACTACAGGAGCTCTCACAGATTACACAGGAGTATCCGGTTATGTTAATACTTTCGGTTATCTTTATAATTGGTATGCGGCAGCAGGCATCATTACAAATGGTGGATTACCAACTAAAAACATCTGCCCAACAGGTTGGCACGTTCCTACCGATTCTGATTGGAATAAATTAGTTAAATTTATAGATTCAGGAGCTGACACATCTGGTATTTTCACAATCACACAAAGCAGCATTGCTGGTGGCAAGATGAAATCGACAGGAACAAATACATTTGCGGGTACTGGTTTTGGATGGAATCCTGCAACACCGCCAAGCCCAGGAACTGACGACTTTGGCTTTTCCGCTCTCCCAGGGGGTTATCGTTCATCTGGTCCTGGTAGGAATATTTCAGAAGACGCTACTTTCTGGACTGCTTCCCCGGTCCCGGTCACCTCCAATTCCTATCTCCGTATACTGTATAAAAATAGCGGAAAAGTGGATAGCTACGGTGACGACAACTCACTCGGCTTCTCCGTCCGTTGCCTCAAGGATTGAATTTGAAGAAGTTGATAAAAGCGCCCAAGAGACCTGGTAAATGGATTCCTTTGGGTGTTTTTATTTTGAAAAATAGATACTGTTCACGAAAAATTATCGTAGAGACGCATGCATCATCTTTTCCGCACAGTAATATCACAGATTTCTTACCTCCCACAAACCAATTAAAAGATTTTTCACGGAAACACCTTGTGGCATAGAAAAAAATATATTTAGAATTAATTTTGGATATATTTAGAATTATATTTGCTTTTGATAAAGATTAGCGGTTTAACAGTAAATAGTTATGATATATTTATTAGGAGGACTTGGGTTTTTTTTTTCGGCTTTAGTCATATTTTATAATAATGGTTACAGGTCTGCTAATTTATATCTAGGTCTTTTTTTGTTTTTTTTCAATTTCATTATTTTATCTCATTATATTTATATTTTCAGCGAATCTGCTGAGGTAATCTCCTTAGTATTGCTTGTTCCAATTAATGCTACAGCCTATGCAGTAGGTCCATTAGCTTTTCTATATGTTAGGTCCATACTGAGGGATAATTCAACGCTTTCCAAATTTGATAGGATTCATTTTATTTTTTTTGCTATTTTTTTTTCGGGAAGATTACTGAATAATTTATCAGGTTGGGATAGTCAATATCAGGTAATTGATGAAATTCTAAATAATTCATGGAAAAATTTTAGCCATTTTAAAATAAATCAACTTTTGCCTATGAGAATTAATTACATTCTTAAGGCAGTCCATCTTTCTCTTTACATAGTTTTGGTTTGGTTGCTTCTTGTAAAGAAGAATTTTAAAAAATCATCATTAGATAATGGTATAAATCAAACCAAAATAGTTAAAAGCTGGCTTTATTTTTTTGCCATAATTATTACCATTTTAGTCTTTTTACTTGCAACGGTTGGATTTTTGTTTTTTACTTTAGAGGATAAAATTTCTTTTCAACATGAAGGAAAATTGATATTTTCTTCAATTTTTATTGGCTTATTAATATTAATTCTTGGACTTATCCTGTTTCCGCAAATTCTATATGGTATTCCAACGGATAACCCAATGTCTGAAGAAAATCGAAATGTAAGCAACGGATTCGTTGATAATGATAAAGAAAGCTTTTCATTTAGTGAAGATTATATGAATAAAATTAGGCTTTTACTTGAAAACTGGACAAATCAAAAAAAATTTTTAGAAGCTGACACAAATGTGCATAGTTTGGCAAAAGATATTAATTTGCCAGTTCATCATATTAGATTTTTTTTAGATAAAATAAATAATGAAAGATACATTGACTGGCGCAATAGATTGAGAATTGAGTACGCCATAGATATTATAAATAATCAGGAAGAAACTGATAAGACCCTTGAATCACTAGGTAAGGCATGTGGTTTCAGGTCCTATTCATCATTTATGCAAAATTTCAAACAATGGAAAGGGAAACTGCCTTATGAGTATATCAAAGAAATTAAGCAAAAAGGAATTTCATATAACGGGGCGGAATAATAGGATTAAGGTCTTTGCATGATGACCTACATCACACAGGACCATAGCCTGCCATCTTCGTAACATCCAAAACGAAGTCAACCCTCTCCTCCATCTTCCTACCTTGCACATCCTACATCAAAAAGGTGTATCTTTAGACAATGAAAAGATTCTTTAATACCACGGGATTGTGTAATGCTGAAGATCACTACATGGTAGATCCGTTTCGGAATATGTATGATAATATATTGAACTTGATAAATTCAAAGCAATATTTTCTCATTCATGCGCCCCGGCAGACAGGTAAAACCACTTTCCTACATGCACTGGCTCACCGCTTGAATATGGAAGGGAATTATGTCTCGGTGGTATGTTCTTTGGAGTCTGCGGGTTATCCCAGTATATCGGTGGAAACGGCGAATATCAATTTTATCAAGGCATTAGCTAAAATGTCGAAGTTCTTCCTTGGAAAAGAAAATCTGTCTCCAGATATTGCAAAATATATTTCCGGACCATCCATGGTAGGAGATTATCTCACCGATTGGTGCGATACACTGAATAAACCATTGGTTTTACTGTTAGACGAGGTGGATGCACTCTATGATGATGTGCTCATTTCTACTTTACGTCAATTACGAGATGGATTTCAAACCCGCCCTAATCATTTCCCTCAATCTATTGCACTGGTTGGGCTTCGTGATATTCGTGATTTTCGCATGCGGGCACGAGCAGATAATCCGTCAATAGGTTCAGGTTCTCCTTTTAATATTAAAGCTGAATCTTTTTTCCTACCTGCATTTTCAAAAGAGGAAGTACGTGGATTGTTGGACCAACATACTCAGGATACTGGTCAGGTTTTTTCAAAAGAGGTATTTGAAAAGTTATACGCCTATTCGGGTGGTCAACCCTGGTTGACTAACGCGTTGGCCAATGAGGTGGTAAGTAAAATTTTAAAAAATGATTATTCTCTCGAAATTACCCTTGACTTGATTGAGCTAGCTAAAGAGCGGCTCATCGAACAGCGTCAAACTCACTTAGACAGCTTAACGGATAAGATAGATGATCCCCGTGTGCGACCCATTATCATGAGTATCATCACGGGTGATTCTCCTGCCTTTGATGGAGCGGATGATGCTATCAGATATTGCCGCGATTTGGGTATTATCACTACAGGAAATCCTATCCAATTTGCTAATCCGATATATAGGGAAATCATCACGCGCATATTAACTATAGGATTTTCCGTTGGCATCAATCAGGATATTGCTCAAACGAGTTGGTACCTTAATACCGACGGCACACTGGATATGGACAAATTACTGGATGCATTCACCAAATTTTATCGACGCAACGCTGAATCGTGGATTGACAGATATCAATACAAGGAAGCGGGACACCAATTGATGTTGATGGCTTTTTTACAACGGGTCATTAATGGGGGAGGACGCATCGAAAGGGAAATGGCAGCAGGAAATGGACGGACAGATCTGGTTGTTTTTTGGAAAGAACAAGTCATTACGATTGAGATAAAAATGCACCACGATAAATGGTCAGAACCAGAGGGTATTGAACAATTAGGCCGTTATCTGGATCGATTGGGTCAAAAAACAGGTTATATGGTGTTTCTCGAGAAGAAAAGCGCGTCTGAATTATCCTGGGAAGACCGTATTCGTCGGGAAGTACATATAGTTGACAACAAGGAAATCATATTATATGCCATGTAGGGGCGAATGGCATTCTCCCTTTCCGGATACAGGTGCATTCCCCAACTGTCGGAACAATGGCACGGCACAGTTAGGTCATCCATCTCATCAAGTATCCTTTTTAATATTTTCCTTCAAATCCCATTTCTGAATCACGGATTTTAAGGATTTTTGGATTTCACGGATTATAGATAGCATTTTTGCCATGTAAAGACCCAATGCATCGCGTCTTATCACCGGCAGATTTCCAATTTAATGATCATAGTTCAGACAGGAAATGCAAACCTAAGCTGTTAGCGTATTTCGTATGCTCCACCTTTTTTGCTAAATTTCATATTTAATCGAAAGCAGATAAATCTACTTTTTATCCAATTTGGGATTCATTTTGGAACAAATTTCTTTGATTTCATTAAAATCAAAGAAATTTAAGGATCGAATATTTTAGGAATCAGTTGAATGATTTGACATTTGTCCATTAACAAATTTAAAAAATCATAAAGCGATGATTAGAATTTTATTTTTAATAATGGTTCCTTTTGTGTGTTTTTCACAGATAATTCCTAGTGAAGATATTCCAGTGAATAGCAAATTGATAGAAAAGGAAAATTTTGATACCAAGCGAAAAGCTTCTTTTAATCTGGATGAGATTAAGGTACGCTGGAAGAAGGCGGCGTTGGAGAATTGTACGGGAGTTCCGTGTAATACTCTTTCTGCCCCTGGGCCATGTAGTTCCATTGTTGCCACTCCGACAGGTCCAACATCTGCTAGTGTTTCGTTTGTTCCACCCACGAGTGATGGTGGGAGTCCTATAACGGGTTATATTGTGACAGCAACATCAACACCATCAGCACCTGCAAAACGGAAAACAACAGCTGCTATTATTACTGTTTCAGGAACATCTTCACCCATAGTGGTAACAGGGTTGGTTTTTGGTGTAAATTATATTTTCACTGTGTTAGCAACCAATGCTGTTGGTCCTTCTCCTACTATTACCACCACCACCACTGTTACACCCTGTGTACTCAATACGGCAAGCGCAGCATCTTCAAGCCCAACGTTAGCAGTAAATACGGTACTGACAAATATTACGCATACAACGACCCTTGCCACTGGTATTGGCACTGCGTCAGGTTTGCCTTCGGGAGTGACGGCCACCTGGTCGGCCAATGTGATAACAATAAGTGGCACACCAACGGCGACGGGAAGCTTCTCCTACGAAATTCCTCTGACGGGAGGATGTGGTAGCGTGAAAGCGACGGGCAATATCACTGTGAGTGCAACACCTGCTTGT
>JAIYCH010000104.1 GCA_027488135.1 Saprospiraceae bacterium | reverse complement strand
GAAGCGACAAATAAAGTATTTGTTTTTGCATAAAACTTTTGCTGCTGAGAAGGTGCACGGAATCCTGTACTTGTGCTGGCACGTAATGAAATCTTGTCCGTTAATTTTAAACGGGAAGCTAACTTATAATTAAAAGTGCTGCCAAAGTCTGAATAGTTTTCAAATCTTAGCGCACCGGCAATCATAAAATTCTTTGAAAAATCCTGTTCAAGGTCAGCATAAAAAGCAACGTTATTTCTTGCGTTACTTCCCTCATTTGATGGTAAAAATCCAGCAAAAACCTGAGCACCCGCAGCAATACCTGCCGCAGTGTTATAATTTTTGTAAGATGATTCCTCACCCGCTCTGATATCAAACTGATCTATCCTATATTCTGCTCCAAAGGCCGTATTTAACCCACTTAAAACTTTATATGAGCGAGAAACATCTGCATTTATCGTATTTTGTAAAAAAGTAAGACCACCAGCATCAAATTCTCTTTGTGGAGCGGCTGAAATAAGCGCCTGAGTATAGTTTACAGAGTTAGAAACGCCAAAATCAAAAACATTTCTTCCATAAGTGTTACTCAAATCATAGAACCATTCACCAGCTTTTCCCTTTAATCCTACCACCGTTGAGAAATCTACTACGGTTGAGTTTATTAACGGCAAAAAGCCATTAGGATAGTAGCTACTTGACAAAACCAGGCCTCTGACAGACGCTGGAACGGCATTAGGGTATCTGTAAATACCAGCGGCTTCTCCCGCTTTTCTATTGTAACCGCCAAAGGCATAAAAAGTAGTTTTATCATTGATGGGTAAATCTAAATTATACATGACGCCGCCGCCATTAATCTTCGAATTACCAATTCTCATATCAAAATCGTCCCTATTCAGTCCTCTGGCAGAAAGAATTGAATCATCCTTAACTAAGCCACCAACGGAAGGATAAATCTGACCCGTGTAAGTACCTGATCTATTCGATATGTCTCTTTTTGTGTATTCGCCCGTTAAATTCAATATACCTTTTGAACCTAATTTAAAGCCATAATTCAGGGCAACCTGTGTAGCCGCACCATCTCTGACATTTACATGGTCATTTATCCCTTTGTTTATTACATAGTTTTTTGCATAAGAACTAACGTGCTGACCATAAGAGACATTGCCGCTTAAAACACCCGTTTCGTTTTTCAATACAATGTTGATAACACCAGCAATCGCGTCGGAACCATATTGTGCCGCCGCACCATCTCTTAATATTTCGACACGTTCAATGGAATTGGCAGGAATGGCGTTCAAGTCAGTACCAACCTGTCCTCTGTTTACCGTTCCATTTACGTTGACTAAGGCAGATTGATGACGTCGCTTTCCGTTAATTAAAACCAAAACCTGATCAGATCCTAATCCTCTCAACTGGGCAGGATCAATGTGGTCTGTTCCGTCAGAAATTGTCTGTCTTGCCGATTGAAATGAAGGAGCTATAAATGTCAAAATTTGGTTCAGATCAACCTGACCCACATCATTTATGATTAGCTTCATGGGGATAATATCAACAGGAACTGCAGATTCAATCTTCGTTCTCGTTTGTGAACGGGAGCCAATAACCACAATATCAGAAAGTTGTACGCCTTCTTCTAAAACAACATCGATAACAGATTTGTCACCAATGGTAATTTCCTGGCTTATAAATCCAGTATAACTGAATTCCAGTACGGTAGATCCAGCAGGAACTTGAATGGAATATTTACCATTTGCGTCCGTAATACTCCCTACTGTGGTACCTTTTACAGAGACTGCCGCGGCTTCTAATGCTGAACCGTCGGACGCAGAGGAAATCTTTCCAGTAATCGTCTTTTGGGAAAATACAGAAAAGCTGATGAGCATTCCCAAAAACACCAGAAATGGGTGTCTAATTGTGCTTTTTTTCATGACAAATTAATTAAGTTGAATGATAAAGTGAAAATTTTCAAAAAAAATTCTTGGAAGGTAATCCTAAGATTACGCTAATGTTTAAGGTGCTCGTTCAAATTTAATATATTTAGCGTAAATTCGCTAACAATAAAAATTAAATAAATGAATATTAAATTAACAGAGGAACAGATTTCCGTTCGGGAGGCTGCCAGGAAATTTGCCCGGACCATTTGCAAGCCTGGTGTCATTCAGAGAGATACCACAATGCAGTATCCTTTTGATGAAGTAAAACAAATGGCCGAACTTGGCTTTATGGGTATGATGGTGGACCCTCTTTTTGGTGGAAGTGGTTTAGATACTGTCTCTTATGTCCTCGCGATGGAGGAAATTTCAAAAGTAGATAATTCCTGTTCTGTTATTATGTCTGTTAATAATTCATTGGTTTGTTGGGGAATTGAACATTATGGTACGGAGGAACAAAAGATAAAGTATTTGCCGCTTTTAAGTTCAGGGGAATGGATTGGTTCGTTTTGTCTTTCTGAACCCGAAGCGGGAAGTGATGCTACTCATCAACGTACCCAAGCAACAGATATGGGGGATCATTTTTTGTTAAATGGGACAAAAAACTGGATTACCAACGGAAGTACCTCGAAATTGCATATTGTTATCGCGCAAACCGATCCTGGGAAAGGTACGGCGGGTATTAGTGCTTTTTTGGTCGAATCTGCCTGGGTTGGTGTTAAAATTGGAGCTAAAGAGGATAAATTGGGCATTCGCTCTTCTGATACAACTTCCATCACTTATACAGGCGTGAAGGTTCCAAAAGAGAATAGATTAGGAAGTGCTGGGGAAGGATTTAAAATAGCAATGAAAATACTCGATGGAGGAAGAATAGGTATCGCGGCTCAGGCTTTAGGTATCGCTGGTGGCGCTTATGAACTCGCTTTGGCTTATAGTAAGGAAAGGGAGGCTTTTGGTAAGCCCATAAACCAACACCAGGGGGTTAGTTTTAAATTAGCTCAAATGGCAACAGACATTGAAGCAGCAAAATTAATGGTTTATCGCGCTGCCTGGCTAAAAGATGAAGGCCTACCCTACAATATAGCAAGTGCCATGGCAAAGTTATTCGCCTCTGAGGTAGCCATGAAAACAACCATCGAAGCCGTTCAAATACACGGCGGATATGGTTTTGTGAAGGAATATCACGTAGAAAGATTAATGAGAGATGCTAAAATTACTCAGATTTATGAGGGAACGTCGGAGATTCAACAAATAGTCATTTCCAGATCGGTTATTCAGGGAAGCCCCTACCTTCCTATTTAATCGTATATCGAATGACTGAAAATGAAATTTCTACCTCTATTATAGATTGTGCCATCAAGGTACATACCGAATTAGGTCCCGGTCTATTGGAAAATGCCTACGAAGCCTGCCTGTATTATGAACTAATGCAGGCAGGCCTCCTCGTAAGCAAACAGCGACCCATGCCCGTAGTCTATCACGATGTTAAACTAGAGGCCGGATATAGAATAGATTTATTCGTAGAAAACAAAGTGGTAGTAGAAATAAAATCCGTAGAAGCTTTTCACGACCTTCACTTCGCCCAATTACTTACCTACCTGAAATTGTCAAAGTGTAAACTGGGTCTCCTGATAAATTTCAATGTAAAAAGTTTGAAATTCGGCATTCGTAGAGTAGCTAACGGATTGTAAAAAAAACTTTCCTCCCAGTACAAATCAAACCCTGCGAAACGCTGCGCAGAACACCGCAAACTCTGCGTCAAAAAAAAACTTTCCACCCAGTACAAATCAAACCCTGCGAAACCCTGCGCAGAACTCTGCAAACCCTGCGTCAAAAAAAACGCTCCACCCAGTACAACTCAAACCCTTTATGCCTGGCTCTTATTATAATCGCTCAAGAAGGTCTCTAATCCTATAGTGGTTAATGGATGATTCAATAATCCCATAATAGCCGATAAAGGACAAGTAACCACATCGGCCCCAGAACGGGCAGCATCAACGATATGCCTCGAATTACGTATAGAAGCAGCTAAAATTTCTGTTTCATAACCTTGAATCGTAAAAATATCTGCAATATCCCTAATCAATTGCATTCCTTCCCAATTAATATCATCTAATCGACCAACAAAAGGAGAAAGATAAGTAGCACCAGCTTTAGCAGCCAAAATAGCCTGACCTGCAGAAAAAATAAGTGTACAGTTAGTTCTAATACCCAAAGAAGTAAAATGACAAATAGCTTTAACACCGTCAGCCGTCATGGGCACTTTCACTACAATATTAGGCGCCAGATCAGCTAATATTTTCCCTTCTTTAACCATAGTTGCAAAGTCAGTACCAATAACTTCAGCGCTAACATCGCCAGAAACCAATTGGCAAATCTTTATGTAGTGCGCTAAAATAGCAGCATCTCCTTTAATGCCCTCTTTAGCCATTAATGATGGATTCGTTGTAACGCCATCCAATACACCAAGTTCCTTCGCTTGTTGAATTTGATCTAAATTGGCCGTATCAATAAAAAATTTCATAGAACTATAGGTTTATTTATGAATGAGAAGCTAATAAATTACTCGCCGCGACAAAAACCCGATCACCGGTAAATCCAAATTTTTCATCCAGCACATCGGCCGGAGCAGAATATCCGAAATGTCTTAATCCTAATACAACACCGTTATGTCCAACGATTCCCTCTAAATTTACGGGAAGACCAGCCGTAAGACCTAGTCGGGGAACATCATTTGGCAAAATACTTTCTTGATATTCTTTAGACTGGCTAAAGAATAAACCCTCTGAAGGAATAGAAACCAGTCTTACTTTTTTATTTTCCCTCTCTTTTAATAATTGAGCACCAGCATAAAGCGTACTCACTTCAGAACCATTTCCAACTAGAACGATATCGGGTTTTCCTTCACAATCGGACACGACATAACCGCCTTTTTGAGCACCGAGGGCATTATTATATCTTGAAACACCACCAGTGGCTGGTAGCGAGACAATATTCTGCCTTGATAATATTAATCCAGTGGGTGTTTCTGTATTTTCGATAGCCATTTTCCAGGCCACTGTAGTTTCATCGGCATCTGCCGGTCTAAGGGCAAGAAAACCTGGTTTTCCAGAATGATTATGTAATTTTTCTAGTAGCCTTAGTTGAGCTTCCTGCTCTATAGGCTGATGGGTTGGTCCATCTTCGCCCACCCTGAAAGAGTCGTGCGTCCAGATAAAAATAGTAGGAATTTCCATAAGGGCAGCCAGACGTAAAACGGGCTTCATATAATCGGAAAACGCGAAAAAGGTAGCACAAACGGGTATTACCCCACCATGAAGCGCCATACCAACCGATAGGGCAGACATAGTAAGTTCAGAAACACCTGCCTGGAGGAAAGAACCGGAAAAATCTCCTTTTTTAAGTGCTTTTGTTTTATTTAGGAAAGACTGAGTATTGTCGCTATTTGATAAATCGGCCGAAGCAACGATCATATTTCCTACTTTCGAGGCAAATAATTCCAGCACCTTTCCTGAAGCAGACCGGGTGGCGTCACCTTGTTTTTGAATAATATTTTCCCAATCGAGTTCAGGTAAGACGCCGTTGAGATATTGATCGAGGAGTAAAGATTTTTCTACATTCGCCTGCCTCCATTCCAATTCCTCATCTTGCTTCCTTCCTGCGGCATTAATACATTTTTCCTTAACCGCTTCGTAATATTCTTCGACATCAGGAAAAACGAGGAAAGGATTTTCAGGGTCGCCGCCCAAATTTTTTATAGTTTCTGGAAAAGACGCGTTCGATTTTCCTAAAGGTTTACCGTGGGTTTCTACCTCTCCTTCAAACGATTTTCCTTCAGCGGTAACGGCACCTTTACCCATAATCGTTTTTCCTATGATTATGGAAGGCTTGTCTGTTACCATTTTTGCCTGACGCAAAGCATTTCTAATAGCCTGATGGTCATTTCCTACGATGGTCTGAACATCCCAACCCCATGATTTATATTTAGCGGCAGTATCTTCATTCGTAACATCTTCGACCCGGGTAGAAAGTTGAATGTCATTTGCATCATAAAAAAGAATGAGATTTCCGAGACCAAGATGACCAGCAATACGACCAACACCTTGGGAAATTTCCTCCTGAATGCCCCCATCAGATATATAGACATAAGTATGATGAGAGAGCCATTCGCCAAATCTATCAGCCAGGAATCTTTCTGCTATGGCTGCACCGGCACCAAAGGCATGACCCAGGCCAAGAGGACCGGAGGTATTTTCAATGCCTCTATCTAAATCTCTTTCAGGATGCCCTGGCGTTGGACTTCCCCATTGTCTGAATTGCTTCCAATCGTCAGGAGTGTAAAATCCTAAAAGACCCATTTGGGCATATAACATAGCTGACATGTGTCCGGGATCCAGAAAAAAGCGATCTCTAAATGGCCAGCGTGGATTTTCAGGATTGAAAACCATGAATTCTGTGAAGAGTATGTGCATAAAATCAGCTCCTCCCATTGGTCCTCCAGGATGACCTGATTGTGCACGCTCAACCATAGAAGCGGAAAGAATTCTGATTAAATCGGAAGCGCGTTCAGAAACTGTTTTTTCTGACGGGATAGTTTGTTCGCTTGACATACTCATGTTTTTAAAAATTAACATCGCAAAAATGACCTTTTTTTTACTTTACAAAAGAATGTAAAGGCATTTATTTATTTTTTTTATTAAAAAAAAGTTTAAAAAATATCACTCAGGCCTTAGGTCCAATAATCTAAGTCTGTATTTTTTACCTATTTTTTTAACTCTAAACGAAATTAATTTTGGCAATAATAAACCCACGGCGAGGGCGCTTCCTGTCACAATAGCATCGGAAGTCCTGTAGCTTGTCTCCGGCCTTCCGTCAGTCAACGTGCCGATAAAGGCATAACCCGACCACGATAGGCCAAATAGACCCACTTGTCTGCCAATGGCCTTTGGCCAGGTTCTATCATATCGCAGGGCCGTAATTTCATTTAAAGGTATAGTTCTGTCGGCCATGGCTATAAGTTGGTCTTTATATAAAAAGTTCGCTATTTCGGAGGAGTACCAGCCTTGTCCATCTTTAATGGAATAGGTGATAACACTGCCAAGAGAAATTTTAGTAACCTTCATACTTCCTACTTTTTCTAATTGTAAGAATTGGAGGTTCCTTTGTGCAGACAAAACAAAAGTGAGATGTAAAAAGGCTACAATCAATAGTTTGCTTCTCATGTTAAACTTCTTTTATTGGTTTATTTCTAATTTTATGAAATCGATGAAGCATTTTTTCCATGGCGATCGCAATGCTGGAAAAAGGCAAGGTTTCAGTGGCTATATAGATAACCATTATGGCTATTTGTTCATCATTTCCTGCGGGAAAATTGGCGTAAAATGTTGCTTTATTTAAACGGTATGCTTCTCTTATTCTCCGTCTGATAAGATTTCTATCTACCGCATGTTTGAATTTCTTTTTTGGGACACTCTGCGTAAATAAAACGGGATTGTCCAATGAATGAGCAGAGGGAATATTGGCCCATAAAAGACGAAATGGGTAGTGGCCAAGACTCTGTTTCGAGCGAAACAATTGACCAATCACTTTTCTGCTTTTTAATCGTTCTTCTTTTTTAAACGTTTGTCCTTCTGCCAAAATAATTAATTTATCCTATTTAAAATCAATGCTTTGAATGATTAGTTAACGAAAATAAACCCTTTATTGTAGGGTAAAAAACCTACATTCTGTCCTTTTGCATTTGTTGGTTAATATAGACATTGCACTCAATTCAAATCTTATTAACACAAAAGTAAGCATTATATGGCAACAGATTTAACAGATTCAGCATATCCCCAAGTTCATATAACTATGAGAACCCTTCCGGAGGCTGAAAGACCAAGGGAAAAGTTAAAAATGAGGGGTAAAAAAGAAATGTCAAATGCAGAGTTATTAGCCATTTTAATTGGTTCTGGTTCGTTTGAGGAAAATGCAGTTCAATTGGCCCATCGATTATTGAAGGGTTTTAATGACGATTTATCTTCCTTAAGTAAAGCGTCGATTAAAGACCTTTGCCGGTTCAAAGGGGTTGGTCCCGCTAAGGCCAGTTTAATTTCTGCCGCCTTGGAATTGGGACAGCGTCGATCGGAATTAAAAATTACGGTTAGGACGCAAATTAAATCGAGCGTTGATGCTTATGAAATATTTAAACCTGTGCTGGTCGATCTTCAGGTAGAAGAATTTTGGATTATCTTGCTAAATAGAAGCAATAAGGTCATTGGTAGAGAAAGAATTAGTATAGGAGGCGTTTCGGGTACTATGGTTGATCCAAAAATAATTTTCAGACATGCCTTAGAAAATTTTGCCTCTTATATCATTTTGGGCCATAATCATCCGTCGGGAAATTTAACTGCCAGTGACGCAGATTTGAATCTTACAAAAAGACTCATGTCTTGTGGAAACGACCTTGATGTCAAAATTATTGACCACATCATTTATACCGATGCCGGTTATCTGAGTTTTGCCGATGCCGGCATATTGATGTAAAGGCAGATTTCGTATGCCTTTGGCAAAAAATTATAAACGTGTGACCCCTCTGGGGTCATTTATATTTGCGGACCTGACCCCAGAGGGGTCACATGTTTCTTGCTATTTGGTCCCTGGCGGCAACATTTTTTCATTGTACCATTTAGTCCCCGGCGGCAAAAAATTATTTTAATCTATCCATTCGAATAGGTGTCCCGTTTTATATTCGATTTCAAAATTTCTTAAAAATTCAATGTATTCCTCTTTGAAGGTTTTCTTTTTATGATGTTCTTTCTGTTTTAGAATATAATTGATCACATTCCGTACACCGGATTGGCTATATGAAAATGCGCCAAATCCTTCTTGCCATTGAAATTTGGAAGGGCATAATTTTTTTTCATTTATATATAGGTTGCTTGCTTTTTTGATCTCTCTGACTAAATCAGTCAGGCAGCAGGTTGGCTTCATGGCTATAAAAATATGAATATGGTCTGGCATTCCATTGATGGCGAGCAATTTTTGACCCTTGTTAGTTACAATGCCAGACACATATTTATACAACTCCTCTTCCCACGATTTGCTCACAAGGCTTGCCCTTCCTTTAACGGCAAAAACAACCTGAATATAAATTTGAGAAAACGTATTTGTTTTAACCTGCTTTATTATCTGGCTGCACATACTATTTGAAGTGTAAGGACGTTAAACTAACCAATTTTTTTCACCCACGCTAATATTTTCTGAATGGGCTAATCCAACAGGCTTATCCCCCTGGAAAACAAAATCTAATCGACCTAATAGGATTCCTCCCCAGCCAGCTTGATTAACATATACCGTTTTTCCAGCCAAATTGCCAACTTTTGTTGGTGCAGGAAGAAAAGTGTGCGTGTGACCGCCAAGGATAATATCGATATTTTCAGTAGCAGCAGCCATGGTAACATCACTTACCTTGTCTTCCGAATATTGGTATCCTAAATGACTTAAGCAGACAACAAGATTACATTTTTCCTCTACCTTAAGCAATTTTGCATAATAATTGGCTTTTTCAATGGGGTCTTCGTAAATAGTATTGGTATAAAGATCTTTAGGAACTAAACCTTTTAATTCAATGCCCAGACCAAACACTCCAATGCGAAGCCCATCTTTTTTAAATATATGGTAAGGTTTGGTTTTTCCCTCCATTGGGGTATTGGTAAAATTATAATTACCGCATAATACGGGAAAGCTGACTTGTTCCAGTTGCTTGGCCAAATTTTCAATGCCTCCATCAAAATCATGATTACCAATAGTTAAAGCGTCATATTTTAGTAATTCCATGATCTGCATTTCCAATTGACCTGCAAAGAAATTAAAATAGGGCGTTCCTTGAAATACATCGCCAGAATCGAAAAGCAATAAATTCTCTTCTTTTTCTCTGATTTGTTGAATTAATGTCGATTTCCTGGCCACACCGCCTTGTAATGAGTTCCGACCACTCCCAGGAGGAAATGGGTCGATTCTGCTGTGGAAATCATTGGTGTGCAGAATGGTCAATTTCTTGCTTTCCGGTTTAAGGGATCGGAAAGCCCAGGCAGGATTGGTTCCCGTAACGATGAGGCCTGCTCCAGCGTATTTAATAAAGTTTCTCCTTCTCATATTAATTATTTCTTATCAGAATTCTTTCATCAAGCATTCCCTGTTGAATAATCTCTTTTTTTGTTTCAATACGTAATTGTTCAATGACCGCCTCCCGCATATACATACCTGTTTTTTCTCTGGGGGCGTTGGCTAAAAATGTAGTACCCTCACCTCCATTTGCCACATAATCAGGCATTTGAACTTTATACATCTGTTCAGGTACCAAAGGTTGTCCTTGAATTTTTATCCATTCTATCTTATTGTCTGTCTGAAGAATCTGAAGCCCTTTACTTACTGGCCAAAATCCACTTTTCGCCATATATCTGACGAGTGCCTCAATGTCACTTCCTTTTAAATCTATAACCAATAGTTCATTATCAAAAGGCAGTAGTTCAAATATCATACCGACGCGTAAACTGTCTTGTTTGATAAAATTACTTCTTACGCCACCATAATTACTTAGTGTAAAATCACATTTTATGCCTTTTGTTTCTGTGATGTACCGTTGCAAAATATCAGTAATCCAATTTCCAAGGGTTGACTCAGGTTTACCTAATTTTAACTCTCCAGAGAGTGGAGCTAAGCCGGTCAACATGGTAGCATTCAGCTTTTCAGTATATGGGGCAATCAAAGCCAGCAATTTTTTATCCTCGGGAATGGAGTCGTTAATTTGATAACGAACGGCATTTTCAAAAGTACCTGGATACCTCGGATGACAACTTAGCAGACTAAATACAAGGTACGAAAGGAGAGCAGCAGACTTTAGGTAATTCATTGGTAAAGAATACGAGGTAAAATAAGTAAAGATTAAAATGTCGGTTCTATGGCAAAAATACTTTTTTTTTGCCATCTTATGAAAGTTATCTTTTCCAATTTCTGTGAAATCACCTCTGATTCTACTGAAATACCTATTTTACTGTTTCCTTAAGATTCGCCACCATTTAATATGTTAAATAAAGATTTAGGGTAGAAGTTAAAATCTGATTTTTAAACCAGTGTTAAAACTTAAAGGCATGTTGGGTCTGTATCCTTGAGGCAGGTTTGCAACAATAGCCTTGCTGTTGGTCAAGTTATTTATAGTGGCGAAAGCCGTTAACGATTTAGTTACATCATAATTAGTTGAAAGATCGATGATTAAAAATCCTGCCAATGCGTTTACGTCGGCATATTTTACAAGGTCATTTGGAATAATGGGTGCACCTGCCCCTGGCTTTACTCTGGTAATTCCTGTAAATCTACTGCTTAGGGTAATATCAAATTTTTCGTTGGACATTCCCACATTTGCCGTTAATAAATGCGGGGTAATAAAAGGAATTTTATCTCCTTGATTTATTCTACCTATTCCCCAGTCTCCGCCTTCGTTGATAAATGTTTCTTGAAATCGCGCGTCTGTGAAGGTATAGGCCAGGCTCACAGGAAAGCTTATACCCGACGGATTATTCTTATTTGAAAGTAAATTACCTTCAAAACTAATTTCTATTCCCTGGATATTTGCGTTTCCAGCATTGAACATATCTCCCGTGCCTGCACCTCCACCGGACATGTTATCAGAACCTAAAATATTGGAATAGTTATTATAGAATCCAACCACTTGTGCAGTATATCCATTTTTTTCAAAATGATACCCCAATTCGTAATTTACGGATGTTTCCATTTTCGCCTGTCCGCTCGTTGCTGTGACAGAAGGCATACCAGGAGGGGAAAATCCTTTGTGAACGCCACCAAGTAAGTTCATATTTTCGTTCAACCAATAATGCAGGCCAATACCGGGTAAAATAACCGTTAATTGGTTTTCTGCTGATCTAAGTACCGTACCTAAACGGGCATTATCGGCCGTTCCGTAATTTTGAAAATTAAAGTGTATGTTTTCATACCTTACGCCAGGACTTACTTTCAGGCGCTTGAAACTTATATCGTAATTTAAGAAAGTAGCTAAGCTTTGCCCGTTTCTAATTTGATTTTCCTGATTTCCTTTTATTCCGGCTGCAGATAAAATCATCGTTCCGTTAGTCATGTTGTAAGTTGAACGCGTCGCAAATCTGTCCGCCTGGTCCAGGTGATAACGAATACCGAATTGTATTTTATGCGTCCAATCATTTTTAACAAATAAATATTGCGCATTGGTTTGGATACCCTTTGAAAAAAAGTTTCTTTCTGCACTTTGATAATCAATAGCACCGTTAGCATTTCCAGTCATAACCTGATAAGCGTTGGCTAAGGAGGCTGGATTTTGTAAAATATTATTTAGGGACTGTCCAGCGATGGAATTTACCCTAGCCCAATCTCTGTAGGTAAATGAATAGTAAGCAGTTGTATGAAATTTTAATCCTTCCACAGGTGAAATAGTATGCGTCAGGGAAAGATGATTATGATTCATATCTAATATATCTTTTTGCGTTGCAGCATATCTGCTTAGCCTGTTTGTCTGGAAATCTTCATAAGTTAATCCAAGATAAGTTTCATTGCCCTCTTCTACGCTGGCCACCATTTTCAACATGACAGACTGAGGTATTTTTGCATCTTCATCGGTGTGCCAACGAATTTTGCCCATCACATCCCTTCTGTCGAAACCTGTATTTTCTCCATTCTGCAAAACTTTAAAACCACTAGAAGCCATACGGTTTATTTCGAAAACATAATCAATGTTTTTGCGGGAATCACCTACCCAAATCCTTTGTTGGTTCGTTCCAAAACTTCCATAACCAACTTGGGCAAAACCTTTGAAGGTGTTAGGAATACCTGTAGAAAGAAGATTAATAGCGCCTCCAATGGTATATGGGCCGTATTTAATTTGGCTACTCCCTTTCAATACTTCAATCCCTTGCATCCGCGAAAAGGTAGGGAAATAATAGGCAGAAGGGTCGGCATAAGGTGCTGGTGCAATAAGAATACCGTCTTCCATGAGGGTGATTTTTGCACTTCTGTTAACAGGGGTACCTCGCAAACCTATGTTGGGCCTTAAACCGAATCCTTCCTCGTCCCTAACATTAACACCAGGAACAATACGTAGCACATTATTCACATTGGGTTGATTCAGCTTCTCTATTTTTAAAGTGTTGATGTACTGACCAGAACCCGCAATATATTTTGCTCTGTCTCCAACAATGATTACAGGATCAAGCTCTTGACTTTTTATAGTGTCCTGATTAGGGGCCTGACTAAATAAGTTTAAACTATAAACGAGTGCTGGGAAGAGGAAACGTTTTTTCACGGTTTTGTATTTTTGACAAGAGAAATTTCTCTGGCATTTATTTAGACTTAATCTTAATAAATGCAAATATAGGTGGTTTTAAGCCAGAAATTCAACAGTAAAATCAATTATTTTTCAAAAAAAATAGGGGTAGTAATTCGTACCTAATGTTTGGTATGGCGGGGATAAAATGTTTAGGAAATGTAGAAGGTTTAATTAGAATCATTACCTTAGCTTAATATTTCTCTCATTATTTTTTCTACATGGCTTTGAAAGGTAAAACAGTGATTAAAGACAAGGAAGAACTTAAAAAATGGGCTATCAGGTCTGTTATTTGGGGAGTCTCGGGTCTCATTATTTTCCTCTCCTTGATTTATCTGGGTATTTTTGGCCCAATTCCAAATTACGCAGAATTAAAAGGTATTAAACAAGCTAATTCATCGGAGCTCATGAGCATTGATGGAAAGGTTTTGGGTCGGTATTATGTAGAAAATAGAGTGGATGTTCAATTTTCAGAGATCCCCCCTTACTTAATCCATGCCTTACTGGCCACAGAAGATACCCGCTTTTTCGAGCATAAAGGTATTGATATCAGAGCGCTTTTCAGGGTGTTTTTCAAGTCTATCCTTTTGATGAATGAATCGTCCGGAGGTGGAAGTACCTTAAGTCAGCAGTTGGCGAAAAATTTGTTTCCACGAAAATCCTACTGGCTGGCTAGCATGCCTGTCAATAAGTTCAGAGAAATGATTACGGCCCAGCGATTAGAGAAAATTTACACAAAAGAAGAACTACTGAATTTATATCTCAATACAGTCCCTTTTGGTGGTACTATTTACGGCATAAATGTTGCATCACAGACATTTTACGGTAAAAAACCTACTAAGCTAAGTATTGCAGAAGCGGCTTTACTGGTGGGAATGCTTAAAGGCCCTAGTTTGTATAACCCTGTTAATCATCCAGAAAGAGCTTTAAAAAGGAGAAACACTGTATTGTCACAAATGGTCAAATACAACTATTTAACCGAAACAGCCTATCAGAAATTGAGTAGAACTTCCCTGCGTCTAAGATATAATCCTCAGGGTAGAAATGCGGGACTTGCCTCTTATTTCAGAGAATATATAAGACCTGAGTTGGAACAAATAGTAGGAAATATTAAGAAAAAAGATGGTAATTATTACAGCCTTTATACCGATGGGTTGAGGATTTATACAACGGTCGATTATTACTTGCAGTTGTTCTCGGAGCAGGCGGTCAAAGAACAAATGCCGCAAATTCAAGCTGGTTTTTTTAGAGAATGGCGAAACGGGAAGCCCTGGGGAAATGATGCCTTTTTGTGGAATATTGTAAAGCAAACAGACAGATATAAACAATTACTTAACGCTGGAGCTACGAGGGAAGAAATGGAGGAAAATTTTAATACACCCGTGCCTATGCAGATGTTCGCATGGAATGAGTTGCAGTCTGTTCAGAAAGTTATTTCCCCCTTGGATTCCCTTAAGATTTCATTACAAATGTTACAGGCTGCCCTGCTTTCCATGGATCCGAAAAGTGGTGCCATCAGAGCATGGATTGGTGGAAATCATTTTGGGTATAATCAATATGATCATGTGCACGCAAACAGGCAGGTAGGTTCTATTTTTAAACCTATTGTTTATGCAGCAGCTATCCAGGAGGGATTAAATCCTTGTACTTATTATCCAAATGAACAAATTATTTATCCTGAATATGAAGATTGGAAACCTGGAAATTCCGATAATATATATGGTGGCTTTTATACCATGGCGGGCGCGTTAAGTAAATCTATTAATACTATTGCAGTTCAAGTTCTTTTGGCAACGGGTATTGAGGAGGTTAGAGAAATGGGAAAGGCGTTGGGTATTACCTCGAATATTCCGAAAGCTCCTTCTATCGCATTGGGTTCTGCAGAAATTTCCTTGTATGAAATGACTCGGGTGTATGCCACTTTAGTTAATAAAGGGGTAAAACCTCCCCCTCATTATTTGTTACGCATTGAAACTAAAGAGGGAGAGCTTATTTATTCAGCTCCCCGACAGGCCAGCAAACAGGTGATTGATCCTTTTACGGTGGCCACCTTAATACCTATGTTGAAAAAGACAGTTAATGACGGTACAGGTGGAAGATTGCGCAGTGCTTTTGGATTGAAAATGGCGTTGGTTGGTAAAACAGGAACCACTCAAAATAATTCAGATGGCTGGTTTATGGGCGCTTCTCCCAATTTGGTTACCGGCGTTTGGGTAGGAGCTTCTCTTCCCGCTATTCATTTTAAGAGTACCGCCCTGGGTCAGGGTGCTGCAACGGCATTGCCAATTTTTGGCTCTTATTATCATAGAGTGGCCCAAAGTCCAGGTCTCAGAAAGTATATTCAAGGGGATTTTTATTTGGAAATTGATTCTTCAGAAACAACCGTCGATTGTCCCCCATTTCTCGAAACCGGGGGATTTTCTGCAGATTCAGATCCTGATATAGTGAATAATCCAGCTATTTTTAGAGCGGTGTATCAAGCAATTTTAAAGGAAAATGGAGAGGTTAATTTTGCTAGTGAAACGGAAATGCCCATTGAATTGTCCCGAAAATTTTTATTCGAATCAGATTCAGCCTACCTTAGAAGGATGTTTGATAAAAATTTAAAGCTTCTTAAAATCGAAAGAGAAGAGGAATTTTAACGCTATGTTTACTCAAGGCTAATTCTTTATTAATTAGTGCACCATTTCCATTTTTTTAAAAGAATACCTTTATTTTTGAAAAAAAAGGTAGCGTATGAAATTTCTTGTTATCCCAATATTAGGATTGTTTTCTGTTTTAGCCACTGGACAATCTAATCACCAACATGGCAGAGTAGCTAAATTCCCACCCATTCAGGGATATTTATCCCTTTCCTGTGATTTCCATATCCATACTGTATTTTCCGACGGTAGTGTCTGGCCGGATATCCGGGTTCAGGAAGCACTAAAAGATAGCCTGGATGCCGTTTCCATGACTGAACATTTGGAATACCAGCCTCATAAAGATGATATTCCAAATCCTGATAGAAATAAATCCTTTGACATCGCTTCAAAAATAGCAAAGCCTTACGAATTGTTAGTGGTGAAAGGGGCTGAAATTACCAGGGGAATGCCACCTGGACATAATAATGCCATTTTCATTAAAGATGCCAATAAACTTTTGCAGGAAGATGCCTTGACCGTGTTTAAGGAAGCAAAAAATCAGGGAGCCTTCACTTTTTGGAATCATCCGAACTGGACTGCGCAAAGAAAAGATGGGGTAGCCAGGATAACTGATTTTCATAAACAACTCATCAACGAAAATCTGCTTCATGGCATAGAAGTGGTAAATGATGTCACTTATTCTGATGAAGCATTTCAAATGGCACTCGATCATAATCTGACGATCATGGGAACTTCTGATATACATGGTTTGGTAGATTGGCAATTTAATATTTCCGAAGGTGGGCACAGACCTTTCACTATAGTTTTCGCTAAAGAAAAAACAGAGGAAAGTATTCGGGAAGCTTTATTTGCCAAAAGAACACTGGCGTATTTCAATCATACCCTCATTGGCCGGGAGGAGTGGATGACGCCAATGTTGAATGCCGTTCTAACTGTTCAAAAGGCGGAATACATTGGTACTTCTTCTATCCTGGAAATTTCCTTGAAAAATAATTCTGACACGCCTTTTTTATTGTTGAATGAGGGCAAATTAAATTTTCATCAACATTCGGGATTAATTACCCTTGAGCCACGGTCAATCGCTAAGATTCAATTGAAAACCCTGGATATTCTTCCTTCTGTTGAATTACCCTTTAAAGTAATTAATGCGGTTATCGCGCCGGGTAAGTATGCGAATTTTATGTTAAAAGCTATCGTGGAAGAATAATTTCAATCCATTATGCTTATCTTTAATAAAAAAAATAAGGTCATGCATTGGAAGAAAATTATATTGTTTGCTTTAGTTTTAATATTGCTCGTAGTAGGGAGAACCCTATATTATGCTGGCGCATTTAAAAAATCGGTAATCATTGGTGATCAAGAATCGAGTCTGATAAATGGGATGATTGGTGCAGAGGACATTACGATTGATCAGATCAGCGGTTTTGCTTTTGTCTCTTCTGACGATAGAAGAAGTACGGTAGCTGGAAAGCCGAAAAAGGGAGCTATCTATTTGTTGAATCTTTCTCAGGATTCACCGAAACCTATAGAATTAACGGCTGATTTTGATTTGGACGATTTTCATCCGCACGGTATTTCTTTGTTTAATGATGGTTCGGATAGCACGCAATGGCTTTTTGTAGTTAATCATCGGGCAAAGGAAAATACCGTGGAGGTTTTTCAATGTAAGGATACTTCCTTGATGCATGTAAAATCTATCTCGGATGACCATTTTGTGAGTCCAAATGATTTGGTGGCGGTAAGCAAAAATGCTTTTTACTTTACAAATGACCACGACAGCCATGGAGGAGTTTCCAGTTGGAAGGACTTTTTAGTCATTGGCACAGGGCAAATAGGTTTTTATGATGGACAAAAGACGACCATCCTGGAAGAGGGTATTCGCTATGCCAACGGGATAACCGTAAGTCCGGACGGTAGTAAGATATATGTAGCCGCTTGTACCGATGGATCCATCTTATCCTATAACAGGGAACCATTTTCTGCGTCGGGCAAAATAAAGTGTAATACCGGAGTGGATAATCTGGAATGGGACATTGAGGGTAATTTATGGGTAGGTGCCCATACTAAAATGCTTGTTTTTCTGGGGCATTCCAAAGATGCCAAAAAGAGATCCCCTTCAGAGGTTTTGAAAATAAGCTTTCCAAAAGGTCAAAAAGAGGCAGTAACCCAAGTGTATTTGAATGATGGTAACCCGTTGTCAGGTTCTTCCGTAGCGGCCCCATACAAAGGAAAAATTTATGTGGGAGGTGTTTTTGACGATGGAGTATTGGTCCTTCAGAATCAGGATTAACCGTAATAAATCGTAGAGACGCGATGCCTCGCGTCTTTTCTTTGACAGGTTTCCATCTAATAGTCACCCTATTTCACTTGGGTTTGAATCACGGATATTACATGATTATTAAGGTGTTAGTACATCATAATTATCACGTTTGTAGGGGCAGATTGCATTCGACCTTCCATGATAAAAATACATTTCCCCATTTGGAGAACAAAGGCGTTTTTCCTTCGTGTTACAGGCGTATTCACAAGTTAATTAAATAGATGGATGATCTGTTGGTCATGGTAAATGGTATAAAAAAATAGGAAATGGTCAAAAAAGGGCGAATTCAATTCGCCCCTACGTGAAACATTAAACGATGTCGAAGGCATCTTGTCTTGAATCAGGATTTAACAGGATTTCAAGGATTAAAAAGAACGTCTTCGATTTGAACTTGAGGGTTAAATATAAAAGTAATAAGGAAAAAAGAATGCTGATGCGCGAAGGCAGGGGTACTTCAGTTTTATTATTTGCCTAACAAATAAGGGATTAAATTAACGTGATTTAGAAATAAAACATTTTGCTTTAAAAATAAAGAGTACATTCAACTTTATTATAAAAAAGAATTATAAGAATAATATGAATATTTTAAGAATCATAATTTTGTTAATTTTTCCTTTAATAGGGATTTCGCAGGCACCGCAAAGAATCAACTTCCAGTCGGTTTTAAGAAATACGAATGGGGATATTGTATCTAATAGGTCGGTGAGTTTGAGAATCTCCATTTTATCAGGCAGCATTACTGGGCCAGCCGTTTACGTTGAAACACATGCTAAAACGACGGATGCAGGAGGATTAATGAACTTGCAGATAGGTGCTGGAACTGCACCAAGCACAGATTTTTCTACCATTAATTGGGGTAATTCAACACATTTCATTCAATTGGAAGCAGATTTCAGTGGAGGTAATAGTTATGTATTGTTGGGTGCACAAGAACTAATGAGTGTACCTTATGCCTTGTATGCAACTAAAACAGATACTTCGGTTTTGAATCTGACATCGAGATTTTCCACGAAGTTAAATGTAACGGACACCAGTTTATTGAATCTGACAACGAGATTTTCAACCAAACTCAATAGTTCTGATTTTCCTGCAGGTTCTGCTATAGGAAATATCATGTTTTTTAATGGATCTAGCTGGGTAATCCTAGCTCCTGGTGCTGAGGGTCATTCTTTAAATATGTCCTCAGGTTCACCAGTTTGGGGAAGTGGAACAACGTCAATTGTTTTAGCTGGTCCTGCATCGTCAAGTCTTACCTTGAGGTTGGATAGTTTAATGGCGATTATTACGCATGCTACTTCGAATGCAACGGGTATAGGCACTACGACAGGATTGCCTGCTGGAGTTACTGCAGCTTTGTCAGGTAATAGGCTTACAATTAGTGGCTCACCATCTGCTTCAGGTACTTTTAACTATGCTATACCGATAACGGGATTAAGTGTTAGTTCTGATACTGCCAGGGGAACTATTTTGGTGTCAGCATGTGGGTCTGTTTCCTCTGTTTCTGACGTTGATGGCAATGCCTATACTTCTGTTTCGATTGGCAAACAGTGTTGGACAGCGCAGAACTTAAGAGTGAGAAGATACAATGATCTTACTGCGATTCCATTTGATGCCACTGGTTCTCTTGTTCCTAATATTCCTACTCATTATCCTGGTATGTCTGCCACATGGCAAAATTTAACCAGAGGTGCTCATACTATTTACGCTCATGATAGTACGGCAACGACGCCTTCGAACCTCACTAAATATGGATACCTATATAATTGGTATGCTGTAAAAGGTATTGCAACTACAGGAAGTACAGATTATAAAAATATCTGCCCTACAGGTTGGCATGTTCCCATCGATGCAGATTGGACAACTTTAACAACCTACTTGGGTGGAATAAGTGTAGCAGCCGGTAAGATGAAAGAAGTTATAAGAGAGTGTACTATTATGCTCTGGAATACGCCAAATACTGGAGCTGACAACCCAAGTGGCTTTACTGCTATCCCAGGTGGTTATCGTGGTTATAGTGGTATTTTTCGCGATATTAGAAACAACGCTATCTTTTGGAGCGCTACTGAGAACGATAGCCTCAACGCCTGGAACCGCTCCTTGTCCTACGACGTTAGTCTCGTGGGCAGGGACCCCGACCTCAAGTCAGTTGGAGCCTCCGTTCGTTGCCTCAGGAATTAACAAGATTTCACAAATTATAGATAATGACTTCTTAAGGTAGGAATTTTCTGACCAGCAACGACCATATTTCACCAGATCTCGTAGAGACGCGATGCCTCGCGTCTTCTCCGCGACAGGTTTCAATGTAATATTTACCCAAATCCTGTTTGTCCTGATTCTAAATCAAAAGCTGCTTCGCGAAGGCAAGAGTAGTTCAGGTTTATTATTTGCCTAACAAAGAAGTGATTAAATTAAGGTGATTTTAAATATAAAATATTTTGCTTTAAAAATAAGCAGTAGATTTACTTTATTATAAAAAAGAATTATAATAATAATATGAATATTTTAAGAATTACAATCTTGTTAATTTTTCCTTTAATAGGGATTTCTCAGGCACCCCAAAGGATCAACTTCCAGAGGGTTTTAAGAAATACAAATGGGGAAGTTGTATCTAATAAGGCGGTTAGTTTGAGAATTTCCATTTTATCAGGCACCATTACTGGGCCAGCTGTTTACGTTGAAACACATGCCAGAACGACGGATGCAGGAGGATTAATGAGCTTACAGATAGGTGTTGGAACAGTAATAAGCGGGTTATTTGGCAATATTAATTGGGGTAATTCAGCACATTTCATTCAATTGGAAGCAGATTTCAGTGGAGGTAATAGTTATGTTTTGTTGGGAACACAAGAACTCATGAGTGTACCTTATGCCTTGTATGCATCTAAAACAGATACCAGTGTATTGAATCTGACAACGAGATTGGCCTTGGAGTTAAATGAAACGGACACCAGTTTATTGAATCTGACAACCAGATTTTTAACCAAACTCGATATTTCTGATTTTCCTGTAGGTTCTGCAAATGGTAATATCATGTTTTTTAATGGAAACAGCTGGGTAATTCTAGCTCCTGGTAATGAGGGTGAAGTTTTAAAGATATCCTCAGGTTTACCAGTATGGGGAACTATTGGGGTTTCAGTTTTCACTTGTGGAACAACCATTTCTGACATTGATGGCAACTCCTATAATACGGTTTTGATTGGTGCTCAGTGTTGGACAAAGGAGAATTTAAGAGTGAGAAGATATAATAATGGTACTTCGATTCTATTTGATACCACTGGTGGTTCTGGTGGTAGTTCTTCCACATGGCAAAATTTAACCAGAGGTGCTCATACTATTTACGCTCATGATAGTACGGCAACGACGCCTTCGAACCTCTCCAAATATGGCTACTTATACAATTGGTATGCTGTAAAAGGGATATCTACAGCTGGAGTAATTGCAATGAATGATACTGTAAATATCTGTCCTATGGATTGGCATGTTCCTACGGATGGAGAGTGGACATCATTAATTCAATTTTTGGTACCAACAGAAACTTTAAGTGTTGGTCCTGTTCAAAGCCCCACTGCAGGTGGCAAGATGAAAGATACAATAACCGCACTTTGGTATCCTCCAAATAATGGAGCAACGAATGAAAGTGGTTTTTCCGCTCTCCCAGGTGGCTTTCGATTTAATGTTGGTAATTTCGCCGATATTAGCTCCAGCACTATCTTTTGGAGTGCTACGGAGATCTACAATGACTTCGCATTGTTCCGCTACCTGAACACCAGCAGTGGCAATGTGGGCAGGGACCCTAACTATAAGTCTGTTGGAGCCTACGTCCGTTGCCTTAGGAATTAACGAGATTTCACAGATTACATATAACGACTTCGTAAGGTAGGAATTTGATGACCAGCAGCGATAATTTTTCACCAGAATCTGTAGAGACGCGATGCCTTGGGTCTTATTTTCGACAGTTTTCCATGTAATATTCACTCGCTTTCCCCCAGTTTTGAATCAGGATTTTCCAGATTAACAGAATTAAGGATAACTTCTTCGGTTTGAACTTGAGGGTTATATGTAAAGGGGTTACTTTATACCCTCTTTTTTATCCTGCTTAATCCTATAAATGCATATTCCACGGAAAGTGGGTTCTTCAACCATTTTGTTGAAATTTCATATTTGGTTATTATTAAAAAAAATATCAATGATCAAGAACCGGGACTAATATTAACAGGAAACTTCATTAAAAAGGGTGTGATTGTCAAGAATGTGATCTTAAAATAAGCGTAATCACCAAAATGGTCGAAGAACCAATCGAATCCTGATTACATGGTCAATTTCATCTGGATTTTACATTCTATCGTTTCCCAGAAAAATATTATTAATCCAAATTTTTCAATTGCCCTGCATTTACCCTGTTTATTTTTAAATGTTTCGGTAAAAAGAGCATAAAGCATTTTTTTTCATTTAGGGTCAGAAACGTAAAGAATGGAAAGCATTTTTAATCTGAATTTATGCTTTAGGGTAAACTTATTGTTTTCAATCCTCAACTTTTTAACATCTGGTAAATGAAGGCTATCAAAAAGACCTTTCTTATCCGTTTTTTCATCATGACAAAACTCAAGGCGATATTGTTGGAATACTTTTTTCCAATGGTCAAATTATTTTATTAAAATTTTCCAGTTACCACCCTTGTCAGCACCCATTCGATCAATAATACCTTCTTTTTTCAGATTAGCAATCTGCTTTTCAATTCCTTTTATACTTATTCCAATGATTTCACTCATTTCTATTATTGTTACATTAGGATTTTCCTTAATCAGTGCCTTTATTTTCTCCCTACTTTTCTCCCTACTTTTCTCCCTACTTTTTAGTGGGCGCATTAAGGTAACGGTAAACATTCCTTCTTTTTGGAAAAGAGGAGCTGGCAATGCTGCCTCTTTCATTAGGTTAATGATTCTGGGAATGCCCGATCCAATCTGTTCTACCAAACGCATTCTGGAAAAAAGGCCAAAAATAAGTGGATTTCTGGAATGACTTCGTTTACCAAATGAAGCCATAGGAATGGCACTCACCAAACCTCCGGGATTACTAATTTCTATCCGGTTTTCAAATAGTTCTATGGTAGTTAACGCACCTTTATCGTAATAATCTCTATGGGACAAGGAATTGATAATCGTTTCCTTAAATACAGTTTCGGGAATCTCCCATATTTCTTTTCTGGGACCGGAACCTTGTCCTTCAATATCGTAAGCAACGTTTAATTTTCCACGAAGCCATTGCATAGCCTTGGTAAATTGATGGTATAAAGGTCCTCCAAAAGTATGATCATCAAAAATAAAGCGTTTATCCAGTCCCTGAAATGCAATACAACGAATCATTGCCTTTTCAATAAACTGTTCTGGTTTAGACCCAAGAAAAAGCACAGCGCCATTTTTAAAATGTTGTGCCTCTGCATATAATTTAAAATTGATATAAACTTGTTCGTTGGAAACCGCTGCACTCAAGTTAGCTTCCAATTTAAAAATAGTTAGTACTTCAAGGTCAATATCAGTTAAGGGGTTAAAAGCAGGACAGGGAACTTCATCGAAATAAATCTTGTCAGACTGTTGAAAGAAGTCGCGCATTTGCTCCGCAGTGGTCAGCTTTTGCGTATTCGGACCAATTCGAACATATATGGCACCCGACAAAACGTATGGCTTTTTAGGGCCGGAAGCTACTTCAATCACTCCAATGGTTTTACCAGCTACCTCAACCAAGTTTAAGGAACACTGTAAAGCAGGCGTTATTTCGCTTAAACTATGTTGAATGGCAGAACGCTTTGCATTATCAAATGTACCACACCCTACTATTTCATTGGCATCACTCACACCAATCAATAAAACACCACCAGCTGCATTAGCAAATGCACAAACTTCTTCAGACAATTCTTTTACTTTCGATGGAATGCTAACTTTGAATTCAGCATTGTATCCTTCGCCACTTGCTACAATCAATTGTATGTCTTCTGCAGTTATCATGCGTTGGTTGTTGGTTTATGACACGCCCTAAAAATAGTGCACTTGGCGAAGATACTAAAATGAGGCCAATGCTGAAAAATGATTACATGATCGTGATTGGTTTAAATTAGATATACAGAAGGTAATTATCTCGTTACGGCAAAGAATAAAGACCATGATGATTAATTTTTTAATCCTATCAATTATTAAGATACTTTAGTTTTGGGACCAACGTACTCAAAAGTTAGTATAATAGGGTCTAAACTAACTAAAACATCTTTAGCCAACTCGACCTATTTTGGAGCGTAACTTTTTTATTGATTTGCCAAAGATAATTTTATCTAATAATAGGTTGTAAAACCATTGAACGCTATGTTTGGTAAATTTTTCCATTATAGCGTTAAGTTAGAATGAGATACCGAGGTTAATTTATGGTTAGGTGCCCTTACAAAAATCCTTGCTTTCCTGGGGTTTTCCAAAAAGTCAAAAAGAGGTAGAAACCCAGGTGCATCTGAATGATGGAAATCCGTTACCTTTTTATTTTTTTGATGTATGAATGGTAAAGAGTTCGTCCGTTGTTACAAATTTTGTAAATTTCTTTTTGGCCAAACCGATAATTAAAGCTTTGTCTCCACTCCAGATTTTACAGTTGAAATGCTTCGAATAAGCAATGTACTGAATATCATTTGGATCAATATCTTTAACTAATTTTTCAGATTTTATCCAGTTAGATTGTGTAATTTGTTCTTCTGATATGAAAAGGATAGATTTATATATTTGAAATTCTGCTTCTTGAATTTCTTCAATGGTTAAACCTGATATCTTCATTAATTTACCGTAGTGTTTTTTGATTTCATACCTCAAAAATTCAGGGGCAATAAAATCAAATCGCATTCTTCCGTTTATTAGAATATCACCAATTTTTCCATTTGTATTCAAGATGGCGCTGAAAACTATATTTGCGTCAACAATAACCCTCATTCTAAAAATCTATCGCGATTCCTTTCCCACCAGGAAGTGTTTACTTCGTCTGCAAGTTTATCAACATCAGACTGCTTTGCCTTGGTTTTTGATGTCGCTTCGAGGTACTTAATATAATCAATAAGTCTTTGAAGTCCGAAGCTATCAAGAGAAGATGAAACAGTTATTGTAATCTGATCCTTTGTATTTCGTTCGATAAGCATTCAATTCTATTTTGTTATCAAATATAATAAAATTCATAACAAATTTCAATGTTTATGCTTTCCGGCGCATTCATAATGGTACATAAAATGGATATAATTTATCACACATGTTATAAATAGATTTTTCCTTAATTTTGAGAAATTTGTTTTAATTTTTTGCTAAACGGTTTAAGGAGCATTTTGGCCAGGCCATAAAAGCATTATTTACTTCCAGATTAATGATAAAATGTTGAATTTCAATTAAAATTTTTTTTCTGGTTTTTTTTTCTGAATACCTAAGTTGACTATATATTTCCTGCTATTTACCGGACAATCGACCAGCTTAAATATTCTACTGAACAGCTTGCCACCCCTTACGCTGGTTAACCATCTTGCCCTCTGTCATCCTCACTCATACCATTCCTCCTCTTCCAAACTCCCATATAATTCTCTCATTCCATTTTCTAACGAAATAGTTGGTTTCCAGTTGATTAACTGTATGGCTTTGCTGGAATCCAATAACTTGCGAGGTGTTCCATCAGGTTTGGTTACATCGAATTTGATTTGTCCCCGGTAGCCAATAATCTCTTTGATAAGTTTCGCTAATTGGCGGATGGAAATGTCGGCACTGGCTCCAATATTTATGGGTGATAGCTCATCATATTGTAACATTAGGGTTAACAAGGCTTCCGAAAGGTCATCCACATGTAGAAATTCCCTTTTGGGTTTTCCACTTCCCCAAAGGTATAAGGTTGGACTGTTAAGTTTTTTTGCCTCATGAATTTTACGGATTAATGCAGGTAAAACATGGCAATTTTCAAGGTCGTAATGATCATTCGGGCCATATACATTGGGTGGCATAACCGTAATGAAATTAGAACCGTAATCCATCTTGTATGCCTGGCATAGTTTTATGCCTGAAATTTTGGCGATGGCATAAAATTCATTACTTGGTTCCAGAGCGCCAGTCAATAACTCCGTTTCTCTTATCGGTTGAGGGGCCAATCTGGGGTACAAACAACTCGATCCGAGAAAGAGGAGTTTTTTAACCCCGCAAAAATGAGCAGCATATATTACGTTAGTCTGTATTTGTAAATTATCATAAATAAAGGCTGACTTGTAGGTGAGATTAGCCAGGATGCCGCCTACTTTTGCTGCCGCAAGAAATACATATTCTGGTTTCTGTTGGTCGAAAAAATCGTTTACCGCCTGCTGATTCCTTAAATCCAGTTCAGCTGAAGTTTTGTGGATAAGATTTTTATATCCCCGCATTTCAAGTTTTCTAACAATGGCTGAGCCTACTAAACCAGTATGTCCGGCGATATAAATCTTGGATAATACATTCATTTCACCGTGTTTATTTGGTTTAGCACACCTTGTAAATCCGATGTCACCATTTCGTGAACCAGACAATCTATGGATGTTCTGGCTTCCCAATGCAGATCCTTCTTCGCCTTTTTCGTATCGCCTATCAACCAATCGATGTCGGTAGGTCGATAAAATTGAGGATCAATGGCTACAAGTAAACTATTTTTTTTAACAGGATATAAGCTGTTTTGCGAAGACAAACAGTACCCTTTTTCATCTGTACCAGTACCCTCAAATTGTAATTTGATGCCGATAATGTCAAATGATTTTTCAACAAATTCCCGAACGGAGGTGGAGATACCTGTGGCAATAACGTAATCGTCGGGCTTGTTTTTCTGAAGCATCAGCCACATAGCTTCCACATAATCTTCCGCATGCCCCCAATCTCTTTTCGCATTCAGATTTCCCAAATACAGTGTATTTTGTATTCCTAAACCTATTTTGGCCACGGACATAGTAATTTTTCTGGTGACAAAAGATTCATCGCGTAAGGGGCTTTCATGATTAAATAAAATACCATTGCAGGCAAATAAGCCATAAGAATTTCTGTAATTGGTGGTCATCCAATAGGCGAATAATTTGGAAATTGCGTAAGGTGAAGTCGGGTGAAAAGGGGTTGCTTCACCTTGAGGCGATCTGCCGGCATTGCCGAAAAGTTCCGACGTGGAGGCTTGGTAAAATTTTGTCTTCTGGCAAAGGCCTGCTATTTTTATGGCCTCCAATAACCTCAATGTTCCAGTTGCATTTATATCGGCGGTGTACTCCGGTTGGTCAAAACTGACTTGAACATGACTCATCGCTGCTAAATGATACACCTCGTCAGGTTGAATCTGTTGCACCAGTTTTATAAGCATGCCAGCGTCCGAAAGGTCACCAAAATGAGTGAATAGATGGGTATTGACCACAACAGCTTCCCGATGTATGGTATCCATTCTCACGTTATTCAAGCGGGAAGTTCTTCGCTGCATTCCATGTACCTCATATCCTTTTGAAAGTAATAATTTAGTTAAATAGGTGCCATCCTGACCCGTAATTCCCGTTATTAAGGCTATTTTTTTAGTCATTTCAACATTTAATTTGTAATTTTTCATAATTTACGTGATTGAAAAGAATAACCTTAACTTAGAGAAGGTTAAAAACGGACAGTAATCTGAAAATGTAAAAGAGGGATGAACGATATATTAATAGAAACCGCCACGGCATTTGTAGAAAAACATTTCCTGGAAAATATTCCGCCGAGTTATTTATATCATAATTTTAATCATGTTCAAGACGTGCTTTCTGCGGCAAAAAGGATTGTTTCTGTTGAGTGTCCTTCCGATGAAGAGCAAGAGGCTTTGCTCTTGTCCGCCCTTTTTCACGACACAGGATTTTCTGGAGGGTCAAAAGATCACGAGGAGCGATCAGTACAAATTTTCAGACAGTTTGCAGCGAATTCCGCTGAGATAACGGACGAAGCGATTGATAAGGTCGTACGTTTAATTTTGTCCACAAAACCAAGTCATCAACCTACCGATTGGTTGGAAGGGGCTATGAGCGACGCCGATTTTGGGCATCTTGGAAATGAAAATTACTGGGACAGGTCCAATAGATTGCGTCAGGAATGGTTGTTGACGGAAAATCAGTTTCAACCGGAAATTCAGTTCGTTCAGGCAGAATTAAATTTTATGGTTGCTCATAAGTACAACACGCCCTCTGCCCGCATTCTTTTTGATGAAGGCAAAGAGAAAAATATCAAATTCCTTTTAAAGTATAAAAACAACATTTCGCCGACAGAAGAGGGAAAAGATAAAAAGAAAAATAACAAAGCCAGGGAACCGGAGGTGAGTAGGGGCGTCGAAACGATGTTTAGAGCTACTTACAGGACGCACATAAACTTAAGTGCCATCGCCGACAATAAGGCAAATATTATGCTGAGCATTTCGGCCATTATCATTTCCATAGTGGTGTCCAATTTGCTCCCTCAACTTAAAATGAATCCCAGGCTGGCCTTTCCCACTTTTCTGCTCCTGGCCGTTTGCTTGATGTCACTGGTTTTTGCCATACTATCAACACGTCCTAAAGTGACAAGCGGAACAGTTACCGATGAGGACATAAAAGACAGAAAGGCTAATCTCCTTTTTTTTGGTAATTTCTATAATATGGAAATGGAGAAATTTCAGGAGGGTATGATGGAGATGATTCAGGATAATGATTTTCTGTATAACTCTATGACGAGGGATTTATATTTTTTAGGTAAAGTACTGGCAGTCAAGTATAAATATCTAAGAATTTGTTACGCCGTTTTTATGTACGGCATTATTCTAGCGCTTTCTGCTTTTGGCTACATATATATAACGGGATAATTATTTAGATTTCCTGTTTCCGCTAATCGTTCTTTGCATTCGGGAATGAAAACGATTTACGTCCTCTACCCTCAATTTTTCATGCTTTGTGCTTCTACCTTGAACCCTTGCTCTCCATTTTTTGAAATTATTGGGATGCATTTCGCGACGCATAATAGCAATAACGTCTGCTTCAGCGACACCAAATTGTCTGAAAATGCCATCGAAAGAGGTTCTGTCTTCCCAGGCCATTTCCACTATTCTGTCAATTACCTGGTCGTTTAAAGGTTCCATTTTATTAAAATATTGATTGGTTTAATAAATAGCTTATTAGGTAAAGAGTTTATAAAAATAAGGCTTAATTAAAATATTTCTTTTAAAACGGGAAGCGATTTCAGTTCCGGGAAAAAATCAAGATGAAATCTGTAATACCATATTATTTTGTCGATGAGATATAAACGCTGGTCCCGGGAAAGTTTTATGATGGAAATGTTCTGCAAAGGTATGTTCATAAACTGGTCTAAAAGTCTGCTCGGTTCAGCCTCCAGGTTATACTCCATGATCTCTTGAAAAGGTTCAAAATATCCTTCTTTTAAGTTTAAAGAACTATCGGTTTCCGACCATTCATTCACAGGGAAAAATCCCAGATGAGCAGTGAGGTGCAGTAAAAAATAGATGGTCACATTGGAAAATCCCTGGTTTGCCTGGTCCAGGAACTGAAGATTAGCATCGATAAAATCATAAAGTTCTTTATTTGGTGCATTTTCCTTCACACAATGTCTTAAAACATCACCTAAAAACAAAATTATAACACCTTTTCGCAGGTCGCTTTGAATATTGGTAAATAGTCTGTCAAATTTGATTTCTTTAATCTTTTGTAAATTTTTTCCGTCCTGTACCTCGATAATTAAATCGAGGGAAGACAGGGGCTGCAAAAATATACCTTTCGAATGAATACCCCCTTTTCTGGCACCGGGGACAATAAAAGTTAAAAGACCGTTAGATTCAGTAAAAATATCAGTAATAACTTGGTGGTCTCCGTATTTAAGGGTTCGGAAAACATATCCTTTGGTTTTAATTATCATTTATGGCACACATTAGTTTACCAGCTACGCCATTCTTCATCTTCTATCGGAGCTTGTTGGTATTTCATTTTAGTCTCCATTCGTTTTTTTTGCCTCTCTAAAACTAACTTAGCCAAAGCAATGGATTGTTGTTCAGAGGGGGTATTGTTTAACACAAAACGCAGGGATTCGTCTGTAATATCTAAGCGATAAAAAAGGCTCCACAACTGTTCCCGATCATGAACCATTAGGTACTGAATCTGTTCGGATAGAAGGTTTAGAAGTTCTTCCTCCGTGTATAAGTTCGTATTTTGGGAAATAATATCCTTTTCATTCTTCAAAATAAGCGATGAAAAAATATTATCTTCATGAAGGAATGTTTTTTCAGACATTTAAGGAAGTATTCAGTGTAAAAAAAGATTAAATTTACAGAAAAATAATATATCATGGCTGCGATTACACTAAATGTTAATGGTAAGAAGCGCAAATTAGACATAGATCCTGAAATGCCTTTGTTATGGGCATTAAGAGATTCTGTGGGACTGACAGGTACGAAATATGGTTGTGGCATTGGACAATGTGGTGCATGTACTGTTTTAGTCGAAGGTGAGCCTATGCGCTCCTGCTCTCTTCCCGTATCTGTTTTTGAAGGAAAAAAAATTGTAACTATTGAAGGATTAAGTGAATCTGGTGATCACCCAGTGCAACAAGCCTGGCAAGAAGTGGATGTCCCTCAATGCGGGTATTGTCAAGCGGGTCAAATTATGACGACCGTGGCGCTTCTCGATAAAAATCCTTCTCCTTCCGATGCCGATATCGATATAGCCTTAGCAGGGAATATATGCCGTTGTGGAACCTATAATAGAATTAGAAAAGCCGTGCATATTGCGGCACAAAAAGCCCGATAATTATGAATAATCCTCAATTTTCAGAATCAAGAAGATCCTTTATAAAGGTTACAGCCGTAGCAGGTGGCGGATTATTGTTAGGTTTTTCTTCCGTTAATGCCGCAGCCTCAACCCCGGGTTTAAATGAAGCGTTGTCTTTCAATCCGTTTATTTTGATATCTCCCGACGGCTCTATTACCATTTATTCGCCAAACCCTGAAGTGGGACAGGGCGTTAAAACGGCTATGCCCATGATTGTCGCGGAAGAGTTAGACGCTGACTGGTCAAAAGTTAAAGTGGAACAGGCTCCTTTAGATGGTAAAAAATATCAACGTCAGGTGGCCGGAGGAAGCGGTTCATTGAAGGCGTCCTGGGCAACTTTGCGTCAGGCAGGTGCCACAGTAAGAATGATGATGGTGGCGGCAGCAGCGCAGAAATGGCAGGTTTCAGTGGATAGTCTGAGAACTGAAAATAGTCAGGTTCTTGGGAATAATCAAAAGGCTTCTTATGCCGAACTGGCTACAGAGGCTGTGAAACAAGCAGTGCCAACCAAGGTAATACTCAAAAAGCCAAGTGAATTCAGACTTTTAGGCAAATCTATTGCCAATGTAGATAATAAAGATATTTTTACAGGAAAAGCCATTTATGGTATCGATATAAAAAAGCCAGGGATGAAATACGCGGTGGTCGCAAGGCCTCCTGGGTTCGGTCAAATACCTGACAAAATAAACGATGCTGCTTCAAAAGCCATTCCCGGTGTTTTCGGTGTTTACCCTTTTGATGACAAAATTGCTATCGTCGCCAATGATACTTGGACAGCCTTAAAAGCTCGAAAAGCGCTTGATGTTTCCTGGGTTCAAAAAACAGCGGCTGAGAATACCGCGCAGCATGATAAATGGTTAACCGACTTGCTAACCCAAAAGCCAACTAAGGCATTTAGGGCAGATGGCGATACAGAAACCGCTTTCAGTCAGGCTGATAAAATTATTGAAGCATCTTTTAGTTGCCCTTTTTTACCCCATAATGCTATGGAACCAATGAACTTCTTTGCTGATGTTAAAGAAGGTTCAGCGGAATTAATTGGGCCATCTCAAACGCCGCAGCGTTCTCAAACAAAAGTAGCAGAAATATTAGGACTTCCCGTTGAAGCCGTTACCGTACAAATGACCAGAATGGGCGGTGGTTTCGGTAGAAGATTAAGTTCAGATTTTGCAGAGGAAGCAGCAAAAATTTCCCGTTTGGCTAAAAGCCCGGTGAAAGTTCAATGGACCAGAGAAGACGATATGGCCGGTGGGGTTTACAGACCAGCCTGTAAATATACTTATCGCGCCGCCATAGATAAAAATGGTGAATTTTTAGGCTTTCATGTTAGAGGTGCAGGCTTAAATGTCGGCAATCCTACCCGTGAAAATAATTTTCCCGCCGGAGCGATTCAGCATCTTTTAATTGAAGGTCATAACAAAGAATCTAATGTAACGACAGGACCCTGGCGTGCGCCCGTTCATAATTTTGTGGCTTTTGCCGAACAATGTTTTCTCGATGAAGTCGCTTTTGATCTGAAGAAAGATCCCATTGATTTTAGAATGAATCTGTTGGATAAAGCTGCCTCAAATCCAGTGGGTAAGTTAGATTATGATGTAAACAGGTTTAAAAAAACCATAGAATTAGTTCGTTCGGTTTCTGGTTGGGATAAGAAAAAAGAGGGCGTTTTTATGGGCTTTAGTGCCTATTTCTCCTTCAGCTCTTACGTTGCAATGATCGCTGAGGTAGTCATGGAAGATAATAAACCAGTAATAAAAAAGGTGTATTGTGCCGCCGATTGTGGCATCATAGTGAATAGAAGTGGCGCAGAGAACCAGATTGTTGGAGGGATTATCGACGGATTGGGCCATGCCCAATTTGGAAATATTGACATAAAAGAAGGAAAGTCTCAACAATCAAATTTCGATACTTACAGAATGATAAAGATAAATGAGTCTTTTCCAGTAGAAGTTCATTTTGTGGAAAATGAAATAGATCCGACAGGGTTGGGTGAGCCCGCTTTGCCTCCTGCTGCCGCAGCCGTGGCAAATGCCTTTTTTGCAGCCACAGGAAATAGATTATATAACCAGCCTTTTACAGAGGCTAAAAAGAATTTAGGATGATTTCCTGTTCCTCGGGTGAAACAGATTTAAGGTTTCCCTAAGGTAGCTGTTATCTAAATGGGTATATATTTCCGTAGTTAATATGGACTCATGCCCAAGCATTTCTTGGATAGCCCTTAAATCGGCTCCCCCTTCAAGTAAATGAGTGGCAAAAGAATGTCGAAAAGTGTGCGGGCTTATCAATAATGATAGCCCCGCCTTTTCTGCTAAATCCTTTACTATCTGGTATATAAATATTCTTGTAAGTCGCTTTCCACGCCTATTTAAAAATAAAATATCAGTTTCTGAAGCAGAAATCTTAGGTAAGTGATTTCGCCAGGTAGATAGGTAGTCTTGTATGTAACTAATAGCATCTTCCCCAATAGGGACAATCCGCTCCTTGTCTCCCTTACCGATAACCCGCAAAAATCCTTCGTTTGGAAAATAATTACTAATTCTTGCGTCACACAATTCACTGACCCTTAGTCCTGAAGCATATAAAGTTTCTAAAATGGCTCTGTTTCTGGTGCCTGTAGGTTCACTTAGATCAATTTGCTGAAAAAGTTTTTCAATGTCTGTAAAGGATATAACCTGTGGAATTTTCCTGTAGATTTTTGGACTTTCAATTAAGTCGGTTGGATTAATTTTAATTTTGTCTTCTAAAAGTAACCAGGCATAGAAGGTCTTAATGGCAGAGGTTATCCTTGCCTGTGAAGCACTGGATTGTCTTAAATCGGTCAAGGTTCCAATGAATTCCGCTAATTCTTGGAGTTTTACGTCTTCTGGCTTTAAATGAGGATAACAATTTTCTAAAAAGCTAAAGTATTTGTTTAAATCCTGTTTGTAATTTATATACGTGTGATTTGATAATCCCCGTTCCAATAATAGATAAGCTTTGAAGCGTTCAAACACTACTTTTTTTTCCATTAATCAGCCTTTTTGTAGATTTTTTTGTTTGAGTTAGAACTTCCATTTAGAACAATAGCAAAGGTTCTTATGTTTTGACATTGTTTAATAGTAAAACTATCATGAAATATACGCCATTTAAACGATTATTAAGAATGCTGGAATTAGACCGGCAAGATATCATCTACGTTTATGTATATGCTGTTTTAGCAGGGATCATAACTTTAAGTTTACCATTGGGTATTCAGGCTATTATTGGATTAATTGCTGGTGGAAGTGTATCTAGTGCCTTATTTATTTTACTGGGTATTGTGACATTAGGCGTAGCTTTTACAGGTATATTAAAGATAATGCAATTATCAGTGGTAGAAGTTATCTTGCAACGAATTTTTTTAAGATCGGCTCTGGATTTTAGTTTCAGGCTTCCCCGATTTAAACTGGAGGGACTTACGAAAAAGTATCCGCCGGAGTTAATGAATCGGTTTTTCGATACATTAACGCTTCAAAAAGGCATTCCGAAGATACTCATTGATTTTTCGAGTGCGTCCTTCCAGATTTTAATAGGGTTGCTACTCATTTCTTTTTATCATCCATTTTTTGTTTTTTTTAGTTTCATATTAATTGTCATTTTATTTTTAATATTCAGATTTACGGGACCCATTGGACTAAAGACCAGTTTAATGGAATCGAAATATAAGTATGCGGTAGCGCATTGGCTCGAGGAAATTGCTAGGTCTATGTACGATTTTAAAATTACGGCCAATAGAGCTGATCCCCTCATTACTACAGATAAATTAGCGTCTAATTATGTTGACAACAGAAAGGCGCATTTTAAAATTTTAATTACTCAGTACAGCACGGTAGTCATATTTGAAACTATTTTGACGGCTACTTTACTTACTTTAGGCGCCTATTTAGTTATTGAAAATCAGATTAATATTGGACAGTTTGTTGCAGCTGAAATTATTGTGATTTTAGTTATCGCTTCGGTGGAAAAACTTATTTTGACTATGGAAAGTGTTTATGATGTGCTCACGGCCCTAGAAAAAATGGGGGAAATAATGGACTTGCCATTAGAAAGGGAAGACGGAGAATTACTTTATTTTCCACCCAATCAAATGGGTATTTCCCTGGAAGGAAAGGACTTATCCTTTTCTTACGAGCCTGACGAAGCACCGTCATTGCGAAATATAAACTTTAAAATTAGTGCAGGGGAAAAAATTTGTCTTGCCGGGGATGCCAATGCAGGTAAATCTACGCTTTTACATATTTTGTCCAATCTTTATACAGATGTTAAAGGTCAGCTTTTATTTAATGAAATGCCCGTTGGCTCATTAAATATTAACTCCATCCGATGTAGGGTAGGGCATTTTCTAGCAGATGAAAATATTCAAGACGGTACGATTCTGGATAATATATGTATGGGTAATAAAGAGGTTAATTTCGAAAAAATTACCCCAGTTGCCGATGCCATAGGATTAACAGAAATCATTCAAAAAATGCCAAAAGGGTATTTAACCCACTTAGTTTCAGAAGGTAGGAATATCTCGAAAAGTACAAAATCAAAGATTATTTTGGCGAGAAGTCTTATTTTTAATCCTGCACTTTGGTTGGCGGAAGGGGAATTTATGTTTTTAAATCGAAGGGAACGCCATAAGGTATTCAATTTTATTCTTACTTATTTAAAAGAAAAAACGGTGGTTATTTCAACAAGTGATCCCATTACAGCAGAAAAATGCGACCGCATAATACTTGTTAAGTCAGGTACCGTATATGCAGCTGGCACATCAAAGGAGCTGGAAAACGATTCTTACTTTAAGGAAATATTTTATTGAATTTCACGAAACTACCTCCATGTTAAACATTTCAAATAATAAACTTCCTGAAGAAACAATAAATTATCCGTTCTCTTCTTTAAAGAAGACGGAAACGGCTAATGCTAAGTTGTTTTTTAGAGTCTGGACCTGGACATTTATTGTTTTTGGCATCTCTTTCTTATTTCTCCCTTGGACGCAAAACATTCAGTCTGAGGGTAAAACAATTCCTCTTAATCCTTCCGACAGACCTCAAACAATTGATGCTACCATTTCAGGGAGAATTGAACAATGGTATGTAAAAGAAGGTGATCGGGTAAATAAAGGAGATACAATTTTGTTCCTTTCAGAGGTTAAATCCGATTATTTTGATCCGAATTTAGTCTCAAGGTCTAAGGCAAGGGTGGTAAATAAAGAGGGAAGTATTCAGGAGTATCTTTCTAAAATTCAGGCCTTAAATGATTTTCAACGGGCTATAGAAAGTGAAGTATTACTAAAGCAACAAACAATAAAAAATAAAATTTATCAGATTGTACTGAAAATCGATGCTGATAGTATCGATTTAAATAGGGTTAAACTTGATTTGCAAATTGCTAAAATACAATTTGACAGAACGGTCTCTTTAAATGAAAAGGGTATTAAATCAGTAGCTGAGATAGAAGAGAAAAAATTTAAAATTCAAGAGCTGGTAGCAAAGTTGAATTCGGCTGAAAATAAACTGAATATTTCCAGAAATGAAAAAATAAATTTACAAGTGGATGAAAAGGTCATTTTAAATGATTTTATTCAAAAAACAAGTAAAATTAATTCTGATATTGCTGCGGCACGCGCATCTATTATGGATACAGAATCGTATTTGGATAAACTAAGAAGTGAGGCATCCAATTATGAGATTAGAAATGGATTTTATTATATAACAGCCCCCCAGGATTGTTTCATTACCAGAATTTTAAAGCCAGGTTTAGGGGAGATTGTAAAGGAAAATGAATCTGTATTAACCATCTTACCAGCTAGTTTTCCATTGGCTGTTGCGTTATATATACGTCCTATGGATTTGCCTCTAATTGAAAAAAATCAAGAGGTACGCTTTGTTTTTGATGGTTGGCCAGCTATCGTTTTCTCCGGCTGGCCAGGAAATTCATTCGGTACGTTTGAAGGAAAAATTGCTGCTATTGATAATGATATTTCAGATAATGGACTATACAGAATTATAGTGGCAGCAGATGAAAAAAGGAAAAAATGGCCCAAAGAACTGCGCCCGGGTTCGGGAGCCCAAGGTATTGCTCTCCTGGGCGATGTGCCCTTGTGGTACGAAATATGGAGAAAGTTAAATGGATTCCCTCCTGATTTCTATGGTTCAGGCATTGAAGGTGAGAAAATAGAAAAAATTAAAGGTAAAGCACCACTCAAAGCAATAAAATGAGCAGGTTAATTTTTTTATTCTTTATTTGTTTTAGAGTGAATGGAATGGCTCAAGAGCCTCTTTCTATGAATCAATACCTGAAATGGGTGGCGATGGAACATCCTGCTATCAAAGAAGCAAAACAAAGATGGTTGCAATCTCAAAATCTTTTGTTGATGGCCAGAGGAAATTTTGATCCTTCATTGAATTTCGGCATAGATAGAAAAAAGTTTGACGGTAAAAATTACTACACTATTTCTGAAAATCAATTAACCATTCCTACCCGTTGGGGACTAAAATTTAAAGCGGGATATGACTTCACTTCTGGTAATTTTTTAAATCCGCTCGATGTAAGACCAATAAATGGTCAAGCGCTGCTCGGTATGGATATTCCTTTACTCCAAGGACTTTTTTTCGACGAATATAGGCTCATTTTAAGGGAAGCTGAACTTAATATGAGCGTTCAAAAAATAGGTTTGGAGCAGGTTGAAAACGATGTTTTGTTAGATGCAGCTAAAGCATATCTGGATTGGTACGTTGCTTATCAGCAAAGAGATGTGCAGAATCAAGCGTTGATACTGGCTAAGAATAGATTAAAAGACATGGTTACCAGTTTTTTAGCAGGTGATAAGCCAACCATAGATACCATAGAGGTTTATGTGAATGTTTTAACCAGAGAGTCATCTCTTTTTGAAGTTTCCCTTGATTATACATTGGCTACTCAGGAAATGGGAAACTATTTATGGAGAAACGACCAACCGGTTAATCCCGAAAATTATTTTCCCCTGGCTACCAGTGAATTGGATCCAAAATTAGAGAATGATTCAGAGACCTGGGTGCAGAATACCTTGAGCGGAAATCTGGATCTATTGATTTTGAGGCTAACAGGAAATCAGTATCAGCTGGAAAGGAAATGGGTCTTAGAACAATTTAAACCCAATCTGAATCTCCAGTTTAATGCTTTAGCCACTGGGCCAAGTTTTAATCAGGAGTTTGACGTTAAATCGGATAATTTTTTATTAGAAAATAATTACAAACTTGGATTAAGCGCACGAATACCCATTTTATATAGAAAGGAACGCGGTAAATTACAGCTGATAGATAATAAAATGAAGGAATGGGAATACAAAACGATGGACAAGACCCAATATTGGATTACTAAAGCAAAGCAATATTTTAGTGCTTTCGAAACTTTAGATGCCCAAGTTAAGAATCTTCAAAATCAAACGAATCAATTGAATGCGCTGTTAGACGCCGAAAAAATTAAGTTTTCTGCAGGAGAAAGTTCTGTTTTTCTATTAAATACCAGAGAACAAAAGAATCTTGAGATAGCGATGAAATACATAAAGATAAAAGGTGATTGGTTAAAAAGCTATTACACTTTATTATGGACATCGGGCCAATTGTCAAAATAGTTATCTGTAGTTATACAATTTCTAAGTAATTGATTTATTAGGAGGGGTTACTAAAGTGAATTTGATAATAAGCGTCTAATTCTTCATAAAAAGCAGCGCCATATTTTCTAATGAGCGCCTCTTTAACAAATTGGAAAACGGGTATTTTAAGGTCCTTGCCAAGGGAGCAAGCGGCGCTACAAATGTTCCATTTCTCGTAATTTAACCATTCATAGCCAGCTATTTCATTTTTCACTCTGATAGGATAAAGATGGCACGAAATGGGTTTTATAAAATGCGTTGCTCCTGCCAGATAAGCTTTTTCGATACCACATTGGGCAATACCCAATTCGCTGTAAGTTAAATAGGCACAAGCAGCATTATTCAATAGTGGCGTACCCCATTCATCTACCTGTTTGTAGTACGTATATTTTCCTTTTTTTTCAAGAACTTCTTGACCTTCAACACTTAAAAAAGGCTTAATAGAGAGGTAGATATCATCGAGAATCTGCTTTTCAGCTTCCGAAATGGGGGCACCAAAATCGCCTTCCCAACAGCAGGCTCCCTTGCATGCATTTAGGTTACAGACAAATTTTTCTGAAACAACTTCGTCACTGACTAAAATATCTCCAATAACAACCATTTTTTAGTGTGTTTATTTTATTTTAATATCCCAAATGTAAGGGGAATTTGGTACATTTATCGCAAAAAGAACCTAACTGAATTTTAATGGATACCTTGAAACAAAAATTCTTCGAAAAAGCCACGGCACTTCGGGGAGAAATAAAAACCATCCTAAGTAATCACGGCGAAGAAAAGGTTGATGAAGTAACACTAAGTCAGGTATATGGCGGGGCTAGAGGGATTATATCAATGATATGGGAGCCTTCTTTGCTCGATCCTATTGAAGGAATTCGCTTTAGAGGCTTCAGTATTACAGAATTACGGGAAAAATTACCAAAAGGCGAAAATGGCACTGAGCCTATGCCCGAAGGTCTTTTCTGGCTTTTACTTACGGGTGAAATTCCTGATATTTCTTCCGTTGAATGGCTTTGCGAGGAGTGGCGAAAAAGAGCGGTCGTACCAGATCACGTATTTAAAGTGCTGGATGCTCTGCCATCCGAAACGCATGCGATGACCCAATTTTCAATTGGTATTACGGCCCTTCAAACTGAAAGTATTTTTGCGAGGCGCTATGATGAAGGCATGCGCAAAGATGAATATTGGGATGCCGTTTACGAAGACACGATGAATCTGATTGCTTGTGTCCCGCAGATTGCCGCATATATATATAGAAAAAATTATCATGGTGGTGATTATATACTTCCCGACACTAAGCTTGATTGGGCGGGTAGTTTTGCCCATCAACTGGGCATTGAAGACCCAGCTTTTAAGTCTTTAATGAGATTATACCTCACTATTCATGCCGATCATGAAGGAGGTAATGCTTCCGCTCACACTACGCATTTGGTTGGCAGCACCTTGAGCGACCCTTATTTATCTCTCGCAGCAGGAATGAACGCATTGGCAGGCCCCCTTCACGGTCTGGCCAATCAGGAAGTTATCGGCTGGATTCTGGATATGCTTAAGGAGCTGGGGACGGAAGAACCTACGGAGGAAGAAATTATTGCCTATGTAAAAAAGACATTGGCTTCGGGTCAGGTCGTTCCAGGTTATGGTCATGCCGTATTAAGGAAACCAGATCCAAGATTCATTGCCCAAATGGAGTTTGCTCAAAGGAATATTACAAATGATCCTCTCGTAAACGTGGTGTGGAAAATTTATCGCGTGGTACCTCCCATATTGGAAAGTTTAGGTAAAATAAAGAATCCATGGCCTAACGTAGATGCTCATTCGGGTGCTTTGTTAGTTCATTATGGATTAAAAGAACATGGATTCTACACCGTTTTGTTTGGTGTTTCCAGAGCTATTGGCGTTTTGGCTGCCCTTTGTTGGTCTAGAGCACTGAATTTCCCATTGGAAAGACCTAAATCGATCACTACAGAATGGGTACAAGAGTTTTTAGCGAAAAAGTAATTAATAATTAACAAACCATAGTAAAAATGATAGCATATCCTGATGATTTGTATTATACACGGGAACATGAGTGGATACGTGTAGAAGATAATATAGCCATGATAGGTATTACTGATTTCGCACAAAGTGAGTTGGGCGATATAGTTTATGTCGAAGTAGAATCAGTAGGAGATACCCTCGAAAAAGAGGCTATTTTTGGTACGGTAGAAGCCGTGAAAACTACGTCTGATCTCTTTATGCCTGTAAGTGGGAAGGTACTTGAGTTTAATACCGACCTCGATTCAAGTAATGGGGATAATCCGGCACTGGTAAATCAGGACCCTTATGAGTCAGGATGGATTATTAAAATAGAGATGACAAATCCCGAAGAATTGGAAGAACTTTTAAGTGCTGCGGACTATCAAAAATTGGTGCATTAATTATTTTTTTTTTGAATACACCTTTTTTTTAAAAATGTTCATCTATCTTTAAACTATTCCTAGGAATAAATAATTTTTTACCGTCTTAAATTTGTTAGTATGGCTATTGAAGTATCAGGTACAATGGTCTTTTATTCACTCTTAGCATTTACTTTACTCACTGTGTGTATCGTATTTGTAGCACGTTTTTTAATGTCTAAGTTGAATGAGGGTACATTGAAAGAAAAGTACAGCAAGCTAGCTGGGAAAGGAACCTCGTCGAACCGCGCTAAATTTGATGAAGCGGATGTGTTCAAGATGAGTGGGTCCTTTTTTAACTATGGCTTAGTTGTAGCTCTTGGTATCACTGTTTTGGCTTTGGGTCTAACGGAATATGCTGAGAAGGTAGCCGGTGGAGATAATTTCGTCATGATCGAAGAAGACATCGAGATGGAACCTCCACGTACTGCTGAACCACCACCTCCGCCTCCACCTCCACCACCACCAGTGATTCAGGAAGTTCCCGATGAGACTGTTCTGGAAGAAAATGAACCAGACTTTGTCGATCAGTCGGTAGAGGCAAACGAAGTTGTTGAGGCACCCGTTGTTGTCAAAGCACCTCCTCCGCCACCACCTCCGCCACCTCCTCCTCCAAAGGAAGATGAAGAAATCTTCATGGTTGTTGAGGATATGCCGCTTTTCCCTGGTTGTGATACAGAAAAAACAAAAGAAGACAAGAAAAAATGTTCAGACAGAAAAGTGTTTGAATTCGTTTTCAAAAATCTTAAGTACCCTGTTATTGCCAGAGAAAATGGTATCGAAGGCACCGCTGTAGTTCAATTTGTCGTTGATAAAGACGGCACAGTTAAGGACGTTTCTGTTCTTAAGGAAATTGGCGGTGGCTGCGGTGAGGAAGCATCTCGTGTGGTGAATACCATGAATGAGTCTGGAATTAAATGGACACCTGGTCGCCAAAGAGGAAGACCGGTAAAAGTTCAGTTCCGTCTTCCAGTAAGATTTAAACTTCAGTAATCTTTATCCTTTATTGAAGTTAAAAATGGTTGTTTTGCTTAGGTAAAACAACCATTTTTGTTTTTATAAAACATGTTTATCTCTATTGCGTTTTCTTATTTTAAGTCGATTAATTCCTTACCATGCCACAAAAATTAATTTTGTTCAGTCTGCTGCTCGCTTTATTGGCCGTTCCTCTCACTTCGTTTGGTCAAGATCAAAAGTTAGCTCAACAATATTTTGCCGATGGTGATTATGAAAGAGCGCTGATTCTTTTCAAGAAATTGGTAGAAACAACACAGGGAAATACCTATTTTATGGAAAGGTATGTGGATTGTTTGTTTCAATTGAAAAGATATACAGAGGCTGAAAAGGTGTTAGTCAAAGAATTAAAAAAGAAAACCTCTGATCCTATTTTTAATATCTCCCTCGGGCAGGTCTATGATAAACTGGATGATGCCGCCGCCGCTGCACAACAATTTCAGTTAGCCATCAATAGAATGAGTCCTGAACGCTTTTTTATCGTTCGGATTGGAAATACCTTCACCAACTTAAATCAATTGGATTGGGCTATCAAAACGTACGAAAAAGGGGCCATCATGCTAAATGATAATCTGGTTTTTTCATACTATCTGGCGGACTTATTCAGGAGAAAAGGCGACGGTGCTAAAATGATTAATCAATACTTGAATGTTGTATCCAGTCAAGCGGATAGAATGGATAATATTCAAATGATTTTTCAACGGTATTTGTTAAAGGAGGATTATAAGGAGCTTAAAAAGCAAATTTACGAACGCATTCAAATAGAACCCGATGCTGTCGTGTACCCTGAATTACTTATCTGGTTGCTTTTACAGGAAAAGGATTTTTCAGGTGCTTTCCGTCAGGTGAAAGCGTTAGATAGAAAGTTAAAGGAAAATGGTACCCGCCTATTTCAATTTGCAAATATGGCGGCAAATGAAAATGACTATAATACAGCGATTGAAGCATTTGATTATATCGTTGAGGTGAAAGGGGTGAACTCCGGCTTCTATCTGGAGGCTAAAATTGAGGGTTTGCGTTGTAGGAGGAATAAGCTGGTCGAAGAATCTAATCTTTCAACGGCTTTCGTGGCAGATCTTAAATCAAAGTATATGTCCTTTATTAATGAATTGGGTAGAAATAGAAATACAGCTACCGTTCTCATTGATCTGGCTGAATTAGAAGCCTATTACTTAAATGATTTAAATAAAGCGATCGAATTATTAACAGAGGTCATCAGCTTTCCATCGCTAAATCCTCGCATTCAAGCATCAGCAAAACTTGTATTAGGAGATTATCAATTGATGAACGGTGAAATATGGGAGGCAACCCTTTTATATTCTCAAGTTGATAAGGCTTTTCAAGATGATTTATTAGGGCAGGATGCTCGGTTCAGAAATGCCAGGTTGTCATACTATACAGGTGATTTTACCTGGGCTCAATCTCAGTTTGATGTACTAAAGGCCTCAACGTCAAAATTTATTGCTAATGACGCATTAGATTTATCTGTTTTTATATTAGATAATTTAGGACTTGATACCACACCGGAGCCCCTGAAAAATTATGCAAAAGCTGAACTACTCAGTTTTCAAAATCAAACAAAAGAAGCTTTTTCTGTTTTAGATAACATACTCAGAACTTATCCAGACCATAGTTTGGTGGACGATATCTGGTATTTGAAAGGGAATATTTTCAGGAAAGAGAAAAAATTTGCTGAAGCTATTACTTTTTATGAAAAGACGATAGCATCAGACCCAGAAAGCATTAGAATAGATAATGCCTTATTTGCCTTAGGAGAACTATACGAAAGTAAAGTGATAGACAAGGAAAAGGCGCGCGCGTGCTATGAGCGTATATTCATAGAATACACAGATAGTTTATATGCTGTTGAAGCCAGAAAAAGGTACAGGTTATTACGTGGGGACAAAATACAATAGCAGTCCAAAAGTTTTCTTTACAAAATATAAAAGCATATTAAAATTTATTTTTAAAAAAAATTTTGATATGCTTTTATAGCAAACGAGCATTTGCGCAGATAAATAAAGTCATCATTACCTTGAAAGGTTAGGTGTGACTTTATCTATCTATGTCAAATATAAAAAGGATTATTTAGTATGTGTATCGTCAGAAACAGTCAGCTTGTGACGACCTTTTGCACGACGGTTAGCAAGTACCCGGCGTCCATTTTTAGAACTCATACGGGAACGAAATCCATGTTTATTTACGCGTTTGCGTTTTGATGGTTGGTAAGTACGTTTCATTGCTGTTATTTTTAAGCAATATGCTCAATTAATTCAAAATGTTTGCAAAAGTATCATTTTTTTACAAAAAACAAAAATCTAAACGGTCATTATTTCTTTTTCCTTTATATCTAGTAGTTCGTCAATTTTTTTAATGTGTTTATCAGTGAGTTGCTGAACGGTTTCCTCCCGTTTTTTTCCTTCGTCTTCTGAAAAACCATCTTTAACGGCCTTCTTAATACCCTCCATAGCTTCCCTTCTGGAAGAGCGGGAGCTAACTTTAGCATCTTCGCCCAGAGCCTTTGATTTTTTAACTAAATCGCGACGACGTTCCTCTGTAAGAGGGGGAAATGATAAACGCACTACTTCACCATCATTCATAGGCGTTACACCAAGATTTGCCTCAAAAATAGACCTTTCGATAGGTGCTAACATAGATTTTTCCCAGGGTTGGATAACCAGAGACCGTGCATCGGAGGTTGAAATATTGGCTACTTGATTCATAGGCGTTGGCGTACCATAGTAGTTCACCAACAAATCTCTGACAATCGCTGGGGTAGCTTTGCCCGTTGTGATTTTCCCTAACTCTTTATTGAGATGATCCAACGCTTTTTCCATGGCTTCTTCGGCCGTTTCCACTAAAAAATTTACTTCTTCCAACATAGCTGTATGGATTATTACCAGAATTAAAAATAATTTCTTTTTGCGCTGTTAGTCATTGGAAGATCCAAAGAAACGAAGAGCGAAATACAATAACATAACTAAAGCAGAAAATGCAGCAGATACATAAGTCATGGCAGCCCACCATAATGCGTCCTTAGCTCCTTCTTGTTCTGCCCCATGGGTAATGCCGGAGTGATTTAACCACACCAAGGCTCTTTTGGAAGCATCAAATTCCACCGGTAAGGTGATTAAGCTAAATACTGCCGTTACTAAAAAGGTAAGCATGGTGATAAACAAAATGGTTTGATTGCCACCAGATCCAAATAAACCGAGGGCTAACATTAAAAGCCACTGTTGCAGTGATGAGGCAATATTTACTATAGGTACAACGGCTGAACGCATGGTTAACCAGGCATAGGCCTGGTTGTGTTGCACCGCATGACCGCATTCGTGTGCTGCAACGGCTGCGGCGGCAATGGTTCTTCCATTAAATACATCGGGACTTAAATTGACAACTTTAGACATAGGATTATAATGGTCTGTCAGCATGCCGTGTCCTTCTTCTATGCGAACGTCATGAATACCATAATACTTCAGCATATTTTCAGCTATTTCGCGCCCGGATAATCCGGAGCGAATTCCAATTTGGCTATAATGCCTGAATTTATTTTTTAATTTCTGGCTGATGATAAAACCAACCAATGATAACAAACCTGCTAAAATAAAATATCCCATGATTTGAATTTTTTAGGGTTATAACGTAATTCCTTAAAATTTAGTTTACAATAAAGTCAAGATATACGGTCGAAACCTGTATAGGGAATCAAGGCTTTAGGAATAACAATACCATCGTCTGTTTGATTATTTTCCAACAAAGCAGCTACAATGCGGGCTAAAGCCAATGCACTTCCATTCAGGGTGTGCGCGAGTCTGGATTGTTTGCCGTCTTTGAATCTTAATTTTAACCTGTTACTTTGAAATGTTTCAAAGTTTGAGACAGAACTTACTTCTAACCATCTTTTTTGACCAGCAGAATACACCTCAAAATCATAGGTCAAAGCGGAGGAAAAAGACATATCGCCACCACATAGGCGCAATATTCTGTAAGGTAGTTCCAATTTGGCTAAAATTTGACTAACATGCTGAATCATTTGATCAAAAACCTGATAGGATTGATCTGGATGAGCAACTTGAACAATTTCAACCTTGTCAAACTGGTGAACCCGGTTTAGTCCCCTGACATGCGCGCCGTAAGAACCGGCTTCTCTTCTAAAACATGGGGTGTAACCGCACATTTTTACTGGAAGTTTCGCTGCGTCCAGAATAACGTCACGCAAAATATTGGTTATGGGTACTTCAGCGGTTGGTATGAGGTAAAGGTCGTCTTTGGCTACATAATACATTTGCCCTTCTTTATCGGGGAGTTGACCAGTGGCTGTGGCAGAAGCTTCATTCACCAATAATGGCGGCATAATTTCCTCATAACCAGCATCTACAGCTTCATCTAAAAAAAACTGAATGAGTGCACGTTGTAATTTTGCCCCCTTGCCTCGATAAACGGGGAATCCACTTCCGGTAATTTTTACGCCCAGTTCTAAATCGAAAAGGTTATATTTTTTAGCTAAATCCCAGTGGGGTAGCGCCTGTTCACTTAAAACAGGAAGTTCGGCAGTCCACGATTGATACTCCTCATTATCGTCAGGCGTTTTGCCGGGAGGAACGCTGGTATGGGGAAGATTGGGAATCAAATAAAGTAAACCATCCAGGTCTTTTTCTATGTTCCCTAAAAGTACCTCCAGTTCGGCCGTTTTGTCTTTGAGCGCATTTACTTTGACTTTAATAGCATCAGCACCTTCTTTATCCCCTTCTTTATACCGTTTTCCAACTTCATCAGAGAACTGATTTCGATCAGTAAGTAACTTCTCAAGTTCGGTTCGCCATTGCTTGCGCTGATCATCAAGCTGAAGAATTTCAGCTATTTTTTCAGCAGCATCGGGCACATTTTTCTTGCCAAGTCCTTCAATGACTTCTAACTGATTTTGACGGATAACGCTAATTTGCAACATAACTTTACTTCCCTTTTTCTCTTTAATGAACTTTAAAGAGTTCTTTTTGTCTTTATAATTGAAAAAAATTGACTCATTAAGTAAATTTTTTGCAAAGATAATACTTAGTGTAAAAAATTAATCTATTTTTGTCTCAATGTTTCCTTGTATGTAAAGGAAATCGAAAATTCACCCTGTTTTTTCCTTTCAATATAGATTAGCTTCTTTTACACTAGCTTCTTCTTTAGGATATTTTTTGGTAAAAATAAAATATCTTTCTCTTAGTGGGAAAGGAAAATTTCAGTTCTATTAATTATTCTATATGGTTCGACGAGCGAATCTCCTGTTTTCTTAAAGTTTTATTCATGCAATACGACATTGTCCAGCTCAATGAAATGTTGGTACCCGAATTACGCGATTTAGCGGAAGAAATGCGAGTACTAGGATTCAAGAAATTAACCAAAAAAGAGTTAGTTTATAAAATTCTCGACCAGCAAGCCTTAGCAGGTGTTGCATCGGAAAAGGTTGTTAGTCCATTGGTAACTCCTCCTGTTAATCCAAAACCAGAACAGTTTCGAATTGATTTTGATAAGGTGGAGGAAACGTCGTTTTCACAGCCGGAAAACCCTCCCGTTGATGTGAAGGATCAGGAAGTTTCTCTTGTTAACACGCCTCCTCAGGAGGAATCTCTTCCAAAGGAGGAGGAAAATCGCGAAGTTCCCAGAGAATTACAAAGAGTGAGAAGAGTTAATCCAACGCAGGAATCTTTGCCTCTTATAGATAATAAGTTGAACAGACGCGAATTTCCCAGCGTACGTCGAAGTTCTCCAGGCAGGGAATCAAATCAGGAGGGTAATGCCAGTTTACCAGATAAAAGAGATTTTACAAGCGCCAGAAGAAATATAGAAAATAGTCTATCCGAAAATAAATCGCTGGAGATTGAAAATGACGGAAGGAAAAATTTAGCCTCTAAAGAGTTGTGGGACAAACCAGGAGCAGCGGAAATCGCGCCTATTCCCGAGAATATGGAGGCTGAAAACAGAAGAATTCTCAGAAAAAGAAGAGAAGATGGTGAAGTTCAAAGAACCCCTCCAGCACTCGTTCAAAGGCCAGCAGTTATACATAGAGACAATAGAGCACCTCTGAGAGATAATAGAAAGCCTTTAGTTACGGATGCAAATAATCCAGAGGCACCTATCCCGCAGCAGCCAGTAAACCCTCAACCAGCACCTCCTCCACCTCCGCCAGTAATCAAGTTCGAACCTGAATTAGACGGAATTATAGAGAGCGAAGGAAGTTTAGAGATGATGCCAGATGGTTATGGTTTCTTGCGCTCGTCGGATTATAATTATTTGTCCTCACCCGATGATGTTTACGTTTCTCCTTCTCAAATTAAACTGTTTGGGCTAAGAACAGGAGATACCATCAAAGGGACTTTAAGGCCACCTAAAGAAGGTGAAAAATATTTTGCATTACTAAAGGTGTCAAAAATAAATGGGGCCAATCCAGATAATATAAAAGAAAGAATTCCTTTTGATTATCTAACACCCCTTTTTCCTACCGAGAAATTTAAGCTCACCGCTTCGTCTTCAGGAAAAGATATGGGCAATAGAATGATTGATTTGTTTACGCCTATCGGGAAAGGTCAGCGCGGTCTTATCGTCGCCCAACCAAAAACAGGTAAGACTTTTCTTTTGAAAGATTTAGCGAATGCTATCTCTAAAAATAATCCAGAATGCTATATTATCGTTCTTCTCATTGATGAACGTCCTGAGGAAGTTACTGATTTTAAAAGAAGTGTGAATGCTGAAGTTATCGCTTCCACTTTTGATGAACCCGCTGAAAATCATGTTAGAGTAGCTAATTTGGTTTTAGAAAAAGCAAAGCGATTGGTGGAGAGTGGTCACGATGTGGTGATAATGCTCGATTCAATTACTCGTTTAGCAAGGGCCTACAATACCGTCGCCCCCGCAAGCGGAAAAGTTCTCTCGGGTGGGGTAGAGGCCAATGCTCTCCATAAACCAAAGAAATTTTTCGGCGCAGCCAGAAATATCGAAGGTGGAGGATCTCTGACTATCCTTGCCACAGCCCTTATTGACACAGGTTCAAAAATGGACGGTGTCATCTTCGAAGAGTTTAAAGGTACTGGTAATATGGAGCTTCAACTAGACAGAGGTCTGGCAAATAAACGGATGTTCCCTTCTATAGATCTTACAAAATCATCTACCAGACGGGAAGATTTGTTGTTAGACAAGGAAACCCTGCAGAGAATGTTTATTCTGAGGAATCACCTGGCAGATATGAAGCCGGAAGAAGCCATGGATTTTCTTCGCAAACACATGGTGGGAACTAAATCAAATGATGAATTTCTTTCCTCTATGAACGGTTAATTTGGTTCCTAAAACAGAATAATTTATTAGAAATGCAGTTTCTATAGAATAATTTCTTAATTTAAACCATTGTTAACTATGCCCAGATGTTTAAACCTTACCCGTTTAGATTGGAATGTAAGAAAATGATGTTGTTTATACGTTTGAATATTGTTCTTCTCGTTTGTCTCTTCGCTCCTTTTCAGCTAAGAGCTCAAGAGGCTGATTACGTGCCAAATGAGTTTTTAGTGCAGTTCAATCCTGAGGTATCAGCATTGCAATGGTTTAACTCGCTTGCTTTAGAAAAAAAAGCAACAGGCATTTCTGCTGTTAAAATGCTTTCTGAACCACTTAATATTTATCAGTTAAATATTAACCCTTCTTTAGTATCTGAAAATGAAGCGCTTCGTTTTTTAAAACAGCAGCCTAATATCAGATTTGTACAAAGAAATCATTACATAAAATTACGGAGCGTTATTCCTAACGACTCTTTGTTTTCTCAGCAATATTATTTGCAAAATAAAGGACAAAACGGAGGTCTGTTAGGTCTGGATATAAAAGCTGTTGAAGCCTGGAATGTAACGCAGGGGGGCATTACTCCAAGCGGTGATACCATTGTTATTTGCGTTATTGATAATGGGGTAGATATACTTCATCCCGATCTGAAAGATAATCTTTGGGTAAATCAGGCGGAAGTTCCAGATAATAACAGAGATGACGACGGAAATGGTTACATAGACGATTATCTAGGTTGGAATGTTGACTTTAAATCGGACGAAGTCAGTTATATTAATTTTCATGGCACGCCTGTAGCTGGATTAATTGGTGCGACGGGTAATAATAAAACGGGTATAACAGGCATTAACTGGAAGGTTAAACTGATGGTGGTAACTTCCCAGATTGCCAATGTACTGTCGGAAAGCAGGGCCATTGAAGCTTATTCTTATCCTTTGGTTATGAGAAAATTGTATAATGAATCAAAAGGTAAGAAGGGGGCTTTTGTTGTAGCAACCAATACCTCATGGGGTATAGATAAAAGAAAACCAGAGGATTTTCCTATTTGGTGTAATTTTTATAATGCGCTCGGTGAAGTAGGTATCTTAAATGTCGCAGCAACCATTAATCAAAGCATCGACGTAGATGTTTCCGGGGATATACCTACCACTTGCCCAAGTGATTTTATGATCTCGGCAACGGCTATTTCCGATAAAGGTGAACTGAGATACGGTTATGGTAAAAGATCCATAGATATTACTTCTTTGGGCTTTAATTTATTGACCACTGCCGATAAAGGTGGCTACGCAAAGCAAAGTGGTAATTCGTTTGTTTCTCCTCAAATTGCAGGAGCCATTGGGCTTCTTTACGCTTCTCCCTGCCCAACTTTAGCGGTTTTATCTCGAAATGATCCTGCCGCCGCTGCAAGATTAGTCAGAAAAGCCCTGCTGGGCGGTGTATCTGTTTTGGATAGTTTAGTGAATAAAGTGAGTTCTGGCGGCGTTCTGAATATGGAGAAAAGTATCCGTTTTCTTTTAGATAGTTGCGGTAAATGTCCCCCTATTGCTAAAATTGAGGTGGGTAATGTATCTACTACCGAAGTACAATTGTCATGGATCTCAAATGATAGTATCAAAAATATAGATTTATTTTTTAGAAAAAATGGAGATACTTCATGGATGTCTCTGCCAAATAATAAGAACCCTTTATCTATTGCTGGATTATTGCCATGCACTGATTATGAAATAGCATTGAACAGGACTTGCATCAATGGGGAAAATCCTGCAAGTCAGACAGTTGTTTTTAAAACAGATGGTTGTTGTAAAAATCCAGCCAATATTGAATCCGTAAGTATCGGAAATACAGAACTTGTATTAAGATGGGAAAAGGTGACTGCGGCGTCCGCTTACCTTGTTCGCTGGAAATTATCAAAAGATTCTCTTTCTTCTGCCTGGCAAACTTTGCAAGTATCACAAAATGGTGCGTCGATTCGTGGATTATCTTCTTGCTCGGAATATGATGTTCAAATAAGAAGTTTGTGTGCTTCAAATCAAATAACCTTCAGTAGCTCATTTAAGTTTAAAACGACGGGTTGTGGAAATTGTCTGGAGAAAAATTATTGTATTCCTAAGGGAATAACCATTGTAAGTGCAGAAAATGAATGGATTGCACAAGTAAAAATAGGAGACTTTGTCCATTTATCAGGTAAAGACGGATATGGTGATTTTACGAGAAAAAATGGCCCCACTTTAAAACCAGGTACTTCTTATCCTTTAACCTTAGAACCAGGCTATTTAAGTACCGCTTACGACGAATTTTTTATCGTTTGGATTGATCTTAATCAAGACGGTTCTTTTACAAATGAGGAGGAATTATTTAATTCAGGTTCACCTAAAAAAGGATTAGTTACCTCCATTTTGAGTATTCCTGCTTCTGCGACATTGGGTTCCACACGCATGCGTGTAGTGATGCAGTACCGGCAAGAACCGGGAGCCTGTGTTTTTCCTGTGGAATTTTTTGGAGAGATAGAAGATTTTTGTGTGAATTTCAGCCATGCTGTGAATACTGTACCTATCCTTCCGACGGCTAATATTATGGTGTTTCCTAATCCCAGTGAAGGGGTATTTTCAATAAAATTCCAAGAAGATCATCTTTGGGAATCTGTCACTTTGATGAATACCTTAGGGCAAACTGTTTCTAAAGTGTACTTACAAAAGGGGGTAAAAGAGTATCGTTGGGAAGGAAAAAAGGTACTCGCTGGTCAATACAACTTAGTTTTTCAGGGATCAAAGGGGGTTTACACCCATAGAATATCTATATTATAGTTTTGAATCTATATTTTCAATCTCAGCTGGATCATAATTACTAAACCATAGTTTCAATGTAGTTTTGGCTTGAAGTTTCACGGCATCATTGATATAAGAAGCAATCGCTACTAGTCCTATGCCTAAAACACCCAGATCGTCTGTATATCCAATGAAAGGAGTTAGGTCGGGGATTAAATCTATGGGAGCAATAAGATACCCCAACACGCCAATGATTATGTTCTTGGCCCATGTTGGGGTTTCTTTCCGTTTAAAAGCATAGAAAAGGAGCAAAGAAGAATAAAGGGATTGCACGCCTATTTTCTTTGCGTAAGATTGTACCGTGTTCCAGAAACTAGATTCTGAAAAGAACACGGCATATTTCTTGATTCGCGAAAGCATATATAAAGGATTATTTATTAATCCAATCGTTGTTTAACCTCGGTAATTTCGTACACCTCAATAATGTCACCCACTCTCATTTCATTGAAATTCTTTATGGATAGACCGCATTCCATGCCATTTCTGACCTCTTTAACGTCATCTTTGAAACGTTTGAGGGAAGATACCTCTCCGTGTGTATTTTCTCTGGTAGGGAACACAATAATGCCATCCCGCACCAATCTGATATGACTATTTCTACTGATTTTACCTTCTTGAACGTAGCAACCAGCGATAGTTCCGATTTTACTAATCTTGTAAATTTCTCTAATTTCCACCATACCTATGACCGTTTCCACTTTGGTAGGTTCAAGCATACCCTCGATGGCTGCTTTAACTTCTTCAATGGCTTCATAAATAATAGAGTAGGTTTTAATTTCAACGCCCTCTTTTTCAGCAAGTTTTCTTGCACCGGAGGAAGGTCGAACCTGGAAACCGATAATGATGGCATCTGAGGCGGAAGCGAGAAGGACATCAGACTCGATGATACCACCCACTGCTTTGTGTATTACATTTACCTGAACTTTCTCAATAGACAACTTGATAAGAGAATCGGCTAATGCTTCGATAGAACCATCCACGTCACCTTTAACGATAAGTTTAAGTTCTTTGAAGTTACCAAGGGCTAAACGACGACCTATTTCATCAAGAGAAATACGTTTTGTAGCCCGGGTAGTTTGCTCTCTGGTAATCTGCGCTCTTTTCGACGCTATTTGCCTTGCCTCCTGATCGGAATCTACTACTTTGAATCGGTCACCCGCTTGAGGCGCACCTGTTAAGCCCAATACTAAGACTGGAGTTGACGGTCCGGCAGACTTAATTCTTTGTCCTCTCTCGTTCAACAACGCTTTAACTTTTCCAGCAAATTCACCAGCTACAAGAGAGTCTTTATCTCTTAGTGTACCATATTGAACCAAAAGCTTGGTTACATAACCTCTACCTTTGTCAAGGGAAGCTTCAATAACCGTACCCACGGCAGACCTGTTAGGATTAGCTTTAAGTTCAAGCATCTCCGCTTCCAATAATATTTTCTCCAATATTTCAGGAATACCGAGGCCTGTTTTGGCTGAAATATCCTGAGATTGGTATTTTCCACCCCATTCTTCTACCAAAAGATTCATGGAAGCGAGTTCTTGTTTTATTTTTTCAGGTTGAGCACCTACTTTATCTACCTTATTGATGGCGAATATAATAGGTACGTTGGCAGCCTGGGCATGTGAAATAGCCTCCTTTGTTTGAGGCATTATGCTATCGTCTGCGGCAATGATAATAATGGCAATATCCGTTACTTTAGCACCACGGGCACGCATCGCTGTAAAAGCTTCGTGACCTGGAGTGTCCAGGAAGGTAATTTTTTTATTATCACCGATAATCATCTCGTAAGCACCAATGTGCTGGGTGATTCCACCTGCTTCTCCAGATACTACGTTAGCGCTTCTAATATAATCTAAGAGAGATGTTTTACCATGATCCACGTGACCCATTACGGTAACGATAGGCGCGCGATGAATCAGTAAGGCTGGATCATCTTCGACAAGAACTACTTCCTCATCGGCTTGTTCTTCTACAGAAATAAACTCAACTTCTCTGCCAAATTCACCTGCAACTAGTTCAATTATTTCAGCGTCCAAACGTTGGTTAATCGAGACGATAACGCCTAGATTCATACAAACGGTAATAACTTCAGAGATGGGAACATCAAGAAGATTAGATAATTCCTGAGCGGAGATGAACTCGGTTAACTCTAATTTACCAGTGAGTTCGTCTTGATCAAGTTGTTCCTGTTTCTCTCTGAAACGATCCCGCTTATCACGCTGAAACTTCTGGCGTTTATTCTTTCCACCTCCTGAAAGGCGAGCCATAGTGGCTTTAATCTTATCCTCAATTTCTTTCTTAGATACCTCTTTAGGTTCCTCTCTTCCCGTTGCTGGTCTGTTTACTGGTGGCCTGTTATTATTAGGCCCTGCGCTATTGTTACCTGGTGAAGGACGTCTTTGTTGAGCACCTCCCTGACCTTGATAATTCTGTCCACCTTGTCCACCTGTATTAGGTCTATTTTGCGGATTATTGTTATTACTATTATTTTGTTGATTGTTATTGGCACCCTGACCTTGGCCTTGACCTTGATTAGCGGTTGAACCCTGGTTGTTACCTTGATTGTTACCCTGGCTTTGTCCTGTATTTTGGGTATTGGGAGTGCCTTCTCCAGCTACTTTCTTGCGTTTGCGTTTGCGTTTTCTTCTTGCTTCTTCTGACTCAGGGCTGCCGGGAGTTAGTGGTTTAGCACCTGCAGCAGGAGGATTGCCGCCTGGCACCGCTGGTTTTGCTGCCGCGGGTGGAGGAGTTACTGGCTTACTTCTTCCTCTGTTTCTATCGAAAGAATTGGTATCAATTTTACCTAAAATCTTTAAACCTCTTAATTCAGGGGTTTCCGCTCTCATCATATTTCCGTCCTCAGTGACAACTGGTGGTGACACTTTGATGGCCTGCACTTCAGGTTTAACAGGCGTATTCAGTAATGAACTTACTACGGTGTTTGATGCTGGCGTTGATTTTTTTTCTTTCTCAGAAGAGGGTTTTTGTACCAATTTGGGTACTTCTGCTTTAATTTTTGCTTCAGGTATGGTAGAAGCTGGTGGATTAACAGGCGGTTCACTAGGTTTTGCAGGCGTTTTTACCGCCGCTGGTACAACGACTTCAGATTTTTCTTTCTCTTTAGTTCTTTGTTGTAAACGGCTGGAAAGATCGATTTTACCAATAACGGTAGGTCGTTGCAACTGAAAAGCTCCCTCTGGTCTCCCTGATTTCTCCTCTACAACAGGCGCTACAATCTCTTTAGGAGCTTCTGTTGCAGTAACTTCAAGCTCTTCCTTTCCGGTCTTCCCCGCACCAAAACTGACTGATTTTGCCTGTTGTTTAATATCTCCTGATTTCTGGAACTCTTTTAACAGCTCAGAATACATCTGGTCTGTTATTTTAGCGGTGGGTTTATTTTCCACCTCGTATCCTTTTTTGGCAAGATGCTCAACGAGTGTGGACAAGCCCACGTTTAGTTCCTTTACTATCTGAATAAGTTTCAACGGCATTCGATTTAATACTATTTTGCAGTACAAAACTACAAAAGAGTTTCGTTAAATTATAATAGGAATTTCATCATTCCTCAAATTCCGCCGCAAGAACAGATAAAACTTCTTCAATTGTTTCAGTTTCCAGGTCTGTGCGGCGAATTAGTTCTTCTTTGCTTAGGGTTAACACGCTTCTTGCAGTGTCACAGCCAATGCCTTTAAGGGCATCAATAACCCATCCTTCTATTTCGTCTGAGAATTCTTCTAAATCCACATCGTCGATTTCAAATTCCTCATTATTTCTAAATACATCAATCTCAAATCCAGTGAGTAAACCCGCTAGTTTAATATTTGTTCCCCCTTTTCCAATAGCCAATGAAACCTGTTCCGGTTCTAAAAACACTTTTACTCGCTTTTTCTCCTGATTTACATTGATGGAGGTTACCTTAGCTGGTGTGAGAGCACGCTGAATATACAATTGTAAATTGTTTGTATAATTTACAATATCAATATTCTCGTTATTTAATTCTCTAACAATACCATGTATTCTTGATCCCTTCATTCCGACGCAAGCGCCTACTGGATCAATTCTGTCATCAAAAGATTCCACGGCCACTTTCGCGCGCTCGCCTGGCATTCTGACGATTTTACGAATAGAAATCAGACCATCCTCTATTTCTGGTACTTCCTGTTCCAATAGTTTCTCTAAAAATAAAGAATCTGTTCTTGAAGCAATAACCGTTGGGTTATTATTTCTCATTTCTACGGATTTGATAACGGCCTTAACTAAATCTCCTTTGCGATAGTAGTCACCCTTAATCATTTCAGTTTTTGGTAAAATAAGTTCGTTGCCAGTGGCATCATCAACAATTAAAATTTCTTTTTTAAGTATTTGATGTACTTCAGCGGTAACTATTTCACCTAATCTATCATTGTATTTTTTGAATACTTCTTCTTTCTCAAGATCCATAATTCTTGAAATGAGCGTCTGGCGGGCAGCCATAATAGACCTTCTGCCGAAATCCTCAAGTTGTAATTGCTCATAGCATTCTTCCCCCACCTCGTAATCAGCATCGATAGAAATGGCTTCAGATATAGATATTTGGCTTTTTTCATCAGCCACTTCTCCGTCGGGGACTATTTCTCTAACTCGCCATAATTCTAAATCGCCTTTCTGCGTATTTACAATGACATCGAAATTTTCGTCAGAGCCAAACTTCTTTTTGATTAGGGTACGGAATACATCCTCCAAAACCCTTACCATAGTAGGACGGTCAATATTTTTACCATCCTTAAATTCTGAAAATGTTTCTACAAGGTTCAGCATAATTTTATCCTTTTAAAATGAAACCTTAACGAGAGCGTTTTTGATTGTGCTAAATGAACACCTTTTCTCAAATGGGGTATTTACTTTTTTCTTCCCCTCTAAAATTTTTTCTTCCCAAACAATTAAAACACCTTCCTCATCAGTTTCTTTCATAATACCAGTAACCTGACTATCATCATCAAGGGTTATAACTAATTTTCTACCCAAATGTTTTTTATATTGCCTGGGCAGACTTAAAGGACGACTAACACCTGGTGATGAAACTTCCAGGGTATAAGTTTCGCCTAACCATTTGTTTTCGTCTAAAATTGCTTCCAGAAACCGGCTGACCGTCCGACATACATCAAAGTCAACGCCTGTATCACTGTCTATAAATACTTCGACTTTTTGCCTGACAGAAATGCTGATATCCAATAAAAAGCAATGACTTATTTCAGGTTCCTGAAATTTTTCTGCCAATAAATAGCTTAGTTTTTCCTTGATTTCGTCCATAAATATTAAATTGGATTAAAATAAAAAAGAGGGTTATTTCCCTCTCACTTACTTTTTCCCATTTTTACTCGGCAAAGATAATGAATTATTTTGTTTTTTTAATAAAATTCTTATTTTTTGTATTGTTAAGGTTCATATTGATGAATAATAGCCCCGCATCATTTTCTTTTTTTGAACTTACATATCACTATCTTTGTTTTCTAAAATGATATGATTTTAAACGGAAATTGGAAATGAACAAAGACACACTTTTACATACTGCCTTGAAGGGTGAATTTTTATCACCTGAAGAAGGTGTTTTTCTTTTTGAAAATGTTCCCACCGCAGAATTAATGGAGGTAGGGAATATGATCCGTTTTAAACTCAATCCTGAAAAAAAAGTAACCTGGATTATAGATAGAAATTCAAACACAACGAACGTGTGTGTGGCTAATTGTAAATTTTGTAATTTCTACCGACGACCTGGTCACGAAGAATCCTATATTACTTCACTGGAAGAGTATTCAGTTAAAATAGAAGAAACTTTTAGGTTGGGCGGAGAGCAATTATTACTTCAAGGTGGACATCATCCCGATTTAGGGCTGAATTATTATGTTAATCTTTTCAAGGAACTTAAAAAACGATACCCACTCCTTAAATTGCACGCTTTGGGGCCACCTGAAATTGCACACATCACTAAATTGGAGGGTTCTACACATATTGAGGTGTTAAAAGCATTAAAAGAAGCGGGTTTAGATTCTTTGCCAGGTGCAGGGGCGGAAATACTGGATGATAGGGTGAGAAGGTTGATTTCTAAAGGTAAATGTGGCGCCGAAGAATGGTTAGATGTTATGAGGGCAGCGCACAAAATTGATTTGACTACCTCTGCAACCCTCATGTTTGGTCATATTGAAACCAATTTGGAGCGAATGGAACATTTGGTCAAAATACGTCAGGTTCAAAGTGAAAAACCCGCGCACGTTAAAGGTTTTATCGCTTTTATTCCCTGGCCTTTTCAAGATGAAGATACTATTTTAAAGAAGTTAAAACGAGCAAGAAATGCCTGTACCGGCGATGAATATATTCGAATGATTGCCCTAAGTAGAATAATGCTGCCAAATATTCAGCATATTCAAGCCTCCTGGTTAACCGTAGGGAAAACGGTAGCTCAGGTTTGTTTACATTCTGGTGCCGATGATTTCGGTTCCATTATGATAGAAGAAAATGTCGTCTCCGCCGCTGGTGCCCGTTTTCGCTTTACGGCCAACGGTATTCAAGATGCCATTATTGAGGCAGGTTTCGAACCTCAGTTGAGAAACCAGCAGTATGAATACCGTATGCTTCCTGAAAATATGGAACAACAAATTTTAAATAGAGAAGAAATGTTGGTTGATTAAATTATACCAAATAAATGACATCCAATGAGGTTTGACAATGCAGAGGAATCTATAGCTTATATTCGGTCTAAAACAGATTTTAATCCTGAATTTGGCTTAATTCTGGGGACGGGTCTGGGGAATCTTTCCGATGAAATAGAAGTGGTACACCAGTTTGATTATGCTGAAATTCCCCATTTTGCCATTTCAACGGTTGAAAGTCATAAAAGTAAGCTCGTTTTTGGTTTTCTGGAGGGCAGAAAGGTAGTCGTTATGGCTGGCAGATTTCATTACTATGAAGGTTACTCAGCTGCCGAAGTTACGTTCCCTCTTATTGTATTGAAAAAATTGGGCATCCAAAGATTATTTATAAGTAATGCGGCAGGTTCCGTAAATCCCTCCATTTATGCAGGTGATTTGGTGCTTGTCCGCGATCATATTAATCTTACACCCGATAATCCACTCCGAGGCATAAATGATGAAAGGCTTGGCCCTCGTTTTCCCGACATGTTGCATGCTTACGACCATGAGGGTAATAAAAAAGTGCTGGCATTGGCTTCAACCTTAGGAATTAAACTCCATGAGGGCGTTTATTTAGGTTTACAAGGGCCAAATATGGAAACGCCTGCTGAATACAAATTTGCACATATTATTGGTGCCGATGTTTTGGGTATGTCCACCGTGTCAGAGGTCATCATGGCAAAATATTTATCATTACCTCTTTTCGTGTTTTCCATTGCAACAAACAGGTGTTATCCCTTAGACGAAATAGGGGTTTCTACGGTGGAAGAGGTAATAAAAATGGCTCAGAAATCAGGAGCTACCTTATCAAAACTCATCAAGGAAATTCTCCGGACACTATAATACGTTACTATGTTGGCAAAACGAATTATCCCTTGTTTAGATATTAAGGATGGCAGAACAGTTAAGGGCGTGAATTTTGTAGATCTTAAAGATGCCGGTGATCCTGTGGAACTTGGTAAAAGATATTGCGACGAAGGGGCCGATGAGCTTGTTTTCCTTGATATTACCGCAACGCATGAAAAACGGAAAACATTAGCCGCTCTGGCTAAGAATATTGCACAACATCTGAATATTCCCTTTACTATCGGTGGTGGAATTTCTTCTGTGACCGATGCCTCTTATTTATTGGAAGCGGGAGCGGATAAAATTTCTGTAAACTCCGCAGCAGTTAAAAACCCGGATCTCATTAATCAATTGGCAGATACTTTTGGAAATCAATTTGTTGTCGTTGCTATCGATGCAAAACAAATAAACGGCGAGTGGTTTGTCTATTTAAATGGGGGGCGCCTGGCTACAGATATCCCTCTTTTTCAATGGGCAAAAGAAGCTGAAAATCGAGGGGCAGGTGAGATATTGTTCACCTCTATGGATCATGATGGTACTAAAAATGGATTTGCCTGTCAAGCCTTAGCTGAAATGTCTGATCTGGTCGGTATTCCCATTATTGCCTCTGGCGGTGCGGGAAAAATAGATCATTTTACCGAAGTGTTTACCATCGGTAAGGCTGATGCTGGATTAGCTGCTTCCATTTTTCATTTTAATGAAATAAAAATTTCCGACCTGAAGCAATCGCTTCATAGGCATGGGATTCCTGTAAGATTTTAATACCTCAAAATGCAAAATAAAGCAAACGATATTCCTGATTTTTCAAAAAGTGAACTCATTCCGGCTATTGTTCAAGATGTTAACACGAAGGCTGTTCTTATGCTCGGTTATGTCAATGAAGATGCTTTTCAGGCAACTTTAAGTACTTTAAAAGTTACTTTTTTTAGTCGTTCAAAAAACAGACTTTGGATGAAGGGCGAATCATCGGGTAATATTTTACATTTAAAAAGTTGGTACCTCGATTGTGATGCTGATACCTTACTTTTTTTTGTAGAACCAACAGGGCCAGTCTGTCATACAGGCGATGAAACTTGCTTCGCTTTGCCTAATGAAAGCACTCATTTTTTGCATGTACTGGAGAAAATTATTAATAATAGAAAATTAGAAGGACAACCCAATTCCTATACCGCCTCTCTTTTTGCAAAAGGCATAAATAAAATTGCACAAAAGGTAGGGGAAGAAGCCGTCGAATTGGTCATTGAAGCCAAAGATGATAATATAGATCTGTTTTTAAATGAAGCAGCTGATTTAATGTATCATTATCTCATTTTACTGTCAGCTAAAAATACTTCCCTAAACGATGTAATAGAAATATTGGAAGAGCGGCATAAAGTTCAAATCAATCATAAATAAGACTATAACTATGACTTTACAAGACATTACAGCTCAATTTGAAGCTCAGTCAGGTAATTTCCCTTCTATTGGGAAAAGTATTAAATTTCAGTTTAATGAAGGTGCCGTTTTTATCGATCTAAATGGCGCCTCTCCGCAAATTAGTAATGCTGATAGTGATGCAGATTGCACTATTGTTACCAGCATTGAAACAATGGAACAACTTCGTAGCGGTTCTTTAAATCCTATGATGGCTATTATGAGCGGTAAAATTAAAGTAAAAGGAGATATGAGCGTGGCCATGAAATTGCAGTCCATGTTGGGTGCTTAAATCCGAAAGGTTAAGTGTAAACGTTCTTTCAGATTGGGATAGAATCAATATCCCAATCTGATGTTATTGTTATCCTTTCCTTTGTTTCCGGGTGATTAAAGTGCAATGCTGAAGCGTGAAGACCAATGCCCTCCCTTTGCCATAGCTTTCCCCCATATAACACATCTCCCGCTATCGGGAAACCTATCGAAGATAGCTGTGCTCTGATTTGATGGTATTTGCCCGTCAATAACTCGATATTTAACAAAGTTCGATGTCCAATTAAGTCTATTTTCCTGAAATTCAGCTTTACCTCTTGGTTTTCCTTGCTTTTTTGGTTGGATATTATAGCTTTTTTTTGAAAAAAATCCTTGTGAAGGTAGTCTTTAAGGCTCCCCGAGGGATTGGGAATTTCTCCGTCCACCAAGGCTACATAGTATTTCCGAACAGTTCTTTTTTCAAATTGTGCGTTCATTATTTTTAAAACAGAGGGTTTTTTAGCAAACAGGATAATCCCGCTGGTTTGGCGATCCAAACGATGCACAATACCTACAAATGGCTTTTTAGCAGTTAATAAAAGGTGAGAATAAACTAAGTCTTCTAAAGTAATGATTTGAGGTGAAATTTTCTCCACGGCTATTCCAGCAGATTTGTTCACAATAAGTAGAAACTTGTCTTCGAAAAGAATACGTTCTTTAAACTGCTCTGGGGACATTAACGGTGGTTTTTATATTGTCTAACAACGGTCTGATTTTAAAAAAAAATTGTATTGACCTTTCATTATTGGATCTTCATTGGGTGAGGTACAAAACTAAATTAAATTGTTTACAAATTTGCATGAACCCATTTTTCTGGTAACGGATTAGGTGGCCTTTTAGGTATGACCTGGGAATAGTAAAAAATGAACAGACAACAACTAAATTACCCATAACTGCATAAAGTGGAAGATTTGACCATGCACCTCGTAAGCATGGCAAAAATTAAGGTCGTACCGTTTGGTCATATTTGCACTAGAAATATGGTGGGAGTTTTCGCAATTAAAAGGATTGGAAGACCAATAAATGACAAATTTTATAAGAAGTTCAAATGAATTGACAAAAATGCTTAATATTAAAATATGTACCCTAAAACGCCTATATTGAAATGGAATTGATAATTATTTCAACTTAGAGTTGTCATCAAGATGATTTACAGAATAATATTATGTTGCGCCTTAATTATTGGGTCTAATTTATTAGAGGCCCAAAGTGAAAATCAAATAAAAAGGGACTATACTTATCAATCCTTAAGTCCATATTTAAAAAAACTGTTAGATACCTTTTTATTAGATGAAATGCCTGTTGGGAAAAATTTGGCCGACATATTGAGCGATCAAACGAGTATTCGTAGCAAAACCAGATTAGCTCAATCCCTCTTGTTTAGAAATGAGATTGGCGACCTGGAAAAGGCTACCTATATTTTGAACTGGATTTTAAGCCATCAACATAAAGATGAAACAAAACGAATTTTTGGAAGCTGGAAAACAAATATGACCAATGACAGATTAGATGAAAATTGGAGAGAATTTATTGGTTGCGACTTAATTATAATACTGGAAAATTACAGAAAATTACTCTCTCCAGAACTTATTAGTTCTATTGAAAATAGCCTGTATCTGGCTGCAAAAGGTGCATTTACCCGGAATGTTGGAGCGGAATACACAAATATTTCAATCATGAGTTCTTTTCTTTTAGATTATGTTGGTTCACTGAAAAAGGATTCTCTTTTAAGCATAGCAGGATTAAAAAAAGCAGAGGAAATATTTAATCTATATCATTCAAATAAATCGTTTAGCGAGTTTAATTCTCCAACCTATTATGGTGTTTCTATGATTGGACTTGCTCTTTGGCGCAAATATGCAGTTCATGATGATATTAAAAAAATGGGCATGAATCTGGAAAATAAGTTATGGAATGAAACGGTAATTTTTTATCATCCCAATTTAAAAAATATGGTGGGTCCCTATTTTAGAGCTTATGGAATGGACATGCAGCAATATTTCTCCATTATTGGTTTATGGATATCTGTAGCCCTTGAAGATGAAACAAAAGCACCCATGCCTCCAGGAAATGGCCCTAAATATGGTGAAATGAGCAATATTTCAAGTATTTTACACCTCGGCTTATCTATTCCCCAAACCGTATTAGACCAATTTAATAATCCAAATACGAAAATATTCCTCCAGAAAGCGATACCGAATAAATATAAAGGTGATCCATTAAAAATGGTAACCATGCAAATGGAGGAACATTGGATGATGGGCGGTCTTTGGGGAAACCTTAGAAAATGGGAGCAAATAAAATCTGGTACCCTACATTGGTTAAACAAAAACAAAGAAATCAATTGGTTAATGATTTTAGGCGACGGAAAAACAAACGTTAAAATAGTTGATAAAAAAATGGATATTTATCCGTCGCAGGAAAAAATCCAATCCATGGAATTATTTATTTACGCATCAGATCAAAATCCAGAAACTTTCAAAAATAAAAACTGGTTACTACCAACCATCCAATTAAAACTTAAAACACATTTAAAGAAATTTACGGTAGTAAAAATCGATGATTTAATGGCTTTAGAAAAAATAGGTATTTCTGAAAATATAAAAAATATATATAGAATCACCTTTGAAATTCCGGACACCTGGGAAGTAAATAAAAAATTAATAAGTATAAAACCTGTAAGATTAAATAGGGTAAATGATTGATTTTTAGTAAATAAGAGAAAGGTAAAGAGATTAATGCGTTTACTTAAGCCAGTTAAACCATGTTTTTTGGTCAATAATTGGAATATTATTTTGTTCGCAAATGATCATCGTGTGTCCTGTTCCTCCAGTTTTTGGTTTTTCTAAATCGTCATAGAAAATGCCAAAAGTGGTAGGTTTGATTTTGTCCGTTCCAATGGCTTTAATGGTATCTCGTAATATATAGGCTGCTTTAATGGAAAATCGGTTTTTGTCGCCGGAAACAAACTGGTCAATCAGCTTTTCCATTTTCTTATTCCCTTTCGACTGATAAACTACTTCTTCTTCCTCTGCCATATTTAGGTCGTCTAATGAAATCGTTTCATAGGCATGATTGGTTTTCTTTCTGTGTCCGTCAAAAGGGGTAATAACTTGCAATCTTTTATGGTCAACTTCGGTTACCCCATCAGAGAAAAACTGATCGGAACCTTCTGCATTTCCACTTCTGAATTTCATTTTGGTTGTATTCGACGCCAATAACTTGCCAAGTGCCTTCAATTTTTCTTTGTCCTCATCTAATACATTTCTTTTTCCTTCGAGAAGAACGATAGCATCATCATGGTCAAACTGTTCTATAAATTCATTCAATGTCATATCTGTATATTTTATTATTTTACTTTAAATGGATAATGAACAAAAATAAAGATTTCTTTCCGAATAATTTATTTTTAAAAAATCACCCTAACGCTGTAACATGTTTAATATTTAGAATTAAAGTTTCTGAGCAATTTTCAGATCATTTTGTAGGAATATTTATGGTTGGCAAAATGAATTTCAACTGTTTTTTTAGTGTTTGTAACCAATTTCTAACCGATTAATCTAAATTACTTCCATTAAGCATAAGATTCATCAGAAAAATAATTGTTATTAATTTTTTGCCTATTCCGATTTAGATTACAGGTAGAGGAATAAAGGAATCGGTGTTCCATTCGGACAGGTAGGTGGTGAAAAATTGATCACAATACAAGCAAATGTTTTTCAGCTTTTCAGTTTGTTTTTCAGCTTCTATCGGGCTAAGGCCTAAATGTTCTCCCATTTTGAGTGGTTCTCCAGCATTTAAAGCCATAAAAACAGGGTGAGAACTTACTTTTGAAAGGATTTCTGACACTTTTTGAGTTCTCGCGTCGCCCAACGGGTATTTTGTTCCAGGGCAACAAGGATTTATTTTCCAAAGTTGAATACTGATTTCCTGAGTAACATCGTCATGACCTCCTAAAAAGTTTCTCGCTCCCGAATGAATGGCACAAAAATTATGAGCAGTATTTTGTGTCCAGGTATTCGTTTCTAAAGCTCTTCCCCGAGCCCAGTTCCCTCCAAGCCAAAGGTCCTCCGTTGCTCCCCAATATCCCCAGCTTATGACGTCTTCTTGCAGGAAATAACTGGTATTGTCATCATTATCACAAGGTATATTCCTCTTTTGAAAGATGGATCTAAGTTTTGATAAATGATTGTTTTTGTGGGTATGGTACCTGTCAATACTGGCAATATCAAAGCGGCAAACACCCAGCGACAATAATTTATCTAATATTTTATCTGTTAGTAAATCGCCATTCGTTTGCAACATAACACGGGTTGTGTCACTGTATTTTTCTTGAATCGCCTTTAATATTTCATAAAGGAGATGTTTTTCAGCAAGGGGTTCACCCCCCGATAAAATCAATCTATCTATTTTGTTAGGTAAATGCTGGACTATTTTTAGACAATCTTCCAAACTCATTCTCTCCCCACGTGGACCAGAAAGATTGTAACAATGACTACAAGTATCATTGCATAACTGGGTAAAAACCCAATAAACTGAGGGGATATGGTTAAAATCTTGCATCATAGCCAAATTAAGTTGAATCTTTTGGGAAGTAACAGAATATCCTATTTTTTTGGATTTAGGGTATGAACCATATTTTCCTTTAGCAATTCAGATAAATTATTTGACAAAATTTCAATCTTATTCATTTCGCTTTTTGGAAAGAATATGTCGGTCATAACGGTTAATCCTTCGTCGGTAAACAATTCAACACTTGTTTTATCGACCATTAGATGAAGATTCAGCAAATTACCTTTCGACAAACAAGGCGTCGAATGTTTGGCTGCAAATAAGGGATTGAATGCAGATATGCCTGCTTTTCGTCGATCTATAAAATAGTTATTTCCAGAGGAATCATAACCAATGATCAGCGTATCGCTGGAAGTGCTTGTAATTAAAATTTGAAAAGGTTCCTTGCATTTTGACCTGTCGAAAGTAATTATGGCCTCACAAATCGCTGGTGATTGGTTGAACAGCAAGCATTTATTTCCAGTCATCTTGTCTTTGGAAATACTGATTTTATTTTTTCTATAAGCTGAAAATTCTTTAACCACCATGCTTTTTAATTTCCATTCAGCAGGGGCAGTTTTCACTAAAGTAACTTCCCTGGGTAAGGTCATGGCACTACGCCAGCGCTGCGTTGGAACCTGTTGAGCATATTGCCAGTTGCTCATCCAGCCGAGCATCAGTTTTCTGCCATCTTGAGCAGGAATATCTGACCAGGATACCATAGCATAATTATCGGTGCCTGCATCGAGCCAAAACTGTTTATTATCAGGTTGACTATTGGTGAATTGATGGCCGTCAAAATCTCCAACGAAATAACTTGTTCCTGTGCCTCCGTTTGGAGCACCTGATTGCATGCTAACCACTAAAACCCATTTGGTTTCACTGGTGCCACTTACTTTTATAGGGAAAAGATCAGGGCATTCCCAAAGTCTTTTCTCATCTTTCAGACCATATTCAGATTCAAATTTCCAAGACTTTAAGTCAGAAGAAGCGTAAAACATCGCTCTATCCTTAACGGCGAGCACCATAATCCATTTTTTCGATGCTGGGTGCCAGATTACTTTTGGGTCTCTAAAATCTCTAAATGAGGTATTTGGAATGACAGGATTAGCTGCATATTTCTTCCAGGTTCGTCCATTGTCTAAGGAATAAGCGATGCCCTGCGTTTGAAAATCATTGGTTCCCAAGCGCTCTTTTTCAGCATTATGGTAGGTAAAAATGGCCACCATGGGCGGATTTTTCTTAGTGCCGAAGCCACTGGTATTTTCCCAGTCAATGACGGCACTTCCTGAAAAGATATAGCCCAGCGAATCTGGGTAAAGCGCAATGGGCAAATGTTCCCATTGAATTAAATCTTTACTTACAGCATGTCCCCAGTGCATGGGACCCCAAACATTGGATTTGGGGTAGTATTGGTAAAACAGATGATATTCACCTTTGTAATAGACCATGCCATTCGGATCATTCATCCACATTGAATCTGGTGTAAAATGAAATTCAGGCCTGTATTTTTCATCATTCCCGACCATGTTATGGTTAGCAGGGTTCGTTGCATTCACACCCATAAGGTATATTGCTAAAAACTGTAAAATGTAATGTATTCCCATTTCTATGTAAATATGTCACCCCTCCGGGTGCCGGATTATAGTAATTTGTCGCTTAGCCCCATAGGGGTGACATCTTCTTAGATATTTAGCCCAACAGGACAACATTTCCTATTTTAAATTTTAATCATTTTTATAGGAAACACCGAATCATTTGAGGAATATAGGAAATAGAGTCCCGATGGAATATCCCCAAAATATTGATTTTCAATATCATAGCCTTGATAAATAGTTTGACCTAAGCTATTTTTTAAAATGAGTAAAGGTTTAGAATCAAAATCTTTCTCAATATAAATAAATTGATTGAAAGGATTTGGGTAAGCCAATATCTTTTTTGTTTGAAGTGTTCCAGAAGAACTGACCAAGGTTTGGCAAAAGGAATTTACACCAAGAAGCTTTGCCAATTCATTGCATAAAAAGTAATAATTGGCAATATCTGTATCAGATAATTTATCGGTTAATAGATCTTTTGTTTCTAATGGATCTTTAGTAAGATTAAATAATTTTTGCTTGCCGTTGTCAAATTTCATTAGTTTATAGTGTCTGTTGCGGATCGTTTTTCCATCATTTGCATCGGTCGTTAATTTAAATATTTCGCTGAATGTCCAGTTCCGAATACTATCAGAAGTATTTTTTAAAACAGGCATTAAACTTTTACTATCGATGGGTCTATTGGCAGGTACTGAAGATTTCCATGAATCAAATCCAAAGGATTCTAAAATGGTGGCGAATAAATCTACTGCATTGACAAGGGCCGTAGTGGTCCTGTTAGGATTTACAACATTCGGTCCCGATATGATGCAAGGAACGGTAATACCATATTGATAAATGGTGCCTTTTGAATTAAACGTCGGTGAAATTTTTGAGGTAGAGGGTGTATTTCCATTGTCACCAATGAAAATAATAGTCGTATTTTCATATTTATTTAACACTTTTAGGCTATCACAAAGTCTTCCAATTTCCTTGTCCATCGCTTGAATCATGGCTTTAAAATAGGATTTTGGTTTTGCCTGAATATCGGAAGCCGTTCCACTCAAATTGTTGAATTGGTGAAGAGAAGCAGGAGGTAAATGATAAGGAGAATGAGGGGCGTTAAAAGCGAGCCAAAGGAAAAAAGGCTTACTTTGGTTCGTGCGTTTAAGCCAATCAACGGCATTGTTTACATTTTCAGTAGTGGCATAATTGGTTACCGTGGACTGAACGCCATTGGTATATTTAGTCCAATTTAAATAGTTAGTAATTTGTCCGGTAAAAGGTCCTTCAAAGTGATTATAACCTAAGGCTATTGGACTTTGTAAATTTGATGACGGGGAAGGTTGATTCAAATGCCATTTGCCAATATTTGCTTTAGCTATACTGGGATTGAAAAAATTTAACATTTTAGGGATTGAATTTTCAGCGGTATCAATTGATTTTGAACCACCTTCCCCTCCAACAATACCACCTACGCCTGTTCTAAATCCATATCTCCCTGTTAAAATAGAGCTCCTCGTAGCAGAACAAACCGGATTTGCCATCATATTGGTAAACTTCACCCCCTTTTGTAATAATCTTCTAATATTTGGTACATCAACGGTATCTCCGTCATTTTCATAGAAGCCAAAATAATCCGTACCTAAATCATCTGCTATAATTAAAATGGTATTTGTTTGAGCGAAGGAAAAGGAAACGACGCTCAAACAAAATATTAATAATACACATTTAAGCATAAAAAAAATTAACGGTAGAAAATTCTACATCCAAAAGAAAGAGTTTCATTCAATAAGACGGATTTATTTTTCAAAAGAGCATCCACATTATTGGCAACATAAGGAACGGCGAGCGATGGGTGCTCCCCATTGTCATCAATGGCACCTTTATATTTTAGCACCCATTGATTTTGCTCTTTCCAAATGATGAAGGCAGAAGGGGTATGTTCGGCATTAAAATTTTTTGCAACCAATTGATTTACATCATGTAAATATGGGAAGGTAAATTTATCGGATTTTGCTTTTACCTGCATATCTCTAAAGCTTTCATCCTCATAAACCAAAGTATCCATCGAATTTATAGCAAGAAGAGGAACATTCAAGGATTTATATTTAGCAGAAAGTGCGTTGAGTCTTTTAGAATATAATTTAGCAAAAGGACATTCATTGCAAATAAAAACAACAATAAATCCTTTTGCATCATTATACGTTGCCGTTGAAATCATTTCATTATTTACATTTTTCAATGTGAAATCTTGAATAATTCTAGGCTCATCTCTGCTTGTAAATAACAGACCAAAAATAAATGGGAAGATGATAAGGTTCGAAAAAGGTATATTTCTAGTCATTTTATTCGGGCTTTACAAAAGTTCTAGAACTTGTCCTTTTGCTATCCTGATCCGTTAAAAGGAGGTGATAAATACCTGCTTTTAAACTGTGAATGTCAATACCATTTTCAAATTGAGGTTGTGGTAGCATCAATTTTGTTCTTCCCAAAGCATCAATTATTTTAATATAATAGGCAGATTGATTGGTTGAATTGAAGCGGATAAAAATTTTATCCTGCGCTGGATTTGGATAAACATTAAAATGGTCGTTCAATGGATCCAAATTACGCGTTGCAGTGGTATTAGTCACCACAAATTGACCCATCATGCCTTCATCCTCATGCAATGCAATATGGCAATGATACATAAACGGATGCAAAGGATCTGCAAAGTCATCGAATTTTGCAATGAATTTTACTACCGAATGGGTATTTCCTGTTCTTCCGGGTACAAAAACAACATCCTTCCATCCTGCCTGGGAAGCATCGGGAGCAACACCATTTATACTAAGAATATTAAATTCAACATCATGAATATGAAAAGGATGACCAAAATTGGAGGAACTTGTTATTTGCCAAATTTCTGTATTATTCAATGGAACGTTATATTCATTGTAATTTAATTTAAACAACTTGCGATTGATGAGAAATGCATTAGGACCTAAAATATTTGGAAATCCTGAGCTATCAGAAATGGTTAATTGTCGGGTTAGCTGGGCATCAGCGGCTTTTAAATAAGTGTTTGCCACTAAAGTGTTTGGAATGGAAGTGACAGGATTTGCCGCAGGAGCACCCACATTTATTCTTAAAATATTAAAATCCTTTTTGCCCAAATAATTAGCAAATGGTCCATTTACGAAATTTTCTCCACCGGGAATATTATTTGCCAGTAAAGAATTATAGGCTTTCAAATCGACATTCGACCCGTTCTGATTAGTAAAATTTACCAGAATTTCAATTCTTTCGCCCGCATGAAGCAGATATTTGGTCTTCGCAACGGGCTCATTTAATAAGCCTCCATCTGAGGTAATCACGTAAAAGGTTCTTCCATCACTAAAGCCTATATTAAAAGATCTTTCGATAGCAGCATTTAAAACCCTGAACCTTACTACTTGTGCTGGAACGTCATATTTGGCGCGTAGCGTCATATTAGTTAGCATGCTGTCACCATAGGGAACTATCGAAAATTGGTTTGAGCTGTTAAAATCTCTGTCCGATAGTATGAGCGGAATATCATCCACACCATATTTTCTGGGTAATGCTAAGGCCTTTTCTTTAGCATCTCTTACGATTAAAAGTCCACCAATACCTTTGGTTATTTGTTCCATCGCCATTTCATGTAAATGCGGATGGTACCAATAGGTCGCTGCTTCATTTTTAATCGTCCAATAGGGTTTCCAAATTGTATTAGGTGGAATTATTTGGTGAGGCCCTCCGTCCATTACAGCAGGAAGGTGCATGCCGTGCCAGTGAATAGTAACACTATCTTTTAGTTTATTTTGAACATTCATTTGAATCTGGTCGCCCTTATTTACAAAAATGGTTGGACCCCAGAACTTACCATTGATTGCACCTGTAATGGTTTGATTTCCAGTGTTTACAATTTGAGCGAAAGTATCAATAATGCGTAAATTAAAATTGGTACCATTCAGGGTATCTGGAATCCACAGATTATTGTATGATTGTCCATAACTCTGAGCAATTAAATTCAATGAAAATAATAAGAATAATAAATACTGCTTCATTTTTTTATTTTATAATGAGTAATTAAAATGGTCCCCATTTTAAATAAGGAAATGAAGTACGAAATTGTACTCATAGCCGACCTAGAAAATAAAAAATAAATTTGACTATATATATATCACCCCATAGGGGTGACATCTTCGTCGCTCCCTCCCTGCGGGATATCATTCTACTTCAGGTATCCTTCGACCCTGCGGATTTTCCCTATCGATCTCGTACCTCAGTCCCTGCGGGATATCCCTCTCCTAAAAGAGTATCACTTCATGAATTTGCCAAGGAGTCCCATGGCATCATCCATCACGGAGCCGTCTTTATCGGCGTCGAGCATATCCAGTAAACCACCCATTCCTGACTCTTTAGCCTTTTCCTGAGCTTTCCCCTTTTGGGTGTTCAATAAGTTACTCACACCCGCTAAGTCCAGCCCGCCTTCTGTTTTAGATTTTGAAAGCGATTGCATGATTAGAGGAGCAATCATGCTAAGGAGACCTCCGGCTTGTGCTGGATTTATCCCTGACGATTTACTTAGTTCATTAACCACCTTGTCTGATTTTCCACCTAAAATGCTGGAAACCAAACCTGTTACGTCACCACTGTTCGGACCTCCTTTGGCAACTAAGGCCATTATATCATCCATGACGGAACCATCTTTGTTTTGATCTAAAAGGGATAAAAATCCGAGGTCATTTTTACCATTTGCCGAGGAAGACTTTGTGGCCAGTTCTGTCATTAAACTGGGGAGAGCGCCACCGACAGCCTTTTCAGCTTGAGTTGGTGAAACGCCTAACTTTTCAGCTATTTCAGTAATGCCACCATTCTGTAACTGAGACATGATCATTTGAAACATTTCCATTGGGTAAGTATTTTAGGGAGATTTTAAATATTATCCTGCTCAATATACAGGATTTGCTACTATTTATAAAGGATAGTGCGGATAAAGTTCTTTGTTTTTCAATATCCTTCTGAGTTCATTCAGTTGTTCTGTGTGACGGGTTTTCCTAAAATCCAAACTTAACAGTAAAGTTTTTACCTTGATACATAATCTTATCATCTAACTACGATTTGAATGGCTCCTTATATTTTGGAAAAGGTGAAATTATTCTTTATTTTGTGGTCGTTTCGTTAGACAGTCACGATGAAGAGGTCAGTTACAAGGTATAAAAATGCGTAAAAAAGTTTTAATCATAACTTATTATTGGCCTCCCTCAGGAGGAATAGGCGTTTTAAGATGCTTAAAATTTGCAAAATACCTGACGAGTTTTGGTTGGGAACCCATTATTTTTACCGCTGAAAATGCGCATTATCCCTCCTTTGATTATACCAATGTGAGTGATATTCCAGCTGATTTGACTGTGTTGACTTGCCCCATTATTGAGCCTTATAGTATATATAAAATGTTGACGTTTCAGTCTCCTAAGGCCAATGTGAATAATGTATTCAACGTTAATCCTTCCAAGCTTAACTGGATGCATCATTTTGCTGTTTGGGTGAGGAGTAATTTTTTTATCCCGGATGCGAGAGCACTTTGGATTAAACCCGCCTACAAATATTTGTCCCATTGGTTGGATAATAACAAGGTAGATGCCATTATTAGTAATGGGCCTCCACACAGTAATACCCGAATAGCTACTTTACTAAAGAAAAAATATAATATTCCCTGGTTAGCCGATTTCCAAGATCCCTGGACACAAGTGGATTATTATCAATTACTTAATTTAACTCCCTGGGCAAATAGTTATCATCATAAACTGGAACAGGAAGCCTTTTTGTTTGCTGATAAGTTAACGATTGTAAGTAAAGCCTGGGCTAAAAGCCTGGAAGAAATTGGGGCAAAAAATGTCGATGTTCTCTATTGGGGTTTCGATCCCGCCGATTATGTAGGCCTGGATAAAAAATTGGATGATAAATTCACGCTTACTTATTTTGGCATCATGGGTTTCGATAGAAATCCAGTGAACCTTTTTAAGGCAATAGCCGCATTATGCCAGGAATCTTCTTCCTTTAGAAACGACTTCTGCCTTCAGTTAATCGGACAGATAGATTTTAGTATTTGGGAGGAAATAAATAAAGCAGAAATAGCAAAATCAGTGCATTACCTGGGTTCATTTACCAGGGAAGAAACCCTTCAAAAGGCGCAGGGTAGCCGCACACTACTTTTACTGTTAAATCGTCAACCCAATGCTGAGGGACGTATTCCCGGGAAATCATTTGAGTATATGGCTTTAAGGAGACCCATATTGTTCGTCGGAGACACAAACGCTGAAATTGCGGGAATTATTGATTCCGTCGCTGGTAATCAAATATGTGATTACGAGGATTATGAAAAAATAAAATTATCGCTTTCAAATCTTTACGATAAGTATAAAAATAATCAAGACAGTGAAATGTCTCTATCATTTTCTGATGAATGGTCCGTGGTAAGTCAAACTAAAAAATTAGCTGGATTGCTCTCAGAAATGACGGATTGAGGTTATTTCTTCTTATTTTTTACTTCCAATGGCTTTTTCTCCACTTGTTGTACCTCCTTCATATCCACTTCAGCCATTGACTTTTTTATGCTTGTGAAGATAACAAAACCTAGCATAACTAAACTTAAAAAGGAGAATACAAAGGATATTTGCCTACCTATATATACACTTTTTGGTCGGAAAATAAACTGGATTTCACTATACCCTGCAGGTAGTCGTAAGGCTCTTAAAGCATAATTCACTCTAATGGGTTCTACTTTTTTGTCGTTAATGAAAACGTCCCAGCCTAAATCGGGACCATACCATATTTCAGGAAATACCGCCAATTCTTCTCTTTGGAGCACAGCCTCGTAGTTCAATTCAACAGATGAGTATGAACTTAGGGCGATTTTACCTTCCCCGGTAGGGTTTAAACCTGCAAGATTTGAGGAAAATTCCTTGTGAACAATAGCCTCTACTTTTGGGTCAAAAGCATACAAGGCTCCAATTTCCTCCTCAGGAGAATTTACCCATTTTATTTTTTTTACAAGCCATACGGTTCCTAATGCGCCATTATTAACGGATGGTCTAATTTGACCGTCTGCCCCTTTTTCAATTAAATATCTGGTATTTAACATGTTATAAACAGCAGGATTGCCGTTGGCAATATGATAATTTATCAGGTCTTCATAACGTCTTAACTTGGCGGCAGAGTAACCCCCGACAATATTAAATTCTTTTGCTGCATTTGCATTGATGAACGGGTTGCCAGACGATAAATCCATAACCCTGTAACGGTGGGCTTTATCTTGCTTTATTAATCTGGCTACATTATCATAATTTACAGGCGCATTGGCCTGTTGCACCCCAGCTTGAGGAAGTTGGACCATCAAATGTAGAAAAGGCATTCCATTTAATGTCGAAATGGAAATACATAGTATTAAACTGTAAAATATACCTTTTATCATCTCCTTCTGATTTATTAAACCGAAAATTAGTCATTTTATCAAGAAATAAAAATTTTTGGATTGATATAAAGTTTAATTTTAAAACAATTTGGGTTAATTTGCTATTCTACTCGAAATTCTACTATGAAATATATCTTATCGTTGTGGATTTTATTGAATTTCACCCTCCTGGCAGCACAAAATTTTGATTTACCTACTTTAGCGTGGGGACCTCTCCTTCAACAACCCATTGAAGCTAAAATGGCAGGTATCATCGCTGACACCGATCATTTTTATGCCTGGAGGTATGGAAAATATGCCAGAAAAGGGGACGAAATGTATCTTGAAAAATATGGTCAGGATGGCTCACTTAGCTTATATAGAAAGTTAAAAATGAATCCCGGCGAAGCTTTTAGAAGATTCTTGTCCTGGAAAGGGGGTAAAGTGGCTTTGGTAGAAGGGAAAGAATACGTTAGATTAATTAATATTAATGAGGAATCCTTGGCACCAACTTCTGAATTACTGTATTTGAAAAAGGAAAAGGATCAATATTGGCAAAATGTGGAGGTGGACGAGACACAGGGAAGATTGCTTATTTTGTTGAGAGAAAAAAAGGGCTGGCAGCAAAGAGTGCGACTACGCCTCATTGTTTTAGACCAGAATATGGAGGTTTGCTGGGATGAGGATACCCAGTTGCCTTACGTTTATGCCGAATATTATCCGGAAAAAGTACTTCTCTCTCCGGAAGGGGATGTGTTTATTACCGGTTATACTCAATTTGCTTACGAACGCACCGTAGATAAAGGTAAACCAAATTTTCAATTTATTATCCTCTCTTTTACTGGTTTTGGGAAAATTCAAACGGAGTTTCAAATTGGTTTGAGACGCAAGATTGTAACCGATTTTCAGGTGAATTTAAACGATGAGGGTAAATTGGTTGGTATAGGTTTTTATAGCGAAAATAAGGAAGCTGCTGCAGGAGGGGTGTTCCTAACCACCATTGATCCTTATAAACAAACAGCTTCCGGGGGCAAATTGCATGCTTTTGCCAAAGCATACGATATGGGCAGGGTACGTGTTGGCCAGCAATTTGAATGGAATGAGCTTTCCCAGAATAAGGGGGAGTTCTTACATTATTACATCAGGAGTTTCCTTCCGGAACCAGAGGGTGGAGGCTTGCTTATTGCAGAACAAGTTATTTTACAAGAGAATTATATTTCCTTTAAAGAAGGCTACAGTGCCAACCAGATAAATTATAATTTCAATGACTTATTGCTCATTAATTTATCTGCGGAAGGGCAGGTAAGTTGGGTAAAAAAAATTCCTAAGAAACAGCGCACGCTCAACGACAAAGGCAAATATTCCTCTATCTCCGCTATTCCAACAGCTAATGATAATTATCTTATTTATAATGATAACGGGAAAAATTTCAGTAAAAACAATAAAACCAGAACGTTTAAAGGCTTACAATCGGTTATTGCTCTTACGCATATCGATGAAAACGGAAAGGCTGAAAGCTTTCCCATAGCCATTAATGAAGAACAAGGCGTGCTTTTTCAACCTGGGTTAACCTCTTCCTTTGGAAAAGATAAAAAAATAATTTACGGAGAAAAAGGTAAAAATTTTCGATTTGGTATTTTGACTTTTTAATTAGCTTATATTTGCGGCCATTTCCTACTCAAATATATGTCAAAGTCAGTAAAAAACATAGCTATTCTGGCCTCCGGTGCTGGTTCGAATGCCCAAAAGATAATAGATTATTTCTCTGGGAGAAGAGATATTTCTGTTCGCCTCATCGTATCGAATAAACAAGATGCAGGGGTTTTAAACATAGCGAGGGCGGCAGCTATTGATACGCTGATTGTTACCAGAAATTCTTTTTACTCCTCAACAGATCTTCTTGCCGAACTCGATAAACATAAAATAGATTTTATAGTGCTCGCAGGATTCCTCTGGTTGATTCCCCCCTATTTAATTCAACAGTATCCTGATAGAATTATTAATATTCATCCTGCCTTGCTTCCCAAATATGGGGGAAAGGGGATGTACGGGCATTTTGTCCATGAAGCTGTCCATTTGGCAAAGGATGCCTATTCAGGTATTACTATTCATTTTGTAAATGAAAAATATGATGAGGGTTCTATCGTTTTTCAAGATAGATGTGAGATTTTACCCTCTGATCAGCCTGAGGATATTGCGAAAAAGGTTCAAATTTTGGAGCATACCCACTATCCAATGGTTATAGATCAATTGGTAAGTGCCTTAACTTTATAATTTTATGATTACGTTAAAGTTAAAATACAAAGTGTTGAAAAAATATTTTAAGATTTGCTTTTTATGGTCTCTTCCTGTATTTGGATTTAGTCAATCGTCAAAGGATATTGAAAAAGAAGCTATTAAGTTTCAAAATGTAGGTGATTTTAGTCAGGCAGCAACCTTATGGGTGAAACTTTATACTGAAAAAGAAAAGAATGATTATGCTTTTGAAGCAGCAGAAAATTATTATCGCTTAAAAGATTATCGGCAAGCCGCTCAGTTTTATTTGAAAGTTAAAAATGATTATAAAAAATTTGATAATCTCATTTATAAATATGCCAAATGTTTAAAGCAAGACGGCCAATTTGAGGCAGCCATAAAAGCCTTCCAATTATTTCTTAACCTGTATGAGGGTGTGGACAAACCTTTGTGGGAAGAAATGGTGGCTATTGAACTAGAGGGTTGTTCTCTCGCTATGAAGCTGGCTGAAAATACCTCTGATGACATTGAATTAACCAGACCTAAGGCATTAAATACTGAAAAGGATGAATTTTCTGTAGCGCAGGCAGATGAAAATTTTCTCTTTTATTCATCTGTGGCCAACGGAAAATCTACCATCCTTGCTTCAGGAAAAAGGGATAATAGTTGGGAAAAGGGTATCATTCCATCTTCTTTTCCTCTTATTCCAAATGGTCAGGTCTCCACTGGTAGTTTTAATGCCGACGGTACGCGCTTTTATTTTACCATCTGTTCCAATGATGGTTTGTATAATCATCGTTTGACAAGATGCGAGATTTACAGAATGAAAAAAGTGGGTGCTTCATGGTCACAACCCGTGCGTTTATCTGATGATATAAATATAAAGGGTTTTACGGCAACCCATCCTAATGTGGTAACTAAAAATGGAAGGGAAATTCTGTACTTTGCTTCCGATAGACCAGAGGGTAGAGGCGGTATGGATATTTGGTTTGTTTCTCGTGATGCCTCATCAGATGACGCTTCCTTTTTGCCTCCCGTTAATGCTGGTCCGTCTATTAATACCCAAAACGACGAACTTTCTCCTTTTTATCATACTAAAAATACCACGTTGTATTTTTCCTCCAATGGCTTTCCCTCTATAGGCGGACTGGATATCTTTTCGTCCATAGGTACTATGTCTTCTTGGGGAGAGGTGAAAAACATAGGGCTTCCTTATAATTCACCAGCCGACGACCTACATTTTTCTTTGTTAGCGGACGGAAAATCAGGTTGGTTGACTTCAAATAGGATTTTTGAAAGTGAAAAAGGGGGAACGACCGATAATGATATTTTTCATTTCAGTGTTAAAGCTACTATATTAAAATTATTGGTGGAAGTTACAGATTTGGAAGGAAAAATGATTCCTGGCTTTTCTCTTAAGTTGTTTGAAGATATTAAAGAGAATAACTTACCTCAGTTTTCCAGAGATTATGTTTATGTTTCTAAAATATCAATGGATGTTTTGCCATCTCGTGATTACATAATACGCATTCAGGCACCTGGTTTTTACCCGGAAGAGCAACCATTTAAAATGGCTGAACCTTCAAATGATCCAATGAAATTATCATTTAGGTTAAAAAATGAAGTAAATCCTCCCGTGAGTGAAAAAAGGGTGCTGGAAATAATAGAGGAGGTGGGAAACACTAAACAACCTGTGACTCCAGTGCCTACTGTACCGGAAGTTTACAGGGCGAAAGGTATTTCTCCCTATGACAATGGGGAGTATGAAACAGATTCTCCCCGTTTTCCCGGCACAAGTTATAAGATTCAGCTCGAAGCAACAGATAAGGTGCAAATGGGAAAATATAATCCGCTATCCACCGCGGGAAAAGTTCACACAGAGTTTTTAATTGAAAAAAAGCTGTTCAGAGTCTTGATTGGCCCATTTTCAGATGTGTCGGAAGCCAAAAATGTTAAGGCTGCTAGTATTAAAAATGGATTTTTAAAAGCTTTTATCGTTAAATATCAAGATGGCATTAGAGTGGGGATGACAGGTTTATAGCTAATGGTAAAGTAGTTTGGTATCTTTTATTGAAAGCTTCAATACCTTGAATGCCACCCGTATGAATAGCTATTAGGGTAGTGCCAGGTCTAAAGTAGTCGCTCTTGATGAGTTCGTTCAGAGCATACAATAACTTCCCTGAATAAATAGGATCCAGAACAATTTGATAACGGTGGTAAAAATCATGCATAAATGCCACCAGTCCTTCATGATACTTTGCATAACCACCCAAATGGAAATCGTACTGCAAATCAATGCCTTGCCCTAGCGTATTGTCTGAAAAACCTTTCAACACGTAAATGCCAATTAAGGGGATACCGTGCTCATTATGGGAATGAAGACCTTTAATAGTGCCACCCGTTCCAACGGGAACGGCCAACATCAGTTTTCTACTTTTAAGTTCATCCTGAGAGAAAGAGTCATTCAATTCATTCATTAAATGTCCCATTCCCAGCGATGAGGCATCATTGCTTCCCCCTTCAGGGATAAAATGAAAATGAGGATATTTTTCTTGTAAAAAAGGAGGTAAAAAATCAGAAGCTAACGCTTTGTATTCATTCCTTGGTATAAAATGCAGTTCCATACCATAATATACCGCTTTCTGAAGTGTGGGACTTAGGTCAATATTATTTCCCCCCCTAACTATACCTACTGTTTTTACCCCCAGAAAATGACCAGCAGCGGCCAGGGCAACCAAATGATTAGAATGCATGCCACCTTGTGTAATTAAAGGCCATTTACTTTCTCTATCGTAATGAGCGAAAGTGCCCCACATTTTCCTCCACTTATTTCCCGCTATTTCCGGATGGGAGGGCACAAATAGTAAATCATCTCTTTTCAGCAAAACAGTCACACCCTTTTTCAGCCATTCCTCGTTAGGTAGCGGAGAAATGGCTGAACTTGGTGGGTGTAGAAAATAATCCCAGGCATCAGATAGCACTGACATCTAGCTTATACCGCTTTTTCGGAAAATACCATTTCTTCTGTCAACATCGTTACAGGTCCGTATTTTTCAAGCAAAGAAAAATCAATATTTTCCTTATTCCCCATAACTACAAGGGTATAATTTCTGTTTTTCACGTATTGCTGTTGAAAGGACGATAAATCATTGCCACTGGCGTCATTTAATCGCTCGTAAAGAGGTTTTCGAAGGTCTTGAGAATGCCCTAAATCCTGTATTTTTTTATAATTCCAATAAATCCCACCCGGTGTCATTCGCTCACTTTCCAGTCTTTTTAAAATAGATATTCTGGCATTTTCCATTTGTGCCGGAACAATAGGCATGTCTTCTAATAAACTATTGAGACATGGTATTGCATCGGCTAATTTATCGGGCTGAGTACCAATATATGCTTGCAAATAATGGGCTTCTTGTCTTTTTCTTGGAGAAGTATAGAAGGCATACGTGGAATAGGCAAGTGCCTTTGATTCTCTGATTTCCTGGAAAACGATACTTGACAGACCATACCCGAAATATTCATTATACCATTCTTTCATGAAATGTTCTTCCAGGTTAAAGTCAGGAGTTCCTTTTGAAATCCACATTAAATCCGTTTGAACAATGGGGAAATTATAAAAAAGTACCTGATTTTCCGTATTTGGAACTTGTAAAAACAATTTGCTGAAGGGTGCAGCTATTCTTTCCGTAGGCACAATATGGTGCTTTCTTAAAATGGGGATAACCTTGTCGAAATCTTTACTGCCAAAGTAATAAACGGTATGCTCGTATTGGTTTAACTGATGAATTCTTTGAACAATATTTTCCGGGTCTAATTGAAGAAGTTGCTCCTTATTTAATCGAAAATTAAACGGTGAATTTACCCCATAACGAGCATAGGAACCTAAAGCATTTCGCAACATATATGCCCTGTCCCTGAGCGCATTTTCCCGCTTAATAATTATATCGGAGGCAACATTTTTAAGTTTATCCGCATTTGGAACGGCACCACTCATTATTTTTTCTAATAAAATAAGTGCTTCCTCCATTGATTTTTCTAAGCCTGAAAGGGAGATGTAACAACGTTCTTCCTCCATACTCACGTCAAAAGAAATACCAAGTCTGAAAAATGCCTGTTGTATTTCAGACGGTTGCAAATCTTTAGTCCCAAGATAGGGAAGATATTTAAAAAGGATAGGAAGAAGCGGGTCGTACATTTTTCCTATTGGATAAATAAAATCTAAACGGAAGAGATCATTATCCGGATTTTTTACATAATGAATAGGTATGCCGGGAAATAACTCGTCTTGCTTAATATTTTCCTGATATGAAACAAAAACAGGTTTCAATCTGGGAGATTCAGTAGAAAGAAATTCATTGGCAAAGTCAGAGGAACCGTCTCTATTTATATCCACCGCCGTGATGGGTGGTTTCTCGACTTTTATAACGGAAGGATCGTCTCCTTTTCGTTTATAAACAACCACATAATTGTCTCGGTGTATGTATTTTTTAGCAAAAAGAATAATATCTTCTTTACTGAAATGGACCATATCGCTGACCCTTGTAGCAAATTTTTTCCAGGGAATACCTAAAATAAAAGCTTGCGTAATACTGCCTGTTCTGGCTTCGTTTGACTGTAAAGATTTTAACTCACCCAGACGGAAATCATTGCAAACAGCTTCTGGCAACCAATCGGGAAAATTTCCCTCCAGTAAAATATCTAATTGGTTTAATAAAAGGGCTTCAACCTCCTCTAATGTTTGACCTTCCCGTGGTTTTCCATAAAAGCCGAACGCAGAATAATCTTCATGAAACCAGGTCCATGCCTCAGATTCCAGGACAAGTTGTTGTTGATTTATATTCAAATCAAGTAATCCCGCCTGCTGATTGTAAAACAAATGTTGAATAAGACTTAGCAAATAGGGCGTTTCAGTATTGGCACCGGGCAAACGCCAGGCCATTTGAATAAAAGGAGATTCCTGACCAAGTGCCTCCATTCTTTTAACTTCCGTGATGGGCGGCTGCTCGTCAAAATTAAATGCGGGAATGTCAGAGGTAACTTTGGAACCCCAATATTTTTCAATGAGCGCTATTGTTTTATCAGCATCCAGATCGCCAGCCAGAATAATCGCCATATTATTGGGAACATAATAGGTGCTGAAAAACTTATGAATATTATAGTGAGATGGATTTCTAAGATGCTCCGCACTGCCTATGGTCGTTTGTGTGCCATAAGGGTGATTGGGAAATAAGCCGGCATGAAGCAGGTTACTCACCTTACGTATATCTTTGTCCTGACTGATATTGAATTCCTCGTAAACGGTCTCCAGTTCCGTGTGAAATAAGCGGAGGGTAAGCTGGGAAAAACGCTCCGCTTCCAGGGAAATCCAACGCTCTAATTCGTTGTTAGGAATGGCATTCAGATACACTGTTTGTTCAAACCAGGTGTAAGCATTGGTTCCTTTGGCGCCAATAGAAGAGGCTAATTTGTCATATTCACCGGGGATAGTTAATTTGGCAGCCTGATATGATTTTTGGTCAATGAGCTGATAAATTTCTTTACGCTCGTCTTCAGAACTGGCATTCCGGTGCTTTTCATATAAGTCAGCTATTTCCTCCAACAAAACTTTTTCCTCTTCCCAGTTAGCTGTCCCAATCTTTGAAGTCCCTTTAAATAGCATGTGCTCCATATAATGAGCAAGACCTGTTGTTTCCGAAGGATCGTGTTTTGAACCCGCACGAACGGCAATCTGAGTGCTAAGCGTAGGGTGATAAGGATTAATACTTAAAAATACCTGCAAGCCATTTTTAAGGGTATATTTTTTTACTTGAAACGGGTCGTTTTCAAATTGTTCTGGCAAAAGGGTAGAAGACAAATTAGTTAAAGTCATATTACGTTTTTATCCAGCAAAGCTAAAACGGCTTTACTTTGTATTAAATGTCGTTGTTCGTGCAGAAGAATAACATCAAAAGCGTCTTCTAAAGAATACACGATGTTATTGTTGGCAGGAGAAGCAATAATTTGTTTACGTTGAATGGGGGCCTCGCATTGAATTCGAACTCTTCTTAAGGCTTGCTGATGCTTTTCAAAAATATCCAGAATAGGTCCTTCATCGATTAAAAGAGAGGGTTCCCAAATGGGGAACGTTTTGACCTTCGCTTCCTCCGCTTCAGGTTTAACATATTCGATGAGAACGGAACCAAATAATTTGGGTAAAAACGGAATTTTACCAAGGAAGGGCACTTTGTAAGTATCATTCCTTATTTGTTCTATCAGTGGAAAATAAGTCCTGTTGACCACAATGATGTGAGCCAGATTTTCAGCAATGCTCCACCTGTTAGCATCAGGTTTGAAATATAGGTCTTCATGTCGAAGTAAGCCGAAATTTGAAATGACAGCTTCAGTAAGTTGATCCAATTGGTTAACCCAAATTAACTGATTCATTATTTTTTTTGCAAATTTAATCAGATTAGACTTTAATAACACTAAAATGATTTATTTTGATTCAATTTACAAAATAATACTTCATGAAAAATGTATTTCCTTTTGCGCTACTTAGCTTTTTCGCCTTTTTATTTTTAGGCTTTAGCATTTTAAAAACAGTTGATTTTCCCGATGAAATGGCTCTTTATGCCTCGCATAACCGATATAAAGAACCCATGCTTAAGGAGAGAAGGTTTAAACATGCCGATATCGTTCCTTTGTTGAATGCGCTTCCCGCAGCCTACAGATTAAAGGTTGTAGGGAAATCTGTGGAGGGTAGAAATATTTATGCCGCCACCATGGGAAATGGACCTGTTTCTGTTCTGCTTTGGTCTCAAATGCATGGGGACGAACCTACGGCTACCATGGCCCTCTTCGATATCTTCCGTTTTATGCAACGACATGATGAATTTGATGGCTTCAGGGATAAAATTCTTTCAAAATTGACCATTCATGTGGTTCCAATGCTCAATCCGGATGGCGCAGAGCGTTATACCCGACGAAATGTTCAGGATATTGATATCAATAGAGATGCCCAACGTTTGCAAACGCCTGAAGGGAATATATTAAAGGCCATTAGAGATTCTGTTCAAGCAGATTGGGGCTTCAACCTACACGATCAAAGTCGCTATTATGCGGCTGGAAATGTACCTAAAACAGCGGCCATTTCTTTCCTTGCCCCTGCTTTTGATGAAGCTAAAACGATGAGCGAAAAAAGATCAGATGCTGCCCGACTTATTGGTGTGATGAATAAGACGATTCAGGAAATTATCCCAGGAAGTGTCGGAAAATATGATGATACTTTCGAACCTCGCGCTTTTGGTGATAATATTCAAAAATGGGGAACACGAACCATACTGATCGAAACGGGCGCCTTACCTGGCGATCCTGAAAAACAGGAGTTAAGACGAATCAACTATACCGCTATATTGACGGCTTTGTCCGCCATTGCCGATGAATCATATAAAAATATGCCGGTAAGCGAATATGACGGAATTCCTTTTAACAATAGTAATGCTTTTCATGACCTCCTTCTTAGGGAAATACAACTGCCTACGCTCAAAGGGAAGTTTTTCGTTTCAGATCTGGCATACAGAAATGATGAAGTTCAGCTCGCTGATAACAGATCGTTTTATCTGTCGTCTAAAATTTCTGAACTGGGCGATTTATCTACCTTTTATGCCTATAACGATAAAAATCTGAATGGATTCAAAGCAAAAATGGGGAAAGTTTACCCTACTATTCTGGCAGATTTTGCCACAGCAAAAAGTTTGGATGTAGCCTCTTTATTAAGTCAGGGAATTACCTACATACAGGTGACTAATTTTAAGAAATCGAAGGAAATAATGAATTTTCCTTTACATTTAATTCAGCCCAATACGACAGTACCAAGAGATTTTAAGATAGGATTAAATCCTTCTTTTGTGTTGGAAAAGGATGGAAAAATCCAGTATGCGGTAGTCAATGGAACACTTCATGAAATAGGAAAGATAGTTCAAGGTAAATAATCAGGTTTATGAAATTAATGACTTCCCTTCTCTCTATTTTCCCATTTTCCTGGTTTAGTAGCCTTTTGGTTGGGCAAACACCTACCATAAACGTTCCATTTTCTGTCGATTTCCCTTTTAAAGAAGGGACAATAAGTCCTGTTTGGAAAGATTTGCCCAGTTATCCTTTACAAAAGCTGGATGAGGATGGACGGGAAGCTGTCACTCAATTCCAAATTACCTATTGTGACAAAGGAATATATGTTCATTTTTATGGCGATGAGTGGAAAATAACCACCTCCGCTAAGGCCGATTTTGAAGACCTTTTCAAAGGAGATGTCTATGAAGTTTTTTTTCAGCCGGATGCTTCAAAACCTATTTATCTGGAGTATGAGATTAATGCCAATAATAACGAATTGGTCTTATTGATTCCAAATTACGGTGGAAAATTTCTTGGTTGGACACCTTGGAAATATGAGGGAGAACGAAAAATAATCAAAAATACTTGGCTGGCCGAGAACCCAAATCCGACTATTCCATATACCTGGCATGCTGAAATATTTTTCCCCTACCAAATATTTAATCCTTTGATTCAGGGTAAACCGGAAAAGGGAAGCACCTGGAAAGGTAATTTTTATCGGTTGGATTATGACACTGGCAAAATGGTCAAATGGGCCTGGAGTCCGATTGCCAAAAGTTTTCATGAATATGCTAAATATGGTGTATTGGTGTTCGAGTAGGGACAAATGGCATTCACCCTTTCAGGATAAAGATGGATTCGCTAATTCATTAAAAAATTGGCACGTAGCCATCAGGTCATCCAGCTCATCAGGTTTCTGAATACCATGTAGAGACGCGATGCCTCGCGTCTTCTCCCCGTCAGGTTTCCATGTAATATTCATCCGCTTTCACCTGATTTTGAATCAGGATTTCCAGGATTACAGAGGACGTCTTCGTTTTAAATTTGGAGGATATTTGTAGAGACGCGATGCTTCGCGTCTTTTTCCCAACGACCACATTTTCAGGATTTGCTATTTATGACGTATCTTTAATTAAATATTTTGAAATGGCCCTAAAAAATCTTCCCTTAGGGATAAACACTTTAAGCAAACTTTTAGAAAACAACTGTATATATGTTGATAAAACGGAGTATGCCTATCATTTAACCACTCAACCTGGGGCATTTTTCCTCTCTCGTCCACGCCGTTTTGGAAAGAGTCTATTTGTGGACACCTTAAAGGAGATTTTTGAAGGAAATCAGAAACTCTTCGAGGGACTTTATATTTACGACAAATGGGATTGGTCAAAGAAATATCCAGTCATCAAACTTGATTTTGCAGGGGGAGGGGGGAAAAATCAGGAGGAACTGGATTTGCGACTTTCAGCGTTGCTTCAGCAAAATAAAGATCGGCTTGGTGTTCATTATGATTCATTTGATATAGAGGACAATTTTAGCAGACTTATTTCTATGGCTGCAGCAAAATATGGACAAAGGGTGGTGGTATTGGTTGATGAATATGACAAACCCAT
>JAIYCH010000007.1 GCA_027488135.1 Saprospiraceae bacterium | reverse complement strand
GTTTTTCCAGCTGGATTGGAAGATGAAATTTTGAGACTCGGTTTTAGAGACCTGGATAGGGAATGGCAGAAATTTGATGCCTATCCTGAAAGAAATAGAGAATATGACCTGGGAATTACCTTAATTCTTTCTAATGTGCAGGTCAGTCCAGGGACAGTGAGCGAAAAATCATTTAGTGAAAAAAAAGAAATTCCAGATGGATTTCAATATGCATTGGATGAAAAGGGGAATGTTAAAAAGGATACTGCCGGAAATGATATAAAATTACCTAAGACTAAGGTCATTGAAGCTCAGATTTTAGAAGTTTTTCAATCTAAATCTGCTGGTTTATCAGGCCGCCTTGAAGTGATGGACTTACATACAAAAGGGGTCAGAGAAAGCAGGGATATTAACACGGTTGCTATTTTTGAAAATAGAGCATCCTCCTTCAAAGGAGATGAGAGGGCACTAACAGAGGATACAAAAAAGAGACTCGGTAATAGACCTGCCGTTTTTCCCACCGATGCCGTCCTGCTGCTGGAAGCTGCCAGAAAACTGAGGCCATTGGTAATTTCTGAATTAAGAAAAATTAGAATTGATTAAATATATATTTTAATGTCCATTGCTAACCAACAAACCTTGTGTTGCCCCTTTTGTGAAAGTGAAAAAACAAAAATTGCTTTTTTCCTCAAAGATCATTCCGTTTCAAAAGAAACTTTTAGTCTTTTCGATTGCGAAGATTGTGGATTGAGATTCACAAATCCTATGCCTGATGCTTCATCCATCGGGAAATATTACCAAAGTGAGGATTATATCTCTCATTCAAATACAAAAAAGGGAATTGTCAATACGCTCTATCATGCAGCAAGAGATTTCATGATCCAACAAAAAATTAATTGGATTAAATCCTTTTCGTCGCATAAAAAGTTGTTAGATATCGGTTGTGGTACGGGTCACTTCATGCATGCCTTAAAACAAAATGGTTTCCAGGTTAAAGGGGTAGAAGTAGATGAAGGCGCTCGAAATTTCGCTATTAGTCAGTTCGGTTTGGAGGTGATGAATCCCGACGATTTTTTATCTGATGCATCTTCTGAAAAATATGGTGTCATTACCCTTTGGCACGTTTTGGAGCATATTCATCAACCCAAAGATTTCTTACACAAAATTAACCTGTCTCTTTTGGATGATGGCTTATTAATGATAGCTGTTCCCAATTTTAAAAGTACTGATGCTGCATTCTATGAAGATTATTGGGCTGCTTACGATGTTCCAAGGCACTTATGGCATTTTTCTCCTCAATTTATGGAAAAATGGTTGCTAACTTCTGGCTTCAGACTTATAACTAAAAAAAGTTTGCCTCTGGATCCTTTTTATGTCAGTCTTCTAAGCGAAAAGTACAAAAATCAAGGCAAAGGAAGTTTCATTGGCGGTGTATTTTCTGGTCTGTATTCTTCTGTTATGAGTTGGATGGACTCCTCAAAAGCTAGTTCTTTGGTTTATGTTCTTAAGAAGGTTTAAATCTTTACTGAACTATTTTATTGTTATTTTGCTTTTATTTCCATCTTTTCTGGTTGCGCAGGATTATCAATGGTGGGCGAATAATGTGAATTGGGATGGTACTACGCATTGGAGAAATTACATCACCTATTCACCTAAGTACTTAGGCCCTAATGCTTTACCTATTCCTACCTTAAATGAAGGCCGGACAGATAGTCTGTTTACGCTGGGTTCTTCTTCGCGTTTTCTACAGTCCACAGGTGACTTTACTTATGCACAGTCTTTTTTCCTGACTTATCCAACGGAAAATAATAAAATGAGCTTCGATATTTCATGGATTCCTAGGGAAATATATAAAACAAGTCATGACTGGAAAACAATAAGAAAGGTTCACTTTCCCGCCTATTACGAAAGACATGCAATGTCTGACATAATTTTTAATTCTGTATTACAGCTAAGCAGAGAAAGTACCCATTGGCTGGATGCTGCTTTTAGAGTTTCTTTTCGTTTTGCCACTTCCACCCATGTAAATGCCGCCAGAGGAACCGATGCACCAGGTTATTCTTTTGATGTAACAACGGGTAAGACGCTGTCTTCTCATTTTAGACTTTTTGGTATGCTTGGTTTCTATGTCTGGCAGACCAATAGAGATGATTATTTGCAAAATGATGCTTTTTTATTTGGCGTCGGTGCAAGATATAGTTTGGGTAATTGGTCTTTTTCTCCCCAGTTTAGAGGTTATTGGGGATATATTGGTGACGGAGACGATAATGTGGCTTCTTCTCTTAAAATTAATTATAGGTTAAAAAACTGGCAAATTTTTACCGTTTTGAGCAAAGGTCAGGAGGATAATTTATATAATTACGTAGAATGTGGAATGGTATATATGTTTAAACCCAAAAATTAGTTAATTTGTGTTAAATATATTTCCTAATGAGCGCTATTATACCAACAGATATTTATATTCAAAGAAGAAAAATTCTTTTGAATAATGTAAAAGAAGGACTTATTTTCTTACCTGGAAATAGGGAAAGTCCTATGAATTATCCTGATAATACTTATCACTTTAGGCAGGATAGCAATTTCTTATATTATATTGGTATAGATAGACCCGATTTGTCGGTTGTCCTGGACACTAATTCAGGGGAAACTATCTTATTTGGAGATAATTTTACTCTTGATATGATTGTTTGGCTTGGTGCCTTGCCAACCTTGGAATCATTAGCTGAAAAGTCTGGTATTGTTCACGTGAAGCCAACCGCTGTTTTAGCTGACTATTTATCAGACGCTTTGAATCAAGGTAGAAATGTTCATATTCTACCTCCATATAGAGCTGAAAACATGCTCCTTATTAATGACTACATTAAAAAATCAAATAAATCATATCAACAGCTTATTTCAGAAGAATTAATTAGGCAAGTGGTTGCACAAAGGTCTATTAAAGATGCTTATGAAATTCAAGAAATGATTGACGCGGTTAATATTTCAGGTAGAATGCATGTGGCAGCAATGATTGCAGCTAAAGCAGGCATGTTTGAATATGAATTAACAGGTTTAGTAGAAGGCATTTCTGTAGGTAATGGCGGAAGAATTTCTTATCCTGTCATTTTAACCACGCAAGGTCAAACCCTTCATAATCATAGTTATAGTGGCAAATTAAAGGAGGGTGGATTAGTTTTAGGTGACTTCGGTTCTGAATCAGCTGGTCATTATGCAGGGGATATAACCAGAACATTTCCTGTCTCAAAATCATTTTCTTCCATGCAAAGGGACATTTATGAAATTGTCCTCGATACAGAAATAAAAGCTATTCATCAGATAAAACCTGGGATTAGCTATAAAGAAATTCATCTTCAAGCGGCTTTAAATATTACCGAAGGCCTTATTCAGTTAGGTCTGATGAAAGGGAATCCACAGGACGCGGTAGCAGCCGGCGCTCATGCTTTGTTCTTTCCTCATGGTCTCGGTCACATGATCGGTCTGGATGTTCATGATATGGAAGACTTAGGTGAGGCTTTTGTAGGTTATGATGCCTCAGTGTCAAGAAGTACCCAGTTTGGTTTGAAATCCCTGAGGTTAGGAAAGAAATTAGAAGAGGGATTTGTCCTTACTGTTGAGCCGGGTATCTATTTTATTCCCCAATTAATTGATAAATGGGAGAATGATAAAATGTGTTCCGATTTCATTTGCTATGATAAGTTACCTGCCTATCGAGATTTTACTGGCGTAAGAATTGAAGATAACGTGCTCGTAGTTTCGGAAGGACATGAAATTTTGGGTAATCCAATACCTAAATCTATTCCGGATGTCGAAGCTTTAAGGTCGTAAAGACTGTAAATTAAAAGATTTTTTATGAATAACCTAAAACATGAAGATCATAGTAGATCTGCTTATTGGCGCGCTAATATTAAAATTTTAGCTGGTTTGTTAATTATTTGGTTTATTTCTTCCTTTTTATTTGGTATTGTCTTTGTAAAAGAATTAAATCAGTTCAGAATGGGCGGCTTTAAAATTGGTTTTTGGTTCGCTCAACAAGGTTCAATTTATGTCTTCCTTCTTATTATTTTTTACTACGTATGGAGAATGAATAAACTAGATAAGGAATTTAATGTGGATGAATAAGTCTGTGGATTCTTTTAACCTATTTCATGAATTTAAAATTTTGTAATGGATATTCTAACCTGGACCTATATTATAGTAGGATTAACTTTTCTTCTTTACATCGTTATCGCTATTAAAACGAGAGCATCGAGTACCAAGGAGTTTTATATTGCAGGAGGCGGTGTTTCTCCCTTGGTTAATGGTATTGCCACGGCAGCAGACTGGATGTCAGCAGCTTCATTTATTTCTATGGCTGGTCTCATTTCTTTTATGGGCTATGATGGCAGCGTTTACTTAATGGGTTGGACTGGTGGCTATGTTTTATTAGCGCTATTACTTGCCCCTTATTTAAGGAAATTTGGAAAATATACCGTGCCTGATTTTGTTGGTGACAGATATTATTCTCAAACTGCCAGATTAGTAGCCGTTGTCGCAGCTATTTTTATTTCCTTTACTTATGTGGCTGGTCAGATGAGGGGCGTGGGGATTGTATTTTCACGTTTTCTTGAGGTTGATATCAATACAGGGGTGATAATCGGTATGATTATTGTTGTATTCTACGCCGTTTTAGGAGGTATGAAAGGAATTACCTACACCCAGGTTGCTCAGTATTGTGTCTTGATATTTGCCTATATGGTTCCCGCTATTTTTATAAGTTTACAACTTACTGGAAATCCAATTCCGCAATTGGGATTTGGCGGTACGCTAAATGATGGTACCTATCTTTTAGACAAAGTAGATGGATTACTTACTGAATTGGGTTTTTTAGCCTATACTTCTGGAAGTAAGGAAATGTTGGATATGTTTTTTATAACGGCTGCATTAATGGTGGGTACCGCAGGTTTACCTCACGTAATTGTGAGATTTTTTACTGTACCAAAGGTAAAGGATGCTAGGAAATCAGCAGGTTATGCTTTGTTTTTTATTGCTATATTATATACCACGGCACCTGCCGTTGGGGTGTTTGGTATCTACAATATGATAACCAATATAAATGGTCAAAAAATTGAATCTCTTCCTGCCTGGGTACAAAACTGGCAGAAAACAGGTCTTATTACCATTGAAGATAAAAATCAAGATGGTATGATTCTATACCAAAAAGATAAAGTAAAAAATGAGTTAACTATAGATAAGGATATTATGGTTTTGGCAAATCCTGAGATTGCCGGTTTACCTAATTGGGTAGTTGCTTTGGTAGCAGCCGGTGGGTTAGCCGCTGCGCTTTCTACCGCGGCTGGCTTGCTATTAGTTATTTCAACGGCTATTAGTAGGGACTTACTTAAAAATGCTTTAGCTCCTAATATTTCAGAAAAAAGTGAACTTCTATATGCCAGAATCTCCGCTGTTTTTGCTGTGGTAGTAGCTGGCTATTTTGGGGTAAATCCGCCTGGATTTGTGGCAGAAGTGGTAGCCTTCGCCTTTGGTCTGGCAGCCGCATCTTTTTTCCCAATTATTATTATGGGTATATTTTCAAAAAGAATGAATAAGGAGGGCGCTATCGCCGGTATGATTATAGGTCTTATTTTTACACTGGGTTACCTTATTTATTTTAAATTCATGAACCCTGAACTTAATAATAAAGATCATTGGTGGTTTGGTATATCTCCTGAAGGCATTGGAACACTTGGTATGATATTAAATTTTGTCGTTTCATTTATAATCAGCAAGTTTACGCCACCTCCTCCACAACACATTCAAGATCTTGTTGAAGAAATTCGAATACCCAGAGGAGCCACTTCAGCAATCATTCATTAAAATATATATCAATTAAAAAAATGGAATAAATTATATTTTATTCCATTTTTTTAATTGGTTTAAAGTAGCTTTCATATCCTTTGGAAGGGGAGCTTCCCATTCCATTTTTATGTCTTTTGTCGGATGCATTAGTCCTAATTTACCTGCATGAAGTGACAACCGATGAAGTAATGGTCTGTCTTCCTCTTCTGCTTTTATGATGGCATGGTATTTATGTCCTTTAATATCTTTACCAAAAATTGCTTCTCTTTTGCCGTAAATTGAATCTACCAATAATGGGTGATTGATATATTTAAAGTGTGTTCTGATTTGATGTGTTCTTCCCGTTTCAATTTTAATCTCTACAAATGAACCTAACCTAAATTTTTCCAGTACTTTATAATGCGTTAACGCTTCTTTTCCAACCTTTCCTGCTATCATTTTTCCTTCCTGATAAGGATGAGGTGCAATTCTTGCATCAATCGTTCCCTCATCATCGTCAAGATGACCATCAATAAATGCATAATAAGTTTTATCCACCTTGTGGATTAAAAACTGATTATTTAAATGTTTGTGAGAATCTGCCGTTCGCGCAAAGCATAATATGCCACTGGTTTCTCTGTCAATTCTGTGTACCACAAAAATATCACCATTGAAATGGCTTTTCAATAAAACAGATAAATTTTCTTTGGACGCTTCAAATCTATCGGGAATACTCAACATTCCAGAGGGTTTGTTAATTACCACGATTTCTTCGTCGCTATACAAAATATCAATGTTCGTTTTCATTTTGAATTATTTCCTTAAAAGTTTTTTTATTAAATAAGTAATAATCCAAAACAAGCAATTTTGAATATCTTCCAACGAGTGTATTTCTTTCTTTTGTCCTTAAAGCTCTTACCAAAGAATTTCCTTCAGCTCGTTTTTGTAATACCCGTCTGAAATTTTTATAAAAAGAAAGATGGGCTTTCAATATAGACATAACAAAATTCATGTCCTTCGTGACCAGATATAAAATGGCTGCAAAACCGTCCAAAATAAATCTGGCTGGAATTTTCCATAATAAATGAGTGATTGGTTCATTTTTCATTAAGGTATAAAGGGAATTTCTAAAATTCAAATAAACCTTTTTAGGGGAGTCGTAATCTAACGTACCACCTCCAACATGATAAATGACAGCATCAGGAACGACCATGACCTTGAAGCCTGCCCTTTTGACTCTCCAACATAGATCAATTTCTTCCATGTGTGCAAAATAGTTTGCATCAAAACCACCTATCGCTTTGAACAATGGGGCTCGAATCATAAAAGCAGCGCCACTTGCCCAGAATATTTCCGACGGATAATCATACTGCCCTAAGTCATTTTCAACCTGACCTAACACTCTTCCTTTACAAAATGGATAACCAAGTATGTCAAGCCAACCTCCGGCACCACCTGCATACTCAAACTTCGAGGGTTCATTAAAAGAAAGTATCTTAGGTTGGCAAATAGCAACGTCGTAGTCTGCTTCCATAACTTCCAATAGGGGAGTCATCCAGTGTTCAGTGACAGACACATCAGAATTAAGCAATAGGAAATAATCAGCTTCTATCATCTTTAACGCTTCATTATAACCTCCGGCATAACCCGTGTTTTTAGGCAGCGTTATTATTTCAATGTCGTCATTAAAATTTTCAGTTAAATAAGTAATGGAATCATCTGTAGAAAAATTATCAGCAATGATAATTCTGGCATGATCTAATTTATATTTAATAACATTTGGAAGGAATTTGGCTAGCCACTCTTTTCCATTATAGTTTAAAATAACGATAGCTATTTCTGGATTAATCTTCTTTGGTTCTATTTTATTTTCCTGTGCTAAAACAGCTTTTGAATGAATTTTATCTTCAGCAATAATTTTTGATAGTTTATCTAAAGTGTCAAGTTGTTGATCTGACCTTAAGAATTCTACCAAAAGAATACTTATTTTTTTTCCATAAATATCTTTATCGAAGTCAAAAATATTCACTTCAATCCTTAATGATTGCTTTGAATGAATGCTGGGTCTATGACCAATATATAGCATTCCCTCATATTGAACTTTATCAATATGAACCCAAACGGCGTATATTCCGTCAGATGGAATTAATTTATGTTTATCAGAAATATGAATATTAGCTGTCGGGAACCCTAGTTTCTTTCCCATTTTATCACCATGTACAACTTCACCTGATAAAATATAGTAATCTTGGGCAAGTAAATTTGCCTGTTTAATATCACCTTGGAGTAAAGCTTTTCTTATCTTAGTCGAGCTTATGGCAATTTCCTCTATTTCTTGTTTCTCTATGTCGATAACTTCATAGCCAAATTTAGCGCCGTGCCATTTTAAAAAATGAATGTCGCCCTGCCTGCTTAATCCAAACCTATGATCGTAGCCAATAACGATATACCTTGGTTTAAATAATTTCACCAAAAAATTTTCTATGTATTCATCTGCACTAAGCTGCGCAAAGGTTACTGTAAAAGGAACAATAACCAGATGATCTACGTCTAATTTTTCAAGTAAAATTATTTTTTCCTCTATCGTGGAAAGTAGCTGAAAATCATCTCCAGGGAAGACAATTTGTCTGGGATGTGGGTGAAAAGTAATTAAAACACTTTCCCCACCCGTACTTTTTGCAAGACGGTTAACCTTATTAATCAATTTTTTATGTCCTAAATGGACACCGTCAAATGATCCAATCGTTATTACCGCTTGTTTGAAAACGGGTAAATTATTTATATCCTTATGTATTCTCATAGCATCACAAAGGTAAGTCTTAAAACCGATTTTTATGTCATGTTGTTTTATAAATTACTACCTTTGATAAAGTTAAAAATCCATGATGGATATCCAGGAAATTACTAAAATACTTAAAAATGTCCTTCATCCTAAAACAAGGAAGGATATTGTCTCGTCTGATATAGTCAATCAACTTAGATTGGAAGAAAATAATCTTTTCTTTAATCTGCATGTTTTTGGCTTAAATAGTGCTGAAAAATCAGAATTACACTTCAAATGTGTCCAGGAAATTAATACCATTTTTCCAACGCTGAATGTTCATGTCCACTTAGTGAATGACAAAATTTCAATACCTGTACCAGATAATAATTTATTACCTCAGATAAAACATATTATAGCCGTTGGTTCTGGAAAGGGTGGGGTCGGAAAGTCAACCGTTTCAGTTAATCTTGCGCTCGCCCTTAAAGCCGCTGGTTTTAAAACGGGCATTTTAGATGCTGATCTTTATGGTCCATCTATTCCTACTATGCTGGGTTTAACAGGAAAAAGACCTGAAGTTGATACGGTGAACGGCCAGCCTAAAATTAAACCATTGGTCGCTTTTGGTATGCCTCTTATTTCTATGGGTTTTATTATCGAGCCTGAACAGGCCGTTGTTATGAGAGGTCCAAGATTATCTGGTATTATCAAACAATTTTTTCTGGATACACTATGGCCTGAATTAGATTTTTTAATCGTTGATCTTCCTCCTGGTACAGGCGATGTTCAACTGAGTTTAGTTCAAACTGTCCAATTAACGGGTGCCATTATAGTAACTACACCTCAGGAGGTCGCCGTTGTTGATGCTATTAAAGCGCTGAATATGTTTCAATTACCTTCAGTAAATGTGCCCATTTTAGGCGTTGTCGAAAATATGTCCTGGTTCACTCCAATAGAAAATCCTGAAAGAAAATATTTTCTCTTCGGTCAGGGTGGGGGCCAAAAACTGGCTTCTTATGGAAATACGAACGTTTTAGGTCAGGTTCCTTTGATTCAAGGTATCAGGGAAGGTGGTGACAATGGTTTACCTGCTTACCTTAATCAACAGGCAGATTTAATTCAACCTTTTTTTAATGAAATAGCTACAGCTACCTTACTTAAAATTAATATTCATTCAAATATATAATGCCTAATGTCATCCATGTCAAAAGAACTTCTTTATCCACTTATTGAAAATGCGTTGGAAAGTGTTAGGCCACATCTAAGGGTAGATGGCGGCGATGTTGAATTTATCGAACTCACAGATGATTTTATTGTCAAAATAAAATGGTTAGGTGCCTGCGAAAGTTGTTCTATGTCTTTTATTACTATGAGGGCTGGATTAGAAGATGCAATTAAAGGTAAAATTCCTCAAATTATTGGCGTCGAAGCTGTTAATGGTGTTAAAATTTAGTTTCAATTTGTATGAACCGTATTTCCCTGATTAAGCATATTTTTGAAAAAAAATCATATCTCTGTATTGGATTAGATCCTGATCCTTCTCTTTTACCTGTTTCTTTAGGTAAATCTCCGAATGATTTACTGGACTTTAATAAAAGGATAATAGATTGTACAAAAGATCATTGTGTTTCCTATAAACCTAATTTAGCTTTTTATGAAAGTCTTGGTTCTTCAGGATGGAAAATACTGGAGGAAACACTAGCTTATATTCCTTCTTCTCATTTTGTTATCGCCGATGCAAAAAGAGGGGATATCGGCAATACCTCGGGTAAATATGCTTCAGCAATATTTGATTATTTGAAGGCCGATGCAGTGACTGTAGCTCCATACATGGGTAGTGATTCTATTATCCCTTTTTATGATTATCCCGAAAAATGGGTTATTATTTTGGGCCTTACCTCGAATCCAGGTAGTAAAGATTTTCAATTCCTTACGCTCGATTCTGGTGAAAAATTATACCAGAAAGTCATTAGAGAATCAAAAAATTGGGGGAATGACGAAAATACGATGTTTGTCGTAGGTGCTACTCACCCAAATGAACTGACCGAGATTCGTAAAATAATACCGGATCATTTTATCCTCATTCCCGGTGTTGGCGCTCAAGGTGGAAATTTAAAGGAGATTTCAGCCTTCGGACTCACAAAAGAAGCTGGACTATTAGTAAATGTTGGAAGATCAATCATTTATGCCTCTAAAGGGATTGATTTTGAGGAGGCCGCTGCAAAAGAAGCTGAAAAGATTCACGACGAAATGAAAACCTATTTATCAATGTATGCTTCTTCTTGATGCCTATATTTTGATGGTTGTTAATTTGTTTTTTGTCATATACCTGCTTATAATCTGATTTATTTCTCCATTTTCAGGATATTTTTTGACAAATTCTTCCCATTGACCTAGGGAATCTTGAAATAAATCTTCCTCAATATATTCATAGCCATAGAACTGTCCGTTTTGAACAGCAAGGATACATTTTTCTCCCTTTGTTCTTCCCTCATCTATAATTAAAAAACTGCCATCTAAACTCTTTTTTAATTTCAACTTTGCCAGTTCAGCACGCTCATTATAGGTAGATACTTCTTCTTTTGAGCAACAAGCACCAGCACACTGTTTTATTTTATAATGAAAACATGGAGTTCCAAATAATGCATCTCCTTCCATTAAATGATCACAAAGGTTAAACTCCTGCCTGTAAGCGTTTAATCTACTCTTTCCAATGGTTATTTTACTGTACTCTGAGAGAATGTCAACTTTTTTATTCTTCTTGAAATCCTTTTTCTGCTTTATATCAAAGCATACATATCCCTGATGATTAAGGTAACTAAAAACAACATACTGATATGATTTTGCTCTCTGTGCCTTATTAACCTCTGGCATTATATTCTTAATTTGATAAGATTCTAAAATGAGCGATGCCAATTCAGAACCAGTTTCTTCAAAGTCAATCTCATAAACCAACCTTTGTAATTTTGATGCTTTTTCCGTATAATCAGAAAAATGTGAAGCTACTCTTTTTTGAATATTTTTGCTTTTCCCAACATAAACTATGTTTCCATTTTCATTTTTAAAATAATACACTCCACAGGTATCAGGCAATGATTGTATATCTTGAAGAGACAAATTATTCGGTAGTTTGCTTTCCTTGATACCCATATTTACCAAATCATCAATTACCTCAACGGCATTAACCTCCTTGAAAATTAATTCCATTAATTTAGCTGTCGTAATGGCATCTCCCATGGCTCTGTGCCTGTCAGGATTATGTATATTTAAATGTTGAGAAATAGCGGATAACCCAAAACTCGGAAGAAAAGGAAAAATCTTTTTACTTAATTGAATAGTACATAATTGTTTTCGGGTGAAGGTGTACCCCAAATCACTAAATGCACTTTTAATAAATGAATAATCAAAACGAACATTATGTGCAACAAATATGGTATTTTCAGTTACTTCAATTAACTCTTTTGCAATTTCATAAAATTTGGGTGCATCAGCAACCATAGATTGCGAAATTCCTGTTAATTCTGTTATGCCAGAAGGAATATAGGTTTCAGGATTAATAAGTGATTCCCAGGTTTTAATTACTTTTTGCCCATCGTGAATGACAACCGCTATTTCAATTATTTTATTATTTGTTGCGTTACCACCTGTTGTCTCTATATCTATTACCGCAAATTGCATTTCTATCGTTTTTGTTGATTGAAAATTCGTTGAAAAAGCCCTATATTACAGCAACGAATTGCCAAAAGCTAAATCAATGATGAAAAATAACTTTAAAATTGTTACATTAAGTATTCTTTTTACTTTTATTTTTAATTCAATCTTATTTTGTCAGCCCAATAATTTACTCACCGGTGCGGAGAGAACTTCGGAATACTTACCACTATTAAAAGGAAAGAATATAGGGTTGGTTGTTAATCAAACAAGTACGATTGGTTATATTCATTTAGTTGATTCATTGATTAATCTTGGTTTAAATATAAAAAAAATATTTGCACCAGAACATGGTTTTAGAGGAAGTGCTGACGCCGGAGAAAAAATTTCAGATAGTAAAGACCAAAAAACAGGTTTGCCAATCATTAGTATTTATGGCGCAAAAAAAGCACCTGACAAAGCAGATTTAGAAGGTATTGACCTATTGATTTTTGATATTCAGGATGTTGGAACCAGATTTTATACCTATATTTCAACACTTCATTATGTTATGTTATCCTGTGCTGATAACAATATTCCATTAATGGTCTTTGACAGGCCTAATCCAAATGGACATTTTGTAGATGGTCCGATACTTGATGTAGCTTATCAATCATTCGTTGGAATGCACCCCATTCCTATTGTTCATGGTTTGACGATAGGGGAGTATGCCAGTATGATAAATGGTGAAAATTGGTTGGGTATGAATAAAAAATGTAGTCTTAAAGTTATTACTTGTTTAAACTACAATCACTCCATGGTTTATAATTTGCCTATTCCTCCTTCACCTAATTTACCCAACATGCGGTCTATTTATTTGTATCCATCCATTTGTTTTTTTGAGGGTACGCCAATCAGTCTTGGTAGAGGTACTAATAAACAATTTCAGGTATTAGGTGCTCCAAATATGAATGCCGGAGATTTCACTTTCACCCCTGTGTCAAAGCCTGGCGCTATGAATCCACCTCAGCTTGGAAAAATATGCCGGGGTATTGATCTTTCAAGCCTTGATGAACACGCCATTAAAGCAAAAAAAGCCATTGATCTTACTTATTTAATTCAGTTTTATAAAGATTATCCAGAGAAGGAATCTTTTTTTCTCGCAGGTTTATTTTTCGATAAACTCGCAGGAAATGCCAAACTTAGAGAAATGATTCAGGCAGGTTACTCAGAGCAGCAAATTAAAGATACCTGGATACCAGGCCTGAACGCATATAAACAAACCAGAAAAAAATATTTAATCTATGAAGATTAATTTATGTTTTGCTTATAACTAATTTCTCCACCGCTTGAATAAATACATCCAAATCCCTGGTGGTAGTATAAACATTGGGCGTAACTCTCACGCTATCAATATTGTCCCAAACAATGGAAACGGTATGTACCTTGTATTTTGATAACAATTCAGAGGAAATGGCATGGGTTTCCATATTAGCTATCTTAAAATTGGCAATAGCACAAGAAAATTTTGGATCTAATGGCGTATGAATGCTTACGCCATTTAATTTTTTAAGTTTGTTACACCAGTATTGCTTCAAATATTCCAATCGCTTTTGCTTCAGACTTCCTCCAATCATATAATGAAAATCAATGGCCTGACCGATAGCTTGTTCAATGGCAAAAGATCTGGTACCCAGATTCTCAAATTTTCTTATATCCGTTGATACTGGATCCCCTGCAGCCATCAATGGATATAATGAACTAATTTTATCTTTTTTAACATACAATAAACCACTGCCAAAAGGGGCACATAACCATTTGTGTAAACTGGTTCCATAAAAATCACCTTCTAAATCTGGGATTTTATATTCGATATGAGCAAAACTATGCGCTCCATCTATAACAGATAAAATACCTTTTGAACGAGCTTCGATGGCTATTTTTTGTGTTGGAACAATTTGTCCACACCAATTAATTAAATGGGTGATATGGACCACTTTCGTTTTATTTGTGAATGCTTGTGTATAGCTTCTATAGAGATAGTCCTCATCTGTCGTAGGGAGATCTAAAGAAATCCACTTTAAAACAATGCCCTCTCTATGTTCCCTTTGCTTCCACGCATTGATCATATTTGGATAATCCTGCTTAGAAAGAACCACTTCATCTCCGCGCTGAAGGGTAATACCAAAAATTATATTTTCAAGGGCTTCAGAAGAATTTCTCATGATAGCTAAGTTATCAGGTGAACACCCGGCTAATTCAGCTAATTTCCTTCTAAGTGGTTCACGTCCATCATCCAAGGTTCTCCACATATAAAAAGAAGGCGTTTCGTTACTTAACTTATTATATCTTTCCACGGCATCCTGAACTACCTTTGGTTGTGGAGATACACCTCCGTTATTTAAGTTTATTAAGGTAGGCGATACTGTAAATGCCATTTTAATTTGATACCAGAATGATTCATCTGTAACTAATTCATCCTCTGATTTTGCAGCTTTTGCCGATAAAATTGAATCTATATGGTGGTTACTTTTCGAAAATTTTGATAAAAAGGACAAACTACCGATGGCACTTAGGTTCATTAAAAAATTACGTCTTGACGCTATATTCATTTTTGTTGTTTTAATCAGTTGATTAAAAATAAGAAAATTTAAGGGATTGTCAACTGTATGACCTCAAATTATGTTTGAATTTGTATATTCGTAATAAAATTAAGTTAAGATGAACGATACTCAAATCTCAACATTGCCTGTTAACCTAACTGAAGGTGCCCTCAAACAGTTACGTAAAATAAAAATGGATCAAAATATTTCTGATAATCACGGTTTGCGCATCGGTGTAAAAGGAGGGGGTTGTTCCGGATTTTCTTATATCCTTGGGTTTGATACGCCAAAAGAAAATGATGAAATATATGAACATGAGGGGTTAACTGTTTTTATGCAAAAAGCACACGCTATTTATTTGTTGGGAATGGAAATAGACTGGTTAGATGGACTTCAAAACAGAGGATTTAGCTTCAATAATCCAAATGCCAAGGAAACGTGCGGTTGTGGCACCTCTTTTTCAGCATAATCAAAGGAATTTTATTACTATTTTGATTATTTTGTCATTTTTTTGGTTATATTTATTTTTTTAAAAATGTAAAATAAAAGTTTATGTGGAATAGAATGACCATTTTTTTATTAGGGTCTTTACTTTATAATCAAATCAATGCTCAAGGTTCTCATTCTGTGATTATTGATGCACCTTCTACAGTGGCTGGAAGTTACAAATCCTGGATGGCTAACTTTGGTGCGACCTATTGTACAACGGAAGCGCCAATCAAAGGGGTGTTAGCTTTTGTATCAGGTCCCTCTGGAGTGACTCTTGGTTGTCAGGTAGATAATGATTTGACTGGAAAAATTGCAGTGATTGATCGCGGTACTTGTCCTTTTTCAGATAAAGCATTAAATGCGCAGTTAAAAGGTGCTATCGCTGTGATCATTTTTAATAATGCAGCAGGTGAAATTTTTCCCATGGTATCTTCTGCATCGGGTAAAGATGTAAAAATTCCCGTATTGAATATGACTTTGGCCGATGGTAATAAATTGAGAGCACTTATTACAGCAGGTGGTTTGAATGTTACTATTAAAAGATTTGATTCTCCAACAAAAAGTGCACCTGGCGTTGTTTGGGGGTCAAAGCCTGGTGAGGGTGATTTCAGATGCGGTCTTAATAACTGGAAAGTAAAAACGGTTTCTTGTACAGGAAATGTAGTATCAAACGTTAGCTGGCGGTTATCACTTAATGGTGCAATGGATGGCAGTTGTGGTGGAATTTCTTTTTTCCCTTCACCTTCCAGTTTTGATGGTGCTATGGTGTTTGAATCTGATTTTTATGATAGTAATTCAAGTAATGCAGGATGTGGGACTAACTCAGGTCAAGGTCCTTGTGTCGCTCCTCAAATTGCTGAATTAATTTCACCTGAAATAATATTGCCTAGTAGCACTGCGCCTGCATATAGCGTTGAATTTCATCAATATACACGACAGTTTAGAAGTAATTATTTTGTAGCCTGGTCAACCAATAAGGGAGTAAGTTGGGATAGTGTGGCTATTAATACAGATATAACTACTAATAATGTTAACGAAAAAACCTTACTGAGGGTTCCAATGCCTAAAACGGGCGGTGCAAAAAGTATAATAATTAAGTTCAGATATGAAGCGAATTATTACTATTGGGGCATAGATGATGTAAAAATTGTAGAACAAGAATCTTTTAATCTTCAAGTAAATACTTTCTTCGCCGTTCCTCCAAATGCTGCTACGCCTCTTGATTTCGTTGAACCTATAAGTTTCCTCGCTGATGTCGAAAATAAAGGGGCCGCTACTCAATTCAAAGTACCTCTGGAAGTAGTCATATTAGATAATGGGTTTAAGGAGGTTTTTAAATCAAGAAATGTGTATGACACCTTACCCGCCAATGCTGTGGTTGAGAATAAATTATTTTCACAGACTTTCACCCCTACGGCAAAAGGTGTTTATCTTGGCTATTATGAAATACTTTCTGACAAGGTAGATGCCGATTCATCTAATAACTCCCAGGAGTTTCTATTCACCATCACAGATTCAACCTTTTCAAAAGATTTAGGTCCAAATAGAACCATCAGGCCTTCCGATGCCAGTTGGACAACTGGAGAACCGCATTCCTGGGCTTTTGGTAATCATTATTATGTGCCTAAAGGCAATAATAAATATATAAAAAGTGTATCTTTTATGATGGGTAATGCAGCTCAACTCAAAGATCAAGCCGCCGTTTTAAATATTTATAAATGGAAAGACGCTAATGCCAATGGAAACGCTGAGCCAACAGAAAGAACCAGTTTAGGTACCTTATTTTATATCATTGGGGGAAAAGAACAACCTGATTCTCTTGTGGTTATTCCGTTAAATAAAGACAATGGTTTAGAACCTATTAAACTCGAAGATAATACTGAATATTTAGTTATGCTTGAGTATTATGCCTCTGGTACAACTAATTTTGAAATGACAGTGAGTGATGAAATTGATTATGGAGGTATGATTACGGCGTCTATCCTAAAACAAAAACCACGTTTTGGTTCTTTAATTGGCATCGCTGGTGACTTAACCAAAGAAACTTATTCTTACGTCGGTTTTGGTGGAAATGTCTTTGGCATTGTTCCTGTGGTCAGGCTTAATGTGGGAAATCTGGTGACTACCAATGTTGAGGAGTTAAATACGCTAACGGAACAATTTACCGTATTTCCTAATCCGGCAACTGATTTTATCAATTTGCAATTTGCAAACAGTCAACGGAACGTTTTACTGAAAATGATAGATATTAATGGAAGAATATTATTCCAGAAATCTGTTGATTTTATTCAGGAAAAATATCCATTTCAGGTAAATTTGCCAAAAGTTGCCCCAGGGTATTATTTTATTCAGGCTACCAGTGAAGAGGGAATGGGAATAAAATCTTTTATTATTAAATAACTTATATCACATAAAAGAAAAGGAGGCTGATGTTGTTATCAGCCTCCTTTTGTGTGCCGTGCATGGCAATCAACTAGGTGGTGCAAGTCCACTGTGGGGGTATGTAATCGCCAACCACTAGCTTAAGGCAAGGGTGTCCATCGTGAGGTGGAATCTGAAGGAAGCCGGC
>JAIYCH010000118.1 GCA_027488135.1 Saprospiraceae bacterium | reverse complement strand
CTCAAAGGTCTTTCTTATAAGGAGGCAAAATCTGAGCTAACTTATTGGATGGAGAAATTTGAAATTATGGATTGGTGGCCCAAAAAAATTGAAGAGCTGTCCAAAGGCATGCAGCAAAAAATTCAATTTATTGTAACCATCCTTCATAAACCAGACTTAATTATTTTGGACGAGCCTTTTTCCGGTCTCGATCCTATTAACGCAAATCTTATCAAAGATGAAATTTTAAATCTGAATAAAAATGGGGCTACCCTCATTTTTTCAACCCATAGAATGGAACAGGTTGAAGAGATTTGCGAAGAAATTGTGCTGATAAATAATGGTGCAAACGTTCTTCAAGGTAAGGTAAAGGATATTAAAAATAGTTATAAGGAAAATCTTTTTAATGTTGACTTTAGTACCCCAACGCAGGTTGTTTTACCTGAAGAGTATGCTTTAAAGCAAATAAATGATTTTAAGATTCAAGTTAAATTGGGCGAAAACCAATCAAGCAATGCCCTTTTACAACATTTATTGAATCAAAATTTAAATATTTCGGGATTTAATGAAATATTACCATCTCTCAATGAAATATTTATTCGTAGGGTAGGGCAATCAAATAGTTTTTAAAAAAGATGCAGCTCAACGTAATCATTATTTCTTTTTTTCGCTCCTTTTGGGTATTGGGATTATTTACAGCCCTTACAATACCTGTTTTGGGTGTTTCTCAAACGGTGCCTAGCAGGTATATAAAAGAGGTACTTCCTTGTAATGGATGTGAGGTGAGTACCTTGTATCCAATCATTCAATGGCCAGTCAAAAAGGGTAAAAATATTAATTATGATGTTGAATTAGATCGGGATACCTTATCTGATACCCCCGCCATGCTTCAAAAAACGGCGCTTCCATATAGCATTCTAATACCTTATATAACATTTAAAAAAGGCGTATATTATTGGCGGTATAAAGTGAATGGATTACCATGGTCACCTTATTTTTCCTTTTCTATTAAGGAAGATTATCAAAAAAATATCCCACCAGACCCTTCTTTTTTCCTTTCAAAGATTCCTTCTGGTCATCCTAGATTATTAATAAATAATATTAATCAATTAGGCACTATTGACCCTAAAAATGAAGATAGAATAGCTATTATTTCTGAAGCAGATGAGCTTTTATCACTTCCACTTCCCGATGATTCTATTGATACGTCCAGGTTTGTCAACCTAAACGATAATCAAAAAGGCAGAATCGAAAAGGACGCAGCCTATCAAATTGGTCATCAGGCTTATCAAAGAATTTATTTGTTTTGCCAGGCTTATCTTTTAACGGGAGATGAAAAGTATTTTCATAAGGCGAGAAAAATGGGCATTTTGGTTACTCAGTGGGATCGAAACGGGTATTCTGGTATGGTTGATTTTTCGGATGCTAAATGTATGCTGGGGATGGCCTTGGTTTTTGATACTTTTTATGATAAACTGAGTGATGGAGAGAAGAAATTGCTATTGGATGCCATCAAGATTCGAGCTAAATATTTTTATCAACTATATAAAAATGACGTTGAAGTAAAAATTTTAAGTGGTCATTTCTGGCAGCATATCTTACATTATCTTTTTCAGACCAATATCATCTTGTTTAATCATGTGGATGAAACAAATGAATGGTTAACGTATTATTACGACATATTTTTTGCAAAATCACCCATTCTTTCCGGTGAAACTGGAGGTTGGACAGAAGGACTGTCTTATTTTACAATGAATATGGAAACGCTGATTGATATTCCCTTTTTTGTGAAATCCTATACGGGCTATAATTTTTTTCAGGTTCACCCCTTTTATAAAAACATGGCTTCCTGGTTAGTTTACCACGTTCCTCCAGGTGCTGTTGGAGATGGTTTTGCAGATAATTCAACTCATTTATATAGTCCTGGTGCAAAATATCAGGCATTTGCGATAGAGATGGCAAAATTAACTCAGCTACCCCTGTATAAGTGGTATGCGGAAAAATGTCGTGAATATGAACCGATAGATATTTCAATGGAACCTACCCTGCGTTGGTTTAGATTATCTAAAACGCAGCAACTTGTTATGCCAGCCGATGATGTAAACACTGATTTTCCTTTGGCTAAACTGTTTAGTGATGGTGGTGCGGGTTCTATGCAAACGAATGCGGGTAATCCTGCATCAAATTTGGCAATATTTCTGCGCGCCAGTCCTATTGGAGCCTATGGACATATTTTAGCCGAGCAAAATACCTTCAATATTTCTTATAAAGGTAAAAGAGTCTTTTTTAAAACAGGGTATAAACTGGGAATGGACGACCCTCATAGAACAGGGTGGTCCCAGTTGACTAAAAGTGCCAATGGCGTTCTAATAAATGGAAATGGTCAAGTGATTAGCACAGAGGGAGTTTCTTCTTTTAAAAGATTATTACAAGGATCGACGCTCGCTTATGTTAAAAGTGATGCATCCTTAGCTTATAGAAGTACTGAAACTAAAGAAAATTTTGGCGTTAAAAAATTTATTAGACATTACCTTTTGTTACCACCCCAAATAATTATCATTCTCGATGAATTAGAAAGTGATGGACCTGCTGAATGGCAGTGGTTATTGCACGCAGAAAATAGTCTGACCATCGATACGCTTAATCATCAATTATTATCTTCAGATTCGTGCCTTGTTCAGTTTTTCTCGACTTCTCCCTCTTCTATGTCTATTAAAGATTCATTCGATATACCTCTGATTAATTTTAGATTTGTCGATGAAGACGGCGAAGGGTTGACAACTTTTGATACAGATCAGAAGCATTTTACCCTAAAAACTAATTCACCTCATGGTAAGCAGCGTTTTTTAAGTGTTTTTTCTTTTG
>JAIYCH010000057.1 GCA_027488135.1 Saprospiraceae bacterium | reverse complement strand
TGGAAAATGTTAGTCAGTACGGACACCGACATTACCTTCACCAATGCTATGAAATACTATCAGATACGCTGGAGCATTGAGGTATTTTTCAAAGAGTGTAAACAAAATTTAAATATAAATAAGTGTCAATCAACTGATTTTGACGCACATATAGCTTGGATAACCTTAAGTTTCATCAGCTATATGATGCTTTCCCTTCGTAAGAGATTCGATGACTACGAGACAATGGGCGAAGTTTTTAGAGATTTTAAAAATGAATTATTAGAAATCACGTTGGTAAAAAAGCTGTGGCAAATCATTGAAATACTCTTTCAGGAAATATTAGCTGAACTAGGTGTTGACTGGGAAATATTCCTTGACAAACTGGCCGAAAATGAAATTAGCATTGAAAAATTGGTACAAACTCAATTTGAATTTTTAAAATGTCCAAATAAAAATGCCGCTTAATTTGCTCCGAAACTTTAGTAATCAAAATAAAAAAATCCAAATTCTTAAAGAAGGAATAGCCATTCATAATCTGAATATTATAAATGATAAACTTTGGATATCTGGCAGTGATGGCGTGTATGTCCTTGAAAATAAAAATCTTAAAAGGGTTTTTAAAATCAATAATAGTACCGGGATTTTTGATTTGGATGGTTTAATTGTCTCCACAAGCTACGAAGGAGTATGGACGTATAATATTCAAAATAATAGATTAAAAAATATCTTAAAAGGTTCTCCCTATGAAAAATTAGAGACGGATGCTTTTTATCAAGATAATTACGGTAATTTCTGGATAAGTACCATTCATGGATTTTTCAGATATCATAGGCAAAGTAAAAATATTTCCACTTTTTTGGAAGGCACAGAGTTCAATAGGAGATCTTACTTTTTTAAAGGAGATACCATTTATTTGGGGAGCAATGGTAATGGTTTGATTCGTTTTGATATTAAGGAATTGATTGCTGAAGATGGAGGTAATGATCCCACAAAAGAAAATTTCAGGTTTTTTTACTTAGCTTCTGTCATTTTTATGGTTGGTTTGTTGATTGTGTTTTTCATTAGAATTATATTAAACCCTGTCGATATAATAGTTGACCCTCCTAAAGTAGAAGTAGAAACGGATGAAAATGTATTCTTTTCATCTCTGGAAAATTATATCAGAGATCATATAGATGAGGTTAATGTCGATCAAATCAGATATCAGTCAGGTTTGACAAAATATGCTTTTTACACAAAATTTGTGGATTACTTTGGGAAAAAACCTAAGGAGTATCTTTCAGATATAAAGGAAAAAGTTTTGAAAGAAAGACAAAATGAATTTTTTAGGAAAAGAAATTCGTTGGAAGAAATATGAGAATTGATTAAATTTGGAATAATACATCTGAAATGACTAAATATCTCTTGCTTGTTATATGCTTTTTTTACCTAATCACTTTATCAGGAAGGGATACCACGCTTTTTAAAATCATAACTTCACCTACACCGATAAGACACATGTCCAATATTGATGGGAAAATTATTTTGACCCGTTATGATGGTATTTTTGAATTTGACGGCGAAAATTTTAGTAAATCAAAATTTGAGTATAAAGATATAGTCGCATCTCTTGAAAAAAATGAGCAATGGGCTAAATTGGCAGACCCTAAAATGGATTTTGCACAAGTTCAGTTATCAAGTGATGGTATATATTGGGTTTTGATAAGAAATAAGTTTTTGTACGGTTTTCGAATTTTAGAAAAAATTAAAAGACTTCTCCCTGAATATTCCATGCGGGGTATTTATGTTTCAGGTGACTCGGTTTATGTTTCCAGTTATAATGGATTCTATCTGGGAAATAAACAAATATATAAGGATACGCTCTTTTTTTCAAATTCTAATTTCTGGATTGATAAGGAATACATTTATTTTTCAGCAAATTATGAAGATCATGTTTATCGGGTAGATAAGCAATTTGCAAATCTGAAAATAATAATGCCAGGGGAGCTTAAAAATAAATTTATAGCGAATATCTCGAGTGTCTCCATATTTAACGGGTATTTATATGTTGGTGGACAGCGTGGTTTTGGAAGGTATAATGAAAAATCTGGCTTTGAATTGATGGATAAAAATATCGGGGTATCCAATATTCATGTCCTTAAAGGTAAGTTATGGTTGGCCTGTGCAGATGGGATTTATGTGTTGGAAGGTGAAAAATTGGTCAAAAAATTCAATGAGGGTAGTACAAGTCTTTTTCCCGTGGGAGATAAATTGTTTTCAACTGGTTTTGAAGGCCTTTGGGAATATAATTTAGAGGCCAAGAAATGGTCCAATATTTTTAAAGGAACCGTTTATGAGGATATTGAAACCGACGCTCTTTACCCTGATCTGTTTGGAAATTATTGGATAAGTACCATTGATGGCATCCTGAAGTACAATATTAAAGATAAAAAGATAACTACTATCCTTGAGGGAACCGAATTTAACAGGAGATCCTACTTTTTTATAGAGGGTACCTTATATTTTGGTAGTAACAGTAATGGTCTCATTAGTTTTGATGTAGAAAATATGATTTCTGATGATGTTATGAATTCTATTGAAGGTAAAAAGAGTAAATTTGGCTATTTCCTAATGGTTTTATTTCTAATGAGTTTTCTGGTTACTTTCTTTATCTGGTTCAAAAGAAAGCAAATGCCTGTTTATATTACTGATAATAGTAAACAAAATATAAAAACTGATACGAATAAAATATTTTCAGAACTTGAAATTTATATCAGAAATAATATTGACGATTTGAATGTCGATCAAATCAGATATCGGACGGGGTTGACTAAATATGCTTTTTACACAAAATTTCAAGCGTATTTTGGAAAAAAACCAAAAGAATTGATCGCTGAAATCAAAGAACAGATTTCATCTGAAAATCAAAGAATTATAAAATAAGAAAAATTAAATTCCGAAAAAGTTTGAAGTAATTCCGAAAAAATTCTGACCTCATTCAAAATATTTGGACATTTTTTCTCAATTTTTTGTTCAATTGTAGGAATAAATTTTTGATAAAACTATATTTGTTTATTAAATAAAAAAAAAGGGCTAAAAACTAATAAAAATATAAAGATTTATAACTGGGAGTAATTTTGGAAAGAGGGGAATGCCTGAGGGTTATTTCCCCTTTCTTTTTGTAGGAAAAGGGACTATCTTTAGGGAAAAAATGAAGTCATCAGTTCATATTTCAACCATCTTCCCAACAACCTTAGAACGCGCTTTTAAAACCCCGATGCTTTGTGATGTCACGAAAATTCATACCGGCTATAGTGTGACTCCAAGGGTGACTCATTGCACAGAAGACGAAACTTGGGGTAAAAAAGGCGGAACCCGGAAAATATTTATGGCAAAAACTTCTTCTTTTAAAGGGGGTGAAGCTTCTCTGGATAAAGTTTTGGAGAGAAAAGAAAATGAATACTGGAAAATTGAAATTTCTGACTTCAAAATGCCTTCCATGGGTTTTGAGAAATTTCAGGGGGAATGGTTTACCAAACAGCTTAAAGAGGGGGAAGTAGAAGTCCTTTATAAATATACCATGTTCTCCAGAAGCCTGCTACTTTATCCCTTCCACTGGCTTTTCACCAAAATTATCTGGAAGAATTATATGGGACATGTGTTGGAAAACGTTAAAAAATTAGCGATTTCTGAGGCTCCTTATGTAAATGATTAAAAAGGTTTATTCCGTCCAATAGTAAGAAACTGGTTAAAATAGTAAAATATGTCCCGTCGTGTTTCAAACCCAGGCATTCAATCCCTGCACCACATTGCTATTATTTGTGCTGATTATGAGAAATCAAAACGATTCTATACAGAAATTTTAGGCTTCCAGATAAAGAATGAGGTCTATAGGGAGGAAAGACAATCCTTTAAATTGGATCTCTCTTTGAATGGGCATTATTTGATTGAACTATTCTCCTTTCCAGATCCTCCTAAAAGATTATCCAGACCAGAATCAACCGGATTAAGACATATTGCCTTTGGGGTGAATAACATAGAAGAGGCATGTCTTTTTTTAAAGGACAACCAAATAGAAACGGAAGACATCAGAATAGATGAATATACGGGTAGGAAATTCACCTTTTTTTCTGATCCCGATAATTTACCCATTGAGTTATACGAAATATAACTGTTGGTCAGTAGGTGTTCAACACGACTTCTTCCAGATTATCAGCTTCTTCTTCTGTAAACAGGCGATATATTACCTTGAAGGTTTTACCATAAGGTGTTTCTAACGAAAAACCTCCGGCACCAATGCCATCTGTCACATCAAGGGTGAAATGGGCATGTTTCCAGTACTCAAACAGGTCCTTATCCAACCAAAAATCGAAGCCCTTTATTTTTCCAATGCAAACATCATTGGTTCTGGGAAAAAATCCACCTTTTTCAAAACACTGAGGTTGAGTACCCTCACAGCATCCTCCCGCCTGATAAAACATCAAAGGACCAAATTTGCCTTCCAGCATATCAATGAGGTCCAACGCTTTTTGCGTTGCATCTAATCGTTTAATTTTTTCCATAGCTACATTTAATTAAAATGGGGACGCAACAAATATAGACAATCATTGCGTCCCCATTGACCTGTTTAATTAGAAGAATCCTAATTTATTCTTATTGTATGAAATTAACATGTTTTTAGTCTGGCGATAATGACCAAGCATCATCTTATGATTTTCCCTGCCTATGCCCGATTGTTTGTAACCACCAAACGGTGCACCCGCTGGATAAGCATGATATTGGTTTACCCAGACCCTACCTGCCTTAATGGCTCTTGGAACCTGATATAATTCGTGGGCATCCCGTGTCCAAACGCCAGCGCCTAGTCCATAAAGGGTGTCATTGGCTATTTCAATGGCTTCTTCCGTAGTTTTGAAAGTAGTTACCGCTAACACTGGTCCGAATATTTCTTCCTGGAAGATTCTCATTTTATTATGCCCCTTAAATAAGGTGGGTTGTATGTAGTATCCTCCCTCTAAATCACCGCCGAGATGATTAACTTCACCACCACATAATAATGTTGCGCCTTCTTCTTTACCCAATTTGATATAAGAAAGGATTTTATCCTTCTGAATTTGAGATGCCTGTGCACCCATCATCACTGTAGGATCTAATGGATTTCCCATTTTAATGGCAGCAACTCTCTCTAATACTCTTTCAATGAATGCATCGTAAATGGATTCATGAACCAGTAGTCTGGATGGGCAGGTACAAACTTCGCCTTGATTTAGGGCAAATAGTACTACTCCCTCAATGGTCTTATCCAGGAATGCGTCATCAGCTTCCATCACAGAAGGAAGAATAATGTTGGGTGATTTTCCACCTAATTCAAGGGTAACAGGGATAATATTTTCGGTGGCATACTGCATAACCAAACGACCTGTTGCTGTAGAACCAGTGAAGGCAGCTTTGGAAACCTTTGGATTGGTAACTAAAGCTCTGCCAAGTTCCGCGCCAAATCCATTGATAATATTTATAACACCGGCAGGAATCAAATCTTCAATTAATTCCATGAGGACCATAATAGAAATGGGGGTACTTTCCGCTGGTTTTAATACCACGCAATTGCCGGCAGCCAGAGCCGGTGCCAGTTTCCAGACAGCCATAAGAATGGGGAAATTCCATGGAATGATCTGGGCAATAACACCAAGTGGTTCATTGACAATAATGGAAACGGTATCTTTGTCCAGTTCAGTGATACTTCCTTCTTCTGCCCGGATAACCCCGGCAAAATAGCGAAAATGGTCAATAGCTAAAGGCATGTCAGCGGCCATAGTTTCTCTGACCGCCTTTCCATTGTCCATCGTTTCCACCGCAGCCAGGTAAGGCAAATTTGACTCCATCCGATCTGCAATCTTATTTAAGATAATGCTTCTTTCCGTTGAAGAGGTCAGACTCCAGGTCTTGAATGCTTCATCAGCGGCATTTACCGCCAATTCAATATCCATTCTGCTGGAATGCGCCGCTTTCGACATTATTTTTCCGTCAATAGGTGAAAGCACTTCAAAATATTGCCCGGTAGAGGGTGCTGTCCATTTCCCGTTAATGAAGTTGTCATAATGGGATTTTAAGGCTGGTCTCTCAACCAGCACATTGTTTGGTGATGTTCCTGATGACATAATATATAATTTGGTTTTTTATGAATTATATGCAAATAAACATCGTTTTTTTTATCCAGAGTGGTACAAATCTACTTTATGATATCATTTATTCTGTCAAGTAGTTGTACTATTCTGCTTCCATTGGTAAATTGCATTTTTTATTTGTGTAAAGCCGATAAATATTGTCTTTTATTAGTTGTTTCTATCGAAAATAGGACGTATATTAAGGAAAATATTTAGCTATGCTTGTATTAGATTCCTCCCATTATGAAAATCGTAAACTTGAAAATCTGGTAGAAAACAGAACGGTTCATACGCTGAAAAATGCGGAATTGAACATTTTCGAAACGCACCAGAAAGCTTCTCAGGTACTCCTCCGATTTAATCAGGCTGTGTTGGCAAGTATGATTAAAGGTAAAAAAATAATGCACCTGAACGGGAAGCCTTCTTTCGGTTTTTTTCCAGGCGAATCGGTCATTTTACCGTCCAATGAATTGATGAGCATCGATTTTCCTGAAGCCACTACCCTGAATCCTACCCAGTGTCTTGCCCTGGCCTTGTCAGAAGAAAAACTTCAGGAAGCAGTAGATTTGTTAAATAATAAAGGCACAAAGCAAAATGGTTTGGAATGGTCCGTTTTAGATTATAACTATCACTTTACCAATGATGTAGCCATTAATCAGATACTGCAACGACTCATTTTTATCTTTACAGAAAATCATCCTTCCAAAGATATTTTTTCAGATTTTTTAATCCAGGAATTGGTTATCAGAATTTTACAAACGGAGACTAAATCAATGTATTTGAATAAATCTGAAACGGATGCCAATAACAACCGATTTACTTTTATTATAAAATATATTAGGGATAATTTGACCAATGAGTTGACTATTGAGCAGTTAAGTAAGAAAGTACACATGAGCGAGTCCAATTTTTACAGGACTTTCAAACATGAGACGGGTACTTCTCCCAATGAATTTATCATTGAGGAAAGGTTGAAAGTGGCGGAAAATTTACTTAGAAATCCGCGCATCAGTATCAAGGAAGCCTATCTTTCCGCAGGTTTTAATAGCTTTTCGTATTTCCATCGAATTTTTAAAAAGAAGAAACATCTTTCCCCTTCCGCATTTAAAGAAAGTGCCATCTGATTCATTTTGTTTGAAAAACCTAAATTATCGGCAGCAAACACGCTTTGCTGCCGATTTATAGTCCACCCTGATTGACTTTTTTTCTTCGCGTATGTATGCTCAATATTTTGCGACTCTCTTGCTCAACCAATGCATGTTTTCGGTGTGACCATATTTGTTCCCTCGCTATTTTCCCTGCCTTTTCTACATCTATAATGGGAAAAGGGTAGTCACAACCTATTTTTACCTGATAAATAGATTGTTCTATTAAAGTCATTTTGTGCGGTTCGTGAATAAGCTCAACAGGTAAATTTGAAAGCTCAGGTACCCACTGTTTGATGAAAATACCATCTGGGTCATGGTCCTTACTTTGTTTAACAGGATTGTACATTCTCACAATGTTAATGCCCGTTGTGCCCGCTTGCATTTGAAATTGTGGATAATGAATGCCGGGCTCATAATCTAAAAATAATTGAGCTAAATGCTGTGTACCATGTCGCCAGTCCTGATACAAATGATGACAAAAAAAACTTACTAGCATAGCTCGCATCCTGAAGTTTATCCATCCCGTTTTTTGTAAGCATCTCATGCACGCATCAACCAGTGGATAACCCGTTTCGCCCTGCTTCCATGCGGTTATATATACTTCGTTCTTTTCGTGTTCAAGTAGTTCATAACCAGCATTGATACATCGGTTTTCATAACTACAATCGACCTCAAATTTTTGTATGAAATGACAATGCCATTTTAGTCTGGTCAAAAAATTCAGATAGGAGCCTCGAAATGGTTTGCCTTTAGTTTGCTCGGAAACAAACTGATAGACCTGTTTGATGGAAATGTTTCCCCAACTGAGATATGGGCTCATCCGGCCACAGGAAGTTCGGCTGGCCAATGGCTTACTGATTGATTTACTGTACGTTTTTCCCCTTTCTAACACAAAACTTTGCAAATATTTCCAGGCATACCGCTCTCCCGCAGGCTGAAATGTGGAAGGATAGGCTAATAACCTGTCCAGTAATTCCTTAGGCACAATAAAGGGATGTTCAACGGTTATTTCAGGACCAATACCATAAGTATTCTTTATGAGGGGCGTATGCATGGTGACGAACCAGTTTTTATCCCAGTTTTCCCTGTTTTTTATTCCTCTCAACACGCCATCCCGCTGCGATTCATGCCAGATTATTTGTTGGGATTTGCAAAAAGCGGCTATTTTTTTATCCCTTTCATAAGTAAGGGAAATCCCCGATTCCTGATAACTAAACAGGTTTCTTATAGAAAAATTAGCGGCTAAATGGTTAAATACGTCCATGGCTTCTCCATAAAAAAGTTGGGCTTTTTTATGAAATGGCTCCAGCGTTTTATTGACATCTTGTAATGAATAAAACTGAAATTGCAAATGCCTGTCGCTTGCATCGCCATAGTTAATATGTTCTGGTTCAATGATAAATATAATAATGTAGGGCAATCCCGCTTCTTCTGCCCGTTGAAGGGGCTGGTGGTCCTGCGTTCGAATATCTCTCTTAAGCCAAACGATATTTATGCCCGACGTATTCATAATGGATGATTTCTGTCAAGGCAACGTAAAACGAAGAGCAATGTTCTGAGGCTAACCGTTTACTTTTTTGTGCCTCGGAATCTTTTCTCTAATTTTCTCTAAGAATGCCTGAAAAACCTTACTTTGCATCTAAATATTCGATATTACCAACAATTCAAAAATTAAAATAGATGAGGTTAAAAGGACTGTGTATTATGCTAACCATAGCATCATTCTCACAGATATATGCTCAAAATGAGGTGACCTTAAGTCATAGAGACTCTATAAGGATTTCTCAGTTCGTCATAAATTATGTAAACTCGCTAAATAATTATGCCCAGAATAATTATCCAACCGAGGAACGGATAAATATTGAAAAAGAATACTTCCTGTATGAAGGCGAGGGAAATGTGGTGCTGGATTTTCCCGATATACAACATCAGGAAAATTATCTGATCAGGGATTATTTGACAAGGATGAAAAATGAATCTATCATTTTACAATATGAAATAAATCAAATAGATATTTTAGATTGTACTTTCAGAGGAGATCATTTTTATGCAGTAAGAATGAACAAATTCATTGTAAATAAAGTGACAAATAAGATTTTATCTGCCAGGGAAATATTTAATTTAAAAATAGGAGATGATGGAAAAGTAAAAATTAATTATATTATTTCGTCCGTATTTCCTGAAATTTTTGCCTCGGCAACAGGTGTAAAACCACTTGTTTTACCTCCTTTTGACATACAAATAATAACGGGGAAAGCTACTTTTATGGAAGATGGGAAGATAGGTTTTTCGGGGGATATTATGGCAAATCGCCCAAGTGCCATTACTGAAACAGGTATCGTTTGGAGTTATGTCCCCAACCCTTCCTATAAAGATTTTAAAATGCCTGCCATCAATTCTATTGATCTGCTTTTCTTAAATGTTATAGACCTTGATCCCGGGAAAGAGGTTTTTTATACGGTGTATGCAAGGGCTGAAAATGAAGTTTTTTATGGGGAATCCAATTCTTTTTTAGTGCCAAATGAGGTCAAAAAACAGATTATTGATACGCCGGCAGTTATAGCCGTTCAAGTTCCTTCTCCTTCAGCTAAACCTATCATTCAATGGGTGGAGATTCCTGGAGGCACTTTTTTAATGGGTAGCCCCGCCAATGAACCTGGCAGGCAGGGCGATGAAGATCAGATTCAGGTTGAGGTCAGCGCTTTTAAAATGTCAAAATACGAGATTACTTTTGCCCAATATGATCTTTTTTGTGAGGCAACAGGCAGAGCTAAACCTAAGGATAATAACTGGGGAAGGGAAAACAGACCCGTTATCAACGTAAACTGGGTGGATGCCGATGCTTTTGCCAAATGGTTGGGCTGCAGATTGCCTACCGAAGCAGAGTGGGAATATGCTTGTAAAGCAGGAAGTGATACCCCTTTTAATACCGGAAATAATCTGACTACCGACCAAGCTAATTATGACGGAAATTATCCCTATAACGGAAATGCAACAGGGACATATAGACAGAAAACCTCCTCAGTAGGCAGCTTCACCCCTAATACATGGGGTTTACACGACATGCATGGCAATGTTTGGGAATGGTGCAGTAACTGGTATGGTGATTATCCTAATGCTCCCGCAAATAATCCGCAAGGTCCATCTGAGGGACAGGTGAAAATTTATAGAGGCGGAAGCTGGGGTAGTGACGCAGAAGTTTCTCGCAGCGCTTATAGAAATCACCTGAATCCAAATAATAAATCAGACTTCATAGGTATAAGATTGGTTTTAGTAGAATGATGGCAGAAGATAGATTTGAAATATATATTAAACTCATTATCTTTATTATAAATGAACTAAAGAAATGATATTAAGAAAGGAAATGTAATTTCGTCAGCTCAGTTTTGGAAAGAATTGAAAAATGTCTGAGAAAAAAACACGAATCCTTGAATATTTTAACATATCTCTATTTCATTTGCCATACCCGGAAATAATCGGTTGAAAAAACAGAGGGGAGGTCTGCCACGTCGGGAAGTCCCACCCAGTCTTCCATAATTTCTGCATCGAAAACAATATGCAGGGGTCGGTGAAAATAATCGTTAACACGTTGAAAAACTTCTTTCCCATCGATATACCAGACTAGTTTTTCTGGGGTCCAGAGTAAACCATAAACGTGAAAATCACTGTAAAAATCAAAAGGCATAAGCTGGCGGAAAGAATAATCAGGCAGCTTTGTTTTCTTCTTATTTACAATCGATTCTACATAAGGGGTTTCATACCGGTGTACCGTAGCCCAAAAAGTTCGCTGCAACTGAGGGTCAGGTAGTTTACCAAAAAGTTCGAAGATGTCAATTTCTTCGGAGGCATCCCCTTCTCTATATTTTTTATCGGCATCGAGCGGGTCATATAACCAAAAGGCGTTGCAGACACCTGAACGCATGGAACGGCTCCTCGCTTCAAAATAACCGTATAAAATTCTCTTTTTACTCTTCACTATAGCCGTTGAAAACTTGTCCAGTCCACGTGCTTTATTTTCCACTGACACTTCCTCCGGACGAAGACTTTTGGCATAAAGTTCAAGATTTCCATTTTTTACCATCACATTTCCTCTGTCAAAGTAGGCAGGTTTTCTGCCCACCCAGGCTGGATTAAAATCCCACCATTTTTCATCATTCAGCATTACGCCTTCAAATTCATCGCTATATTCAGGTACCCATTTCCACTCATTTCCCAAAGGGCATAGGGGGGCAATTAGTTTGGATTGTGCCGATACATAATCCACGGAACAAAAAAGAAACATGAAAAATAGAACATCTCGTCTCATCCTGCTATTTTTTTAAAGTAATATCTAATGTTCCTTGAACATTTTCAAAAACCCATTTATCATTTTTTAAAGAAGGCAAAATATCTATACCATTGATAAGAAGGCTCTTTATATCTTTCTGAAAAACAGGCAGTTCTAAATGTGCTTTCATGCCTTTCGGAAGAATCAGTCTGACCTGATACATCATATCGTTCTGGGTTATTTTCTCGACAATCTCTCCAAGACGGGTCGGCACGCGAATCTCAGCCTGGGTTAAGGTGCCAATTTCAGGTTTAATCAACGCGCTGGTAAAACCAGGACTTGCGGGCTGAATGCCCATCAATCTAAAGGCAATAATATTAGATGGAGCGGCTCCCCAGGCATGATTCCAGTCCAGATTGGGCTTGAATTTTAAGTCCCAGGCCTCCATGGTCATACCTGCCCCAACTTCAATCATGTGATACCATCCCCTTTCGTCTTTTTTTGTAAGCATTTGCAGAGCGTAATCCCCCATATCTTCATTGTACAAAGCGTCCATAAAAAATTGCGATGCGTAAACACTGCAAGCCATATCTTTTGACTTAATAAATGCTTTCACGCGCTCTTTATTTTCCTCTTTTACCAAACCAAAACAAAGTGCGAAGAAATTGGCATGAAAGGAACTGTGAGAAGTGGTGTCCCCGTCCTTCATCAGGCCTGTTGAAGGGTCAACAAACTGATTATTATAATGTTGGAATAAGTTTTTAATTTTTTGATCATAATATTTCACATCCTCCGGACGACCTGTAATTTCAGCAAAAGACTTCATCAGGACGAGCGATTTATAATAATAGGCATTTATCACACTGTTATAGTCGCAAAAAACAAAATTATCCGATTCACCTATATATTCCGGTCCTGCCACCTTATTTCCCCTTTGCGGCCAGTCCGTAATGTCCCGAAGACTCTCTTTTCTATCAAAAGTTACATAATGAATAGAATCTAAAAAGGAGGGTCGCTGGGGTTTTGCCGTTGTACTTATAAGCCCGTTAGGTTGCTCAAAAGCTTCCAGTGTTTTAAGTTTAAGCAAATCATAATACTTTTTGATGAGTTCTTTATTTCCAGAAAACTGATAATCATACCACGCAATCTGATGCATTTGTAGATGCCATTCTGTGGGCCAGGTAGGATGTTGCATCAAATACTCAAAGGTATTCCGGGCAATACTGTACTCCGTATCTAACGCATAATGAGAAAGCTGATTAATCAATGCATCGGCCTCATAAGGAATCCGTTCTCTGTCACCATCTATATATAAACCCATAAAAGAGGTCGCTTTAATGGAGTGTTTACATAAATCCCAGATAGCATTTAAAACCTGATCATTGCTTGTAAAAGAGGAGGCATTATCATTAAATCTATAGTGAAAATATTCCCTGGAAAGGCTTATTTCACCCGAAGAAGGTCCCTTTTCTATCTCAGCATACCTGAATGGTGCGACAATACCCATCGATTTGGGTAGCCTGATGGCATTTCCCGAGGTATTTTTCTTATCAGGTACATCTGGTAGATATATATAATTCTGAGTGTTTTTAACAATGGCGTAGCGATAAAACCGGATATTACCCCCAGGTTTTCTATCTATTTTACCAGATTCATCTAATTTTTCACCTATAAAAAGGATGGCTGAATCACCGGGCGAAAGCTTTGAAATATCTACTTTCAATTTCCCAAAATAATCCTTTTCAAAATCATATAAGATATTTCCGTTGGGAAGATTTAACTTTTTCGCATTGGTCTGCACCTTTTTTTCAATGAGAAGACTATCTATTTTAGCCTGAGAGAAGCCTGAAATAGAAAGGATAACACCAAATGAGATGTAGAAAAATGTATAAGACTTCATCATATTTTAATTTTCAAATAAGGTTCATCTTGGTAAGATAGTTAATAACCCTCATACCAAAAAAATAAGATTAGTTTATTTTTAATTGCGTAACTATATTTATTAATGTAAAATGAAATTCAGTATTTATGAAATTTTTGTATTACTTTTTAATGTTGTTTGCTATTAAGAATAAAAAATAAACTATTTTTAAAAATGGAACAACAAGGTCACATGGAATAATTCCAAAAGATCTTTTAATTCGTGAATTATCCTTCTATCTTCACCTAAAATGTATGAAAAATCTCCTCTTCCTATTGCTTTTTGTTTTTATTGGGCATGCTTTGCCAGGTCAAAAAACGAAAAAACCTAATATCATTTTTATTCTCGCCGATGATTTAGGTATCGGTAATATCAGCTGCTATGGGTCAGATCAGTTTAAAACACCAAATATTGATAAACTGGCCAGCACCGGTATGCGTTTCACTCACGGTTATACAGCTCCATTGTGCGGCCCTTCCAGAGCGTTGATTCTGACCGGGCGCCAACCTTTTCGCACGGGAACAACAAATCAGGATAGGGTTGGTAAATTGGAACCTGCGAAAGAAATATGTTTACCAAGTGTATTGAAAACAGCGGGTTATACCTCTCTTATGGTGGGAAAATGGTCACAATTTCCCTTGCAGCCTTCTGATTTTGGTTTCGATGAATATATGCGCTTTCAAGCCAGTGGTAAATATTGGAATACCCAGCCAGCGAATAAATCTTATACAAAAAATGGGGAAATAGTACCTCTTCTGGATGGCGAATATCTGCCCGATCTGATGCATAATCAAGTGGTTGACTTTATTTCAAAAAATAAGAATAAACCGTTTTTTGCCTACTATTCTATGTCGCATATTCATGGTGAAATTTTACCTACGCCCGATAGTAAACCCGATAGTAAAGATCTTTATACCGATAATATTAATTATATGGATAAATTGGTCGGTAAATTGGTAAAAGCACTGGATAGTTTAAAAATGAGGCAGAATACTATCATCGTTTTTATGGGGGATAACGGTACAGCGGCCGAAGGTGCTTCGCGAGCTACCGTCCAAGGGAAAAAATTGTCAGGTAAAAAAGGAGATATGCTCGAATGTGGTAGCTTAGTTCCTTGGATAGTCAACTGGAAAGGGGGAGGTCAATCGGGGAAAGTGATAGATGACTTGGTTGATGCAACCGACTGGATGCCTACTTTTGCAGCATTAGCCGGAGCAAAATTACCGGAAAATGTGATATTAGATGGGAAAAGTTTTGCGCCTCAACTCAAAGGTGAAAAAGGAACGCCCCGGGAATGGATTTTTATGGAACTTGGCAATCAATGGTATGTCAGAGAGGAAAAATGGAAATTGAATAGAGCAAATGAACTTTTTGATATGCGTAATGCCCCGTTTGAGGAAATATTGGTTCCCGCTGATTCACAAGATGAAATGGCAGTTTCTGCCCGACAGAGACTTTCAAGCGTATTAAAATCCATTAATCCAGAAGGGGGCATTTTAGATGATGCCGATGGAAGTGGCAGGCATAAAAGAAAAAAAAAAAAAAAAAATGCACAGAAAAAAGGTACAGGACTATAATCTTTAATATCATACATCGCCAAAATTAACCTTATGACAAAAATATTTTTCCAGCTCGCTGCTGTCTGTATTTCCCTTTTTAATATCAACTTGTTTGCCCAAAAGACCAGGCCAAACGTGCTTTTTATCGCCGTGGACGACCTGAAGCCTCTCCTTAATTGTTATGGGGAAAGTCAGATGATTACCCCAAATATTGACCGTCTGGCCAAAATGGGGACCGTTTTTATGAATAATTATTGCCAGCAAGCCGTTTGTGCACCTACCAGAGCAAGCCTCTTGACAGGACAAAGACCAGATTATACCAGAATATGGGATTTGAAAACACAAATTCGGGATATGGTGCCAAATATCGTTACCCTTCCTCAGTATTTTAGGGAAAATGGCTATGTCACCGCTACGATTGGAAAAATGTTCGATCAACGTTCTGTCGATAAAGGCATGGATATTCCCTCCTGGTCAGTGCCTACAGGTACTTATGGTAAAATGTCGCCGGAAGATTATGCAAAAGGGTACGAAAATCCAACAAATGGGTATCAATCAAAAGAAACAAAGGCCAAACTAGCTAAAATTGAGGCTGATGCAAAAGCAAGAGGGCTGGATGGGGCAGAATTAGTGGAATTTCTCTCGAAAAACAGAGGCCCCGCCGTGGAATCTGCCGATGTTCCCGATGATGCTTATACGGATGGTATCGTCGCTAAAAAAGCAGTGGCCATGTTGTCCCAATTTGCAAAAGAGAAAAAACGGTTTTTCTACGCCGTCGGCTTTGTAAAACCGCACCTGCCTTTTATTTCACCAAAGAAATACTGGGACCTTTATGATCGCACTAAAATAAATATTTCACCCGTGCAGCATTTGAGCAACGGTGCTCCTTCATTTGCCGCTCAAAATTCTGGCGAATTAATCAACAGCTATTTTAAAAGTAATTTTGAACGATTTAATGATGGTACCATACCCCAAAATGAGGACGTTCAAAAGGAACTTATTCATGGATATTATGCAGCAGTAAGTTATATGGACGCTCAGGTGGGCAAGTTATTAGATGAACTGGAAAGGTCTGGTCTGGACAAAAACACCATCATTGTTCTTTGGGGCGATCATGGCTGGCATCTCGGTGACCACGGCCTTTGGTGCAAACACGATAATTACGAACAAGCTACACGTGCCCCATTAATTATTTCCTCTCCAGGCTTCAAAGGAGGTCAAAAGGCACAAGGTTTGTCGGAATTTGTTGACATCTTTCCAACGCTGACCGATTTAGCCGGACTTACACTACCTGACGGATTAGCTGGAAAAAGCTTGGTTCCCATGATAAAAAACCCTAAAGCAGAGGTGAAAAGCTATGCTCAAAGCCAATATCCTCGTAATGGGGATAAGATAATGGGGTACACCATACGAACAAAGCAATATCGTTATGTCGCCTGGTATGAAGAGAATTTTAGGAAAAATAAGATTCTCGGTGATGTGAAACCTGTCGCTGTGGAACTTTATGATTATAAGAAAGATGCCCTGGAAAGGGATAATCTGGCAGAACGTCCGGAATACAAAGAGGTGTTGAAAAACCATGAAAGATGGATGAACGAATTTTTAACCACCCAAAAACATTCCTGGTAAGTCAAGGTTCCATTTTTATTAAATGAATATTGCACCCACCTATAATTCATATCCCAGATGACTTCAAAGTATAAAATTGTCTTTTTAACCCTGTTTTTGGGTTTGAATGCTATCTGCCAGGCACAGAAGGTTCCTTCAACCTTACTTCTACATGGGGAAGTATTATTGAAAAATAAACAAGCTATTAATAAACAGGATCCAGAAAAATTAATGGCTTTACAGGAAGTTAAAGCAACGGCTGATCTGATTTTAAAAGAAGGGAAACTTTATTCTGTAATGAATAAAAAAAAGGTGCCTCCAAGTGGTGATAAACATGATTATATGAGTCAGGCGCCTTATTGGTGGGCCGATACTACCAAACCCTATGGACTTCCTTACATCCGAAGAGATGGGGAGCGTAATCCAGAATATTATGATATCAGCGATTCAGAAGAAATGGATTATATCATCAATGATACAGAAATTTTGGCCCTCGCTTTTTATTTCACAAAAGATGAACGCTATGCCGCTCATGCTGCCCGATTACTTAAAACCTGGTTTCTGGATCCTGAAACCCTTCAAAATCCCAATTTGAATTTTGGTCAGGGTATCCCCGGCATTAATACGGGCAGAGGTATTGGTATTATAGAAACACGATCCTTTCCCAGGCTCATTGATGCCATAATCTTATTGCAAGAATCTAAAAATTGGTCAAAAGAAGATCATAAGTCCTTGAAAAAGTGGTTCGCAGCTTATTTATCGTGGCTTACCGAAAGCCCTTTGGGTAAAGATGAGGCCGATGAACACAATAATCATGGAACCTATTACGACGTGCAAATTATGGCTTACGCGCTTTTTACTGGTCAACCTGAATTGGCTAAAAAGCGAATTGAAGTGGCAAAATCCCGCATTCAAAGTCAACTGCAACCCGACGGCAGCCAACCTTTTGAACTGGAACGAACGGTTTCCTGGGGATATACCAATATGAATCTTGCCGGATTTTTTAAAATCGCCAGGCTGGCTGAAAATGTGAAGACTAATCTATGGAAATATGAAACGACCGATGGTAAAGGACTTCAGAAAAGTTTACAATGGCTGATTCCCTATTTGAAAAATGAAAAAGTATGGGAATTCAAACAGATAAAAGAAAAGGAATACGACGATACGCTCTGGCTCCTGAAAATGGCTTCTGTCAAATATGCCAATCGAGCGTATGAGGTTTTAGCCAGGAATATTTGCCAAAATGATTGTATGACGAATGTAGAACGGTTGACTTTCTGAGCTTTGAATAGGGCAGTTTAATATATACCTGAATTTGGTTTCAGGCCCGCCAAATTGTTTTTATCAGACAGTTAAAAACTCGAAGCCGTTATTCGAAGCAATAGTAATAAGGGGTTGTATGCTTTCCCGGAATTTTTCTTTGGAAAAATGCATGGTTAAATCAGGAAAAATAGTCAGATAATCCTCCAGTAACTTATTGTTTGGACTCTTGGTTCTAATGATTTCGAAAGCCGTTTTTTGTAAATCGTAAAATGGATTGAAATAAAGGTCCATCGGGGGCAGTTTGTCACTTTTTGAACTGTTAAACGATTTGTTTGCAGGTATTAAATTCCAGATTAAATCGTGAGAAACAAAATGATAAGGGATGAAATGTTCCACAGCATAGTTTCCTATCGTCAAATGCTCGCCTGTGTAAATGCATGGTACCGAGCCGAGTTCATTCAGTACAACGTCCCAATATTTGGTCCGTTGCATATTCAAACTGTTTCTGAACGCCGGTTTTATTAATTTATTGGGAATATCAGGTACATTTGGATTTTTAGATTGTAAGAAAAGGGCAAGATTCCAAACACAAAAATCTTTCAGCATCCGAGCATTGGCCATCAAATAATTTCCCCATAGAGGATTGATTTCAATAGTGTCGTCATGCAAGGCATACAGGCAATTTTCGGAAAAGGATTTTGACAACCTGTATATGTCGTTTTTATCTTTTTTCTGAAACCAGGGACTGAGGAACCAATGGGGAACATTTTTATTGAAATGCCAAAGCTGACTTTCGGTGGTCCTATTGGTGGTAGTCGATAATTTATGAAATACGGAGGCCTGCTTCTCATCTATTGGAATCTTTTCCACCGCGTTCACCAATTGGATTGTTTGTTGAATTAGATCTTGTTTCCCAAAAGAGACATGGAAATAATTAACGGTGAACCAGGCATTTGAAATCATTCTGGCAAACAGGTTCCTTTTTTGAATAACCAGATGATTCTCCTCAACTTCCTGAAGAATAGCCAATAGCCAATAAAATTTATAGGTTGAAGTCGTGTTGTTAAAACACGCAGCCAATAGGTTTACAGGTAATTCATTTGAATTAGGAAGATGCATTTTCAGCGTACAATCAACGTTTCATAATTAAAGAAAAGGGTTTGTAAATGTAGATATTTATTTGTGAACCCCCTAATTTTAAAATACAACGACAAATAGGGTCGATTTTATTATATTTTTCGAAAAGTGGATTTAGAGACTCGAGGCATCATTTTTCTACATGTAAAAAACAGATGATACTGGATGTTGTGCAGATGCGAAGTTTCATAAACCATTTTTTATTTTTGCAGATAGATACTTTTCCTTATTTTTATATTAACAAGAAAATGAAATGAAGGTAGCTATCTAATTGTTGTTAATCCTTGTTGCACTTAAAAGTTATGCCAGAGTTTTCCTTTTCAAAATCGTTTAGCCCCTTTCGGAAGGTATCAAACTTAACCCGGGAAATAGAGGTGTTCAAAAGTATTTATTTTCGAATATATTTTGACCTTCATGGAGCCTATCTTAAAGTGTGTAACGCTAAAGGAGTTGAAATTGCCTGCAATTATCAGCATTATAAAGGCGCTGAAAGGAATCTGCTTCACGCCATGGAGCAAATTCAAAACAAGAGAGATTTTATCATAGACTGGGAGAAGTCGTCAGAAAATATTTATCTGAGTGAATTTCCCTATTTAATGGATATACTTCGCCTTTGTGTCCATGTTCAGGATATGGATGGAATACCTATGTCGTTTTCAACCCATGAAGGACGCATTATCGCCCAAGTAGAAGCCGGATCAACCGAAAATACTTTGCAAGCCAGTATCATCCTTCAACATGAGGGAGGGGCCTTAAAAGATTTTCAAATTGTAACGCCCCAATTTGCTTTGGTTGAAAAGGTATTTATTCCCATAACTATTACAAATGTTAACCATCAGGCACTGAATCATTTCAATATACAGTTTGAACGCCAGGAACTCACCTTGTTTCTCTCCCTTCTTTACTCAAGTATTGAAAATGTAACGCTTCAATTGGACGGATTTAAAGAGGTTGATTTTTCCAAAGATAGTATTAAGGCGAAACCATGCCTTGTTTTTGAAAAAATTGATGAGCAAAATGCCCTATATATTCGATTAACGCAGCAGCTGCCTGAGTTACCAACAGAGGTGCTCGAACAATTTAACCTGACTTGTTATGCAGAAATAAATGAACTGGAAAATCGAATCAGTATTCGTAGCATTGATCAAGAACCTACGGATACCTTGAGCCTTCATGTGTTAAACTTATTGAGTAAATATAGTGGAAAGAAGGGTAAAGGAGAGATTCCAACCATATTGGATAATCTGATCATGGTTCCCGTTGAAATAGCTGCCCCCTTTATTTACAACGAACTGCCGCAGCTATTGACTCAATATACCATTCTGGGGGCAGAAAAACTGAAGACTTATAAAATAAGGTCTGTTCAACCTAGGCTCGAGGTTTCTTTTAGCCATAAAATAGATTATTTTGAGGGAAATGCCGATTTTGACTTCGATGGGGAGAAAATTAACCTGTTTGATGCCATTCAGCAATATAACAAGAACAAGTATGTGTTGCTAAGTGATGGTTCCCATGCGCTACTGAATGAAAGTTATGTAAAGCGCCTGGAGCGGATGTTCAAAAAGAAGGGCAAAGCGGCAAGAGTCTCCATTTTTGATTTTCCTTTTTTAGATGACCTGATTGGTGAGGTAGCTAATGAAAAAACCTTTCAAAAATCGCGCACTTTTTACGAAGGATTTAATAAAATCGAAAAATCAAAACCCAAATTACCTTCTTTGACGGCAACCCTACGTCCCTATCAGGTACAAGGTTACAAATGGCTTAATTATTTGTATGAAAATAAGATGGGAGGTTGTCTTGCCGACGATATGGGCCTCGGTAAAACGCTTCAAACTTTAACTTTACTTGCCAATATTTATCCCAAACAGACCAAGCCGAGCCTCATTGTGATGCCTAAAAGTTTGCTGTTCAACTGGGAAAGGGAGGTTAGGCGTTTTGCCCCGCAACTGACAACTTACACGCTCTATGGGAATAGCAGGGATAAGGAAAATATGCGAAACGCCCATTTGATTTTTACCACTTATGCCACATTGCGTAACGATATTGAAAACCTGAAAGAGGAATCATTTTTCTATGTTATCCTCGATGAATCGCAAAATATCAAAAATCTGAATGCACAGACCACAAAAGCAGTTTTATTGTTGAATAGTGAACATCGTCTCGCATTGAGTGGTACCCCCATTGAAAATAATTTAGGAGAATTATATGCTCTTTTTCACTTTCTCAATCCAGCTCTTTTTGGAAGCCTGTCGCAATTCACGGAGGACTTCCTTCATCCTATTCAGAAAAATAATGACCAGGCTGCAACCCAGCATTTGCGAAAAAAAATATACCCTTTTGTCTTGCGACGACTGAAACGGGACGTTTTGAAGGAGCTGCCAGATAAGGTCGTTCAAACCATTTTTGTCCCAATGAGCGATGATCAAAAACGGTTTTATGAACAACGCCGGCAATATTATGCGTCAGAAATACCCAAACAGATTAGCGAAAAAGGGGTGAATAATTCTCAGTTTTATGTTTTTCAGGCGCTAAATGAACTCCGGCAGATTGCTACAATCCCTGAAGCCATTACCGATGGACGGATAGAAGGTGGTAAGGGTGATTTGCTTGTTGAACAACTGCTGGAATCCCTGGCAAATGGACATAAAGCATTGGTTTTTGTTAACTTTCTCTCGGCAATCGAAAGTATAAGCACTCGGCTCGATGAAATGGGCGTTGGCTATGTGACCATGAGCGGTTCCACCCGGGACCGTCAGTCATTGGTGGACCGTTTTCAAAATGATGCCGATTGCCGGGTGTTTTTGCTTACCTTAAAAACGGGGGGCTCTGGGCTCAATCTTACCGCTGCAGATACTATTTTTATTTATGATCCCTGGTGGAATGTAGCGGCTGAAAATCAGGCCATTGACCGTGCCCATAGAATGGGTCAGCTCAATAAAGTACATGCCTATAAACTAATAGCGGAAGGCAGTATCGAAGAAAAAATACTGTTGCTGCAAGATTTGAAAAAGGAACTTTTTGACCATACTATTTCTGCCGATGGCGCGAATACAAAAGCATTGACAGAGGATGATATTAAAATGTTACTGGCAAAATGAATACAAACAGTAATCTACATTCAGAAATATGCGAGGTGCTCGATAAGGAATTTACAAAAGATTTCTTGCAAAAAAACTGGTTGCCCTACTTTAATATGGTTTTTCCAAAATATGGCGATGAGCTGCGCAAAAAGGGATACGGGCTTATGCTTCCAGCCAGTTTTTCAGATATTCCATTGAAAACAAAACAGGATATTTGCAATGCTATTGCAGTGTTGTTTTCTGGTCCGGAACCTTATTATTATTTTCGCGAGTGTCTCAGTGAAAATGCTAAGAAAGCCTGGGACCATTTGCTTATGAATGGTTATATGGGTTTCGCGCAGATAAAGGAGGAGTTGGGTTTTGAAATGCACGTAGTTTCAGAAAGAGGCTCGCGTTTTTATTTTGGAGAAGTATCCTTACATCCCAATTTCTCTATGTTCCCTGTAAAGTCACAATCATGGGATATCAGATCGGAGGAAAGCGCCCATATATTTTTACCGCGAAAACTAAGGAAGATACTGATTAACTGGTATAAATTTCCATCTGAGGCGGAACTTATGCCTACAGATTCTTTGCCACAGGGAACTTATTCATTTAATGAAGTGGAAGAATTATTTTTCAGCGATTTTAGCCGGCTGACTATTTATTTTAGGCAAAATGAAATTAATTATACCGCTAAAAAACGCCCTGTACCCAGTGGGCTTTCAAAGGTGCAGCGGATGATTCAAATCAAGGAGTTTTTCCCTGATACGACCATTAAGCGGCACAAATTATTACGCACAAATATGCTCGCCAGCATTATTCCTTATCTGGTCAGTCTTCAGAAAAAACATCCGGAACCTTATGATATGCTGCGTGAATTTATGAATAAATATTATCTGGGTCATTTTGCAACGCCTCCAATATTACTGCCTGATGTAAAAGGTCTGGGTAATTTTGAAGACTTTAGCTTTTTAAACTATGAATTTCAAATGTTGTCTTTACTGGCAGCACTTCCCGCAAATAGCTATGTTTTGATTAATAATTTAATGAATCATGCGATTTATCAATTGTATAATCTGGAAGTTATAGATCGATTCGATGCTTATCAAAAGCTTACGCTAGATGAAGGGACTATAAATAAAACACATATTGGCTATAATCATTATAAAAAAGCCATACAATTTCCCCTGATAAAAGGTAACTTTTTTCTATTTGCGGCACTGGGTTTGTGTGAACTGGTTTATGAAGAAGTTGAAATGTATGAGTTAGGTGCCAATGCGTATTCAGCCTGGGATGGCCTTAAGGCAGTTAAACGAACCCCGTTGGGCGATTATATTTGCGGTTTAACGAAAGAATATCAAGTCCCTAAATCGAAAAGCATTGATATCACCCTCTCTGATACTTCTCTGCTTATTCATTTAGCCAAAGCAGATAGCCCAAACTTGAATACCTTGGGAAATTTTGCCGAACAAATAAACGCATTAACCTTTAAGACAGATGCGCGTATTTTTCTAAAAAATATTCGCAACAAAGAGGAGCTAAACGCTAAAATTGAACTTTTTAAACAAATATTTGGCGAATTACCTGAGAATTGGCTAACCTTTTTTAGTAACCTACTTAAAAAGGTGAATCCACTGAAAGCGGTATCTGATTGTTTCGTATTTAAATTACCAAAGGAAAATCAGGAACTCGTAAAATTAATTGCCCAGGATCCATTGATTAAAAACCTCGTCCATAAAGCGGAGGATTATCAGATCCTTGTTCCTAAAAGTAATTACTTGAACCTAAAGAAGCGTTTAATCGAATTTGGTTATCTTGTTGAATAGTTATTAAATACTAATCAAATGAAGCTCAATAGAATCATTTTGCTCCATGGCTTTAATTCCGGGCCAGGTCAGAAAGCAGAGGAGATCAATGCGTATTTGAAAGAATATCATCTTGACACTGATTATGAATTAATAGCCCCTCAGCTCAGTCATGAACCTAAAGAGGCGATAGATGAAATAAACAGGCTCATAGAAGAACACCAGACAGGGAGCATATTTGTGGTTGGTACCTCATTAGGAGGATTTTACACAAACTATTTTCGAGCAAAATTCAGGAATGAAAGAGTGGTAGCACATGCCATCAATCCTAGTTGGAGGCCAACCCAAACTTTACTTCCGGCAAAGAACACAGTACAGGAAAATTTCAAAACCGGAGAAAAATGGATGTTTACATCCAAGTATATGGATCAACTCGAAGAGTTTGAACATTTTGTCCTTACAAATCTGAAGAACTATAAGGGAAATAGATATGCCATTCATTTGGCAACGGAAGATGAACTGCTAAATTTTGATGAACTTCGATTATACATGGAAGAAAATGAGGTAAATCCTGACCTTTATTTTTATGAAACAGATCATCGTTTTGGAAACATTAAAGAAGTGATGGCGAGAATGTTAGTTTAAGGATGTTCGCATGAAACAAACTGAGAAGTAATTACATTGTAACTACATAAATGTAAAAATATGACATCTATTCAGGTTTCAATTGTTCAGGTTGGAAACTCAAAAGGGATCAGATTAAGTAAAACCCTTTTAGACAAGTATAAAATTACCAATAAGGTCGAGCTGATTTTGGAGAATGATTATATCGTTCTAAAACCGGTTACCGAACCACGAAAAAACTGGGAAAATGCCTTTGCAGAAATGCATAAAAACGGAGATGACAAGTTGCTTATAGATAGTGTATTTGATGACGAAAAATGGGATTAAACGATGATAACTTTTTTACAATATGACATTGTGGTTGTCAATTTAGATCCAACGATAGGAAGTGAAATCAAGAAAAAACGCCCTTGTGTTATTGTTTCGCCAAACGAAATGAACAAACATTTAGATACGCTTGTCGATTGTCCCGTAACTTTAAATTCAAGAAACTATCCAAGGAAGATTATTTTCAAAGAAACCTATATAGACTGAGTTTAAGACGCGATGCATCAAGCTTCATTTTTTTAAAAAGACAAAAAACGGTCATTTCCAACTTATTAGCAAATCCTCCTTTTATAGTCGTAGGTTTATCTTATTAATATTATAAACCAGCAGATGAAATCAAAATATATTAATCCATTTACAGACTTCGGATTTAAAAAAATCTTTGGAGAGGAGGCCAGTAAACCTTTACTGCTGGATTTTTTAAATGCCCTTTTACCTGAATCGGGCAAAATTGTGGACTTGACATTTAAGAATAGTGAACTGCATGGAGATACCAATAAAAATTGGAATTTGGGATACGACATTTATTGTAAAAATGAAAAAGGAGAGAAAATCATCGTGGAGCTGCAAAAGGCAGAACAAAATTTTTTTGGAAAGAGAAACAATTATTATGCCTCCTTTCCCATCATAGAACAAGGGGAAAAAGGCGATTGGGACTTTAATCTTAGGGCAGTTTATTGTATAGGTATATTAGACTTTACTTTTGACAACGCTAAGTCTGATATGGATAAGGGTGAATATGAACATACTATAAAATTAAAAAACCAGAATGGGAAGACTTTTTATGAAAAATTGACCTTCATTTATTTTGAAATGCCTAATTTCAAGAAAACGGAGGAAGAGCTGGAAACCCGATTGGATCAGTGGCTATATTTCATCAAACACTTAGAGGATTTCCAGGTTATCCCCAACATAATAGCAGATGAATTATTCCAACAAGCATTTGATAAAGTAGAATTAGCCAAACTAGGTTCTATAGATATGGAAAAATATGAGCGTAGTTTAAAAATATTCAGAGATTTAAATGGTGCTTTTACTACTGCCCACGATGATGGAAAAGCAGAGGGAATAAATGAGGGAAAAATAGAGATAGCAAGTTTTATGAAAGCAGAAAACGAATCCATTGAAAAGATAATGAAATATACAGGGCTGACAATGGAAGAAATTGAAAAACTGTAACAAATGGATAATGAGGGGTTAAAGGCGCGATAGAAAGGGGAAACATTGCATTTCTTATCCTTTTTAATTATCTGTTATTTAATAAATCTTTAGAGGTAGCTAATGCAATGACCCTGCCATTTTCTCCAACCGCATTGTAGAAATGATATACAACGCCCTTCCATTTAATTACCCAGGGCTTATGCGCATACGTTTTATCGTACTTTTCGGAAGGGGCTATTAGATCAGGACCATTCCAGTCTGTCCAGTGTATGAGATCATAAGAACAGGCAAATCTTTCAAAAGCACCGGGTTTCCAAAATGCGCCGAAATAAAACAGGACATACATGTCCCCAATTTGAGCTATTTGAGCATCACCACAAATTCCTTTGCCTTTGGTAATTACAGGATCTTTCCCAAATCTTTTCCAGTGAATCATATCCCTGGAAACCGCCATACCAATACTTTCATAACGGGCAGTATCCCCTTTTGCGTTGTAATACATGACAAAAGGGTAACCAGTATGCTGTTTTTTATCCCGTATAACCAGACTTTTGTAAATAGTCTTATTCTCAAACCATCGGGCATCCTTATCATCAGGTGAAAGAATAGGTTGACGATTGCTTTGCCATATTTTGGGTTTCGACACTTCGGGAGAGGTGGCCAGACCAATTTTCAGGGTTCCCGATTCATAGCCTGCCGTATTTCCACCCAGATAAGTCATCCAGAATTTGTTCTGATATTTTTCCACGGCATAGTCTCCTTCCCACTGGGTATTGACGAGAGAAACATAACCCGCTTTTTGATTAGCGTCCCAGGTATTTTCTGAAAATGACATTATTTTCCCTTTTAGTCTCCAGTTCAGGAGGTCGTCACTTTCCGACAGCCAAGTTTCATAACCTTTCCCGTCAAAAACAATATAGGTCATATACCATCTCTTGTTTTTTCGGAAAATAGTGGGGCTGTCCACCAATTTAGTTGTATCGGGATGCTTAAAAACCACGCCATATTTGAAAGGCGTTTTTACCTCATTATAAATGCGTTCCATTTCTTCCGGTGGCACTTCTTTGTTTGAGGCATCTTTCACCAAATTTCCGGCAAATAAAAAACTAAGGATAAAAAGCAGAATATATTTCATTGTATAAAAAGTATGTTGAAGTCATCATGTATGGCCACCTGACTAAAGATAGTAAATTATGGGGTAAAAGAAACAAGCAGATCGATTTGAGCCTTCACCTGATGTAAATTCCTTCCTTCATAATGTTAAAAATTTGTTGAGAATGGGAATATCCGCTTCGGAGTCAAAAATTTAATCGTCAGGATTCATAGACCGCTCTCCTCATATTATTTCATATTTCTATTTAGTACGCTAATTAATAGTTTTTTCACTGTTTCCATCTCTTCAGCTTTACTCGCTGCTACAAATAATGTTAGAGTGGCTAAGGCTTCGTTGCTTATAATGGTCTGTCCAGTATTAGTGTAAAGAATTCCATTTCGCTCCAGGAATAATAAAAAACACCCCGCAGCTATGCGCTTGTTGCCATCTACGAAGGCATGGTTCTTTATCACTAGGTAGAGTAACATGGCTGCTTTTTCTTCAATCGAAGGATAAACATCTTGTTCACCAAAACCTCGCATTATTTGATTTATTGCACTGTCAAAACCTCCGTCTTTTTCTCTCCCAAAGACATCGGAATTGAATTCAAGTCGCATTTGATTTACCAGGTTTAGGTATTCCGCCATGGAAGGATACGCTGCATTCTTTGTATGTTTACCAACTTCATCTAACGCCTCATGATCATAGTCGTCAAGAAGTTGCAAACCTACACTAAACTGATGCAGCCAGGCATAATTTTCATTATTGATTACTTGATCTTCAATGGCTCTGCTAATAATACGAATGCCATCGTGGAGAACTTGTATTTCTTTATTTTTCTGCTCCAACCGTTTTTCATTGATGGCTACCCCCTCAATCAAATAATCTTTCAATCGTTTGGTTGCCCATTGGCGAAATTGAGTTCCTCGTTTAGAGTTTACCCGATAGCCGACAGATATAATAGCATCAAGATTATAGAATTCTACAGAATAGGATTTGCCATCCTTGGCAGTTGTTGCATTTTTTGCAACAACTGAATCTCTTATCAATTCACCACTTGCAAAAATAGTACTTAAGTGACGGGAAATCACAGATTTATCTCTATCAAAAAGACTAGAAATCTGGTTTAGATTTAGCCAAAAAGTGTCCCCTTCAAATTGAACTTCAATCTGAGTACTGCCATCCTGAGATGTATAAATTTCTATCTGATTTTCCATCATTTTACTTTTATAATCATTTTTATCGCCATTATTTTAATGGTCTCTTTGGCTACTTTTTCATCCTGGACAATCTCCAAAATGCAATCAGTCAGTAAATAGGCAAGTAGTTCGTCTTTATTGGCTTTTAGTAATTGAGCCAATTTGGTAATCCATTCATGGCATGCTTTACGTTAGCCAAATGTAACATTGCTTAGTTTAGTGTATGTGAATCAATGCTAAGTGGAAAGTCTTACAAGGTCCTAATTAACAAATATAGTTAAATAAAACAAGCAGTAGCATCAACATTAGTTTATCGTGGATATTCCATTGAATGTGTGCCATCGGAGATGCATTAAATGAAACAATCTATTGAAAAATTTGAAATCCTTAATGTTCAAGGCCAAAAATTAAAAGCGCAACCATCTCATCGAAGGAAATAAGTAGGTTCATCGGAGAAATGCAAAAAGGTATTTATATTGTAAGGGCAAAAATGACAGACGGCAGAGAATGGACTGTAAAATTTGTTAAGCATTAAGGCCTGTTTTTTAGATTGTTAAAACAAAAAAAATATTTATGTCGACGGTAGAAAAATGCTTTACGTTGTTATTAGTCTTTCTGACGACGGCATTACAGGGCCAAACCACTGAGCCAAAACGTAGCGAGCGCTATGCCAAAGCTTATGAAAAATACCTCGGTGCTACTTGCCCGGTTCCCAAAGACAGTATCCAACATTTCGTTTATTTTGCCAGAGACAGGGAATTAATAAAGGATCATCCTTTACTTTCACATCCCATGTTCAATGGCGCGCAAATCATGTACTCCTGGCGTGAATTAGAGCCTGAGGAAGGAAAATATGATTTTACAATACTGAGAGAGGACATGGAGTATCTCAAAAGCTATCATAAAAGGCTATTTATTCAGCTTCAGGATGTTACGTTTAACATTAAATACAAGGCGGTTCCTGATTATTTATTGACTGAGGAATATGATGGTGGTGTGGTCATGCAGTACAATGATGATAATAGTCCGGGTGGTTGGGTTGCCCAACGCTGGAACAAGAAAGTGAGGGCACAATTTTCCTTGCTTCTTCAAGCGTTAGGAAAAGAATTTGACGGAAAAATAGAAGGCATAAATCTTCAGGAAACTTCAATAGGAGTGAGAGATTCGGTTTTTTCTGAGCTGGAATATGTTGTTGCATTGAAAGAGAATATGCTTTCCTTAAAGAAGAGTTTTCCTACGTCAACGACCATGATTTATGCAAATTTCATTCCCGGTGAATGGCTGCCCGGTGATGATAAAGGCTACTTGCGCGGCATTTATCAATATGGGGAACAAATAGGGGTTGGACTTGGTGGCCCCGATTTAATGGTTAAAAGAAAAGGACAACTAAATCATGCCCTTGCTATGATGCATGAGGGCCAATACACTGTCCCTCTTGGCATTGCAGTTCAAGACGGCAATTACATTGGTGAGACAGGCGACATAAATAATGAAAAACGGAATGACACACACCATAGTATTGTTCCATTATTGCATGCCTTCGCCAAAGATTTCCTGAAGATAAATTATATGTTTTGGGTTGACCAGGAACCTTATTTTAAAACGGATGTGCTGACTTGTTTTTCGAGGGAATGAGACTGAGTTAATTCCGGAATCGGGCTACATATTATATCCTCAGGGGAGTTTGTAATAAATAGGTCATTTATGGTTTGTCGTGATGTACGAAATTTTACCTTAAATGGTTTATGCTTATATATATCGCAGCCGCCCTTTTTTTTTAAGGCTCAATGACGCTAATTTTCCCATCTTCGCCTATAACAAGCTTTTGTCCAAGAGCTCTTTTTTTCTCAATTAATTTCTGAGAAGATATTTTTATTGCTCTTTTGATTTTTCCTTTAGAATTTCTTTTTCATCGTTGCTCAACGGAAATTATTTTTATTGTGTTGAATTTTTGAGAATTGTGAATTATAAATTTTTCGTTTTCAAGCCCCTTTTCTGCAATTAATTCAGATTCAGGTTTAGAGTTATCAAAGATTAGCAAAGAATCAACACTGTCCAAATAAATATTAAAAAGATTCTTAATTCCAGCTTTAAAACGCTTTGGTAAGCATTATGTTTGAAGGATTTAATCCTATGCCAAAAGGAATTGAAATTATTCGGGATTATGTAATAGGAAAAATATCACTACCTGAACTTATGGCATTTGCCAAACAAAAGTATCCGCCTAAGAGTAGGGATTGACCCCGAAAATAGGAAGTTTTTTCTCCCCAGTGCCGGGGGCTTATCTTGTTTTCTTTATTACATCACAATTCAATTTTTTCACTATCAGTATTTAATTGTTGAGGATCAATAATTGGAAGTATAGCGCTATGTAGGAACGTTCCTTTAAATGTTGAGAACATTACACCTCTGGTAGTAGATATAGAAATGATGTTTAGGGTTTCTATCAAACGTTGAGGAATATTTACTTTACCGTCAGCTTCAATTTTTATTACATCTTCAAAGTTTGTAATGTCAAAGATACAACTCACCGACAATGCACCAAGAACAGTTGAGTATCCATCATTTTTAATATCAATGTGTACAATCACAAAAACAAGTTTGTTAACCGCATCTGCACGAATTTCAATACTAATATTGAAATTAAAATTTGTTAGGGTTATATCTGGATTGGCAGGTAAGGTCAATGAACTATTCAACAATTCAATAGCCCTTAGCTGCATTTCGACATCAGCGTCTTTATTTTCTATTTTAGCCATTTTGTACAGAAACAAGTTTCAAAAATGATACACCATGTTCGTACGGTGTTATTAATTTTATTGCTGTTGGTGTAGCAACTGAATTAACAACTATTTCTTTTCTATAAACGACTGGAATTGGGTGTTTACCAAACAAGGCTGTTAATTCGATATCAAATGTTGAAGCTATCTCTGTTAAGACATCCACAGTGAAATTTTGTGTCCCGCTCAGCCATTTGGTAATTTCAGACGGATTTTTACCGACTTTTTCTGCAAATTGCGACTTGTTCCACCCTTTAGCTCTCATGTAATCTTCAATACGAGCAGCAAGTTTCATTTTAGTCTTAGTTTGCTCCATTTCCAATGGACTAACTTCATCTAACAACTCTTGCAGTTTTGAGCTGTTATATTTTCTTGCTTTGGTAATTTTATTCATTGTCGTAATTTTTTAAATTTCCTTCTAATTCAGCTCCGTTATTGGACCAATATAAGTAACCATCATCCAACTGTTTTAAAATGATTTCGGCATAAAGTCTCCCTCGTGTTTAAAAAAGCTCTCTCTTGCCCCAGTGGCATGACCGATTTGCTTCAATCGTTTCAGTATGTCTTTTATCTCTTCCTTGTATACTACTTTATTTTCATCTACAAACTTTTCGAACAACGTTACATTTTCACCCTCTGGAATAATAGAGTAAACTTTTGCCTCGCTGCCGCTGAATGGTTCCATTTCGACAATTTCGTAGTTCACTTTCTTTGTTCCAGGTTTTATAATTAGGGCATATTGAAAAAATTTTCACCTTTAAGTGAAATTAATACCTTAAATATACGTCATAATGCCTATTAATTGCCAGTATTTTGAAAATTATTTTACTTTTGAGTGAAAGAACAACGAAGGCATAACAACGATTTGGCAAAAGTGTCGGTTCATTAATCCGTTTGACCGTTTTTAATATGAAATTTGGTGGTAAAATCAGCAACTTCGCCAAAACCTTTACCACCCAGATTGAGGTCTGCAAAATCATTAGTTCAAATGTTTCTATCTTTAAAATACAAAATCAAATCAATATGATTACGAAAGAACAATTGATTGAAACGATTAAACAACTTCCTCCTGAATTTTCTGTAGATGAGGTAATGGAAAGAATCTTGTTACTGGAAAAAAAATAGAAACCGGACTTCAACAAAGTCAAAAAAGAAAAGTGACTCCAGACGAAGACCTTGACAAGAAACTTCCTAAATGGCTCGTTTAAATTGGACAGACCAAGCTATTCTTGACCTGGTAAATATTGCTGACTTTATTGCTAAGGATTCTGTCAGGTATGCAAAAATTACTGTAACCAGAATACGAGTTGCTTCAAACCAGTTAAAAAAGTATCCATTGATTGGACGTGCAGTCCCTGAAAAGGCAAAAGGAAATATCCGTGAACTGATTCATGGAAATTATAGAATGCTTTATTGCTTTGTATCTTCTGATCAAATCGACATCTTGCCAGTTCATCATTCTGCAAACCGACTGGATTTAGAAGAATTAGGAAAACACGGACGCTAACAGACCCTAATTCTCGGTTTCAAGAAAATTCTTCAAGAAAACAAAAGTAGCTTAGCTGAGCAGATATACTTCGCGTAAAAACAGGGTTTCCTTATTTTCATTCCTTATTTGGGTGATTATCTCTGCCAGTTGAGTAGGATTATGCCATTTTTCAGTCATAACATAAATTATTTTTGTTCTTAAATAATTCTCATTGGCGTTGATAATTAAGTCGCACAAAAGGGGCTTTATATCTTCCATTTTAACCGCTGGAAAAATGGAAAAATAGTAGTAAGGGTAAAGCGTTCCAGACTCCTTTTTGAGATTAACCACATTAACTTTGTCATGTAATTTCTTCAACGGATCCCTTTCTGAAATGAAATGTATGTATTTACCACAGTAGGTGTCCATGCTGTTACTGGCCTCGCATAGGTAGTGTACCGATTTATTTGCTATATTATTTTTCATTTCTTCAAAGGATTCCTGGGTGTAATCCTTAAATTTTACCTCAAAACTCATAACCCTAAATTTTTTGCCGTTACATTTTTGAAATCTTCAAGACCTAAACTCGCTTCCAGGAATTTTTCGTATTCCTGCATAAGATTATTATAAACTTCTACCTGTTTTTCTTTGTCCTTATAAATCGATAATTCCATGTTTTTTAAATCCTCTACCTTTAAACTGTTGTATGCACTCTGCTTTACCCCCTCAGCATCTTTCATTTCCTTGATTTGCCTGTAATTCTCATTTAACTTCTTTTCAACCAGCAAATCTAAAGCGAAATGCAAATAAGGAATATACATTTGATCCAGACTCATTTTTCTAGGTCTTAAATGGATGAAATGATTAGAAGACACCAGATTTATGCCGTCAAGGAGTTTGCTATTTTCAAGCATGGAGTAGCCTTTCAGACTCCCTCTGATAGAAAGCAGATAATCGTTTTCTAAAATAATTTTCTTTTCTGGAATATCTATCAGCCGCTTTGAACCAGAATGGTCCGAATCTTGTTTTTTTTGTTTGCCAATGAGCGTTTCTGGATTAAGTGTATGCAGGAACTTATATTGAAACCGAGCAAGCGCATGCTTTCCCTTGAATTCTTCTTTGAACGAACTAAGTTTAACAAACATAACCTCTGACTTCGTATCTTTTGTGAAATGGGTATATTTATCCTCGTTCAAGCCAAGATTTACGTCAAATAAATCGTGAATTTTATAGATTTCCTTCTGTTCTTTTTCTTCTTCTAACTGCGAAGAATAATCATAGGATAAAAGTAATAATGGCATTTTCTTCTATGTGTAAAATGAAGAATAAATTTTTAACAGCACAAAAGTAATAAATTTTAACGCAAAATAATAAAAGGTTAAATATTATTTAAAAATGTAAAAAAAATTTGGTAATTTAAGGAATTGGGTATAAATTTGGTAAACATAAAAAATATAGCCTTATATAAAATGAAAAAAAATGCCAACCATATTATCTTCTCCCCTTCAGACCTTTCCAATCATTTAAGCTGTAAACATCTCACTGAGTTAAATAAAAAAGCGGTCTTAGGTTTATTGAACCGTCCGGTCTATACAAACAGGGTGTTGGAAATGCTCAGAGATAAAGGATTACAATTTGAAGCTCATTTTTTACAGGAACTTGAAAAAGGCGGCAAATCCATTGTTAAAATAAGTCAGGAAAACCTAAATGCAGCATCGGATACCCTCTCCGCCATGAAAAACGGCGTTGATGTCATTTATCAGGGAAGGTTAAAAGAAGAAGGTCTTTGGGAAGGATGGGCCGACTTTATCATGAAAGTGGATTCACCCAGCCAGCTGGGCAATTATTCTTATGAGGTTTTAGATACCAAACTGGCAACAGAAACCAGAGCAGGTACTATCCTGCAAATAGCGCTGTATTCAGAAAAAATTGGATCCATACAAGGCATTATGCCCGTTAACATGCGCGTGCAAAATCCCGATGGAGAGATAAATTATAGAGTTGACGACTATATATCTTACGTAAGACTGGCAAAAAAACGGTTAATGGGTGCATTAAAAATGGATCAGCAAACCTATCCTGATGCTATTATTCATTGCGATATATGTAACTGGTGGGAAACTTGTAACAGTAGGCGAAGAGCTGACGACTATCTTGGATTCATTGCAGGAATGGGGTCAAGCCAGATTAGAGAAGTGAAAAGTCATGGTATAAACACACTGGAGGAGATGGCAAAACTGCCATTACCTATTCCGTTTATTCCAAACCGAGGAGCCGTGGAAACCTATACAAAATTGAGGGAACAGGCCAGGGTGCAATATACAGGCAGGACTGAAAACAGAAATGTTTATGAAGTCCTCGATTTTCTGCCCGAAAAAGGACTTAACAGACTACCTTTTCCTACATCTTCTGATATTTATTTAGACCTGGAGGGCGATCCCCTCGTTGAGCCAGACGGACTGGAATATTTATTTGGCTGGTACTGTGAAGAGACCTATTATTCGGTCTGGGTATTTAATGAAGCAGAGGAAAAAGCAGCTTTTGAACTGTTTATGGATTTTGCAGCAGAAAAGTTTGAAAATAATCCCCTCTTACACATTTATCATTATGCACCTTATGAAACAACGGCATTTAAAAGGTTAATGAGTAAATATGCCACCAGAGAACAAGAAATGGACTCCTTTTTAAGAGGCGGAAAATTCATCGATTTATATGGGGTGGTCAGGCAATCGCTTAGAGCCAGTGTGGAAAAATATTCCATTAAGGATTTAGAAAAATTTTATGGTTATGTAAGAGCCATGGACCTTAGGGTTTTGTCTAAAATAAAGGTTGAATTTGAACTGTTACTCGAAACCGGTAATTACGAGGACGCCTCCATTGAAATGAAAAATGGGATTCAAACGTACAACCAGGACGATTGTATCAGTACGCTTTATTTACATAAATGGCTGGAATCCATCAGAAACCAACAGGTAGAAGCAGGGGCAATGCTGACAAGACCCGAACCTAAGGCCGTGGAACCAACCGAAGTCATACAAGCCTTTACTGAACGGGTAACGCCTGTTTTTAACGGCTTACTGGAGGGGATATCTCCGCTTCGGGAGGAAAGAAACGCCGTAGAACAGGGAAAGTATTTGTTAGCGCACATGCTAAACTGGTATCGGAGAGAGAAAAAATCGTTCTGGTGGGAATATTACAAACTTTTAGAAATGCCACCAGAGGAGCTGTTAAATGAAAGACATGCAATTGCAAATCTTATCTATAAGAATGAAAGGGTACAGGTTAAAAGGAGTTTTGTAGAAACATATACTTTTCCTTATCAGGAATGTGATCTTAAATTGAATGCTCAATTGATAGATCAGGATGGAAATAAAGTCGGTACCGTTGATGCATTTGATTATGTAAAACGGATCATTAAAATTAAAAAAGCCAAAAATTTTGATGGAGTGCACCCCACCGCAATATTTATGAATGAAAATATTGATCTCACGGACAAGGAAAACGCGATGGTCAATATGGCTATATGGGCGCTTGAGAACGGGCTCGACAGTCCATTGTCTGACTATAAGGCGGGAAGAGATTTGTTGCTAAGGAAACTCCCGGGAACTTTGGAACAAATCATTCAGACCGATAATACCCTGGAACGGGCAAAGGACTGGTCTAAAAAATTAAATCAGTCGGTTTTAGCTATTCAAGGCCCTCCAGGTACCGGAAAAAGTTTCACCGCAAGCAATATGATTGTTGAATTGGTGAGGAATCATAAAAAAGTGGGGGTTACCGCCCTGTCTCATAAAGTTATTTCTGCTTTACTGGAAAAAGTGAAAGAAAAAAGTGATGAACTGGGGATGAATATTAAAATACTTCAAAAGAAAACCTTATTACCCGAAGAGGTGTCTCCCTGGGATGTGGTTTCCGACAACAAATTAATGCGTGCAAACATTCCCTCTTACCAGGTGATTGCCGGTACAAGTTTTATGTGGTGCCGCCCCGAATTTGAAGATACGCTCGATTACTTATTTGTGGATGAAGCAGGTCAGCTCGCATTGATCGATACTCTGGCTATTTCAAAGGCATGTAAAAATATTATTTTACTGGGAGATCCTCAACAGTTGAAACAACCTCAGCAAGGGGTTCATCCTGAAGGTACGGAAGTTTCCGCTTTAGAACATTTTGTGCAGAATAGTCAGACCATTTCAAATGAACAAGGGGTATTCCTGAAGGAAACCTGGCGGATGCATCCGTCCATTTGTTCCTTTGACTCGGAGTTGTTTTATGAAAATAAACTGAACGCTCAGGCTGATTTAATACGGCAGGAAATTCAGGGTAATACAAAATTCCAAGGTTCTGGCCTGTTTCTGGTTCCTGCAAATCATACCGGAAATACCAGCGCGTCTATGGAAGAGGTTGATATCATCGCCCGCATAGTGAACGATTTAACCAAAGGAGATGTAAGATTCCAGGATGCAGGCAATAAAACCAGTGTTTTGACGAAAAATAATATTAAAATCATATCGCCTTACAATGCCCAGGTCCAAAAACTTTCCGAAAGATTGCCCGATGTTTCTGTTGGAACAGTCGATAAATTTCAAGGTCAGGAAGCCATGGTCATTATCTATTCTGTAGCAACTTCTTCACCGGAAGATGCACCCAGAGGCATGGATTTTTTATACTCTCCCAACCGCTTTAATGTAGCCGTTTCAAGAGCCAGAGCTATGTTCATCATGGTATCGGCTCCCTCCATTTTTGAACCTGACTGTAAAAGTCCTGATCAGATAAAACTGGCAAATCCATTTTGTCGCTTTACCGAATTAGCTCAGGTGATAGATAATGTATAAAACCAATTTTTTTTAATTTTTTTGGTAAACAGAATAAATACTTAATGAAATGTTAAATTAATGTTATTTAGGTTAAAAAAGTTTGGTAACTAATTTAATTGGCTTATATTTGCCTTATCAAAAAATATCAGGAGGGAAATAATATTTCCAGCAAAAGGAAAAACGCGCAACTAAACAGCCAACAAAAGGCAACGAACCTATTGACCCTCCTGATTTAAAAAATCCATATAAAATGAATAGAAAACCATTGTTTACTTATGCTGAAATAGAGGAAGCTTTCGAGAGCTTATTGCAGGG
>JAIYCH010000153.1 GCA_027488135.1 Saprospiraceae bacterium | reverse complement strand
AGAGGTGCTTTTTGAAAATAAGGAAGTGCAATTAGTTAAAATGTTGACGATTGCCCAAAGAAAAGAAAAAGAATCAGCAAAGGAATTCGTCGCTACCAAAAAATCACAACATTACGAAACACTATTTAATATACTGGTGCAGGTACGTTTCAATCTCTCACGGTCCGAAGGCATTCCTCCTTATCAGATTTTTCCTGATACTGCCTTGATGGAAATGGCCAGAAAAAAACCAATCGACCATAAAGACTTATTGGAAGTAACCGGGGTGAGTGAAGCTAAGGCCTTAAACTATGGCTCAAGTTTCTTGTCCTCTATCAGAGAATTTTTAGAGGGCCAGACAAATAACAATCCAGGGATTACCCATCTTTTAACCTATCACAGAGTGCTGGAAGGTCACGAGGTTGAAGAAATTGCAAGCATTAGAAAGTTGGCTAGTTCCACTATTCAAAGTCATATTCTGAAGCTTTATACTGATGGTTTAATTACGGATATTCAACAGTTTATAAGCAAAAAAGAAATTGATTTAATGCTTGCCGAACCTGATGTTCACAGTAAAGAGGTTTCTATCAATGATTTATTTGAAAAATGGAATGGCGCTTTTTCCTATTTTCAGATTAGGTTATTACAAGCTCACTTAAAAAAAATATCAAGGTAGTTTTTTTTCCAATGTAAAATACTGCTTGTATTATTGATCGCCAGGTATTCTGTCAGGATAATCTGTTATGATTCCGTCAACCCCAAGTTGAACAAGTTTCTTCATCTGTTCTGTATAATTGACCGTCCAAGGAATGATTTTCATACCCATTTTATGACATTGATCAACAGTTGCTGACGTTACTTTTTCAAAATATGGACTATAAATCGCTGGGGTAAATCCAAGTAAATCAATTTGCTGTTTTACATCCTCTACTTTTTCAACCAAATAAACTAAAACCAATTCTTTATCCTTTTCATGTAAATACCTTAAGGCACGAGGATCAAAAGATTGAATAGAAGAATTGCCCTGAATTTTTAATTTTTTTATCTCTTTTCTTACTATTTCAGCAAAAACATTGACTTCAGGTGTAAAAATGCCATCCGACGAAGCATCAGATTTTATCTCAATATTAAATTGAGGCATAGATTTACCGGCCTTTTTTACATACTGCTTAACCTCATTTACAACGTCGCTCAACAAAGGTTTATAGGCAAAAATGGCTTTTTGCTCTGGAAAAGATGGGTTTCCCCTACTGCCACAATCACACTTTTTAATCTCTTTATAATCCATTTTATACAGATTAAGCTCTTCTTTTTTCTTACCATTGAGAGGGTTCCCCTTGGCATCGAGGCAAATTTTTGCATTTAACCAAGGCTCGTGAGAAACCACTACTTTACCATCGGCTGAGATAACGACATCTAATTCGAGGGTAGTTATTTTTGCAAATGATAAAGCCGTTAAAAAGGCAGGAATAGCGTTTTCAGGAGCTAAACCTCTGGCCCCTCTATGCCCTTGCCAGTCAAATGGTTTATTATCCGTTCCCTGAGCCTGGGAAATGTGAACCAGACCCAATAAAAATAGCGTTGTAAAAAATTTCATTTGTTAAAAGTTTTATCAAAAGTAGATAAAATGGAAAGTAATTTCATATCAACTAAAAATTCAGCGCAAATTATCTTACCATTTTATAAGGATATTTAACAAAAACAAACTTAATTTACTGGCAAAATAAGGTTAAACATTTCATTTTTGATTAAACAAAAGTACGACCTTAAAGAATCTACTTCCAAATAAGTTTTAGCTTAACAAACTGACCATCTTTCCTATCATACCTTTTAAGTATAAATAGTGGAGCGTCCAATCCATCTAGCTCAAACACCATTTGATCGACAGAAAACGCATTCTCCTCAAAGAGCAACCATTGACCTGACAAACATCGATTCTTAGTATTTTTAAAGTAATAAGACAGATTAAGCTGGAAAATATTTTGTTGAAAAACGCATCGAATACCTTCTATCTGTAAATTATTATTCCGTTTAATTTCAGTTTCAATGACTAAATTTTGTTTAATAAAAAGTATGGCCAGGTGAGGATTAATCCTACCATAGCCAAAATAATGACTATGTCCATTGGTATATTTTCCTGTATCCGAACTAATTTTATCGGAAGTCATGTTTAAGATTGGACGTATGTGTCTGTTTTCAAGTTTGGGAAAAACACTTAAAATGAGTGCCAGACAGCCTGCCACACCTGGGCAAGATGCGGAAGTTCCACCAAAGGTACCCACATAATTCCCTTCTGGATTGTACCCTAGGGCATGGGAACGATCCGTTGTCCAAATGCCGTCAGATGCACCAGACGGCGTTGAAGAAGCGGAGCTACTGGGAAAGCAACAAGCTATATTCTGACCAAAATCGCTGTAAGGCGATCTTTTTTCTTTAAAATCGCAAGCAGCAACGGCCAAAATAGATGGTAAAGACGCATAACCATCATATTGAATTTCTTCATTTCCATTTCCTGCGGCCCAAACCAGAAGACAGCCAGAGCCATTCCTCCCCTTTTTTAATGCATAATCAATGGCTAAACGTGAACTATCGGGTAGAGGAAAGGGAATTCGATGAGCGGGATCATTAGGGTCATACCAAATGCCATCGGGTGGACCCCAGGAACAACTTATGATATCGGCACCATGATCAACAGCCCAGGCAAAAGCTTTGGCTTCAGAAAACGAACCCAATCCTCCACTTCTAATAGGAATTAAGCGAGCCATAGGAGCGACGCCACTGGCAAGACCCGAACCTTGCGCCAGGGCCACTCCGGCACAACAGGTACCATGGTTTTCGTCAATAGTCTGAGGTTGCGCCGAATCAATGTCTAGAATGGTGTCTCTAGGATAAACTAATTTGCCTGGGAGATTGAACTCAGTATGATGAGTGTCAACCCCATCATCAATAATAGCTATCGTCACATTTTCCCCTTTCGAATATTGCCAGACTTTTCTCATATCTACCCCACGGGGTTTATTAGAACCATCGTTTGAAACTTCCTTTAGAAACCATTGGTTTTCATGTATCTGATGTGTGTTTTTAGGAAAAACCATTTCTGGGTAACAGATAAGTACCTGTTCATTCTCCCCTAATACCCTGGCAATATCAAAAATAGTAACGCCGGTGAATCCCTTAGATTTTACAAAATAAGCATTGGTTGTAAAGGAAAATTTTTCCTTTATTGATAGATTATATGAACTCAATAGAGCTAAAATGGCCTTTTTTGACAAATTTGCTCTGAACTTTACAAATAAATTTTCAGTATAAATGAAAGTTGAGCCTGATAATTCTTCTTTCCAGACTCTTCCCGCAAATTTTATATTTGGATCTTCCTTAAATGCTAATCTATAAGCATCGAGATGTTCTGGTTCATTTACCTTGAAAACATTCACTTTCACCTCTGGAAAAGAAAAAGTCAGGGTTAAATTTTCAAAAAACATCGAAGCATTTGCCAATAAGACCTGCTTGAGTGCATCGAGTGGAGCCACCGAACGCAACACAAGCAGGTCTTTAGCTTGAACAATATTAAAGGTTTTTCCCTTTTTCTTATCACCATATCGAAAAGTCGATATCGGCGCCTTAACAGGCAAAACCCACTATATTCATCATTTTATTGAATTAAAATTAAAGGTGGTAAACCCTTGTCTTGAAATTTTTTACTGTATTCCGGTAAATCCTCACTAATTATTTTATCGATAACAGATTTATCCAACTTCCAACGTACATTCAAATCGGTAAGTCTTTGTTTTGCCCCATTAGTAAGTTTCGCTTCATTAGTATCAATTCTACTTTTCAAGTCTAATAACTCACCATTCATTTTACTTGGCCAGTTAATAACGTCTTGAAAATTTTTCTGTCTTGTTTCAATAACCTGAGATTCCCAATCTTCCAATTTTTTCAACAATGATTTTCCATTTTCCAGTAGATCTTTTGCTGCTGGATTATCCTGAAGTAATTCATCCTGAAGTAAAATTTGCTTTTTCACCAACCGCATTTTATTTACCATTTGATGTACCTCTTTCACATCTGCGTCAATTTTTTCCAGAATAAGTTGTTGAGCCATCCATTCTTCTTTAGTGGTCGTTGAAGCAGGATTTACTTTTATTTTAAAAGAAACCTCAGAACTTTGACCATTGGCGGTAAGCTTAGCTTTATACATACCTGGACCTACTTTATAACCTCTTAAATCGCCCTGGACAAAAACATTTTGAATGCCAGGTAAAGTTTCTGTTCTCATGTCCCAGGCGAAACGATTCACCCCCTCCTGAGTGGGAAGTATGACTGCTGGTGGAGGGCCACCTGGATAAGCGTCTGATTTCTTTGGTTTGATAGAAGAAAGGGTTCTCAACCATTTCCCTTCCGCAGTAAAAATTTCTAAGGTCAAGCCTGAAGAATCTACTTTATCTCCTATAAAGTAATCTAAAATAACACCTTCGGCGGGATTTTCACCAATATTCCCTCTGCCTCCTCCGTAGCCCGAAGAACCATATCTGTAAGTATCTTTTGGTGTGTACAGCTGTAATTTACCTTGAGGAAAGCCTTTTGACTGTTGAATAGCGCTAAGATCATCTAAAATCCAGAAAGCCCTTCCTGCGGTAGAAGCAACTAAATCGTTATCTCTGAAAGTTAAATCAGTTATACCAACTACTGGCATATTGAGTTGAAACAAGCTCCAGTTAGCACCAGCATCGGCAGAAATATAAAAAGCCCTTTCAGCGCCGCCATAAAGTAAGCCAGGAACCTTTAAATCTTCTCTGATAACCCTCAAATAATCATCTTTACCAATACCTTGATTTATGGAAACCCAGGTTTTTCCATAATCACTTGTTTTATATGCCATTGACTGGAAGTCATTAAAACGATAGCGGGTAGCGGAAATATAAGCCGT
>JAIYCH010000081.1 GCA_027488135.1 Saprospiraceae bacterium | reverse complement strand
TAAATATATTCTTTTATCCTTTGAAAATATCATAAAATTAACTCACAAAAAAGATGAAACACCACATTAACAAAATCAATGCTTCATTTTTTGAGGAACACGTAAATTAAATATGATAACTGTTTCACCTGCTCTTAAACGAGCCAGCTTACTTTTGTAAATAAGCCATTGTCCTTTCGCATCCTGCCATGCCAGACTTATTTCAATTGCTGCATTCAAGACAAATGCAACATAACTGGTTATTACAATCGTTCCGGACTAGGTGGCCAATTATCACCAGGTTACACAATGGTAAAAAAGTACGATTAACCTCATTTTAATTAGGTACATTTACTTTTGGCAAAAATCCTTTTATTCGTTGCATATACAGACATTTCACCAAAAGAATTTGAAGGTAAAATGAATGGTTTTAAAACAAAATTAGACTATCCTTTTGCTGAATGTAAAACTTTAGAAAAAGAAAGTCAGAATCAATTAAATAAATAGAGATATGGGTGAAGAGTTAACACAATTCAATCATCACAAGTTTTTCGATGAGCTTTCTGGATTAATTGATCAGAGCAAACAAAAGCTTACTTTTGCGGCAAATAGTACTTTAACACTTTTGTTTTGGAATCTCGGAAAACGAATTAATGAAGAGGTGCTTCATAATAATCGAGCTGAATATGGTAAAAGGATTTTAGAAGTTATATCGGTGCAATTAGAAAATAAATACGGTAGAAATTTCAATGAAAAAAACATCAGAAGGATGGTGCGATTTTCACAAGATTTTTCAGATGTAAACATTTTGCCGACACTGTCGGCAAAATTGAGTTGGTCCCATTTTATTGAGCTATTTCCGTTAAAATCAAAAGAAGCTAAGTTGTATTATGCCAATAAAGCTGCTGAAGAAGTTTGGGGCATACGAGAATTACGCAATCAAATGGCAAGAAAATCCTTTGAACGAAACGAAATAGCCAATACTCAAATGAGTACGTTTAAACCTGATTTATTAAACACCTTTAAAGACCCCTATATTTTAGATTTTCTAAACCTCAAGAACACCTATCTTGAGCAAGATTTAGAACGAGCCATTTTACAAGAATTAGAAACGTTTATTCTGGAATTGGGTAAAGGATTCGCTTTTATGGAACGCCAAAAACGAATGATTATTGATGGCGATGATTTTTACTTAGATCTATTGTTTTATAACCGAAAACTAAAACGCCTGGTAGCTATTGAACTGAAATTGGGCAAGTTTGAAGCGGCGCATAAAGGACAAATGGAATTATATTTAAAATGGCTGAGCAAATATGAAAAAACCGAAGGCGAAAAAGAACCTATTGGGTTGATCCTTTGTGCCGAAAGCAATAAAGAACAAATAGAATTATTAGAATTACACAAAGACGGCATCATGGTAGCCGAGTATTGGACAGAAATGCCAAGCAAACTAGAACTGCAACAAAAGCTACACCAGTTATTAACTGAAGCCAAAGAACGCATTGCCCGAAATACTTTAAACGTCTAATATTGCCAACACTAACGAATGGAAACAATCATTAGATTCCCTGAGAATAGAGGATTACAATACGTTAAGATCGAAAAACGGGTGAAAGATTAAAAAAAGGAACAGACCTTATAGGTTTTAATGCACTCCCATTGGGGTAGAGTGATTGATCTTAATTTTAGTCCTTTCATTAATATTGTAACCAGAGACTACAACTTTAATTCCTCTGAATTTTCTCTTCGTTGTGTCAAAAATAGATATTTGTTTATTTGACTATTTTGTGGGCAAGGATTGCGAGTGGTGTATAACCAGATATCTGAAAATATACCAAAGATGAAAGGAAGTTATTATCCTGTTGTTGCAAAAAATTAAATATGTATTAAATTGTAAATCAATTATTTATATGGTTATTTTCATGATTAATAGGTTCATAAAAGATTCATTTTTATTAAAAAATCCAAAAGCCAATGGTAAAACTGGCGGTGGCAAGCAGAAAAGCGATGAGGGCATAAGGTAATTGACTAAAAGAATGTGTCGTTGGAGAACATTCTGTACTGGATGCCGTCAAAATAGTACAATCTGAAAAAAAACTGGCATTACTGCCAAATACCCCAGCTGAAAGGACCGCTCCCACCATTAAAAATGGATTGATATTCAGGGCTATACTTAATGGGATGACAATGGGTAAAGCCACCGTATATAAGCCCCAGGAGGAACAGGTGGTATAAGAAATGAAGGCCAACAAGACAAATAAGCTGACAGGCAACAAAAAAGGAGGGAAATTACCTTTTACCTCCGCTATCACATAAGGCGTCAATCCCATTTCATCACCGATAGTCTTCAAAAAAAAGGAAAGGCTTAATATGGCTAATGGCAAAATCATTTCCTTGAAACCAAGCAAAGCCTGATCACTGATTTGATCGTAAGTCATCACTTTTCTAAAAAAATACCAGGCAATAGTTAAAACAAAGGCCAGGGCAGCCCCCTGCAAGGCATCGCCTTTCAATAAAAGAGTACCTCCAATTAGGACAATCATTGGAAAAATAAAATCGATTGGCTTAACGTTTATTGGCTGTTTATGCTTCAAATCTGTTGCAATATCAGCAGCAGTTACGGCCATTTCTGCCACTTTCATTTTACCGAACATCGGAATGATTCCTGAAGCAACGAGGAAGGAGACCAATAGGGCGGCCAGCGCATAAAAATTAAATGGAATGGTAGCAGCAAAGCCCCATAAACCTTCTCCAACAGGAACTAACTTATTGTCTTCCAATAATTTAGATGTAAATACCCCCCAAGTTGATAAAGGAATAATGGCACAGACTGGGGCAGCCGTCGAATTAACTAAATAAGCCAGTAAAGGTCTGGAAACACCAAATTTATCTGTAATATTCCTCATACTTACCCCCGTACTTAATGCACTCAGATAATCATCCGGAAAAACAAATAAGCCTGTGAACCAGGTGGTCATCAATGCCGATTTTCGGGTTTTAATGAAACGCAACAGATAATTCCCAAAAGCGACCGCACTGCCGCTGGCGACAATGAGCTGAATGAGCATTCCGTAAATGCCACAAACCAAAATCACCCAAATAAGGGAAGGGTTTGCCATGGTTTCGGAAAGTAAGGAAAGGAAATTACCCGGGAATTGTTTCCAATCTATCATGATTGAACCAACGATGCAACCAATGAACAAAGACTCTAAAGACCTTCTGCTAAAGATGCCAAATAGAACGACAATAAGTGGAGGCACGAGGCTCAATATTCCAAATTCCATTATAAATTCCCTATGCTAATGAGTTTTTTATCCATGTATTCCAGCAGGCCTTCTGAACCCGATTCAAAGCCAATGCCGCTTTCTTTCCATCCGCCAAAGGGAGCTTCTGTCGCTTGCGGCAGCCATTCATTTACCCCAATGATACCCGCTTCGAGTTTTTCAGAGAAATAAATGGCTTTATTTAAATTTTCTGTCATCACATAGGCTGCCAGTCCAAAAGGTACATCATTGGCCAATGCAATGGCCTCTTCATCGGTTTCAAAAGGAGTAACTATCATGACTGGTCCAAAAACCTCTGACTTTTGAAAATGATGATTTTTATTCGCTTCCATCAAACAAGGGGACATAAAAAATCCTTTTCCCTCTATTTTTTCACCTCCACAATGGATTTTAGCTCCCTCGCTTTTTGCTTTCTCTATAAATTGAAGTACACCTTCCCTATGCCTTTCATGAATGAGGGGCCCCATTTGAGTGGCTTCATCCAACCCATTTCCTACTTGAATACGCCTGATTTCTATGCCTGCAGCCTCTACAAAAGCATTAAAAATAGATTGATGGATAAAAAATCGTTGGGGAGCAATACAAACCTGACCCGCATTTCTAAATTTACCCTTGACACTTTCTTTTGCAGCATAGACCGGATCCATATCTTTGCAGATAATTGCCGGGGCATTACCTCCCATCTCCAAGGCGAGTCGGGTATTATTTAAAGATGCCCCATTCATCAATATTTTTCCAACTTCCGTGCTTCCTGTAAAACTTATTTTTCTAACTTTTGGATGTTCCAGGAAAATATTCCCGGCTGAAGGGGCATCACCATGTACAAAATTGGCAGCACCCGTCGGAATACCTGCTTCTTGTAATGCGGACATAATATGCATGGCCGTCAATGGCGTATGTTCAGAAGAACGGGCCACGAGCGTACAACCTGCGGCCAAAATAGCGGCCCAACAACGGGCAGGATTATACGCTGGAAAATTCCAGGCAGTTATTGCACCGACCACACCAAGAGGTTGATAAATAACGGACATCCGCTTATTGGTTCGAAAAGAGGGAATAGTTCGTCCATAACATCGCTTTCCTTCTTCTGCAAACCATTCAAAAAGATTGGCTGCCACGCCAATTTCTGCTTTTGCTTCCAATAAAGGCTTTCCTGATTCCAGCACCATATCATGCGCAATCACCTCTATTTTTTCTCTGATAATCCTTGCAGTATTTTTTAAAATTTCAGCTCTGTAGTAGGGCGATTTTGACTGCCAGCCATCAAAGGCATTTATCGCCGAATCAATAGCTAATTGATATTCGGCAACATCACCAAAGGGTAAATCAACTATTATTTCTCCTGTTGCCGGATTAAATAATGGTCGGGTATTACCTGAAACAGCATCTATCCAAAGGCCATTAATATAATTTTTTCTCATAGTAGCGCATTAAATGCATTTTCAATAATTTCAAAACCTTTAAATAAATGAGCATCGGAAATGACTAAAGGACTTAAAATCCGAATATAATTTCCATTTACGCCAGCACTAATGAGGATTAAGCCATTTTCATTGGCAAAATGCAATACTTTTTTAGTTAAGTCAGCGGCAGGATTTCCATTCTGGTCAACCAATTCGATCGCCAGCATAGCCCCAAGCCCATGAATAGCCTTAATGGTATCTGGGAATTTACTTTTTAATCTTTCAAAAAAATCATTCACTTTAATGCCCACTTGAACGCCGAGTTCGTTTATATTAATCTCCTCCATATATTCGATGGTTGCTAATGCAGCAGCGGCACAAACGGGGTTACCCGGATAGGTACCCCCTATGGTAGAAGGACCCGCAGCATCCATAATGGCAGCTTTGCCCATTACACAACCAATAGGCATACCACCACCCATAGATTTGGCCCAGGTTGAAATATCAGGAATAACATCATAATGATCATAAGCCGCCCATTTCCCCGTCCTGCCAAAACCAGACTGAACTTCATCGAGAATGAGCATAATCCCATATTTATCGCAAATTTTCCTTAATCCCTTCAGGTAAGTGGGTGAAACAACATGGAAACCACCCTCCCCTTGCACTGGTTCCAGGATAATAGCTGCCACCTGACTGGCTGAGACACCCTGATTAAAATATTTTTCCAAATCAGCTAAATGATTTTTGCCAAACGCCTCCTCCGTTATATTTTCCTGATAAGCCTGATAATATGGGAAAGGGATACGGTAAACTTCGGGAGCATAAGGTCCGCAATGTTGTTTATAACCAACCTTTGAAGTCAGTGTCATGGCCATCATGGACCGACCATGGAATGCCCCTTCAAAACAGATAACCGCAGGTCTGCCTGTTGCTTGTCTCGCTATTTTAATCGCATTTTCAACTGCCTCTGCACCAGTATTTGTTAGCATAACTTTCGTTGCTTCCCCATGTGGGAGGATGGATACCAGTTTTTCAGCCAAAGCAAGATAGGGTTCGTAAATAGCCACATTAAAGCAGGTATGCATCAGTCGAGCCGCTTGATCTTGAATAGCTTTTACCACTTTTCCCGGACAATGACCCACATTCATCACCCCAATACCTCCGGCAAAATCAATTAATTCTCTGCCATCGGCATCTTTGACAATGGCGCCGTGAGCTGAGGTTGCGGAAGCAGGACTGAAAATACCTAATCCTTTTGGCACGACAGCTGCCCTTCTTTGATATAAAAGATCTGTGTTCAAATGATTTGTCATGATTGATTTCTTACCAGGTTTAAAGCAAGTTGACCTATTTTGAATACTTTAAAATACATGTTCGTAACACTTACAAATAATGGATGATTTCTTTGGCAAAATGCGGAAACGCTATTTCAGGATCTTGGATTTCAGGATGCCATTTTTTCTCCCATTCAAAACTATAGTACCCTTTATAATTTGACCTATTTAAGGAATCCATGGCCTCCCTGAGTGGAGCAACCCCTTGACCAATAAGGCAATAAGCAGGTTTTCCATCTACCAAATTGGCATCTTTTATATGTACATGTTTAATATATTTCCCGAGGGTATCAAACACTTCTTTAGGAGATTCTTTGGTAACTACCCACATATTAAAAAAGTCCCAGATGAGGCCAACTTTTGGATGATTTGCCCCAGCCATAATTTTCAAAAGCATATCTTTATAAACCACCTTACCATGAGATTCGAGTAGAATGGTCACATTGCTTCCCTTTGCATATTCCCCAAGGGTAATTAATCCTGAAATAATCAAATCGAGGGTTTGTTCGACAGTTTGATCGGATGGCAGATCATCAGGAAAAACCCGCACAAAAGGGCATTCAAGTTGCTCCGCCAGATCGATAAATCTTTTAGCATCATCTAAATTTGATTTCCTTTTATCCTCTTGAGCAAAATGTAAATTAACAGAAGAGCCAAGATTAATTATTTTAATATCATTATCCTTGATCAATCTTAAGGAAGCAGGCAAATTAGTCTTATTAAACTCAGGACATTTCGGTAAATCCATCTCCCCAGCTAATCCTCTTATTTCGAACCCTTTATAATCATTTTTGACCGAACAGTCAACGATTTGTTTCAAACGCCAGTCAGGACATCCCAAGGTAGAAAAAGCAAGTTTTTCCGTTTTTTTATTTTCTTTAAATAATGGATTCAAGGCGGCGAGGGCCATTAAACCTGCACTTGTTTCTAAAAAGGCTCTTCTCGTTTGTAATTTCATTATTTTCAATTTAGAGACCTAAAGCACTGGCGTTAAATATACATCCTTGTGAAGGCGCATCCCCTCTTAATACGGCGAGTACATTTTTGACGGTACTCAGGCACATATTTTTATAAGTGGTTGCCGTCAGACTACTTACATGTGCCGTGATAAATGCTTTTGGATGAGAAATCAATGCATCATTAGCCGTTGGCGGAGGAGAAAAGGGAACATCAGCGGCATAACCTGACAATTTTCCGGTATCCAATGCATCTAATAAGGCTTCTCTTTCCACTAAAGGTCCTCGAGCGGTATTGATTAAAATAGCACCTGGGCGCATTAAATTAAATACCTCTTTATTGATCATCCCATTAGTTTCCTCATTCAGCGGGAGATGGAGGGAAATAATATCGGCTGTTTGGAAAAGCGTTTCTTTATCAACCAGATCGTAGGGTACATTTTTTTCAGAAGGGGACCAATAGATGACTTTCATACCGAAAGCGGAAGCAATATTAGCTACTTTAAGGCCAATATTTCCCAAGCCAAAAATACCCAGCGTTTTGCCGGAAAGTTCATCACTTTTAAATGTGCTTCTGGAAGCCCAATTCCCTTTTTTAACTTCCGAAAGCGCTTCAAATAAATTTCGCTGAATGGTTAACATAAGGGAAATCGTATGTTCTGCAACGGTAGAAGCATTGGATCCAGGTGCATTAATAACTTTAATACCCCTTTTTGTTGCCTCCTTAACATCGACATTATCAAGCCCAACACCACAGCGAGCGGCTACTTTCAGATTAGGACAAGCATCATACAATGCCTGGTTCACCTGACCAATACCACGGGTGATAACGGCATCCATTTTTTCCAGATCACCCGAAGCAGGCATTCCCTCCCAAGCTTTATAAAGTTGAATATTTTCATCGTTTGACAGCCATTCAAAAGATTCTTCTTCGATGGTTTCCAACAATAAGATATGTAGCATACTTACGCCCTTTTAGATTTTACTCATTATGATACAATGTTGCATCTTTAGATTTATACCCACGGAAATCATTTCTACCCGACACATAAATGCCTTCCTGGAATAATTCATCTTCCAAAATCGCAGGATCAATCTCCGTTCCTGGTTTACAAGAAAGCTCTACTAAATTACCAGAAGGATCCCTGACAAACATCTGTATTGGACCAAAAGGCAACTGTCTCACTTTACCCCATGGATTGATGTCAATAACGCCCAAAGCTTTCATTCTCCAAAACACCGCATTAATATCATCTACTTGCATACAAACATGACCTCTGAAGGAGTAAACATCGTCCCACTCCGTCAAGTGAAGTTGTTGCGTTTCATTTATCTTAAAAAAAGCAGTGGGATAATCAAAGAGAAAAGCTGGGATAACTTCCAGGCCTAATTCCTTTTCATAAAATTCGCAGGCTTCCTCCAAATTTTTCACAACGAGCGCCACATGATTAATACCTATTGCCTTTGACATAGCGAATGTAATTTAATGGTTAATTTTCTGTTTAAATTCGTGGACAAAGTCCCAGTTTGGAGTCAAGCCGAGACCTGGAGCCGTAGGTGCAGAAATCATACCCTTTTCAACGGTAATTTTCTCATTTACCAGGTCGTACATCATCGGATTTCCACCCAGGGAGAACTCAATAACCACGGCTGCGGGCGAAGCAAAAGCAACATTTACACCAGCCATAAAAGAAAAAGCTGAACCCCAGCAATGCGGAGCCAGTTCCAGTTGAAAGGTATGCGCCAGATGAGCCACTCTCATCGATTCGGTGATACCGCCAATAATAGCTGAATCGGGTTGTACCACATCCATGGCTCTCACCTCAATTAAATCGCGGATATCAAAAGCGGTAAATTCACTCTCACCTAAAGCAATTGGAATGGAGGTAGCTTGCCGAACTTCGGCGGTACCATGGCGATTATCGGGACTTATGGGTTCTTCAAACCAGTACAAGTTACAATCTTCGACGCCCCTACAAAACTGTTTTGCCTCAGGCACACTAAAAGTACCATGAGCATCTGTCATCAATTTAATATCAGGCCCGATAGCTTCTCTGGCAGCTTTTACGCGTTTCACACTTTCTGCAACCGTTTGATCCATAATGCCCACCCTCATCTTCACACCGGAGAAACCCTTTTCAATATATCCGTTCAATTGTTCGCCAATTTTGTCCGCTGAAGCCCACCCTCCACTGGCATAAGCCTCCATTTTATCGCGGCAAGAACCCCCCAGGAGATCCGCAACAGGAACACCCAGCGCTTTACCTTTAAGATCCCAAAGCGCAGTATCAACACCACTCATCGCAGAAATAGTCAAACCTCTTCTACCAAGAATGGGGAATTTTCTACCTCTGCTCAGCGAATAATGATCTCTTGTACCATTATAGATATGTTCCCATATTTTAGAAATCTGTCCGGCGTCTTTACCTACCAACAACGGTTTTATTTCATTTTCAACACAAGTTACAATAGAGGCACAAACGCCAGAAGATCCTACTGCTGCCTTTGCCTCACCAAAACCTTGTAAACCGGTATCCGTAGTAACTACCACGAGCGTCATATCAAAATCGGTCAGCAGACCATAGTCAGAAAAATGTTGCTTTTCTTTAGGAATAGGACATCTAAGCCAAAAAGCTTCTACATTCGTGATAATCATATCAATGGTCTTAGTGTTTCTAGTGATTTTCTGGTTAACATGGAATAAAAATCCTCTGTCACGGCTGAACTTCCATGATCTTCAAGGAATTTCTTTGCTTCAGGGCTTAGCCCCTGAGGATTTTCCTCAATAGAATTGGGATAAGGATTAGCGGGAGTGCGATCTAATGGAGAACAGAATTCAACCGAAAGAACCTCGTTATAGCCAATTTCCCTGAGGGTTGCCACAATTTTCTTCCAATCTAAACGCCCCATTCCGGGAGCCATTCTGTTATTATCGGCGACATGAAATCCAACTAAACGACCTTTTGTGCGTCGAATGGCTTCAAACATATCATCTTCCTCAATATTCATGTGAAAAGAGTCCAGACAAACGCCACAATTTGGACCAACAGCTTTAGCTAACGCCAGAGCCTGATCGCCTCTGTTAATAAAATACGTTTCAAATCTATTAATGGGCTCAATACCCAGCAAAATACCAACGCTTTCTGAGTAGGCATAAATTTCCTTCATTCCCTCAACAGCCCATTCCCATTCTTCCTCAGGTCTTCCATCGGGAATAATTTTTCCAACCGTTGCAGGAACGACAGAAACCATTTTACCATCCAATTCCTTTACCATCGTGACCACATCCTTCACATATTGGACCGATTTTGCCCGTTGAGCCTTATTTTTTGCCAACAAATTCCTGTCTTCCAACATGAGGGTCACCGAACCCCAGCAAGTCATATTGTGATCTTTCAAGAGTTGCCCAACGTATTTTGTATCATACGCTTCTGGTGTCCCTTGAATTTCAATTTTTTCATACCCCAGTGCAGAAATTCGTCCAATGGTTGTTTCAATGGATTCTGCTCTCATCCAATTGTGAATTGATAATTCCATTTTCTTCTTTTTTTTAAATATTATTTTTATCCTTATTTAGTCATTTTACTTTCTAAAGGATGCATTTTCAATAATTTAGTACTTTGGTAAAAAGATTGTTTTTTACTTAAAGTAGCTCTAACTTCTTTTACGACCGACGGTTGAATAGATGAAGCGGTATTTCCGAATGAATTCCTAATGTAGGTAGCAACGGCAGCTACTTCCTGGTCACTTAGTCCTTCGAAAGGCGTCATTGGAACGGCTCCCTCATACTGCTTACCATTCACTTCGATGGGGCCCATCAATCCTTTAAGAATAACTTTAATCAATCGAACTTGATCACCTGTCACCCACTCTGTTCCGGAAAGCGGAGGAAAGCCAGATGCAGTTAGACCATTTCCATCTGCCTGATGGCAAGTTACACAGTAACCTTCCTTACTATAAACTTCTTTCCCTTTAGAAAACAGCGCCAAATCATCTCCTTTCAAATTCGTCTCTACCTTTTTAACCACTTTAGGCTTTATTACAGCCACGCCATTTAAATGGGCAACCGCTGTTTCAAACGCGTAAACCATCCAATCATCTAAAGGCTTTAATTTCGCAGCCTCTAATATTGGCATACCTTTTGATTTTCCAAGCCAGGACGCAGAAACGATGGCGCCCAGCCTAACTCTGCTTTGTTCATCTGCTGCTGCTTGCTTAAGTAATTCTGTCTGATTTTTAACTTGATGACCTGTAAAACGAAGTACCTCCACTGCAGCAGCCCTCACACGATAATCATTGGCAGAAAGTAATTTTTTCAATAAGGGCTGATGCACCTTATTTAAGCCCCAGCTAACCCATAAACCCTCTAAAAGATGATGCTCATATCGGGTGTCTTTGATATCAAGGGTCAACATCCATTTATCCATTTTCGCCAAAACTTCTTCTGCATTTCTAGCTCTTAATTCTCTTCTGGTTCTATACCTTGTCCGATATTCGGGCAGAGTTAAATTAGATAAAAGCGTTTCGATAGATGCTCCATCTATTTTAGCTGGTGTAACCAAAGGTCTGGATGGATAGGTAATTCTATAAATACGACCATGAACATGATCTCTCAATGGATCTCTGGCATTATGTTGCATGTGTCCGATAAGAATATTATGCCAATCGACCAGATAAAGAGAACCATCGGGGGCAAATTCCATGTCAACGGGTCTAAAATTCCTGTCTGTTCCAACGACCAGATCTTGTCTGTGTTTCGTTTCATACCCTGTGCCACTATCCCAGATTTTATGCTGCTTCATTCCTAAAAATCCAATGGTATTATTTATCAGCATATCCCCTTGCACTTCTTCAGGAAAATGCCTGCTGGAAACAAATTCCAGGCCTGAAGTTGGTCTGACCATGTGATCTTTTTCAATCAGCTGCTTACCCTTATGGGTCGCTTCCCCGTATCGTGGTAAAACAGTGCCTGGAGTCATCCAACGGACATCAGGACCTGATGTTTCAGCAAAAAAGGGCTGTCCCCATTCATCAAATGCTATACCCCATGGGTTAGGAATGGATAATTGAGCTATCCTGTCTAATTTGCGCAATTGAGGACTATACCGGTAAAATCCACCATTCGTAGCTCTTACTGTGCCATAAGCGGTTTCTACACTGGTATGTAAAAACACCCCTTCCCCAGTATAAATGGCACCCGAAGGATCCGCACAAAAAGCACTGCTATTATGGTGAGTATCATGATCATCGAAACCACTCATGATAATTTCTTCCTTATCGGCTTTATCATCTCCATTGGTATCGGTGAATAATTTCAAATTAGTACCTTGAGAAACATAAACCCCTTCAGGAGCAAATTCAAATCCAAGGGGAAGGTGTAAACCGTCGACAAATACTGTTTGTTTGTCCGCCTTACCATCATTATTGGTATCTTCAAGGATAATTAATTTATCATCTGGTTTGGAATCCCCAGGTTTATAATGGGGATAACTTGGCATAGTAGCCACCCAAAGTCTGCCTTTATTGTCAAAAGACATTTGCACTGGATTAGCTAAGTCTTTAAATTCTACTTCCGAGGCAAAAAGGTCAATTTTATATCCTTCCGGAACTTTTAATTTAGCTAAAGCATCGGCACCATAGAGATATTTGAGGCTTCCATTTTGTTCAGGATTAAAATTGGTTTTAATCTCAGGGAGACTCCGCGTATTTTTATCCGCCTCCTTCAAATTGGTTTTCTCACCCTTTTGAGCTGCAAGCCAGATCGCTTTATCTCTGATAGTAAGCATCTGTCTGATTTTTTCCAATTCAGCTGGATAATTATCCGGTCCAAATGGATCATATCTTCTGCCATAAACGTGAACGCCATTTGGAATTTTATAATCATTATGCCACAGCCAGTTCTTCTCCATCACCATTTCGTGGATCAACGATCTGTTTGCCTCTGCTTTTGTAGGGGCAGAACCAAAAATTTCGTCTGATAAATAGACCGCCAATTTTTTATACCCATCACCATTTAGTTGCATACCATCGATAGTCAAAGGTTTGTCTGTATCGGCATACCATTTTTTTGATGGCGTGAAGGCATCCACAAAAGTCACCTTATTTTTATCAGCCACTTCCTTCATGGCCTGAGTATATAACCAGATATTTTCATTTTGACTATCCCCTTTTGGCACATCCATCAGGTGAGTTACATCCTGATAAGCTGTTGGAGAAACGATAACCAACTGAGGAGCAGAGACCCCATTATACTTTTGACTGAGTGTATGCTGAATGAAAGCATTCAATTCATTCTTGTAATTTTCCAGGTTTTCCTTACCATCGAACGATTCGCTAAAGCCAAAAAAGGCAATAATTATGTCCGTTTTTAAATTGGTCAGCCACTGATCGGGACTATCGAAATGCCCTTCGCTGTCTGATTTTTTTGCAAATTCCGTTTGGAATTTTTCAGCACCAGGAAAAGCCCATGGAAGATTTCTTGAGGCATGTGGTCTAAAGCCTGGTGTATCCCCACCGTCACACATGTTTCTGATAATGAGTGATTTTTCTGGATACCGGACATACATTTCCGTTTCAAAATGACCATAATTCATCATTCTGGAACCCAAATTTCCACCAATCAGAGAAATATGGGCACCATTTGGAATATCTATTGTATCATCCTCAAAAAAGTTAATCAAAGAGACGAACAAGAGAATAATAAAAATAAAGGAATAAAAAGACTTATTTGGGTTAAACATGGTATGTTTATTTAGTAATAATTTTGCAAAATGAGTTGATTAATCATTGACCATTCCACGGTAAGGGACATTGATATCAAGCTTACCTTTCCATTTTTTTGGAATTTTTAATCCTAATTCCCAATGAATGGCATTGACTAATAAACGTTGAAAAGATTCGACGGAAAAATCTTCAGGATGTCCCATCGTAGTGGTGAAAATCTTTGACCCGAAGGAATTCGTTCCCACCCAGGCAACAGGATTTTCTATAGCCTCTTTATCAGCATCCACTGCTTTTCCCATCAACAACCATTCAGAACCTTTCACTGGATAATCGGGTAAAACCTTGTAAAGCCATGATCTGACATGAAAATTGGGTTCAACACCGGTTAAAATCGGATGATTTTTAGCTTTTTCAATCACCGATACATCTGTGGAACTTTGGTGGCCATAGTGGGTATGCTTTGCTTTTCCACCCCAACCTGGAGGTGAATTCAGCGCAAATTCACCGAAGGCATTCCATTTTTCAGAAGGGTGATTTTTAGGAAAATTAAAAGCATGCGTAGTGGTACGAAAACCCATGACCGGCTTACCTGTTTTCAGATATTCTTCGATGAGTGCCAGTTGCTCGGGAACTAACTGCCTCCATCGCAGATAAAAAACGGCTAAATCTGCATTTTTAAGTGCCTCTAATCCAGGAATATCCTTTTCGCCATTTTGATTTGGAAAAGAAGTCAGGACTTTGGTTTGAAAATGATATGTTTTTTCAAGTTCAGCGGCAAGTAAGGGCAAGGTTTGCTCTCCTCCATATTCGTGATCACCGGTTACAAAAACAATCAGCGGTTTTTTTTGAGCGTCCACCGCATCCATAAACAAGGAAAAGGCCAGTAGAAGAAGTATCCCCTTTTTCATACATAAGTTTTTAGGTAAAAGTTAAGAGAATAAATCTCCTAATTATTACCCAAAATAGCGAAAATTTCATTAAAAGAGATAAATTGTTTGCATAAATCATTCCTCAGGATTATTTTCATTTGGAGTATCCGCCTGACCGAAGGTAATCAGATTATTATCTGGATCGAGCAATGAAAACTCTATTTGACCCCAGTGTTTCTGTTGCAGTGGTGCATTAGGATGAATAGCTACGTTTGCCTCCTGTAATTGTGCATATAAAGCCTCAATCTGGTTTGTCCTGATATAAATCTGCCCATAATTTTCCAAAGGATCTAATGCTTTGAATTCAAAGAAGTGAATTTCAATTCCTTCCTTTTCAAGTAGCAGATAATCACCATAATCTGCCATTTCCAAAAAGCCAAGTTGACCGATATAGTAACTTTTTGTCTGGCTTTTCAAGCGCATAGGTAGCTTAGGTATGACTTGTATTAGCATTTGTCAACAGATTATAAATCATGATTTAAAGAAGATCGATAAGTTACACCCTTATTAACCTCTATTTCAATATCCTGGGTTTTGCTTTATATTTGGATTTGCAATCATTTCCCGATTGGGGATGGGGAATACAGATCTAAAATCCTCTATATTTAAAACAGATTTTATCTTTCTTGATCTCGCTAAATCAAAATACCTGTGACCCTCAAAATTTAGTTCTGCCCTACGTTCATTTAATACCGCATTTATAAAATCATTGGACGTACTAACCTGATTGGGCGTTAAAACAGATAAACCACGCTTTTGCCTTAAAAAATTGAGGTCAGCCAACCCTTTTTGATTACCCAAAGCTTCCGCCCGAATCAAATACATTTCTGCAAATCGAACGATGTAAGCTGAATTATCTTTAGAGGCTTCCCCCCTATATTTTTGAGTCCGACCATCTGGTAATATGGTAACATCATTATTATCAGAAGAAAAATCAACCAGATTATTTCTAACATCACCCACTCTTGCATTAAAAAATTCCTGTAAATTTTTAGATGCCATATATCCCAATTCTGGTCTGATAGCGTCTTCTCTACTAAAGGTTGCACCATTATAGCCACTCCTGTTTTGACTGTCAAAAAGCAATTCAAAAACAGACTCAGAACTTAATTTTGAGCGATAAATATCCAAAAATTTTGTAGCATCCATTATTTGAAAATCACCAGAACCAATAACTTTGGTAGCATATTCTGCCGCCTTTTCGTTATCTGCTTTATACAAATAAATTCTTGCCAACAGGGCGTTGACTGCATGTAGGTTCATAAAAGATTTGTCCTTTACGCTTTGATCCAACAAACCAGCCGCTTTGGTCATTTCTGAAATGATAAATTGATAGGAAGCCGCAACGGTTGCTCTGGAAGGTTGATCTTTAATTTCCTGCGGTACTTGAACAAGAGGAATACCCGCACTGGAAGCCATATTCCAATGTTCCCCATAATATCTTAACAGATCGAAATGTGCCATAGCTCTAATGGCGCGTGCCTCACCCTCCAGATGATTTTTCTGTTTCGAATCCAAGTCCTCTATGGCGGGAAGATATTTTAATACCAGATTCGCGTTAGCAATCACCCGATAAATGGCAGTCCATATATTTTCAGAAATAACATTTGCCCCGGTAACCTCGCGATTTCCAATTTGGTCTAAGGAGAGGTTTTGATAGCCACCCGTTGTGGCATTATCTGTATGGCCTTCAGAGGTTAAAAGATAAGATTCTCCATAATAATCAGACTGTTGCAAGGCACTATAAAGGCCAATAACGGCGGCTTCAAGACTTGCACCATCCTTTATTGCGCCTTCTACATTTAAGTAATTAGGAGAGTTTTCATCCAAACAGGCTGGAAGAAAAAACAAAGAAAACAGATTTATAAAAAATATAATTTTTTTCATTTTTTTAACATTAAAATTTTAAACTTAATCCCATTAAGAAAGTACGAGCTGAAGGATAGGCGCCATAATCGACGCCAGCCGTTCTGTCTGCAAGTCCCCCATTGGAAGAAACCTCTGGGTCAAATCCTTTATATGAGGTAAGTATCCATAGATTTTGAACTTCCGCATAAATTCTTACCGAACTGAATTTTCCAGGACTTGGCAAGGAGTATCCAGCATTGATATTTTGAATTCTAAAAAAGGAGGCATTTTCAACCATTTGAGAAGAATTGAGTCCCAGATTTAAATTTATGAAAGATGCTCTGCCATATTCCGCCTCATCTCCAGGTTTTTTCCATCTGTCCCGAACATTCAGGGTATTATTGGCATAGATGGAACTGAGTCCACCATCATTACTCCAGCCTAAATTTTCAGTGGTACCTCTGATAAGATTATACACCTGATTTCCCAAAGAAAAACGAGAAAATATACTAAAATCCAGGTTTTTCCATTTAAACACATTGGTAAGACCGCCATACAGATCAGGCATGGCCTTTCCAATGATCTGAGCGTCATCATAATCGATATTTCCATCTTCATTAAAATCTTCGAACTGAACATCTCCGGTTTCGGGGTCAACGCCCAAATACTTCAAGCCAAGAAAGGAACCCACTGGATGACCAATCTGAAGAATATGGGTAGCCTCTAAATCGTCATAAGCATTTAAATAAACGCCATCACTATTTAAACTTTTAATTTCATTATGAATCCAGGTAGCATTAAAATTCACATCCCAGGTAAATTTTTCTTTTTTAGCCAGGGATGCATTGATATTAAATTCCAATCCTACATTTTGAACCTCTCCACCATTTCTCGTTATGGAAGTAAAACCAGTTGTTGCAGGAATAAGGTCTTCACTCAATAAATTAGATTTCAACGAATTAAAAAATTCGAGGGAGCCCCCAATTTTCCCATCGGCCATTTCATAATCTAACCCAATATTAAACATGCTATTGGTTTGCCAGGTAAGGTCAGGATCTGCTAAATTTCTAAGTTGGTAACCAGATCTTCCTGCATATCTTGACGCAGTATAAAAAGTAATATTTTGAAAATCGCCAATTTCCTGATCTCCGGTAAGTCCCGCACTCATTCTAATTTTGAAATCAGAAAAGACTTGTTTAAGGCCATTGAAAAATGGTTCTTTGCTTATCCTCCAGGCGACTGCACCAGAGGGAAAGAAACCAAATCTATTATTTTTCGAAAACCTGGAAGATCCATCTGCGCGCGAGGTGAAAGTAAATAAAAATCGATTTTTAACATCATAATTAATCCGGCTTAAAAAAGACAATAGCGCAAAGGAAGTTCCTTCAGAAGTGGCATTTATAATATTAGCAGCACTGGAAATACGCTCGAGGGCACCCGGCGGAAAACCTTGCCCCAAGGCACTTGAGCGATCAATTTGAGTTCTTTGCATGGTAACTCCTCCTAATAGAGACAGGGTATTGCCATTTCTAGTATCAGAATAATGCAGGGTATTTTCATTTAACCAGGTAACATTCCTAAAATTTCCTTCATAAGAGGCTCCACCAAAAGCCTCTGCATCGGCCGTTAGGGGAGATTTAAACTGGGTATCAAAATTAAAAAGTACATCGGCAGACAAGGACGATTTAAAATAAAGTTTATTGGAAAATTTATACTCTCCGGCTAAGGTTCCCAAAGCCCTGTATCCATTAGTAAAAGCCCTGATTTCCTTTGCCGATTTAACAGGATTATCAGAAAGCCAGTTTGCCTGATAATCTTCAAAACCTGCATACGAACCATCCTCTTCGTAGGCAGGCATAAGAGGTGAGGCACCTAAAGCATTGGTAATGATACCTGTGTAAGTATTGTCATTAAAACTCCGCCTGTTCTTTGAATAGGTCGTATTAAAAGTAATCCCAAGTTTAAATCTGGAATTAATTTCATGGTCCAGATTCAGGCGATAATTAAATCTTTTATAATAATTTTCAATAATCACCCCTTGCTGATCAAAATAACTCAGGCTTGTAAAATATTTTGTTTTTTCATTCCCTGCACGAAAAGAAAATTCATAATTATTTATGGGCGCGAGGCGGGAAACCTCATTTAGCCAATTGGTATTCACCTCTGAAGAAAGGTCAAAATTATCCAATGGATCAGTTAATACGGAAGGGTCAAAATTATCGCCAAAATAGGAAGGATCCTTTTTAAAAATGGCCAGATCATTTGCCCTTGCTTCTTCAATGAGTCCGACCATTTCCTTTGAATCCATAAATTTTATGGGTCTTGCTATCTGTTGGATACCCGAATAAATATTAAAACTAGCTTCTTGTCCGCCCGATTTACCTCTTTTTGTGGTTATTAAAATGACACCATTCGCCGCTCTTGCACCGTAAATGGCTGCTGCGGAAGCATCTTTCAATACCTCTATGGATTCAATATCATTTGGATTTATATCGGATATGGAACTCAATGTTTGACCCGAACCTACGTTTTGCCCTTGCAGATCAAATGAGGTGGACAAACCAGAGTTATTTTCGCTCAGCAAAGGGATTCCATCAACCACATATAAGGGCGCATTATTTCCTCTCACATTCACTAAAAGACCTGCGCCAGGTGTTCCGGAGGCACTCATCACATTCAAGCCTGCTACCCTACCCTGCATGCTATTGGCCAGATTAGAAACGGGTTGATCTTGAATATCTTTGCCTTTTAAAGAAGAAATAGCGCCTGTAATTTGACTTTTGCGTTGACTGCCATACCCGATAACTACCACTTCATCCAGTTTTAAATCTTCAGGTTCTAACATTATATTCCATACTGTTTGATTGCCAACGACGATGATTTTCGATGAAAATCCAGTATATGAAATAATTAGCGTTGCTTTGGGATCTGTCTTTACCTGAAAATTCCCGTTTATATCCGTAATGGTACCTTGTTCAGTACCTTGTACCAAGATGGTTGCACCTATCAACGGTTCTTGATTCGTGTCAGTTACTTTTCCTTTAATTTCCAATGACTGTGCTTGTAAAGATGGAGAAAACAAGACAGCAAGAATGAAAAAGGCAAAGGTGTTAAGGAAAATTATTTTCATCGGAATGATTTTAGGAAAAATAACATTGAAAATTGAAAAATATATTTAAAAACGGGCATTTATCTGGTTTAAAACTTGTTCTGCTGCCAATCTCCCTGTTTGAGCACCACCATTCATATATCCTTGAAACTGAATGCTGCAATGTTCCCCTGCAAAAAAAATATTACCTTCAGGTTCCTTTTCAATCCCACCGAAAGCGGACCATTGGCCAACTTTATAAGAGGTATAAGAGCCAAGATTAAAATAATAATCTTGCCAGGAAAATTTATGTAAGGTATTGCTACCTGCTCTTTCGAAACCCGGCCAGATAGCTTCCAAGCCTGGTAAATACTTTTCTTTTATTTCGGAAGCCCTCAAATTAGCAGCATCATCGCCAATGGAAGCACCTCCAAAGATGGTTAAGGTACCGGCAGGACCAGGTTGAAGGCGACTACTGTCCCAGGTTGAATAGGCAGGAATATCAGCAACCATGCCACCATGTGATCCATAATTTCTCCAAACGCGTTCATTCATACCCAGAATAATTTTACCCCCATTACCATATCCCAAATGCTGAATACATTCATTTTTTGTAGTGGACCAATTAAAACCAATGGTTTTGACCTCTCTGAGCTTTGTAAAGGGAATGGCCAGAATCAAATAATCTGCTTTTACCATTTTTTTAGCACCCAAATATTCAAAAACAGCGGTATAAGAATTCTCTTTATTTTTATGGATTTCTATGAGCGAATAGCCCATTTTTATTTGATCTTCGAGCGATTTATTCATCGCGTGGGTGAGGGCCTGGCTCCCACCCTTTATTTTAAAAACTTCTGACTGATCTTCTTTTTCGTTTTGGGATTCGTCTGGTAGTTGGAGCAATAAAAAAAGATTAACAGCAGACTGATACTGGGCATCCATTGTATAATAACCAGACATTTGGTTCATGTAAAACGATTTCAGCCAACCTTTTATGCCAATACGATCGAGGTATTGAGGAATAGAAAGTTGATCAATTTCAGCCCAATTTTTATTTTCCCTAAAAGTTATTTCATCTAAATTTTCTGGAAATCGTTCTACATCAAGTCTTAATTTTTCAGCAAAAGGCATTATTTCATTCACCAAATCATTTTCGGTAAATTTTTTACCTCCAAAATAAAGAACTTCCTCCATAGAAGGGTCATCTTTGCGCAAATCGACCAGTTCCAGATTAAATTCGTTGGTCAGAGAAATTAAATCATGATGGTAAGTATCAATAAATTCACCCCCCAGCTCGGTATTTAAATTTGGAGCAAAATAATTATTTAGCGTCATCATACGACCACCAGACCTGTTAGAAGCCTCAAAAAGGGATGCTTTAATCCCCTTTTTCTTTAAAACATGTAAGGCATTTAATCCAGCAATACCGGCACCTACCACGACAATATTGGGTACTTTGGGATATTTAAGAGGAGTGTGAGGTATCAATAAACCAGCAGACAAAGTACTCAACTGCGACAAAAACTTCCTTCTGGAAGCATAAAAAGATGGGGCATTTTTAATCCATGCCTTTATCGTAGCCTGTTGGATTGTTTTTTTAAAATACCATCTCATCCTGGACTGTTGAAGAATTTAAAAAGGAGTTCTGCGTCAATGATACAAAATAAATATTTTTTAACATAAAACAGATCTTTTAAAGAAATAAGTCATCCATTAAGCTATTTTAGAACTTAACTTTGAAGGAAGAAAGAAAACACCTATGATGATAAAAGTAAGTAATGTTACGTTTGATTATCCTGAAAAAAGAGCTTTAAATCAGGTAAGCTTCCAAATAGAACCAGGTTCAATCACGGCGTTGGTGGGTCCCAATGGTTCGGGAAAAACAACGCTTTTGAGAAGTATTGCGGCACTTTCAAAACCTATTAGCGGAGATATAATGGTGAATGGCTATGACACCTTATTACATCCTCGCGAGGTTCACAGCCAAATAGGCTTTTTACAGGATTTATTTGGCTTATACGATACGCTGACTGTTTATCAGTGTCTGAGTTTTATGGCGTATAGTCGAATCACTGATAAAGATGAGGTAGAATCGGCTATAGAAAACGCCATTGAACAAGTGGGTATCGCCGGATTTCTTCATAAAAAAGTGGGCGTTTTATCCCGTGGAATGCGACAAAGAGTAGGCATTGCGTCGGCCATAGTTCATCGACCTACCCTATTATTACTAGATGAACCTGCGTCAGGTTTAGACCCTGAAGCACGATACGAACTATCAAACTTAATGGTTAATCTGGCAGAAAAGGGAATGACTATTATCGTTTCATCTCATATTTTAGCCGAACTGGCCGATTATTCTACCCACATGCTTGTTTTGCAAGATGGAAATGTGGTGGAGCACAAAAAATTAAAATCAAATCCTATTTCACGTGCTTTTGTTTATCTGGAAATAGGTGCCGAACATGATTTAGCCCCCTTGTTAGATAAAATCAAATTATTCCGTGGAGTTACGGAAATAATATCTGTGGATGAAAAATTACATGTAAAATTAGATACACTTATTTCTTCAAAACATCAATTTCTTAAATATTTGATATCGGAAAATATCTCTGTAAACGATTTTTCTGAAGTTAAAGTTAATCTTCAGGATGAGTATATTAAGACCGTTTCCCAATACAAACTCAACAAATCAAGATGAAAAATATACTTAAATTTAATCCCGAGTTAGCAAAAAATATATGGCTGGAATTGAGTCCACAAAGACTCATTACTATGCCAGCTATTTTATTATTATTTGTTTTTTTAATTTTTTCTTTGAATTCTGGGGAGGAAAATCCTTGGACAACCGTCCATTATTTTTCCTTTTACGGATTCATATTCATTGGTATCCTATGGGGAATGAAATCTTCATCCGATGCCATATTAGATGAATACAACGAGAAAACCTGGGACTGGCAGAAAATGAGTTCTATTGGTCCGTGGAAATTAGCTATTGGAAAACTCATCGGTTCAACCATTTACAATTGGTACGGCGCCTTAATATGCTGGGGTTTATTTATGTATTCTGCCACTTACACCAGTCAACCTATAGAAGAATTTAAAACTGGATTTCTTTTAGTTACCATCATGGTTGGGTTACACGGATTAATGATACTGATTGCCCTTCAATTGATTCGCAGGACGAATGCGAACACAAAAATAAAAAGCAATCGAATTTTTCTAACTGGTATATTATTTGCCGGTATATTGTCGAGTATATTTTCCTATTTCACCCTACTCGGTAGCAGCAAAATGATGCAACTTACCTGGTATGGCATAGCGATACCATCGCTCGATTTTTTATTATTTACTTCTGTTGTATATACTTTATGGATCCTTGCGGGGCTTTACAGAAGTATGCGCACAGAGCTTCAATTTACGGATCCACCCAGCTGGTGGTTATTCTTTCTAATATTCCATTTTATTTTCCAATACGGTTTCTTTTTACCGGAAGGAAAAATGGTTGACCTGTCGGCAATATCGACGACGCTCACGCTTCTTTTTGTTGAAACCATGCTCCTTACCTACCTTTTAGCATTGAGTGAGAACAAGGATATTGTATTATTCAGAAAATTAATAAATGCCTTAAAATCTTCCGATTTTCCCACTTTTTATAAATATGTTCCTTTGTGGCTCATCACTTTGCCCATAGCTAAGATAGCTGGATTTTTGGTACTGCTTTTCCTATTAATTTTTGATGAAAATCAAGTATTGAAGACATTTTTAAAGGATTATGGTTTAACGAATAAGGTAGAAATAGTTTGTTTTTACTTCGCTATTCTTCTTTTTGTAGTGAGAGATTTAGGCATTTTATTATTATTAAATTTCTCTAACCGGCCACAAAGAGCTGACACCAGCATGCTTGTTTATCTGGTATTAATTTATTTGATATTGCCCACACTGACCTCAGGTTTAGGTATTTCCGTCATTTTATACCCAGATATCACCCAAGGAATTATCCCATTGATAGGTTTTCCACTGGTTGAAGCCATCGCGGTGATTTACTTTTTGGTAAAAAAATGGCAAGAAATATCCTTTAATTATCAGCGGAATTTTTGAGAAGTTTAGTGTTGGGGTGTGACCTATAGCGTGTGTTACGAAAATGGCGGGACTGTGCCCAAATCAAAGACGTTCTCTGCCCGCGCGAACCTCAGCGAAAAACTGCACCTGTACGCTGCGTACACCGCATCAAAACCCCCTCTGCTCGAACTCCACCGTTCGCTCTGCCCACTTTACCTATTGAATATCAATATTTTAAATTCCGTATAATAGCAATTTCCTCAGGGATTGATGGATCCTCTTGTTTCATTATAATATAAAGATACGATGCTGAATAACCCGTAAATTTCGATACTGTTTCCATAGTTATACCGGGATTTTCAAGGATTAAAGCGCGTGCTTTCAACACTTTTATCGTATTTATTAAAAATCCTGGCAGGACCTTATAATTTTGATCTAAATATTTATAAAATGTTTTTTTACTCATACCCGTGTAGCTCAGTAAATCTTCAACTGTCACAGAATGAAGATTTTTTAAGATAAAAGTTCCCAAATCATAAAGAAATTTATCTGTATCAGATGAAATCAAGTTATCATTCAGAGGAGTATTCGTAGGCGTTTTTTTGTTAAAAATCCCCTTTTTCTTAAGCCCTAAAAACAATAGGATTCCTAATATAATCAATAGAATGAATCCAATTTCTTTCAGATTATTGAGAATAAAACCATTATTGATAACAAGATCAGGAAAATCGAGGGGATCAAAAGAATAAATACCATTGACGCTACCAAAATAAAGAATCCCTTTATCATTGTAAAAAGACCGTTTATTAAATTCAATTTGAGGAAAAAAAACTTCTGCTTTTTCATTGATGTTACCAAATCTATAAAGGCCTGAGGAAGTACTTACCCAATAGAAACCATTGTTATCTCTTTGGATGGCATAGTATTCTAATGCGGTTAATTCCTTATTAAGGATTATTTCATCCAGTTTTTTATTCGTCGTATTGTACGCAAAAAGACCGTTGTTTGTAAGTGCCCAAATATATACCCCAATTTTGGTGACCAAATTAGTTTTTGCATTTGGTAAAAAGTCACATTTCTTGAGTTTATTTCCATCAAATTGATAGGACCCATCTTCCGTCGCAATATACATGACGTCATCAAAGATTGCGATATCATGAATAAAAATTTCTTTTTCGAAAAATGAAAAAGGTTCGAGTTGTGCAAGACCTTTGGAGGTACCTAAGTAAATTTTATTTTTATATTGAACTATTTTTGAAATATAATTTTGCTCCCCTATTTCATTTAAATATTTATTCATCCATAGATTATCATCCTTTAGGTTTAGATTATAAATATCTTTATCAGAGGTAAAATAAATAGTATTACTACTATTTTCAAAAAGCATGCTCTCAGCATTGGGTATATTTGGAAATATCCTCATTCCATTCTTGAATATTCCACTATAAGTATTTACGTAGGTATCACCATTAATAACCATTATGGCTCTTGTAGAATAGCCTTTCAAATCGATTTTAAACTTATTTTTTATACTAACCTCATAAATTTGATTATCTCTTGCTAAAAATTGACGTCCATTTTTCCCTTTTGCATGGTAGATGAAATTTGAAGAAGTAGATGGAAGAAAGGGTAACCAAACTTTATTTTTCTCACCTTCTTCGATAAAATCAATTTTAACTTTTGAAGTTTTATAATTTGTCAATCTACCTTCTTTATAAATCAGGGCACCTTTATCATAGGTAGGGTCAATCAACCAATATTTTTTTCCGTCAAACTGATAAAGACCCACGGATGATTCAATGAAAACAAGTCCATTTTCGTCATTAGCCATTGATCTGATATTGTGAGGAAAGGATATAGTTCCAATAACGGAGGTATCTTGTCCTGTTAAACTAGTAACAGAAAAAAAAAAGCATACCGTAATCAAATTCTTTAAAATACCCAATTTCATAATCTTAATGTATACCTTCATTTTACATCTAGGCATTAAATATATATAGTTTTTATTTTATTAATCCTTAATTATAATATTTAATTTTTGTATTAAGTCCTTTATTACGCTATTAGATGAAACATTAGCTTAAAAAAGGGTTAGTCCTTGCGAGACTAACCCTGAAACTATAAGGTATAAATAAATCATTCAAATATCAATTCTTGAGGCAGCGGATGGAATTACCAGAATCCAGGGATTCTAAATATGCATCAAGATCATTTGCAGAATCCCAAATACTAATATCCCACGCTGAAGTATTATTAGCGTTAGTAGTAGTAGACCACCAATAAGTATGATCAGTTAAATCATTAAAAAAACCGGGGCCGAATCCAGTACCATAACGAGTGCCAGCAGGAAGACCTGAAAAACCAGTTGAATTACTTGGATTAGATGACGAAGCCCAACCAGTTGGCGTTTTAATCTTACCACCGGCTGAGGAACTTTGCAGTCCAGGGTTTACTATATTAGCTGCAGAAGGATCCAGAGTCTTAAGAAATATATTCCACTCTGGCAAGTCTGGTACATGCCAACCTACAGGACATATTTTTTTGCTATCTGTTGCAGCGTACCAATTGTATAGATAGCCATAAGTTGTCAGATAAGTATTGTTATGTTCATAAACCGTGCGAGCACCGGTAGTTCGGCCTGACCAAGTTTCGCCCACATTACCAGTTGTAGTACCAGAAGCATCTAACGGAATTAATGTTCCATCATTATATTTTGTAACTTTCAGGTTCTCCTTTGTCCAACATTGGGAACCTATTAAAACCGTGTTGTAGGTATTACCGTCAATATCTGCTACCGTGCTAGTTCCGCAAGTAAAAGAAGCACCACCAGCACAAGGTACCCCCGTACAATTCTCCAATGCCGCTTTTTTCCAGCGTACTTTGATTTCCTCCAGGTTAAAGGAAGTTCTCCTGTTACTAATCTCCTCAGCTCCTGGTAAGCGTTGTTCTACAGCTTGACCGTTTGAGGTGACTAGAGCGAAGAAGCAAATAGTTACGATAAATAATTTTTTCATGTGTGTTTTTTAAGAATATAAAATGTCTGTTCCTAAAGCTCAAAATGGG
>JAIYCH010000035.1 GCA_027488135.1 Saprospiraceae bacterium | reverse complement strand
TACGTTTGGTCAGGCCCCATATCATATTGAAAGGGATCCTGTCTTCTTACATGAAAGGAATCTATAAATGACCCGCACTGATTTTCCAGTTTCACCCAATAAAGACCAGTATCGCGAATCACTTTTCTATCGGTTTTTGTTCCATCGGACCAACCGAGCAAATTGAAGCCCTGTGCTTTATTTAAAACCAAAGAATCATTCAAACAAAAAGAAGTATCGGGGATAGCAGAAACCTCTGGAATTTGGGTATAGATATTAATATTTTTTACAGAATGAATATCTGTTGATCCACCCGTTGAAGCGGTAAAACCCATATAACCTGCATAATCAATAGGATAAAAACCTTCCAGCATGATAGTGCTATCAATCGTTACCTTTATATTCCCTCGATTGTATTCGACCCTGGCTTTTTTATAATTATTATCTCTCAGTTCCCTAACGGCAAATAAAGTAGGTTGACTATTCGTTGGGCACTCTGAATAATTCTGCCCATTGCCATAACGTATCTGGAGTTCAGGATTTGCTCCACCGCAATTATTATAGGTGTCCAGAACGACCATTAATCCCCTTGGATTTTGAGGTATTCCAACCCCACTCCCACTAATAAATCCTGTGGGCGGACTTACAAGGAAACAGAAGGCAATGCCATCAGCGCTGGAACCTTCAAACATTCTGAATTCAAAAGAAACCGCCCATTTGCTGCAAACGCTTAAATCTATTGCTTCCTTTAAGAATAATCCTCCATTTCTAAACATCTGAGCGGTACAAAGAATAACTTCATCTTCGTTATTATCTGCATCGCCATTGGTGTCTCCTACGCGTGTATCAGCGACAAGGTTCCATTTATCGGTATTCAAAGGAAAGCCTGAAAGAGAAGCAAACACATTGTCTTGCGCGCGCAGTGAGGAATGAGATAAACATAAATAAAATACCCCCAAAGTTATATGGAGAACCAAGGGGGGTATTTTATTTATACAGGTAAAGCCCATTTTATTTAAAACCAGCTGGTTCCATAACCCATAAATGGCCAGGGAATACTTGCTAAAATAAGAATAAGACCTACCAGATATGCCCAAAAAATGCGACTGAACGCTTTCTTTTCAGGCGCTACTTTTTTTGCCATAATATATCCAACAGAAATGATTATGATTGCCAAAATCATCATAGTAGTATGTTCAACCAAAAAGAAACGGCTCATGGCATTCTTCATTGATTCAGCAGAAAAAACCACTTTTGGGCTGATTGCATATAATATCAACCCCACTAAAAGCTGTATGTGACAAGAAATGAAAGCAAACAGAGGCATTTTCTTGTCCTTGTCGGTAAAAGAATGATTACCGGACAATTTGCCGGCTACCTGAATGATAGCTAAAATGAGGGTTATTAAAAGAACCCATCTGAAGCCAGAGTGTAAATGAACCAAAATAGGATACATATTCGTTGATTTTAAAGGTTATCGACCAAGATGAATGAGTAAAACGCTGATATCTGCTGGAGAAACACCACTAATACGACTTGCCTGACCAATGGTCATAGGTTTCATGCGCGTTAATTTTTCTCTTGCCTCAGCGGACAGCGAAGTTAAGGAATGATAAGCAAAAGATTCTGATAATTTTAGCATTTCCAATCTGCTCATTTTATCAACCATTTCTTGCTCCTTTGCCATATAACCGGCATATTTAAGATTAATTTCAGCCTGTTCTACCGCTTCGGCCTTATAATTTGAGAGGAATTCATTTAAACCAGGAACAGCGCCCCTGACATCGGCAATAGAAATATTAGGGCGAAGAATAATGCCATGTGCTTTCACTTTTTGCTTAATGGGCATACTTCCTTTTTCTTCTAGCAGTCCATTTATCTGCTCAGGTTCAACACTGCAATCATTTAAAAAGCGGGTAATTTTTTTAGCATCCGCCACTTTATCCTCCACTTTTTTAATTCTGTCCTCCATATAATTCATACCCAGCTCAACGGCTAGTGGAGTTAGGCGTATATCGGCATTATCCTGTCTGAGAAGTACGCGATATTCTGCTCTTGAGGTGAACATTCTATAAGGTTCCTGGGTACCTTTAGTCACTAGATCATCTATCAAAACGCCTATATAAGCATCGGAGCGTTTCAAAATAAACGGATCTTTTTCCACTACAGAAAGATGGGCATTGATACCCGCCATAAGACCTTGACTTGCCGCCTCTTCATAGCCCGTTGTTCCATTTATCTGCCCCGCAAAAAACAGCCCTTTCAACAAGTGCGTTTCCAAGCTAAGAGAAAGTTGGGTTGGAGGGAAAAAGTCGTATTCGATAGCATACCCAGGGCGGAACATTTTTACCTTTTCAAAGCCTGCAATTTTTGAAATCGCTTTATATTGAACATCTTCAGGCAGGGAAGAGGAAAAGCCATTGACATAAACCTCACAAGTAGTCCGACCTTCTGGCTCAACGAAAAGTTGATGCCTGTCCTTATCGGAAAACCGGTCAATTTTATCTTCAATAGAGGGACAATACCTTGGACCTAAGCCCCTTATTCTACCATTAAACATGGGAGAACGGTCAAATCCTGTCCGTAATATATCGTGGACCTCCTGACTTGTATAGGTAATATGACACGGAAGTTGATTCACCAAAGGCGTCGTTTCTGTGTATGAAAAGCGACTAGGATTTTCGTCCCCTGGCTGAATTTCCATTGCCTCGTAGTTCAGGGTTCGCCCGTCAACCCGAGGAGGAGTACCTGTTTTCATTCTACCCGCTTCAAATCCAAGGCTAACTAACTGTTCTGTAATACCCTTAGCTGCTGATTCGCCTGAACGGCCGCCACCTATTTGTTTTTCCCCAATGTGTATAATTCCGTTTAAAAAAGTACCATTGGTGAGGACCACCGATGTACTGTTAATAGACAAACCCATGCCAGTAACGACCCCTTTTACGCGACCATCTTCGACGATTAACTCCTTAACCATGTCTTGCCAAAAATCTATATTGGGATGATCTTCAAGCATCATTCTCCATTTTTGCGCAAATTGCATTCGATCACTTTGCGCGCGCGGACTCCACATAGCGGGGCCTTTAGACAGATTAAGCATTCTGAATTGCACGGCTGACTCATCGGTAACGATACCAGAATAACCGCCCAATGCATCTATTTCCCTGACAATCTGACCTTTGGCAACGCCACCCATAGCAGGATTACAAGACATTTGTGCAATCGTCTGCATATTCATGGTAACTAACAGCACCTTAGAACCCATATTGGCGGCGGCTACGGCGGCTTCACAACCTGCATGCCCTGCACCCACTACAATTACATCATACGTTTGAAACATGTATCCTTTTCATTAATTAAGGGCAAATTTAATCTGTTTTTATCATTTTTGCGGAACAATCCTAATTAGCTTATATTTACCGTCAAATTTCAAATATAAATCATGGCTTACACAGAATCTAATATGCTGCCATTGGGCACAAAAGCACCGAATTTCACTTTACCTGACACTATTTCAGCGAAGGAAATAACTTTGTACGAGATGCCTCCGGCAAAAGCGACGCTCATTATGTTTCTGTGTAATCATTGTCCCTACGTCATACATGTAAATCCGGAAATAGTTCGAATAGCAGCAGATTATAAAAATGCGGGCGTCCAGTTTGTCGGTATAAGTTCAAACAATGCGATAAAATATCCACAGGATGGGCCTGAAAAGATGACGGAACATGCCAAAGAAACAGGATATACCTTTCCGTATCTATACGACGAATCGCAGGAAATTGCCAGGATTTATGATGCCGCCTGCACCCCTGATTTTTATCTGTTCGATGCGCAATTACATTTGGTTTACCGCGGACGCATAGACGGTTCCCGACCTGGTAACGACAAACCACTGGACGGCAGCGATTTACGACAAGCCATAGATAATGTGTTGGAGGGAAAAGAAATTTCCCCCGTTCAATATCCGAGTGCTGGATGTAATATCAAATGGAAATAAGGCCTTATTTTTTTGAAATAAGATTATTCCCCGTCATTTCAACAGGTAGGTCTATTTCCAATAAATGTAGAATGGTAGGAGCTATATCACCTAATTTACCGTGAGACACCTTGCTTTCTGACGCATTTTCAGCGACATAAATGATAGGAACAGGGTTCATGGTATGGGCAGTATTTGGCGTTCCATCGGGATTAATCATATAGTCAGAATTTCCATGATCGGCTATAACGACGATATGATAATTGTTTTCCAGCGCTGTTTTAACCAAATCAGACAAACAGGTATCCACCGTTTCCACCGCTTTTATAGCAGCTTGAAAATCGCCTGTATGCCCCACCATATCGGCATTGGCATAATTTAAACATACAAAATCGGGTTTTTTGTTCCTAATAGCCTCCGTAATGAGCTCGGTAATACCTTTAGCACTCATTTCAGGCTCAGAATCGTAGGTAGGAACTTTCGGAGAGGGAACCATTAAACGTTCTTCTCCTGGAAATACGGATTCACGTCCGCCGGAAAAGAAAAAAGTTACGTGAGGATATTTTTCTGTTTCCGCGATTCTAATCTGTGATTTCCCCGCCCTTGAGACAATCTCGCCCAGGGTATTATTCAAATTATCATTTTGAAAAAGAACAAAAACCCCCTGGTACGATTCATCGTACTGTGTCATGGTCACATAGTAAAGATTCTTTTTCGTCATGCCAAATTCCGAAAAATCCTGTTGTGTTAACACCTGTGTAATTTCCCTGGGTCTGTCGGTGCGGAAATTAAAACAGAGCACCACATCGCCATCCTGAATAGTTGCGGTAGGAGAACCGTCCGGTTTGGCGGCAAATAATGGCTTAATAAACTCATCGGTTTCACCGGCCTGATAACTTTCCGATATAGAGGCCACCAAATCGTTTGATTTAGCACCTTTTCCAGAGACCAGTAAATCATAAGCCAATTTAACCCTTTCCCATCGTTTGTCGCGATCCATGGCAAAATAACGCCCTATAACAGAAGCCAGTTTTGCGCGTTTCCCTTTCAGAAAATCAGACAAATCAGCTATAAAACCCAGTCCACTTTTTGGATCACAATCGCGACCGTCGGTAAAAGCATGAATAAAAATGTCAGCGACCCCTGCATTTTCCAAAATATCAACTAAAGCTTTTAGATGATTAATGTGCGAATGCACCCCACCGTCAGAAACGAGCCCCATCAGGTGAAATGGTTTTTTATTACTTACCGCATATTCTATAGCTTCCAATAGCGTAGCATTTTGAGCTAAGGTACCTTCGCGAACTTCTTTATTTATACGAGCTAATTCCTGATAAACAACCCTTCCGGCGCCAATATTCAAATGTCCAACCTCGGAATTACCCATCTGACCTTCGGGAAGGCCTACCTCTTCTCCATAAGTAACTAACTGATTATGAGGATAATTAGCCAGAAGATAATCCATAAAAGGCGTATTTGCCTGAGAAATGGCATCAGAAGAGGCATCTTGTCCAATACCCCAACCATCTAAAATAGCTAACAATACACGGGAATTACTCATAAATATTTTATTTTTGGAACACAAAGGTAAGGTATAAAACAATAAAATAGTTTATGTGGTATATTAATAAACTTATACTTTTTGTTTTAACCATTTCGTTATAGTCGCAAAACATCCCATACATGAATATATTCCTAAGTGTAGTTTTTAGCCTCGCCTCATTTTTCCAAACAATAACCACGGACATCACCCGATCTCTAAATGAAGGAAATACGGTTGGGCTAAGTAGTTTTTTGGACAATCAGGTAGAAATATCGATGTCAGAACTGGAAGCAACGGTATCAAAAGCGGAAGCTATAGCACAGTTAAAAAAATTCTTTTTAAAAAATCCTGTGAAATCATTTACGCAGGCCCACCAGGGAAACTCAAAGGGAAATGATTCGACTTATATCATTGGAAATTTAAATACCCAAAACGGAATATTCCGGGTATATATTTATATAAAAATAGATGCTGGCAAGCAATATATACAAGAAATTAGGTTTGACAAGGACTGATGATTAATGATGCCGAATTAAAAGCTTTTTTAGACGAAAAAGTAATAGCTTATAATACCTTCGATTTTATAGAAAATGATCCCGTTTGCATTCCACATCGATATCATTTGAAGGAAGACATTGAGATTGCAGGATTTTTAGCTGCCACCATTTCCTGGGGAAACCGAAAAACGATTGTCAGGAATGCGACCCACATGCTGGATTTACTGGGTGAATCTCCTTTTGATTTTGTCATGTCGCACGATGAACATCAGCTTCATTTATTAGATCATTTTGTACACAGAACCTTTAATTGCATTGATTACAAATGCTTTATACAATCACTAAAACACATTTACACGGAACATGGCGGTTTGGAAGCCGTTTTCAGTAAATATGCCGAACCTCAATCGCTGCAATTTGCCATTCATCAGTTCAAGCAACTATTTTTCGAAAAATCGACGGCTGAAAGGAGTAAAAAGCATGTATCAGATCCAATAGCTGGCTCCTCGGCGAAACGGCTTAACATGTATTTGCGATGGATGGTCAGAAATGATAAAAACGGCGTTGATCTGGGCATTTGGAAATCCTTGTCACCCTCTCAGCTATCCTGCCCGCTAGACATACATACTGGCAATGTAGCCCGGAAACTTGGGTTACTTGAAAGGGTTCAAAATGATGCGCGCGCCGTATTAGCACTTGACGAAAGTTTACGAAAAATGGACCCTGTGGACCCTGTAAAATATGATTTTGCCTTGTTTGGACTGGGCATTTTTGAAGGGTTTTAGGGGATTTTGGGGATGACAGGAAATTAATCCTTATTTACCAAAACGGTACAACACAGAATAATTATTCTCTAATTAAAATAGATTTTTTGCGATAAGTACCGAATTATGGTATCTTTCGCAAAATTTCACTCTTATAATGGCTGAGCAAAACGATATATC
>JAIYCH010000031.1 GCA_027488135.1 Saprospiraceae bacterium | reverse complement strand
TTTCTTGATGATAGCCTTGAAGTCCAATCTTAAAATCTTGATACCCTCGCTACTTTCAGTGGACGTTTCCTGAGGTTTAAATTCCAGATGCACCACCTCCTCACCCAAAATGGTAGATATCAAATCACGGGCAATATCAGCATCCTCAAGCAGATATTTAAACACAACATCATAAATAGGATTGGCAATAATCACGGGAATCTGTTTTAATTTAAAGCAAGATAGGCTATTTAAACGTCATCTGGGAAGACAAAAAACCAATATTTCCGATGTATTAAAGAATATGGGGAAAAACATATTTTAACATTGAATTAAGTCGGTATGAAGTATAGCATTAACGACCTTTTCTCCGCATCAATGGTAAGACTTTAATATTTAAGAGTAAAATATGATTTTATTCGTTATCTTATTAAAAGTCATTGATTCTTTAGCAGCCTCTGCTTGTTCTAATTACAGGCGTTTCTTTTGTTCCGGTTCAACGCTGGCATGATGCAAAATATCTTTCGCTAATTTTGTTGTTGTCCATAAAAATATCTTGCTTTTGGTCAAATTATTTTGTTAAAAAATTTAGTTACACCCTTCTCAACACACATTCGATCAATTATACACCCTTCTTACTTAGATTAAAAAATAATGCAAATATTCTTCTTCCTACTTTTCTCTCTACTTTATATTATTTTTTACAATTTGCCTTTGCAGTATCTTTTTTCCGAACTTAAAATTTATTTCCTAATAATCCTCCCTTCGCTTCAGCTCAGGAACCTGGCTTTAAAGATTGCATCCTTTTTAGGAAATTTGGTCTAGGTTTAGATTAATTCCTCTATGGCTGATTTCCAAAGTATAAAACCTTTTTTGTTATCTGAATAATCGTGTAAAATTCGTGTAAAGTTCTCAGGGTTGATTTCTAAAAAAGCCTGTCTTCCTTTTTCCCTAATTATGCTCAGCTGGTTATCAATTTGTATTACTTCTTCAATTAGGGTTGCTTTGTACTTAGGAGTATGCCAAATGTACGTGGCTTCTTCTGTATCTAAGGTTTCTAAAACAATAAAATAACTTTGTTCTCCTACAAGCAGAAATAAGAATGAAAATGGATTGAGTACAAAACGAATCTTCATTACTCGACTTTCGTGTCTATCAGCTAAATATTGAATATGTTGTGAATGTTTGTATTGCTTGTTTTTGAGAATTTCATTCAACAACTCTTCTGCATTTGCATAAATTTTTCCCCGCTCTTGCAATTCATCAGATGTTAGGATATTTTGTTTTTTTGGAGTGAATTGCTTTAGCAAACCTTTATTAAGAAACTGAAATTTTACTCCTTCAACCACCTCTTTATTTATATATTCAATGTCGGTTGATAGTGCTGATTGAGAAACCAATTTTCCATTTTCAAACTCGGCAAATATTGCTACATAAACATTCTTAGATTTTAATGCTTTGATGAAATATGGTTTTAATACCTCAAATTCTGGTCTTATAACCATGTTTTCAACTTGGAATTCAAGCGTTTTATTCACCTCATTTATAGCATATTTAAATGCTACACTTCCATAATGAAATTCCAATTCCTCCATTGAAACTTTGATTTGCTTTTCTATAGCTAAAATGTGATTTGTTGAGGTGATTTCATCTTTTGGGGCATCAAATAAAGTAGCTTGCTTGTCAATTTTTCGATAATAAATATTGCGTTTTAGGAAAAGCTTATCGAGATAATCAATTTTATAATCTCTGTAGTCGTATATTGTCGAAATTATTTCCGAGCGTTGCACTCTACCAATATATTGAATTAGCTTGCCTTCAAAAGAAAATGGATAAACTAAGAACAAACAACTAATATTTTGCAAATCTGTTCCTTCTCCAAAATATTGTCCTGTTGTAATTAAAACTTGAAAATTTCCGTCTTGTAAGATTTTCCATTTGGCTTTTTTGGAGGTTTCTGAATCATCTCCACTTAAGCCAATTACTTCATACGATTGTTTTAAAAACAAATATAACGTATCAATATGTTCTTTTCTTTCGGTGATAATAACTGCTTTTTTTCCTTGATTCAATTCCGTTTTTATATCTTCCAATATCAGTTTATTCCGGCTTATATCATGAACCAATATTTTTGATAACGTTTCAAAACTATCCGTTTTAGAATTATACGGAATATCTAATTCCGTGTTTCGAATTAAGATTTTTGCCTGTTTATAATTTTCAATTTCTGCGGGCTGAATATTAGCAATGATTTCCCCTAAATGGGTAAAAATTATTTTTCCATCATTGTATTTTCGGAAAGGGGTTGCAGTCAATCCATACAAATAATAGGTTTGTAATTTTTCAATTATATTCCTGAATGTTTCGGCGGGTAGGTGATGGCATTCATCTACAATGATGGTTCCGAACTTATTTTGAACAGATTCTAATTCTTTTGGCAAACTTTGAATGGTTGCCACGGTAATTTGTTCACCGATTTTTGCCTTCCCTTGACCAATAACGCCAATATCTCTTTTTGGAATACTCAAAAATGCCTCAATCCGCTCCGTCCACTGTTCCAATAGTTGTTTTCGATGTACAATTATAAGAGAGGGTTGTACTTTGTCAACAATTATCTTTAACCCAATAACAGTTTTTCCTGAACCTGGAGGGGCAACTATTACGCCGAAATCCTTTTTAGAAACTGTTTTGATTACTTTTAGTTGGTGATTTTGCAAAGTTGCATTAAACCCAAAAGGTATTGGAGGCTTTAGCTTTCTTTCATCTCGAAACTCAAAGTCGATGTGTGATTCTTTACAAAATCGAAAAAGCTTTCCTATAAATCCTCTTGGAATAATAATTTGACTTTCAGTTTCTTCAACAAATTTAAAGTACCGGTTTGTGTCAAATGTATTCCTACCGGACTTCTTTTTGATAAAAAACTCAGTATTGGCAAAATTCAATTCTTCTTTCAGAAAATGAATAAGCGTTGACGGTAACCCGATACGACTTAGTCTCACATTATTGTTTAGAGAAATTATCAACTTTCCATTTGTGGTTACCTTTTTGTCAGATTCTTCGCCAGACTTCAACCCGTCATAGACTTTGTCTAAATGATTTGTAGATACTCTTTTAATATTTTGCAGAAAATTCCATTGGTCAGTAAATGCTTCAAATGTTTCAGGTTTAACAAAACAGCTATTTCCTTTTTCAACATTTGTTTTAAAAAGTGGTAAAGCAATCAGATTACCGAAACCTTTCCCTGAATGAGAATCCTGATTGGGAAATAATCGGTCAAAACTTGAACTTTTGTCAAACATTGAAAATGCACCCGAATCTTCTAAAATAGAAATGAATATTTTTCTGCTTTTTATGGCTAAATAAGGCTCATCAAAAAACACCCAAACATGTCCACCATTTCCCGAACGTGAACGCTCCAAATAGGCTGGAATTTGTTTTTCTTTACATGCATTGAGAAAAGTAATGGCTTCATCTTGCCAATTAGCTTTATCGAAATCGGCTACTAAAAACCAGGAGGTATTGTCTTGTAATAGCGGATAAACTCCAATTTGGTGAAAACCATTCAGGTGCTTTTGAATTTGTTCATCAGTAAGTTGTAAATAAGACTTTTCACTAAAATTCTGAAAGGTTCCGCCATTCATTTTATGTACCCTTAAACGATAAGGGTCATAAAAATAGGCTGGCATATAACCAGACTTGTTTCCTTTTTCCCAACGTACAGCAAATAAATCTTCACGTCCTTTAAATAAGGATTTAAAAATATCCACATTTGATTGATCAGGAAAATGCATTTTGGCAAAATTATTGAAGTTGAAGCCCTTGAATGTCAATGAATGATGAATGGTGCCAATCCATAAAATGATAAGCAGAGACCTTATCCACAGAGGTAAACATCCATCTTTTGAATGGTCTCTTTTATCCCTTTATATACAAATTGTCCGGCAGCGATTTCATGCCTGATTCTTAATATTTCGTCTTTAAATTCCTCTGCTTTCTCCGGAGTAGTAGGAATTTGTCTTAAAGTAGCCTTATACTTGAAATGAAAATATTTTCTATCGGAATAGGAACCAAACGAGCTGATTTTTAAGGCTTTAAATTGATATTCTTCATCAAATGCGTCTTCTACAACAACTATGTCACCTGGATAAAATTCAAAGAATGTTCCAATATCAATGTCCTCATATTCGCTGTCGTTAAGAATCATATACTGATAAGTACTAATCTCCTGAGCATCAATTGGTACCCAGGATTCTGCACCTTCAATGACATGTACCAGGATTTTTTCGGTCATATTTGATTGTAACGTTTTGTATGGAGGCATTCATGCCTTGTACACAAATATCTAATGAGCCCAATGTTTACAACAATAGGAATCTTTTTTGTAAAGATAAATGATTCCGTGAAAATATAAAGAGGTATTGAGCATAGCATTTTGCAGCTTTTTGCTTGGACAAGATTTATGGGCACAAAGTTCACCATAACACCCCGTTCCCGCAGGGGTAAATCGCATTCGCCCTACCATGATACAGATAAATTTCCAATGTCCCAAAATGATAATTTGGCAACGCAGGAAACCAAAAAACATTTAATTTGCAAAAAAATAAAAAGGGTTCGGAGCGAACAAACGCTCCGAACCCAATGATATCAATTAACCTAAAAACTTATTTCTTGTAAACCAAGTTGATTTCTAAATCAAATTCGTCATAAATAGTCTTATCACCTAAGTTCTCAAAGAAAGAACCTGAACCATATCTGATGTCATACTCAGAACGATCTAAAGTTATTTTTGCAACAGCCGTTTGTTTTCCTTCCACAGTCTTAATGTCTGCGTTAAATCTTAATTCTTTCGTTGCCGCCTTCAAATTCAAGTTACCAACAATTTTGTAAGCACCTGGCGTTCCTCTTGAAACTACCTTAGTAATTACAAACTTTGATGTTGGATGAGCAGCTACTCCAAAAAAGTCATCACTTTTTAAGTGTCCACCTAGTTTTTTTGCTCCTTCACCAGTTAAATCTTCAACGGTAATTGAAGTCATGTCCATTTCAAAAGAACCACCGATCAAATTATCACCTTCAAACTCAAGCGCACCACTTTTTAACATTACTTTGCCGAAATGTTTGCCCGTAACTTTATAACCTGTCCATTTTACATAACTACTGGTTAAATCAGCAGGTACTTTTACAGGTGGCTTAACGAACGAAAATGTAGCAATAGCTACCAAAACTAAAAACATTGAGAATTTTTTCATAAGATGTTTATTTAAAGTTTAACAATTTAATTTTAAGGTTGTTCAGAAAAAATATTTCCATTTCGAACAATTTCCAGTAATTCATTCAAATGTGAGGCTTGTAAGTCAGTGAGATTATTCATTGTCTCGTAAATATTATGCTCAATGACCTCGTTACAACTATGTAATAATTGTAAACCTTCTTCCGTAATTCTTATCTCAACCTGCCTTCTGTCATTTGGACAAAAAGTCCTGTTTACCAAATTTTTATCAATTAATTTATCTACTAATCGACTGGTATTAGACGTTTTATCTAACATCCTGGAAGTAATTAATTTTAATGAAGATGGTTTACAGCCCATGCCCTTCAATATTCTGAGAATATTAAATTGCTGACCACTTATGTCGTAAGGCTTCAACAATCTGTTTACTTTATGATTTAACCAGGCCGCAGTAAATAGCAGATTCACATGGGCTTTGTGAAAATTATCTTTAAAAACAGACTGATTGATTTCTTGTTCCAAATTCATTGTTGACTCATTAATTGTATATACAACTAAAAAGAAAAAAAGGTTCACCTATTTAGAAAAAAAATTAGGATAACTTTACCCGAATAAAATAAAATTCATGAAAATACTGATCATTGGTGGAGGAAATATGGGTTTAACCTACGCGCAAAGTTTTCTTCGCACCCAAAATGCATCCAAAGATGACATGATGATTTTGGAGAAATCGCCGGACCGAGCTGCCGAACTTTCAAAAAAAGATATTGGAACGGTGTTTGGTGACTCAGATGAATGTGTTCCGCTCGCCGATATCGTCATTCTGGCGGTGAAACCACAAGATGCCAAAATTATGTTTGCTTCTATAAAAGAGAAGGTTCATCATCAGCAGGTGTTTTTATCCATCATGGCCGGGGTTAAAATCGATCAGATTAAAGAAGGGCTGGGAACGTCCAAAGTTATTCGGGCGATGCCTAATTTACCTGCTCAAATAGGTCGGGGTATGACCGCTTTTACCTCATCGGAAGAGGTAACGAGGATAGAGTTAATTACAGTACAGAATTTACTGAATACTACGGGCAAGACCGTATATGTTGAAACAGAAAAGTTTATAGATGCTGCAACGGCCATTTCAGGCAGCGGGCCTGCTTACGTATTTTTATTTATGGATTCCATGATTTCAGCCGCCAGAGGCATGGGTTTTTCTCCCGCCGAGGCTGAACTGTTAGTGAGCCAAACTTTTCTTGGCGCCACAGAGTTATATAATTCAGGAGATTATACCTGTCAGGAATGGATTCATAGGGTATCGTCAAAAGGCGGTACCACCGAAGCAGCGATGCAATCATTTGACCAACAAGAAGTAAAAAACCATATTATTGCTGGCGCCAATGCAGCGTTACAACGTGCCATTGAACTTGGTCAGGGAAATTAAATAGTATAAATAAAATATAAGTATGACTCAAATGTATATTCCTCTCTTGCTCTTTGGAGCAATTATCATAGGCTTTCTATTAGGTTTTGTAGTACAAAAATTAACTGTAGCTGCTCAATATTTTTCAAAAAAAGAGGTTGAAAAAAACTATGTGCCTAGAGTACAATACGATGCCGTGGTTCATCAGCTTAACAATGCTAAATCGGTTGAAACGGCTCAGCAATATCAAATCCTTGAATTAACTGGCACCTTGTCGGCAACAAAAGCGCAAAATATAGAGTGGGACAAAAGGCTTTTGGAGCAAACGAAGGAAATTCAAGCGCTTCAATCAAAAGCCCGATTAGAATTTGAGCAACTTTCACAAGCCATTCTGGAAGAAAAAAGCAAGAAATTCACCCATCAAAATGAGGAAAATCTCACCCGTCTCATAAATCCTTTGAAGGAGCATATCACCAAATTTGAAGAAAATATGCAAAAAAGGTTTCAGGAGGAGACCCTCGACAGAAATACCCTAAAAGTAGAAATTAATTCTTTAAAACAGCTCAATCAACAGATCAGCCAGGATGCTATAAATCTGACCAGCGCTTTAAAAGGTAATTCAAAGTTCCAGGGAGATTGGGGAGAAGCGCAATTAGAAACTTTGCTGCAACAAGCTGGACTGGAAAAAAATATACATTATTTAATCCAGGAAACTAAAACCAACGAAACAGGAAAGAAACAAAGGCCTGACTTTATCATTTTATTGCCTGACAACAAACATCTTATCATTGATGCAAAAGTTTCCTTAACAGCTTTTGAGCGATATCATCGAATGGACGATGTTAAAGAGAAGGAAAAAGCCTTACAAGAACACCTTTTTAGTCTCAGAAAGCACATTAGGGAGCTGGGCGATAAAAAATACCAGCAATTAGAAACGCTAAAGAGTCCCGATTATGTGCTTTTATTCATACCTATTGAGCCCGCTTTCTCTTTGGCATTACTGTCTGATGCCAATCTTTTCCAGGAAGCCCTCGAGCGGAATATAGTTTTGGTGACGACCTCTACCCTACTTGCTACCCTCCGAACAGTATCATTTATATGGAATCAAGACAAACAGAGTAAAAATGTCGCTGAAATTGCCCGTCAAAGCGGTCTTTTGGTGGACAAATTCGTTTTATTTTTAGAAGACATAAAAGATATTGCCGATAAACTAACCAAAGCGCAGGAAAGCGTACATTCGGCTATGAACAAACTAATGCTGTCGCCCAAAAAGGGAGACACCCTGGTGGGTAGGGTTAAAACCATAAGCCACCTGGGTGCCCGCCATACTAAGCCCATTCCAACGGAATGGATTGACGATGAAACTATTTTATCGTCGGAATGATTTTCTTGAGAAAGGCAATACTCAATGGTACATTTTCCATTTCTTTATCGCTTTCGTCTTCAATAAAGAAATGCTTGATACCATTTTTCTTTGCCAATTTAAAAATGGTTTCGTAGTCAGCCTGACCAGTTCCTAAAACCACGTCATTTTCCGGACCTGATCCACCCGTTAAATCACCAGTGATTCCCTTTTTAATATCCTTTAAATGCATCATGCTAAATCTATTAGGATATTTTCTTAATAAAGAAGCTGGACTAGCTCCTCCATGAATGGTCCAAAAGATATCCATTTCAAAGGAAACATATTTCGGATCGGTCTTTTGAATCAGGTAATCCATTAAAGTTCCATCCATATAAGGTTGAAACTCAAATCCGTGATTGTGATAACACAATGTAACGCCATTTTCTTTCAGCAACTTACCTGCCTTGTTGAATACCTCTACGGCATTTTTAGCATCTTGTAGATTAAATTTCCCTTTTTGATGAGGAATCCATGGGCACATAACCATTTTAACCCCAAGTTCCTTTGCGCGGGTAACGACAGCGGC
>JAIYCH010000026.1 GCA_027488135.1 Saprospiraceae bacterium | reverse complement strand
CCTATCCCTCTGGTTAAAACAAAAGTGTAAGGCGGAGGATTATTAATGGTGTCTAAAACATCAGCTTTTGGCCTGATCCAGCAGATTTTCATCAGTCCATTTACCGCCGTTTTTTTAACATTTACCTCAATAGGCAGGGGTAAATCCCTTCCAAGTTGAATACATATTTCTTCTGAGGGTAAACTTTCTACCAGGTTGTAAGCATATCGGCCATTAGGTGTCGTTCTTGCAAATTCTGCAAGAATTCTATAGCAATAAGTTTTACCTGATTCGATAGCTTTATCCTCATAAACATATCGATTATTTTGTATATTAATGATACTAAAATCGGTTAATTGCGTATAACCTTTACCAGCAAGACCAGGTTGACAAGTGTCTAGCGGAAACTGGCTGGTATTTACTTTTCGCCATACTGTAAATCCTCTGAAGTAATTTCCACCCACCGTATCGCAAGCGTAGGGTTTACCCCAGCTTAAAAGAATAGATTGTGGATTACTTTTTATCTGGAGGTCTTTTGGTGGAGGCCCTACCACTTTTATCCTCACCGTTTTTAGAATAGCCAGACCAGAGGAATCGGGAAAAAAGTTGTCTTGGGCTTTGAAGACGACGGAGTAATATTGTTCTGAAATATGTTCACAGGAGGTTTTCCAGGTGAACACTTTGGTTACAGGATCTGGTTCAAAGAAACGACCAGGTGGAAGAAAAGAGGCAGGACTAGGCTGAACTACAAAAGGTCCTCCCAAGGCAGTAAGTTTTACTCTTTGATTTGTTTCAGTTAAGGGTGCTGTTGCAGTTACCTCAAAACGCAAGGTTTCTCCAGCAATGACGCAAATTTCGTCAAATGGAACTTTAATTTCAGGGGGGAGATTATCGCAATTCTTAATAAGTATTTGCATATCCCTGATAATGGTATCAATAGGGAAACCATCTCGGTATTCTACAATAATAATAGACAAGTTATATTCCCCCGCGCGCTGTGGGGCGTCCCATACAATATCGCCGGTAACAACATTGAGGGTCAAATTATTTTTGGGCCCCGGGCTTATATTACTGGGGAAAATATAATTTGGTACCGGTAATCCTACATCCTGGAGAGGAACAGAAAAATGATACGATAAACTATCTCCGTCACTATCATAAGCATTTGGATTATGTATGAATTTCTGGCCTACACAACCTATATCAATAGGAGGTTGTAAAAGTACAGGCGTATTGTTACAACCCTGGAATTGAGGATTTGGAAAAGAGTAAGTGGTCTGGATGTGAAATCTGATCTGTTCGGAATTGGGATAATTTACATTTAAAATACCCCCATTTCTATTGGGATCTGTGGTTGAAATTACATAAGTACCTCTTGACGGAAAAGTATGATATGCAATATAAATATTCCTTTTTGTATCATTTTCAAGAGGTTCACCTTTAGGAACGCTCCCGCCGCCATTGGAACGGCCTACTTTTTCACATTTTCCGTCACCCCAGCAAATGAAAAGTGTATCTCTGTCAGCCTGAATACTACTGGTTTTTGTATAGGTGGTAATGGTAGCTTTTATGGTAAGACTGGAGGTGCAATCGCCTACTTGAGAAATAGAAATTTCTCCTGCTCTGTTGTGGGTAGCATATATGTTAGGAATAAAAGTTACAAAAAGGACGAGAAAAAAAATACCCCTTTGAAGGACATTATTCCGAAAGTCTGACTGAAAAAAACAGGTGAATTTATTCGCCATCGTTCTATTATTATGCGTTTAATCCAATATACAAGTTTATTGGTTAACGCCGATTATTTTTTTATATAAATAGAAAAATGAATACTTTAGTTCAATATTAGATTAATCGCCGAAGCTATTTAAACATTTATGCAGCGCATCGCGCCAATGTGGAATGTCTATGCCAAAAATCTCCTTGAAATGGGACTTGTCCATAACACTAAATGGCGGTCTCGGTGCAGGTAATGGAAAAGCAGTGGTCCTAACGGGAATGATTTTAGTCGAATGCCCACGATATTGCATAATAGAAAGTGCAAAATCATACCAGCTGCATATACCCTCGTTCGAGTAATTGAATATACCTTTTGTTTCCCCGGCTTTTCCGTTATCTATTATGGTCAATAGCATGTTTGCCAGGTCATAGACCCAGGTTGGAGAACCTACCTGATCAAAAACAACGTTTAATTCGTCTCTTTCCTTACCTAATCTATCCATCGTTTTTACAAAGTTTTTACCGTATTCACCGTAAACCCATGAAGTGCGAAAAATTAAATAGTCTGAGCTGTTTTGTTTTACCGCCTCTTCTCCTGCTAATTTAGACCGGGCATAAACACCTTTTGGTTGTGGTAAATCCTTTTCTGTGAAAGGTGTGTTTTGTAAACTATGATAAACATAATCTGATGAAATGTAGATAAACTTGGTATTTTTCAAGGAGAAAAAATTTGCCAAATGCTTAACTGACAATGAGTTAACCTGAAAACATATTTTTGCTTCCTTTTCAGCCTGATCTACCGCAGTGTAAGCCGCAGCATGTATATAATAATCATACCGGGTTTCTAATAATTCTTTAGGCCACGCTATTTCTTCACCCTTCGTACCTATTTGTGATAGATCGAGTTGATCTCTATCCAGAAAATCAATCTTAAGATCAGAAAACTGAAAGGAAGCTTCTTGTAAAGCTTTTCCTAACTGTCCGTTTAATCCACTCACTAAGACTGACTTTCTCATGGGATAAAATGAATTTCAGAAGGGTAGTGGTTTCCAAGAAGGGGTAGCATTGTATCCTTTTCAGACAAAATAAGCTGCGAGGTAGCAAAGCCCCAGTCGATTTTCAATTGCGGGTCATTATATCTTATGCCAGCTTCCGCTTTTTTATGATAATAAGTATCGCATTTATATAAAATATCAGCGGTAGGACTCAGGGTTAAAAATCCATGGGCAAAACCTTTGGGAATAAATAATTGCCTATGATTATCTTCACTCAGAACTACACTGTAGGACATGCCGAAGAAAGGTGAATTTTCTCTCAAGTCAACAGCTACATCTAAAATTTCTCCCCTTAACACACGAATTAATTTAGATTGAGCAAATTCACCCGTCTGATAATGTAAACCACGAAGGACACCCTGAGTAGATCTTGATTGATTGTCTTGAACAAAAGCGCTATGAATTCCTTGTTTTTTTAAAAAATCATCGCGAAAAGCTTCAAAGAAATACCCTCTGTCGTCAGGATAAACCGTGGGTTCGAAAAGCAAAAGTCCGGCAATAGGCGTTTCAAAACACTTCATAATCTGAAAAGGACGTCCTTATTTTTGTCTGAATAATATGTGAATAGGAACTCCCGTAAAATTAAAATGTTTACGCATTTGATTTTCCAGAAAATTCCGGTAATGGTCTTTAATATGAGTAGGGTGGTTACAGAAAAATACAAAAGAAGGGTTCCGCGTTGGCAGCTGAGTAATATATTTTATTTTAATATATTTTCCTCTATGTGCTGGTGGGGGCATATTTTCTATAATCGGTAAAAGGGTATCGTTCAACTCCGAGGTCTTTATCTTACGCGTCCTGTTTTCATAGACAGACAAAGCAGCTTCTAGTCCTTGAAAAATTCTTACTTTTTCAGTGGCAGAAATAAAGAGGATAGGAACGTCGGTAAAAGGAGCAATTCTTTCACGGATTTCTTTTTCCAAATCACGGGAAGTATTCGTCTCCTTATTGATTAAATCCCATTTATTGATTAGGATGACAATACCTTTTTGTCTTTTTTGAGCCAAGGCAAAGATATTAACATCTTGAGATTCCATGCCTAAGGTGGCGTCAACCAATAAGATACAGACATCACATTCTTCCATAGCTTTGATAGCGCGCATCACCGAATAAAATTCCAGGTCTTCGTGTACCTTTCCCTTTTTCCTTATACCTGCGGTGTCGATAAGAATAAATTCCTTGCCAAATTTTTTGTAATGACTATCAATAGCATCGCGGGTAGTTCCGGCAATTTCGGTAACAATATTTCTATCCTCTCCCAAAAAAGCATTGGTCAGGGAAGATTTTCCTGCATTTGGCTGACCGACAATAGCAAAACGGGGAATTTCATCGGTGGGTGCTTCTTCTTCATGAATATGCTCAACCACAGCATCTAAAATTTCACCCGTTCCTGATCCTGTAATGGAAGAAAGGAAGAATACATTTTCAAAACCAAGGGCATAAAATTCATTAGCCTCTAATAAACGGGTGCCATTATCTACTTTGTTAATAGCCAGGAATACAGGTTTGTCCGTTCTACGCAACATATCAGCCACCTCATCATCAAGGTCAGTGATACCAGTAGTAACGTCAACCATAAAAATAATAGCCGCAGCTTCGTCGATAGCGATTTTCACCTGCGTTCTAATGGCAGATTCAAAAATATCCTGGGAATGCTTAACAAATCCGCCAGTATCAACGACCGTAAAATTTTTACCGTTCCAGTAACTTGGGCCATACTGTCTGTCTCTGGTTACGCCTGAAACGTTATCAATAATGGCTTTTCTCTCACCAATTAAACGATTGTATAGGGTTGATTTTCCTACATTGGGTCGGCCAACAATGGCCACTATATTATTCATGTTTGACTTTTCAAAAACTAAATGAAAGGGTAAAAATACATATTAAACCCCAATTATCCTTCATAACCGAACTGCTTTAATGAGTGTTCATCATCGCGCCAATTCTCTCTTATTTTCACAAACAGTTCTAAATAAACTTTAGATGCTAAAAACTTTTCAATATCCATACGAGATGCCTCGCCCAGTAACTTTAGTGAACTTCCCCCCCGACCAATTAAAATAGGTTTCTGGCTTTTTCGGGAAGCAAAAATGGTGGCTTGTATCATTACAATGGGTTTTCCAGAGGTTGTTACGTCTTCTTTGAATGATTCAACACGAACTTCCACGGAATAGGGTATTTCTTGTTTGTATTGCAGTAAAATTTTCTCGCGAATAATCTCTGCCACAAAAAATCGCTCGTTTCTATCAGTTAGTTGATCAGCGGGGTAATATTCCGGGCCTTCAGGAAGATTTTCCTTAATAAAGGTCAATAAATCTTCTGTTTGGGTTTGCCTGAGAGCAGAAACGGCGAAAAAATGAGCATTGGGAAATATATTTCTCTTCCTCTCAATCCATCCCAAAATTTCATCTCGGGTAAGTAAATCTATTTTATTTAATACTAAAACTAAGGGTATTTCTAAGGTATTTAACGATTGGTGAAGTGCCTCCAGACTATTGTCTGGTTCTGAAAACTCGGATACCCAGACTAATAAATCAGCATCTTCAAAGCTTCCCCGCACAGAACTATTCATTGTTTTTTGCATCCTGTAAGCAGGATTATCAATGAATCCAGGGGTGTCAGAAAAAATGAGTTGAAATTTTTCACCACTTAAAATGCCTAATATTCTATGCCTTGTCGTTTGTGGTTTAGGTGTGATAATAGACATCTTTTCTCCCACTAAGGCATTCATTAGTGTGGATTTACCCACGTTGGGTTTACCAATGATATTTACAAAACCGCTTTTGAACATTTTGCAAAGGTAATCATTCGAATAACTTTAAACCTACATTGAGGGTAAAGATTTTATGGAACCTTCAATTCGCTCTTCCAGTAATTTGAAAATATATGGAGGTTTAAAAATTCGCCAGTTAAAAGTATTGTAATCTGAACCCATAAAAAACAGGTGATGGATGCGCGCATCTTTGAAATCATTGTAAACATGTTTCGGCAGATTCAATAAGGCAACCCAGCCTCCTTCCTCTGAAACGTCTTCTATCCATTCCTGATAATAATCGTCATCGCCACTATGAAACGTTAATATATTTTCCCCAATAAGTATAAAATGTACAATACCCATAGCCAACATTTTATCGATGACAGTCCTTTTTAAAACTTGACAATCTTCCTCGATACAATCATTCCATTCGCCCAGGAATTCAATAATGGTAAATTTTAAATCATAATCAACCCATAAAATTTTGAGATATAAGGTCTCCGAACCCATATCATCCCACTGTGGATGAATAAGATAATTATAGATTTTATTATCAAAATAAAATTCATTGTAAGTTGTGTTAAAAAAAGGCGACCTTTCGTCTTTTGTAGCAGAATAATCGTCAATCCATTTGAAAAAAGGTTCAATATCATGCATATCTTTAGGTATTTAATTATTGAAAATCTCCCTATTATCGACAACAATGATAAAAATTATAATCACTGGGCCTGAATCAACGGGAAAATCAACCCTGTCTAAAAATCTATCTAACTACCTTTGTGAACCTTTTGTTCCAGAATTTGCGCGTTATTTTATGCCTGGTTTGAATGAACCTTATACAGCTTCGAATCTGGTGGATATGGCTCGTGGCCAGCTTTTCTGGCATCAATTATATAAATCAAATGCCAACAAAGTACTCCTTTGTGACACTGGCGCGGAAGCTATCGATATTTGGTTTCAATATCGATTTGGTGGCATAGACCCTGAAATACGCGCTCTTTTTTTAGCCGATGAAGAGTGTGTTTATTTAGTATGCAAACCTGATATACCCTGGGAGGCAGACCCTTTGCGGGAGACGCCTCACCAAAGACCACAAATATTTGATTCTTTTATTTCTCTTTTAAACCAATTTGAAAAAAAATATTTTATCATCGAAGGTCCAAACGAAAAGGATAGATTGGGTTGTGCTTTAAACCATTTGAATAAAATATTAATTTAATTTTTTTATACGCTTATTTTTTTTGTAATTTTGCATTCTCTCATTTGGGGTGCTACCTTTTTGGTACGCTGAGATTATACCCATTGAACCTGGCCGGGTAATTCCGGAAAGGAAAATGAGCATCGTTCGCGGTGCAGGCTGAACGAACTTTCCGAACCCCGATGGATCGTTATTTTTAATGCTAATGCTTTATTAAAAATGAAGATTCTATTTTCTATTTGCCTTTTTTTCTGTTTTTCCTTTCATTTATACGCTCAGGGATTGATTTATGGAAGTATTAAAGATGATAATGGAAATTTTCTGGAAGGTATTTCCGTTTCTCTGGAAAATACCACTTTTGGCGTCGCTTCTAACTCAAAAGGGGAGTATTTAATAGAAAATGTTCCCTTCGGGAATTATATTCTCGTTTTTTCAGCTATTGGATTCCAAACAAATAAAAAAAAGATTCTGCTGGCTGAAAAATCGATGAACTTTTCCATTATCCTATCAGCTGAAAGTTATCTTTTAGATGAAATCGGTATTGAAAGTACCAGAGCCAATGAGGAAACGCCTGTCGCTTTTCAAACTTTCACTTTAGAGGAGATAAAAAAGCATAACCAAGGCCAGGATCTGCCTTATCTGCTTCGATTTACGCCATCTATGGTTGTTAATTCTGATGCCGGTGCTGGCATTGGATACACTGGTATGCGCATTAGAGGGGCTGATATTACCCGTATCAATGTGACACTGAATGGTATTCCCGTAAATGATGCGGAATCACATGGGGTCTTTTGGGTGAATATGCCTGATCTGGCCAGTTCAATTTCTGATTTACAGATACAAAGGGGTGTTGGAACTTCTACCAATGGAAGCGGGGCCTTCGGTGCTTCCATTCACCTAAATACCAATACAATGAGTGAAAAAGCCTATTTTTCATCGCAACAATCTTATGGCTCGTTTAATTCATGGCGAAGAAATATTAAATTGGGAACTGGCGATGTAGGTAATGGATTTTCTTTTGATGCAAGACTATCAAAAATTACTTCCGATGGCTATATTGACAGGGCTGCTTCAAACTTAGGAAGCTTTTCTTTATTTGGCTCATGGAAGACAAAAAAATCGGTGATGAGAATTTCTATTATCGATGGTAGAGAGAGGACCTATCAGGCCTGGAATGGTGTTCCGCTCTCTTTAGAAGCAGATTGGAATACCAGAACATTCAACTCAGCGGGTACCGAAAGACAGGGTTCTCCACATCCCGATGAAATCGATAATTATCGTCAATCCCATTATCAATGGCATTATGATAAAGTATGGTCATCAAAAATTACTTCAAATGTTGCCTTACATTATACAAAAGGAGGCGGGTATTTTGAACAGTTCAGAAGTAATCAAAATGCCTCCGATTATAATTACAAATTGCCACAAGGTGTTGATCCAAATACGGTGATTGACGTCATTCGAAGAAGATGGCTGGATAACCATTTTTATGGGGGTATTTTTTCAGTATCCTACACCGATAGAAAAATAAAGTCGGTTTTCGGCGGCGCTATCCATCAATATATTGGCCAGCATTTTGGAGAACTTACCTGGGCTTCAATTGCTGGTAATACATTTCCTGATCACAAGTATTACGATAACACGGCTACTAAAAGAGAAACCAATGTTTATTGGAAAAATAATGTGGAGATTTTGCCCAATGTTTCTGCCTGGACTGACCTTCAACTTCGACACATTAATTATCAATTCGATGGCTTTAATGATGCAGGTAACCGTATCCCTTCCGTTGAAAAATTAACTTTCTTTAATCCCAAAGCTGGCTTGTTCTGGGAATTTAAACCTAATTATAATTTATTTATTTCTTATGCCATCGCTAACCGGGAACCTAATAGAGATGATTATGTGGATAATTTAAAGTCGTCCAGACCAAAACATGAAAATCTTCAAGACCTTGAATTGGGCTTTCGAAGTGTTAAAGGGTCCATTACATGGGAAGTAAATGGTTTTTATATGAAATATAAAAATCAGTTGGTTCAAACAGGAAGGTTAAATGATGTAGGGGCATACATTAGGGAAAATGTTCCAGATGCCTACCGGCTTGGTGTAGAAATGCAGGCTGGGTTTATGCTTAATAACTCCCTTGAAGTAAAAGCAAATATGGCTTTAAGTGCGAATAAAATAGGCTCCTACACCGCCTTTCTTGATAATTATGACGAAAATTGGTATTGGCTCGGTCAGGTTTCTATTCCTTTTAATCGCACAGACTTAGCCTTTTCCCCTCAGATTATAGGTGCTGCCGAATTGAAATGGTTCCCGTTTTCAGATAATTCCTTCTTTGTTGAAAATCCTTTATCTTTTTCCTGGAATGCAAAATATGTCAGTAAACAATATCTGGATAACACGGGGAATGAGAAAAATATCCTTCCATCCTTTTTTGTCAATGATATGTCTGCCAATTTTCAAATAAAGAAAAATATGACCCTTTCAGGTCATATTTTTAATTTATTTAATGAGCGTTATGTAAACAATGGATGGGTTTACAATAGCGTTTTAGATGGCACTTTACAAAGTGATATTGGCGTTTATCCTCAGGCAGGAAGAAATTATTTTATCAGTTTAGACATCGGGTTCTAGACTAAAAATTAACCGTGAATCCAAATCTAAAGGTGAAAGGGGAGATGTAATAAAGAGTAGATTCCGGCGTCTGCAGGTTGTACAAGGCAACAATCTCAAATTTGGTGTTGCCTTGTCCACTGCTGTAGCCACCACCTACATATACATTGTTTTGTTGCAACCTGTCGGTGTATAATTTTGGACCGTCGGCAGAAACAAAGGCCTGATTAGCTATTTCATATTCTGCATGAGCAAAGATGGCAGAGATAACTTTTACTCTGGTGAAAACACCTACGCCCCAGTTTATAGGGGTTATTTTATTAATGAAAGCTCGTCCGGAATATCTCGAAGCTAGAAAACTAACTCTGGGTCCTACGCTCCATCTTGGTAAAATCTTGTATCCAACCATTGGACTCGCTCCAAGTTGTAGCACGTTTAAGCCGGACTGACCTGAAAAGCCCAAATTTAAGCCGCCGCCATACCAGATTTTTGTGGACACAACACTAGGTTCCTTCGTTGGCTGTTTTTGATATTTTAAACCGGAACTTGCCTGTCCGCTTACATCAGATAATTTTAAAATAAAAATTATTCCAATAAAAAAACATTTTTTAGCATTCATGTTGTTTGGTTTACTTTTCTTTTAGTCGTTGATTAAGTCTAATTCCAAAAAAGACTGTAATTTACACCTTCAATTGAAAAAACAGAAAGGAATAAATTTTATGGTCTGTCGTTATTATCCCATGTCACAATATTAATGCAATGAGACATTATTTAGTTTTATTGTTTATCATTTCGTTTTTTTTTAATGTAAAGGCTCAAAACTGTGGTTTTCAAGGGCCTAAACCTATTTATTTTGACTCCATTTTTACCTATAATATCAATGTATTCGATTTCATAATAGATGATTTATCGGGAAGTCAAAAAATTGATAGCATAACTCTGCGCTTTATTTCACCTGAATTATCAAAACTTTCTATTTCGCTCATTTCTCCTAAGGGGGATACTGTTTTTTTAGTTGGGCCAATCAATGATTATGTTGAAAATGATATTTTAGGGGGTATTTACAAACTAACTTTCATTCCCACCAGTATATCAACGGATACTTTTCGATGGCAAAATGATTATCCTGTTATTCAACCCAGTGGGGTGTATTTTCCCTTCAAGAATGACTTGCAGGGTTTTACTGGAAAAGTGAACGGTATTTGGAAATTGCTTATTAGTACGAAAGGCGCTGAAAATGAAATCAGTGGCGATTTAAACAGTATTCGGGACGTTAAAATCCATTTCGCCATCATCGATGGGGACAATTGTTGTAAAGCCAATGCGGGAGAACTCAAGGACACCATCATCAACGCTTGTGCCGGCAATACCGAACTTGTTACTTTGCCCGGTCCTGTTTATGCCCGCACAACAGATATACCCGATACCACTTTGTATGGTTATGGGTACATGATTTATAAAAATGATACCGTTTTTGATGTGTCGTCCAACAGAGATCTTAGAAACCTTCCTCCTGGAAATTATAAAGCAAAGGGTTTTTCTTTTATAAAAGATTCCATTTCTATTTTCAAATCTTTCATTGGTAAAAAGACATCTTCCGATGTTCTGACTATTTTACAAAATCCATTGACTAAAAAGGATACCTGTGGCGCTCTTTCCACTGGTGAGTACGCCTTTAATCTCACGCCTACCAACTGTGTTAAAAAGTTAACCTGGATACTTCCCAAAGGGGATAGCATTCTTTTTGATGGAAAATTCCTCACAAAAGAAGGCGTTTATAAGCAGGTAATTCCTAAAATAGGGGCCTGTGACAGTGTAACGGAACTTAATATTAAATATATAGACTTAATTTGTCCTAAAGGGACATTTCAGGTGGGTGATTCTACTTTTAGAAAGGAAGGTACTTTTTTAGTTAAACTGAAGGCAATATCTGGTTGTGATAGTCTGGTGAATGTTAAACTAAAATACTATGGCAGAGATCTTAAAATTATTTTGCCTGAGGAATTAACCTGTGTTAGAAATTCGGTCTCTATCGATGTGCGGGGAACAAAATCAGCTATTTATAAGACTACCTTTGAATGGAATAAATTAGATGCTTCCATTGGTACCCAAATAGTTATGGGCACTAACCCATTATTAACTGTTTCTGAGGCTGGTTTTTATCAGTTGAATATTATTTATAATGAAGAAAGGACATGTCGTGATACCTTGTTACAGGTGTTCGAAAACAAGGCTATTCCTCAAATAACCAAAGGTACCATTTTACCATTTACTTGTAAGGTGGATTCGATTACCATGGGAGGCACCTTAACGTCTGAAGGAGTCGAATTCAGTTATTTATGGTCAACCTTAGATGGTACATTGGGGTCAAAGAAAAATGAAAAATTTGCCTTCGCCTTATCTCCCGGCAATTATAAGTTTAAGGTCTCAAACATTATAAATGGATGTCGGGATAGCACAGATATTACTGTTCAAGCAGATACCCTAAAACCATTGGCGTTGGGTGGTGGAGATAAATTTTTGACCTGCGCAACCAATACAGTAACCATTGGAAGTGCACTCTCAGACGGAGGTAGCGGATTTATTGCCAGATGGACGATTGTTCAGTCAAATAATCTCTCTTTTTTCTCCCAACCCACCAGAAAAACGCAAACCTTAAGTTCACCAGGTATTTTTAAGTATAATGTGGAAAATACCAGAAATGGTTGTAAAGATAGCGTTACCGTAAAGGTCGCCATGGACACGTTGCTTCCAACCATCATTTTACCTCTTTCTGATACCTTGAATTGTGTAACCGGTAAGGCTACATTGAAACTTTCAGTGAGCAATCTGAACAGGATTAGGTTCAGTTGGAAAGGAGAGCAGGGTGGAATGATTGGTGCTGAATCGAATTTGCTGCAACCGACCATTAAAAATACTGGCTTTTATAGATTCACCTTGCTGGATACTATCAATGGTTGTAGCAGAGAAAAGGGCATTTCCATTTCAGAAGATTGTACACCAAAACTTTTTTCCAACAAAGCAGATTCAATTAATTGCGTTAGGGATATAGTAAATTATTCAGCAGGTATAAAAAATCCAAATGCAGTCACCACTTATAATTGGAATCCATTTCCAGGAAATAATTGTTTGCTTAGCGGTCAGGGTACGACAGATATTAGCGTAAATTGCCCGGGGGTGTATCGTTTAATTGCTACAAATACGGTGTTTAATTCTTCAGATACGTTGTTGGTTGAAATTATTGAAGACAAGCTTAAACCTAACGTGGTTATATTAAAACCTGATACCATTACGTGTAATGAAAAGGTAATAAAAGTGGATGGTTCCGGTTCTTCCTCTGGTAGTATCTTTAAATACGTTTGGTTGAATGCCAATGGAGATATAGTGACCACCTTACCCACTTTTAATACCATAAAACCAGAGTTATATACTTTAGAAATTACTAATAAACAAAATGGTTGTTTTGCCACGGGGCAGGTAAATGTATTTCAGGATGAAGCTCTGCCCGTCATCAAATTTTTTAAAACTACCTATCCTTGTAATCAGGATTCTTTTGCGTACGCACCTCAGGTAATCCCTGTAAATCCAAGGTTTACTTATAAATGGAGTGGAACAGGCATTTATAAAAATGCGGATAGTTTGCAAGTCTGGATAAGCAAACCCGGGAAATATTTCCTGGAGATTACCGATCCTTCTCAAAATTGTATAGTTATTGATTCTGTTCAGGTTGACGATCAGCCTTGTCCTCCTTGTTTAAAATTGATTGGAACACCTGACACTTTAACTTGTTCCCGAAGAGAAACAACCTTACAAGTTGATTTATGCAGACCTTGCCTGAATTGTGATATTCGGTGGACAGGACCTGGGATTCTTCCGGGGGGTGATTTTAGGAATCAACGGGTGGACAGACCAGGAACCTATACGCTAAGAGGTTTAGCTGCCAATGGATTAGAGACCATTCTTGAAGTGATGGTGATTGGAGATTTAGTACCCCCGCCTATCAAAGATCCTGAAAGTTATACCTTGAATTGTTTGATTGATACCGTGGCTTTACTAGCCCCTGTTTTGAGACCTGACACAAATTTTCAATATAAATGGTTGCCTCCTATAGGGGAAAATATAGCGGTATTGAATGATTATAAACTCTTGGCAACTTCCGCAGGATTATATCAAGTATTTATTACTAATAAACGTAATGCGTGTATTAATTTCGCAGAAGTTTTGGTACGCGTGGACAGGAATAAACCAAGAGCCAATGCGGGGGCCGATAAATTATTGACCTGTGCGCAAACTCAGTTCAATCTGAATGGTTCTGCCTCAGCAAACGATAGAGATAGATTTAGTTATTTTTGGGAAGGTAAAAATGGAGGTCGTGTACTTGGCGGTAAAAGTACGCTTAATCCATTTATAACCGAGTCTGGTTCTTATTATCTTACCGTCACTGATGGAGTTAATGGTTGTTCTGCTGTTGATAGTATGGTGGTTTTGAAGGATAATAATTTACCAGTGGTACCTTCTTTCAATGATTCAACTTTGCTTTGTAAAAAAAGAGAATTGACTTATTTGGGAAAATTACCTTCTTTCACAGGATTTACGGGAAAGTGGTGTTCATTGGATACCTTAGGAAATAGAACCAATTGTAGCAGCGACCTTAGAAAGGTATTTTCTTCAGGGGGACTTTATCGTTTTGAAGTACAAAATACCTTAACGGGGTGTATAAACGGTATAAGTGTTCTTATAAAAGAAGATTTTAATAGTCCAGCCGTTGATTATCCTTCCAGAGATACCTTAAGGTGTAATAAGCCAATTATTCAGCTTAAGCCAAATCTGTTTGGGGATACCCTGAATTATACGTTTAGCTGGATGGCCAATAGTGGAAGATCGATGATAGAAAGGACAAATATTTCGCCTCGTTTATTCAGAGAAGATACTTACCGGGTTCAAATTACCGAAAAATATAATGGCTGTACCAGAACAGATACTATTTTTATAAAAGCAGATTTAAGTCAACCTTCTGTTAATGCAGGCAAGGATACGCTGCTTACTTGTCTGCATCCTGCCATAAAACTTCAAGGGGTAGCAAAACCCAATTCGACGTCGGGGGTAATTTCATACAAGTGGTACTCCGAAAATAGTGTAATACAGTCAGGTGCATTGACAGCCAATGCTTCTGTAGATAAAACCGGACTTTTCTGGTTGCTGGTTGAAGATTCGGGGAACTTTTGTCAGGCTGTGGATATTGTTCATGTGGGAGACGGCTTTAATAAGCCCAAAGTAAATTTGAATTTAGCGGATGGGCTTACCCTGAGTTGTAAGAAGGATGCTATTCGATTGGATGCAACCCCGTCAGTAAGTGCTTATAATTTTCCTTTAAGATTTATATGGAAAGAAAAGATAGGGGGAAAAATAAGTTCTGCGCCCGATATGGCAGCGGTAAGTGTTACTCAAACGGGCACTTACGAGGTTAAAGTTACAGATATTGTAACAGGCTGTGAATCGTTCTTACCTCTTGAGGTCATTGGCGATTTTGTTAAACCTGGATTTAAACTAATTGATACGGTCGCTCTTTCTTGTCGCGTTAAAGAGTTTTGGATGGCTCCCACAGCCATTTTTCCAAGTTCTGCTTTGTTTAAATGGATTCCCCCTTTGGATTTGAAGCCTGTAGTAAATGGAAATCAACTCTTAGCCAGGGAAGTAGGCTTGTATAAGTTAGAATTAACGCGTCCGGACAATGGATGCTCCTATACCGATTCTGTATTGGTTTATTATGACAACAGACCCATAGGATTGAAAGTAGAGGTACCCCAAACGCTAAATTGTTCCAGAACACAAACTTTAGTTACCGTTAAAGTCCCTTCCAATCAGGCTTATAGATATTTGTGGTCAACGTCCAACGGTGAAATATATGGTTCTCCTAATGGTTCTTCCACTTTAGCCAGAAAGGAAGGAAATTATAATGTAGTAGTTGAGGAGGTTTCTTCAGGTTGTACAGAGGAGGCGTCGGTTCGGGTTATTTATTTTGCTCCTGTGATTGATTCAATCCAATATGATGTTATACCTCCAGGTTGTATTGGCGGACCTAAAGGGGAGTTGAAAATCAATAAGATTTATGGAGGAACGGCGCCTTTTTCTAGTTATTTGAGTAATTCCAGTTCATTACAACGACTCGAGTTAACAACTGCCGGGCCACAAATTCTCATTTTAATAGATTCGCTGGGATGTAAAAAGGAGTTTCCCTTTTTAGTTCCTGAGCCTGTACTTCCGACAGTTGCTCTTGGAAATGATACAGTTATAGTAGCTGGTGACAGCTTGATATTAGGGGCAAATATTCCGATCATTCCTGGTGCAAACTATCGTTGGATTCCCTCATTAAATCATTTGAATGTAAAATCTCCTTTTATTCAAGTAGCGCCAGTTAATACCACTGTTTACAGGCTTGAAGTAATTTCTTCTAATGGCTGTAAAGCAACCGACGTAATTAATGTGAGAGTTACTCAAGATATTGAAGTATTTATTCCAAATGTTTTTTCACCAAATGGAGACGGAGTAAATGATTTTTTCACCATTTTTGCCTCTGGAATAATCACAGAAATTTCTTCCCTAAGAATTTACAATAGAACAGGTAACTTACTATTTGATGGTAAATCTCTTGCTCCAGGCGATGAAATGATGGGTTGGGATGGAAAACACAGGGACCAATTTATGACCTCGGGCGTTTTTATTTATCAGGCTGTGGTAAAACGTCGGGATGGTAAATTATTTCCTTTGCAAGGCACTATTACATTGGTAAATTAATATCCAGGAGATCAAATGAGCGTAGAAAAAGAAAAAAGTAGGATGGACTTACCTAATATGACCCATTTTTATAGGGGTAAAGTCAGAGATGTTTATACCTTTGAAAATAGGATGCTATTGGTAGCTTCAGATAGAATTTCTGCCTTTGACTATATTTTACCCGAACCTATACCTTATAAGGGCCAGGTTTTAAATCAAATGGCAGCTTATTTTTTGAATAATGCCAAAGATATTGTACCTAATTGGCTCTTAGAGATTCCTGCTCCAAATGCTGCTTATGGTCTTGCCTGTGAACCTGTTAAAGTAGAAATGGTTATTAGGGGATATTTGGCCGGTCATTCCTGGAGAGTGTATGCCAGTGGTTTAAGAAATCTTTGTGGCGTAAACTTGCCAGACGGGTTAAGTGAAGGGGACAAATTACCCTTTCCCATTATAACGCCCACCACCAAAGCAGATGAGGGACACGACGCTGATATTTCCAGAGAGGAAATATTAGCCAGTTCATTGGTTTCCGAAAAAGTTTACGAACAAATGGAGGTTTATACCCATGCTTTATTTGAAAGGGGTACTGTGTTAGCGGCCAAACAGGGATTAATATTAGTAGATACTAAATATGAATTTGGCCTTTATGAAGGTAAAATTTATTTAATTGACGAAATTCATACACCGGATAGTTCCCGGTATTTTTTGGCAGATGGGTATGAGGAAAGGCAAATCCAAGGCATAAGGCAAACCCAGTTGTCTAAAGAGTTTGTGAGAGAATGGCTCATGGCAAATGGCTTCCAGGGTAAGGAGGGTCAAACTATCCCTGAGATGCCTGATTCTTTTGTAAATGAGGTGTCAGAAAGGTATATTCAATTGTTTGAAAAGATAACCGGATTGACTTTTATAAAAGCACCGGTTGAAAATTTAGAACAGACGCTTACCGATTTTTTACATCGGAATTCTTCAGGTCATTCATAGGGTTGAAGTTTCGTAGCCTATGTCGATGGGTAAATAAATTATTAGCGTTTCGGAGATAATTGAGTTAACCTTTTTTAAAGTTTGACAGGAAGTTTTCCTAATAACCACTATGATGTATTTAATGTATTTTTCGAAAAACTTTTTTTTTGCTTTTCTGATGGAGATATAAATTTACATTTTAACTAATTGTCAGTTATTTATTTTTCAAGGGATACTTTCTTTTCTACTTCTGGATAACCGTAATTCATCTGGGTAAAATAAATGGTTTACCCGGATGAATTACGATACCCAATATTTTATATAAATATTTATTTGGCCATTTACTAATTATGGTAAGCTGCGTTGTGTGCCAGCGTTCCACCACAGCTTGAACAAGCAGTGGCTGTTCCAGCTCCTCCGGCGCATCCTTTTGCACAGGTATAATGCCATACTCCCGCGGCGTTTTGTGCAGGTTCTGCGGTGGGTGTCGCAGGATTAGGTGTAGGCGTAGGTGGTGGTGTTGCCTGGTTTTGAGCGTCATTGGCATGAAATGCCTGGTTATGTAAATAGGCTGTGCCACAAACAGGACAATTTCCTTGGGCTGCGCCACCGCTTCCCTGACAATTATTTGGACAAATGTAGTGCTGAACACCAGCCAAAGCACCACTTACGGGCATTTGATTAGTATTCGTCTGAGGGGAAGGCTGTGGCAATGTTTGTGCTGCTTTTTCGCGAACGGCACTATCGTTATCACAAGAAATAAAAGAAATACCCAGGAAAAGGAAAAATGGAATAATGGAATTTTTCATAATAAATAATTAAAAGTTGTAAATTAACACTGACCGAATAAAGGTAATATATTAATTTGGTAGATAAATGTCTAAAGATTAAACTTTCAACTTTATTTTGTTTAAGGTAAACTTTTAAAATCTATAGTAGGTTTTTGAGTAGAAGGAGGCAAGCTAAAACTACTATTTAAAGGGGTTGTGGTGTTGAAAAACCCTCCGTTCCTAAGAAAGAATGAGGTACCTTTTATTCCACCATCTGCATCTAATCTATACTGCCTTCTTGCAATATCGTCTCCGGTGAATTTTACCTTATTCATTGAAAACCATTGGCCATTTTCGTCTGCCACCCATTGATTCTGATATTGAACCTCTCTGTTTAAATAACCCAATTCATCATTAAAATTTTCAAGAAAAGAATGTGCTCTGGTGTACCATGTACTGGTCTGGGGTCGTAAAAAACTGGCAATAAGTATCCACTTACCGCGCTCAGGATCTTTAAAATAAGCGGTATAAGAAGTATTCCCTTGATTGTCAGGTACCACAGAGCTTAAAAATTGGTAAGTAACGCCAGATTGCCACGGATAAACAAGGTAGCTTTGACCTCCGGAGCCTTCGTTTCCAAATTCGCCTGTATAGACATTCTCGCCTTTTTTCAATAATTTGATTTTCTGATTTTCTGGAATTTCCTTCGGATTATCAGTAGGGAAGGGGCTCCAAACGGAAAATAATATTCTTCTCTCTTTCAAACTATTCACCTGAATGCCAAAATATCCTTCCCTAAATCCATTAGACATAAAGTACGAACCTATAGGGTCTTTATCTTTTGGTATGGTCATTTCATTATAAAACCATTTCACATTTACATTTTCTGGCATTTCATAAGACAAATGCACGGAAGGTCCCCTTCTTCCCCAATAAAATCGTTGATCAATATTATCTCTGACAAATTTAAAATCATCTTTTCCTTGATAATAAATTTTCAAATTTTTTATTTTGGGAAAGGGTGCCTGTGCTTTTGCATTGGCTTTTATGTGGATGATATTATACCCTTTGTTAAAAGTAAATTTAACGGTGTTGGATAATGGATTAGCTGATTTTTTTAGAACTATCGTCTTAAATTTTCCTTCATTTAAGCTTATGTCTAATACATTTTTAGTTTCGAGAGATGAATATTCTATGGAAACAGTTACTTTTTTGGAGGTTTCCGAATAGATATAGGTACTCCACACACTTTCCGTAGCATTCCAGCGCAGAATACCATTTTTATCTAGTTGGTCGGTATTTGCGCCATTTGTTTGAAAGGTATTTCCACCCAGGGGCACTTCAATAAATTCTTTTGAAAGTGAAGCTGGCTGATAGAATGCGAGAAAAATGATTACAAATGGTAGAAGGATAATTTTCATAAGGTGGTCTTTTTGGGGACTATTTTTTCTTTTTAGCTAATTGTTCGGCTAGGCGAAATTGGACTATTTTAGTCACCAATGGAAGAGGAAGTGGTTGATCTACTGGAAATTGAATAGCCCCTTTTGATGTTTTATAAGAAGCCAGTTCAGTGGAAAAATAAAGAATTGCAGCAGGCCCGGGATAAAAGCCAATGTGATTTTTAAAGGCTGCAAAATGTACCAAATTGCCATTTAAAACAAAGGTTGGCATAGCATATTTTATGTCTTCAGTAGCTTCGGGTGCTGCTGTCGATATCGTTTCCCACATTTGAATAAGTAATGTTTGATAGTTTGGCTCAAATTCACTGATATATTCACCAATATTTTTTGCAACAGATTTTCTCATAGGCAGTTAGATTTAATGAGAAGATCTTTGATAGTTTGTTTTTGTGTATCAGCCAATGGAAGTAGGGGGCTTCGGACAAATCCACCTTTATATCCTAATAAATCAGCAGCGTATTTTAAGCCTGCCACACCAAAAGTTACGGTAATGGCATGATTTATAGGGAAAAGAGTTCTGTAAATATTTTCCGCCTCATTCCATTTACCTTCATTTACTAAAGATTGAATTTTGACACATTCAGCGGGAAGAATATTGGCGAGGGCCATAACGCCACCATTTATTCCAAGGTTTAATGCAGGGTACCATAAAGCAGCAGTGCCTACCAACAAACTAAAATCAGATGAAATAATAGATTGATATTGGATTAATTGACTAATATTTCCCGCACTATCTTTCATTCCAATGATATTTGGATGAGCCTTAAGGGAAGATAAAAGGCCATTACTTACATTAACATGAGCGAATTTTGGGACATTATAAATAAGGATTGGAATGTCAACCT
>JAIYCH010000142.1 GCA_027488135.1 Saprospiraceae bacterium | reverse complement strand
GCTTCCTTCAGATTCCACCTCACGATGGACACCCTTGCCTTAAGCTAGTGGTTGGCGATTACATACCCCCACAGTGGACTTGCACCACCTAGTTGATTGCCATGCACGGCACACAAAAAGAGGCTATCTTGTTTGACAGCCTCTTTAACAAACTATAAAATACTTGATTAGTTCAAATCAAAGCGGTCAAGGTTCATCACTTTTGTCCAAACTTTAACAAAATCTTTAACAAACTTAGATTTTGCGCTTTCAAAGCCATAGACTTCAGCATAAGCACGAAGTTCTGAATTTGAACCGAAAATTAAATCTACTCTGGTACCTGTCCATTTCAAATCACCTGATTTTCTATCACGACCTTCGAAAACGTTCTGGTCATCAGAAGTAGCTTTCCAGGTGGTATTCAGATCGAGTAAATTAATAAAAAAGTCATTTGACAGCACACCTGGGTTTTTCGTAAATACTCCGTGATGTGAGTGATCGAAATTGGTATTCAACGTTCTCATTCCACCTATCAAAACAGTCAATTCAGGTGCTGTTAATTTAAGAAGTTGTGCTTTATCAATTAACAGTTCCTCTGCAGACATATTTTTTGATATGGCTTTTTGATAGTTTCTAAATCCATCAGCCATAGGCTCAAGAACGGCAAATGAATCAACATCAGTATGTTCCTGCGTAGCATCACCACGACCTGGAGTGAAAGGTACAACCACGTTTTCACCAGAAAGTGAAGCTGCTTTTTCTATGGCAGCACCACCCGCCAACACAATAAGATCGGCGAGGGAAATACCTTTTCCATCTTTTTGAGTCTGGTTAAAATCAGCCTGAATTTTTTCAAGCGCATCAAGCACTTTTGTCAGCTGAGCCGGGTTATTAACCTTCCAGTATTTCTGAGGAGATAAACGTACTCTTGCACCATTTGCCCCACCTCTTTTATCGGAACCTCTAAAAGTAGAAGCAGAAGCCCATGCGGTAGAAACTAATTCAGAAACGGTTAAACCTGCGTTCAACACTTTTTCTTTTAAAGTTTCCACATCAATTTGATCCACTAATTTATGTGTAACGGCAGGAATTGGATCTTGCCAGATTAGCACTTCTGCTGGAACTTCTGACCCAAGATATCTGGCACGAGGGCCCATATCACGGTGGGTCAATTTGAACCAGGCTCTGGCGAAAGCGTCAGCGAAAAGATCAGGATTTTCATAAAATTTCCTGGATACTTTTTCATAAGCAGGATCAGCTTTCAGTGCAATATCCGTTGTAAGCATGGTTGGAGCATGTCTTAGGGCTGGATCATGAGCGTCAGGAACGGTACCTGCACCTGCGCCACCTTTTGGTTTCCACTGATGGGCACCTGCCGGACTTTTTGTCAACTCCCAATCGAAACCGAAAAGGTTTTCAAAATAATTATTGCTCCATTGTGTAGGTGTAGTTGTCCATGCACCTTCTAAACCACTGGTGATGGTATGAACACCGTGACCAGTACCAAATGAATTTTTCCAGCCTAATACCTGCTCCTCAATGCCTGCAGCTGCTGGTTCAGGACCAACATATTTAGAAGGATCAGCGGCGCCATGTGTTTTACCAAATGTATGACCACCTGCTATCAATGCTACCGTTTCTTCGTCATTCATCGCCATACGGCCAAAAGTTTCACGAATGTCGCGCGCGGAAGCTACAGGATCAGGATTACCATTGGGGCCCTCTGGGTTAACATAAATTAATCCCATTTGCACGGCAGCCAGAGGATTTTCCAACTCACGGTCGCCAGAGTAACGATTATCAGCTAACCATTCCTTTTCAGCACCCCAATAAACATCTTCTTCAGGTTCCCAGACATCCGCTCTTCCACCGGCAAAACCAAAAGTTTTAAAACCCATTGATTCCATGGCACAATTACCAGCAAGAATCATCAAGTCTGCCCAGGATAGTTTATTACCATATTTTTGTTTGACAGGCCAAAGTAATAATCTGGCTTTATCTAAGTTAGCATTGTCAGGCCAGCTGTTTAGAGGAGCAAAACGCTGCGTTCCCGTACCTCCACCACCGCGACCGTCTGTTATTCTATAAGTTCCGGCACTATGCCAGGCCATACGTACAAAAAATGGACCGTAATGACCATAATCGGCAGGCCACCAATCCTGTGAGGTAGTCATTAAATCATACAGGTCTTTTTTAACTGCGGCTAAATCAAGTGATTTAAATTCTTCCGCATAATTAAAGTCCTCACCCATTGGATTAGACAAAGTGGAATGCTGGCGTAAAATATTCAGTTTTAACTGATTTGGCCACCAATCACGATTTCCTGTTCCGCCTCCTGCCGCTTTCTTAGGTGCAATACTACCTGTAAAAGGGCATTTTGCTTCACCATTTGAACCCGACGGATTCTGATGTTCATTGTTTCCCATTGGTTTAATATAAAGTTTTAAGCTTAAAAAATACAATTTGTTATGATAACAATCTTAAAAATGAATGGTTGAAAATAACTACAAGGAATAAGAATTAAATATTTTTCAAGTCAAAAGAACCAAATTGACAGAAAATAAAAATAATTTTGCGGCTCAATTGGTTTCCGTTCGTTCGGAATTAAAAGGGAATCCTGTTTAAATCAGGAGCTATCCCCGTAGCTGTAAATTTTAATATACTTCAATAAGTATATAAGGAATAGACGATACACCACTGTTTTTAAATGGGAAGGTGTCTATTTTAAAATGAGCCAGAAGACCTGCCTTTTGAAAAAGCGTTCAAGCTTTCGGGAGAAAGGCTGCTGGTGTTGTTTACCTCTGAAGGGAGGTATATTACATTTGTTGTATTATCCGGGAGCTCATTGTGTCATCTTAAATTTCATTACAATGAGTAAAAAAATGTTTGGTTTTTTAACCGCCTTATCTATTCCTTTGGTTGTATGTGCACAACTCGACACGGTCACCTCTGTCCTTTTTGACCCCGTTATCGTTACGGCTAATAAAACGGAACAAAAACAAAGTACGACGGGGAAAATAATAACTATTATTTCAAAAGAACAGCTGGAAAAAAGTGCCGGTAAAACCGTAGCGCAAATTTTAAATGAGCAGGCAGGTCTCATTGTTAACGGTGCACTTAATAATACTGGCAGTGCGCAAACCGTTTTTCTCCGTGGTGCATCCAGCGGAAGAACGTTGATTTTAATAGACGGAATTCCTATGAATGACCCCTCTATGATTAACAATGAATTTAATCTTAATCTGCTCTCTATAAATGAAATAGAGCGGATTGAAATTTGTAAGGGGGCTCAAAGTACGCTATATGGGAGTGATGCGCTCGGGGGTGTAATTAATCTAATCACAACAAAAAATGATTTAAATAAACTCATTCATCTGAATGCTAATATGACGGCGGGTAATTATGGCGTTTTCAAAAGCAATGTAAATGCGTCAGGTAATCTAGGAAAATTTAAATATTCGGCGCGTTTTAACCATCAAAACAGTAAAGGATTCTCCTCTGCATTTGACAGCACGGGTACCTCAAATTTTGATACGGATGCCCTATTTGGAAATAATTTTAGCGCATCCCTGGCATATCAACCCAATAAAACATTAACCTTCAATTCCTTTATCCAACACAGATATTACAAGACCGATGTAGATAATGGTCCATTTTCTGACGCCAGAAATTTTTTCTCTGAAGACCAGGCCTTCTTTGCAGGGGCTGGTTTTACCTATAAAAAAAGTAAAGTTTCTATTACCGGAAATTATCAAAAGGTAAATAATAACAGATATTACGATAATGATTTTAGTGCAGGGAGTCCCCTGTTTTCTACTCATTCTTTGAATGGATCTTCAGATTATTCGGAGTTGTTTGGTACCGTCAAGATTTCAAAAAACCTTACTGCCATAATGGGTAGTGAACTGCGTACTACTTCAATGAACAGTTTATACCTGTCTGTCAGCTCTTTCGGACCATTCCAAAATGAATTTAAGGATTCACGTATTTCCCAATATTCCGTTTACGGTTCTATCCTTTATTCATCTGATAAAAATCCGTTTCAACTTGAATTGGGCAGCAGGTTTAATAAACACTCCATTTATGGCGTAAATTCTACCTTTACGCTCAATCCCTCATATCGATTTAATGGTTATTGGATGATTATGGGAAGTATTTCCTCTGCTTACAAAGTACCCAGTATTTACCAATTATATGATTTTTACGCTGGAAATCTAAACTTAAAACCGGAGGAAGCTTTAAATGTCGAAATGGGCGTTCAATATAAATCTACCAGATCATTTTTTAGAGGCGTCATTTTTTCAAGAAAGATAACTTCAGGAATAGACTATAATTTCGTGGACTTTAAGTATTTCAATTTTGTTGAACAAAGGGTAAATGGTTTTGAATTTGAATCAAACCTTGATATTACTAAAGCCCTTCATTTAAATATGAATTACACCTATTTAAGTGGTCAGGAATTAACCCAAAACAGAGAGACAAACAAAGAATCCATAACTTATCCGTATTTATTGCGCAGACCGGCACATAATTTGAACTTAACGTTAAATTATGAAATATCCGCTAAGCTATTTGCCAGCTTAAGCAGCAAATCTTTGAGCGCACGATATGACATAGGAGGATATGAACAAGCAGATGTTGTGTTACCTCCATACACTATTTTCAATGGATATGGGTCATATAAAATGAACGATAAGGTTTCTTTTTTCCTTGATGCTCAGAATTTATTCAACAAAAAATTCTTTGATATTTATGGATACCAAAGCATTCCGTTCATGATTTCTGGTGGAATAAATCTAAAAATTTAGTATTTTTATCTTTAAACCAAGTAAATTATGTCCTACAAGATCAGCCCTTATTTATCTGCCCAAAGTCTGCTGTTTTTATTGATAATGCTTGCCGGATGTCAACCTTCGTCCAAAGAAAATGAGGGTAAAACTGACCTGACTAGCAGGGGACAATTTAAGTTAATAACTACTGATACTTTTCATTTCAATAATTTTGTTGACTGTAATATGGCGGAAGCCTGGATTGGCGATACGCTCAGGATTTTTCCCGGAAAATATGGAGAAGATCCTGTTTGGGGGTATGCCAGAGATTTAAAATTTGCCTCTGGTTTTAATGCCGACGAGGTTTTTAGTACGCCGGCAGATAAATATATAGCGCCTTCCCTACCGCTAAATGCCCCAGTGGGTCAAAAAGGTTTACATGGTGCTATTTGGTTTGAAACGGTTTATCAAGCCCAAAATGATTCCTCTGGTCGTACTTTATACGCCATTTATCACAATGAAAATTATCCCGAAACACTGCCTTTTAATCCGGAAACAAAAGAAGGTTACCTCGATAAAGACTGGCCGCTGGGTCTAACCGAAAGAATTACCCCTGCCGCAGTTCCCAGAATTGGTGTTATGAAATCGACCGACGGAGGTTGGCATTGGGAAAATAAAGGGCTGTTTCTTGAGGATAAGCAAGCTCGGATGATTTTAAATAAACACAATATATCAAAAACTTTTGCCGGGGGCATCGGCGATCCTTCCGCTGTTGCGGTAGGTGATTACTTATATCTTTTTTACGGAGAATATGGCTATCCCGGAGAATATGATCCTGCCACCTATACACCTAAAAAAGAACATTCAGGACAATGTATTAGTGTGGCAAGAATGCTCATTTCAGATCTCGATAAACCGCAGGGAAAAGCAAAGCGCTGGGACGGGACTGGATTTAATGCTTCCTGGGACGGAATCGGTCATCCTATTAAATCTTTACAGATCCCAATAGAAAAAGGCGGTGGTCCGGCATCTTCTAAGTCAGGTGGCTTTCATTGGGGTCCTTCCGTGAGCTGGAACACGTACTTAAACTGTTGGGTTATGTTGATGGGCCATGTTGAAGGTCAATCATGGATAGGCGATAAACTTTATATTTCCTTTAATTATAATAAGGATTTAGGAAAGAATGATCATTCTCAAACCTGGACTAAACCCCAGGTTCTGGTTCAAAAACCTGGTCACGTCCTATGGTACCCTTCCCTTCAACCTATGAATACAAAAGAAGATATTGCTGCAAAAAATACCAGTTTGAAGCTTGGTAAAAAAGCACGCCTTTTCTTTAAATATTCTAATCTTGGTAAATATTTTTCAGAATACGTCATTGAATTTGAAAAATAAAACAGCTTAAACCTGCTATTCGGGCTGTTTATAAAACACCCCGAATAGCAGTTACCAGCTTTTCTGCCCATCTGGCATAATCATAGCCGGAGGGATGAAGATTATCTTCACAAATTAAGGACGGATTATTTATAGCCTCCCTGGTAAATGGGGTAATATCGACAAATGGACATCCATATTCTTCCGATACCTCATAAATAATTTGGTTAAACTGATTAATCTGCAGGGCTATTTCCTTAGCATCGAGAAAACGGGCATAAGGAGTTACGCTATAATCTGGAATGGATAAAAGAAAGACATGATTGGGTTTGTTGTTTGCCAACACAATAGATCGTTTCAAAAGTACTGACAATCTTTCCCTGTACCCAATGGTGTCCCATTCTATGTATTGGTTATTCACCCCTATCAACAAACTTACGATAGTATGAGATTTTGGTTTGTAATAATCTAATCCAACCAATAAATCATTTGTTGTCCAGCCAGTTACCGCCACATAATTTAACTCACTTACAAAAATATTTCTTTCATCTAATAATTTAACTGCCTGTGCAGGAAATCTTTCCTGTTCTTTTACCCCCTGACCAATGGTATAGGAATCACCTAATGCCAGCCAGGTAAAGGGCTTAACTACCTCTCCGTTAAATACGTCCGTTTCCTTTGGCACAACTACCTCTTGGTCTTTCTTGCAAGAGAGCAAAAAAGCAAGGCAAAACAACCCGACAACTGACTTAAAAGAAATTATAGTAGGCATTTCTGGTGATAATATGGTTCAAACAACCTGAAAATCAATTTGTTTAAATGGTTGTAAGTTACTGTATATAAAGCTACTTACCTAAATAAACAGATAATAAAAGCTTGTTTTTTAAAGTAGAAAAAAGATAAAAATACCCTCGGAATCACTTATCTTAAAGGCACTAAAACCTACAAAAAGATGAACAATAAAAAAATGGTATGGAGCATGTTACTGGCTGGCATGGCGCTGGGAACTGCCTGGGCCATTCGAGGCCAATTTGGACATGAACAAGGAGCTGCCTGGGCGGGAGCTATTGGTTCCCTATCAGTATTAATTCTTGCAAAAAGGAAAGACTGGATAGCAAAAGGACTTATTGCCACTTTTGCCGGCGCTGCTGGCTGGGGTCTTGGTGGCATGATTAGCTACGGAATACTTGTAGGTCACGGCAAATCAGATGATTTTTACACTGCGTATTATAGTTTTTCTACCTTGTTTTTAGTGGGTGGTTTACACGGATTTATGGGAGGTGGATTATTGGGTGCTGTGCTATCCGATACAAAGAATAAACCTATACAATGGAGCCTTCTACTTCTTGAGATGACCGCGGGAGGCATTATATTCTACTTCTTTATCGTCGAACAACTGGGTCTCTTTTTGAATCCACCAAGGTCTGAAGTATGGGCCGTTTGCCTTGGTGTTTGCGCTGCTTTATACTGGCATCTTTATAGAAATAATCATCATGCAGCTTTAAGAGTTGCTCTTTATGCTGGTTTAGGCGGTGGATTTGGCTTTGGATTTGGGAATTTTCTCCAGGTAGTTGGCTGGGTTTCAAAAATTCATTTCAATTTTTGGAATGTCATGGAATATTCTGTTGGATTTTTTGGCGGAGCGGGACTATGTTACGGCGTTCTAACCAGCCAATGGGAAAAAGAGGAAGAAACCAGACTTCCCGCAAAACAACTATTCCATTTAAGCATGGTAGCCTTGATTATTCCGTTTATTATATGGCAGCAGAGTTTCGTATGGAAAAAAATTCAAGAAACATATAGCCCTCTTTTACAGGGTGATTCATCATTTATCTACACCTCTATACGTTGGTTTACCTTGATTCTTATCGTAGGCGTTGCCGCATATTGGATAAACAAATACAGGAATAAAGGAATAACAGAGCCCTTGGAAATACAAAAATTCTTCTACTCCCATTGGCTTTTATACACCGTTCTCAGCTTAATCATTACTGGAGCATTTATTAGTGTTTACAGAATTGAGCAATATCTCTATCTGGTAAACTACCTTAATGTTGTTGCCTTTATAGGAAAATTGACCCCTGATTTTCAACCTACTGAATTAAAAGTGAGTCATTCGGTAAAATTATTAGGTATCATAGCGGGCATATTGGGCATTTCTGCCTGGATAGCCATTCAAATCCATTGATTGAAAAAAAGAGGCTATCCATTTAGACAGCCTCTTTTTTTTTATTTTGTTGGCGCACTAATCACGCCCAGGAATCGGCCCATCCAATAGGGTAAAAGCCAGATATCGCCGGCGCTGTGTTCTGAAACACCATTACCTCCATTTCTGTCAAGGTTAAACATATTGGCATTATGCCTTTGAACAGGTCGTTCATCGGGAGGAAGCACCTCTTTGATTGTTTGTTTCCTAAAATTAGGTGCTAATTTCTCAATATCAGCTCTGTGACTATTTGCTATAGACCAATCGATAAGATCTAAGGGATGTTCTTTTAAATACCAGACACCCTCGTTCAGATCGAAATCAGGCGTTCCGGTTATGGCAGTAAAAATATTCCAAAGACCTTCTTTTTCAGGACGTTCAGCTTGAAAATGGTCAATAATAGATTTCTTAAAACTTGTTTTTAGTGTATCATTGAAAGCATATCGATATAGCCCCCAATAGCCCATATAATACATTTCGTCATCGGAGTGATTCCACGATTCGGAAAGATATTTTGAATAATCATCGGCATTTTCAGGTGCCATGCTTATAAAAGCCATAGGTCTCATTAAATTTTCATAATATTTATGTTTATTCATGAGTTCAAAAGCCTTCTCCTTATAAATGGGTTTATTAGTAAAGCGATAGGCTGTTTGAAGCATAGCAACAATATTACTTGAATTTAATTTACGGTCACCCACATTGGTAGGAAAACCATTCACGTAGGAAGGGTTCCATTTACCCCAAAGGGTAGGTTTTCCGTCATAATCGATTAAATACCAGTCATTTTTAATGATATGCATCATTAAAGTATCGATAAGTTGAATAGCGCGCGATTTTACATCCGGAACCTGTACCAATTCTGCCAAGGCACCAAAAGCAAAAATATGACCAATCACCTCGTCTGATGAAGTAGTCGCTTTCCAGTCCCATTCAGGATCTGGGGAATGCTGCCAACGTTCTGGATCACTTAATTTTTCAATAAACCCGCGTCGTTCAAAAGACCGGGATGGAAATCCGGGAATAGGATTAATCGTATATAAACGCTCCATAGCATCGAGGCATTCTCTTATATTTGCCAGAGCGTCGGCCTCTTTAGTCACAGCATAACGGAAAATTTCTGCACCAAAATACATGGATGTCCATAGTCCGTCATTATCAGAATCGGCCAAAAATCCACTGCTCAAATTTCCCTTTTCCATACCTACAAGAGAGGCATTAAAACCATTTCTAATATGACGCTGACGTACTTGTTGCTGGAAAAACTGTGCCTTTTCATGTAAGGTCATGGACTTAAAACAAATTTGACCTAAACCTGCATTAGTTACAATGAGCACGCTATTATTAGGTCCAGGATTAATACTTTTCACGCCATTTCCTGGAAGCCAGCGTTCACCCTGAAAATAATCATATTTTCCATCTTTTCTGGAAGCAAAAGCACCATTACTTGAACCAAACCATATCCTGTCGCCAATTACCCGAACAGCAGTTATATCAGTAACGGGTAGTTTTTGATTTAAACCAGAGGCTTTTCCTGTAGTTAAATCCACTAAAAAGTAACCTTTAGGGCTTCCAATGACGGCATTATTGCCTTGGATATCAAAAGAGGTAAGTTCCATTCCCTCATAAACCAGGAGATTAGTATTCGTCTTGGGATTAAATTTATAAAGGCCCTTCGCACTAAGCATCCAGAATAAATCGGTACTCACCTGATAACGTAGATCCAGTATTTTTTCATCTAATTTTGATTTAAACCATGTTTTTGATTCACTCACATAATGAAAATAATTTTCACTGGCAATCAAAAAATCAAAATTTTTGCCGCCAACACCCTTTTTTGCATTAGGAAGTTCATGCTGACAATAGATAGATCCGGCCCAGGCATTACTAAAAACGGCTTTATCGTCGATGAGCACAAATTGATCTTTGTGAGAAAAAGAACCCTGTATTTTTTTATTTCCAATGGTGCGATATTTTTTATCTGCCTGAAAGCCACCTGGAAATAAAAACTGACCATTGTGAGGAATTAGCAAACCATCGGAGGAAAAAACACTCATATTACCATTTCTGTCAGCACAAGCTGATTCAAGTTGAACCTCGGCACTTTGATTGTAGTATTTTATGCTATAATCTTGCAAATAAGGTTTATCCTGATAGACAGGCTGGGGTTTTTTTGTCTGTGCAATGACAAAATTGGTTAAAAAAAAGGCGCCAAGAAAGGCGCCAAGGAGATTTATTTTCATTCTTTTTTGTTAAGTTTTTTTAAAGGTATAAAATGAAAAAGGAACCGGACTACTTTATTTAAATAATCCAGTTCCAAATGTATTATTACCAAGGTTTACCAGTACCTTGAATTAACCATGATTTAGCCCATTGATTATTATTACCCCTGGTTTTTCCGTAAGTAACCTGTAGTTTATCGATGGCTAATTTACTTTGGGCAGCATTGAAATTAATTTCATTATTGCCGTAAGTAAATCTAATGGCTACGACAGGTTCAGGAGATCCAGGTCCCACTTTTAATTCAGGAAATCCAGTTCTTCTATAATCGAACCAGGCTTCAGTGGCTGTTGTCCATGATGCCACCCATTTTTGTTCAATAATCTGCTTTAGGGTACCATTATAAGCTACGGCTGGATTGGCGATAAATGCGTTATAACCAGATCCCACGCCCCAAGTATCCAGCGACAATTTTATGGCCTGATCATAATTTGATTTTGCAGCACCTGTGGACCATCCTTTTAAAGCAGCTTCTGCCAGAATAAAATGAACTTCAGATGCAGAAATAACCCTTGCGCGCAAGATACCACCTGATTTATTTCTATAAACGTCTGCTAATTGAGAAACGTGCTGGTTTTCCACTTGTTGACCAGGCGTAGGATTTAGGTTATATTCACTTGGTTCAAGTTCTGCTGGTGGAACACCCACATAATTTCCTGTATCTAATTTTTTACCCAATAACGTTGGATTATAATGTCTGGTAAATTTACCTCCAGCGGCAATTTCTGTTAAATATCTTACATCAGAGTAAGATTTTACGCCATTCACTATCACCCCATTTTTTCTAATAAACGGATCAGTCGCTGTATTTAAGGTTGGATCTTCCACCCATCTGCAATGAACTGGTCTAAACCAAATAGAAAGACGAGGATCATTATCAGCAGTTAATTTATTAATTAAGGTAGTGGCAGGTTTTAGTCTTCTAAAGTTAGAACCCGCATCAAAATCGGCTGCTGTGGGCCAGGAATCAGAAGAGGCGGCACCAATATAATTGATAGCCACATCATCGGCTGCTGATTTTAAATAAACACCTGAAGCATAAACAGATTCAATGGTTGATTTTGCCAGATCGGGTAATTTCGAAGAAATTCTCATAGCATATCTCAACAACAAAGAATTTGTAAATTGGTGCCATTTCGTTGCATTTCCAGCAAAAAACAAGTCATATTGTGGAATTGCTCCCACATTTTTTCCTGTGGCAAAAATTTTAGCCGCTGCCTGAAGATCTGCAATTACTCCTTTGTAGATAACTTCCTGACTATCATAGGCAGGATATTCGAAATCTGCTCCAATCTGATCACCTTTCAAGGCATTTGTATAAGGAGCATCACCCCAAAGATCGGTAATGGTACCAAAAATCAAGGCGCGCATAGCCAGGTGAACACCATTGTGGAACTCCAGATTTTCCTTTGCAGCACGTTCACCTAAAAACCTATTTGTTCTTAGCAGTCCATACCATCCATTCCAGTCAACAAGGCCCCATTCGTATTGATTGTGACCTGTCCACCAACCATCTTTTTGTGTATGTTGCACCGTACCACCAATTTCCTGGTAGCCGAGATTTAACAAACTTGTTGCGATACCTCTTTGGATACCAGGCATTAAAAGGTTGGCATTTGCCTCAGAAGTAGGCACACCATTGGGATTAACATTAATCTCATCGAGACTTTCACAGGAAGCAATCAAGAAGACAACTGCTATGAGTGAAACTTTTGTTAAAGATTTAAATATATTCATAACCGATAATTTTAAAGATTATTCTAGAAAATAAATTAGAACGTTACGTTAAGTTTTGCTCCAAAAGATAAGGTCCAAGGTTCAACATTCTGTAATTCTATACCTTGTCTAAAGATATTTTGAGTATCACCTTGTTTACTTCCTGTAAGCTGGAAAGCCCTTTCTGGATCAATACCGTTTTTCCCTTTCGTCCAAAGAATTAAATTTCTGGTGAATAAAGACAACGTTGCTGCTTTGATTCCTTTCATTTTAGGAAGGTCATAACCGATAGCTAATTCACGCATTTTCAAGAAATCGGCGTCAAAAGTTACTTGTTGATTATAACTCCAGGCGAATTGATTTGAAGCAGGTCTAATATTAGTTCCAGGTCCACCTAAATGTTCTGTATATACTCCAGGTGCTGTCTGGATTACACCGGGAATAAATACACCATCATAAATGGTTCCTGTACCTAAAGGATTTGGTAAACCACCGGTAGCTTGCGTATAGCCACCTACACGAGGGAAGTTACCATTTTGAGGGATAATATATTTTTCTGGATCTGATTTCAACATAGCAATTAATTGATCAGGTGTATAAAGTCCACCTGGAATCAATTTTTCAATTTGCAACTGAGATTTCCAGTCAGAACCACCATATCTGTATGTAAAGGATTGATATTGGCCTCCAATTCTCCAGTCGAAGCTTGTTTGAAGGTTCCATCTCTTATAACGCAAAGTGGATTGAACACCAATCATAGCATCTGGATTAAAATTCCCCACTTTAACCCTACCTTCTCTGGAATTATCAGGAATCCATGCACCTTGAGGAGTTAGAATTGGCCAATTATAATAAGGAGATTTAGGATCAGTAACTTTAGAATATCCACGGCTATAAAGGTTACCTATATCTTCTCCTACATAAGTTTGTGCACCACCATTATTGTCATCCCAAAGCGTTATAAAATTCATACCAGGGGTTAGACTTTCAAGACGGGTTCTCATTCTGGTAACATTCACATTGATATCCCACGTTAATCCATTATTTCCTTGTATTGGCGTACCACCAACCATTAATTCCCATCCACGGCTTGAAATAACACCAGCATTAATCTGTTTAGCATTAAAGCCAGTAGAAGAAGGAGATTGAATATTCAGGATTTGATTGGTATTTTCCTGATAAAAATAGGTACCTTCAAATCTCAATCTATTATTAAACAAGTTAAAATCAACGCCAACTTCTTGGGAGGTGTTTATTTCAGGTTTCAAATTTAGGTTTAGGAGTGTTCCCGGGTAGGTATTATAAACCAGCGTACCCCATGATTCAGTTCCCAGGGTAGGTTCAAGTGCATAAGGATTTGTATCATTTCCAACTTGAGCTAAGCCCGCACGAATTTTAAATAACGAAATAAAATCTGGCAAGTTGAAGGTAGAATTTGCTAACCAGCTAATAGATGCTGACGGATAAAAATAGGATCTGTTTGCTGCAGGCAAGGTACTTGACCAATCATTTCTTGCAGACAAATCAACATAAAATTGATCTTTAAATCCAAGAGAAGCAGTAGAAAATAAACTATAAATCATTTTTCTGGAAGAACCATTTGAGTATCGAATACCAACCGCTGAAATATTGCTTATTCTATAAAGGTTAGGAACGATAAGACCAACGCCACCAGCACTTCCCATGTAATTATCGGAAAAATTTTGTTGCATTACGTTACCACCTGCTGTTGCTGTTAAGCTAAAGTTGGCAAATTTTTTCTTGTAGGTAGTTAGAAATTCAATATTTGACTCTTGATTTGCCAAATTTTGCAAATGATAAGCCCCATTTCTTTCCTGAGTGTACGAATATGGAATTTTAGTCTCTCTTTCTTCCGTATAGGTGTCAAAACTTGCCCTAAGTTGAGAGCTAAAATTTGGACTAAAGTTGTATTCTGCTTTAATATTTCCAAAAGCTCTGTCTCTCAAAAATCCATTGAGCATGTGATTAGCAATAAAATAAGGATTATCCATATTATTACTTGGAGCAAGCTGCTGAATTCCCTCTTGTCCAGGCACCCAGGTAGGTTTAAGATCAAGGATGTTAACATGAGACCAGTTATAAACTGCTTCCAGAGGATTTGCTCCACGGTTGCCTGTAGAGGGCCTGCTATTTGAGTTAGACCTTGAAAGATTAATATCAGTACTTAATTTTAATTTTTTGGTCAAATCATAAGTAGTTGATAAGGATAGATTATGCCTAAAAAGATCCGCATTTGGAATCATACTCCTGTGAGACATATTCGTGTAAGACAAACGGTAAGTTGTTTTGTCTGAAGCACCCGAGACTGCTAATGAATTAGTAGCAGTGATACCGGTTTGCAAGAAATTCTTCATATTATCAGGGTAAGATTTCATCTCGGTAGGTACTCTTGCGCCATTAGCATCTAAAGGAGAATTCCATTGAACGGCTTTAATACCTTTGTCTAATTCTGTTCCTGCCCAATAGGCAGATCTTTCATCAAGAAGGCCTACTCTGTTTCCATTAGCATATTTATAATGAAAATCGAGGTAACGATATGGTGTCTCGAATACATTGCTCGAAGAAAAATTGACAGACAGTGCCTCCCCTCTTTTTCCTTTTTTGGTTGTTATAATGATTACCCCATTCCCTGCTCTGGAACCATATAAAGCAGCAGCACTTGGGCCTTTCAATACCGATACACTTTCGATATCATCTGGATTCAAATCGGAAATGGGATTACCATAATCGACCTCATTTCTGTTTCCCATAACCCTCATATTGCTAAGAGAATTTTGGACAGGAACACCATTGATTATGAAAAGGGGTTGATTATCACTGGTCAACGAAGTAGCACCCCTAATTATTATACTCGTAGAAGAACCAACAATACTCGTTTGGTTCACTGTTACACCCGCAACTCTACCAGCGAGGGCATTAATTACATTTTCCTGAGATACCGTTCTAAGTGCATCCCCCTTAACTTTACCTACAGAATATCCCAGTGATTTTTCTTCCCTGGTAATACCAAGAGCCGTAACTACCACTTCATTCAATCGTTGACTGCTGGCAGCTAATGAAACATTTATGACCACCTGATTTCCCACTGTCACCAGTTGTGTTTCATAACCAACAAATGAAAACTCAAGTACTGAAGTGGCTCCGTCAACCTCAATGGCGTATTTTCCAGCATCATCTGTAACAACACCTTTTGTTGTACCCTGAACAGTAACATTCACAAAAGAAAGTACCTCACCGTCTTCTGCCGAATTTACTTTTCCTGTAATTGTTTTTGTTTGCGATTGTACCGCGGAAAAACTAATAATTGTCAAAAATACAGACAATAACATCAGTTTCACCGATTGATAATTAGGTTGTGCATGCATAGGTAATGAGTTTAAAATTTAATTCTTAACAAGTTAAAATTAGCAAGTTTACGTTTGGATAAATTAAACTAGATTTGCTAATAAATAAAGTATTTTAGCATAGTAAGCTCTTAAAAACCTAATATCATGCCATTTTTAAAGGCTCACCTACTTAAAGTAGCCAATCCAACCTTAAAATCATTTAGTATTCGCCACGACTATTTACCTTATTTCTATAACCATTACCATTATCACCCTGAAGTTGAACTTTTGTTTATACAGGAAGGAACAGGTACTCAATTTGTTGGTGACAGTATTCAGCGTTTTGAAGGTGGAGATTTATTATTAATTGGTTCCGATTGCCCACATTACCTTCGCAGCGATAATAAATATTTCGGTGGTGACCCTAACCTATACGTTTCTGCCCTGGTTATTCATTTTAATCCGTCCATTTTCGGAAAGGATTTTCTCGCTCTTCTGGAAAACAGACATATAGATCAACTTCTTGAAAAATCAAAAAAAGGGCTGAGAATCTTAGGTAGTTTAAAATCCAAGATAACGGAAATAATGAAAAAAATGATTGTATCCGATAAAGGAAATATGATGTTAGCTCTTTATGCATTATTAGATTTAATTGCATACAGCAATGAATGGGAGTTACTTGGAACAAGGTTAATTGAAGGTGATCATAAAGATAAAGAAACAGAAAGAATTAATGCCATTTACAAATTTGCAGCCAGGCATTTTAAAAGAAAAATAACCATTGACGAAATTGCCGGCGTCGCTCACTTAAGTGCTAATTCATTTTGCAGATATTTTAAAAACAAGACAAAAAAGAATTTATCTCATTTTCTCAATGAAATACGCGTGGAGTATGCCTGTAAAAAGATACGTGAAAATCAACTTCAGGTGACACAGGTAGGTTACGAAGCCGGCTTCAATAATTTTGTTAATTTCAATAACGCTTTTAAAAAAATAACAGGCAAAACCCCTACTCAATACGCCAAACAATTCTCTAATACCTAATTAAAATTGTGCCTTAACTCGTTTAATGCCTTGAGATTACCTTGTTTAAAAAAGTTAATATATTAGCTATTTACAATAAAAATGCGTATTTTAGCTAAAATATTAGCTATTTTATGTCCTATAGTATAAATAAAAAGCCATCTGACTGGATGTTTGAATTGGCGCATCGTCATAAAATGTTGAGAAAACAGGCAGGTTATACTCAGAGTGAATTAGCCAGACGTTCAGGGGTTTCTCTTGGTAGCTTAAAACGATTTGAGACCACAGGCCAGATTTCCCTAGAGTCCCTTTTCCTATTAATCGATGTGTTGGGAAGACTTGACGATTTTGATTTGATCCTAAAACCTATTGAAAATCTGAAGGAGATAGAGCGATTATTCAGCGATAAAAAAAGCAGGTAATGAAACCAATAAATAATATAAACGTTCAGCTCCTGTTTAGCGAGGAAGAAATCCTTGACGAGGTAAATGAGTCCATTCATCATTGGAGAAAAACGGCAGCTTTATATGGTGTCAGCAGGGAATCAAAAAACACGATCGCAAAAATAATTTGCCCATAAAAGGGCACCATTCCATCATGAAATTTGAGCCAAATAAAATATTTTTATCATTAAAAGCCTGTTTGTATCTTTTTGTTAAATCCTTGAAGAGCTGGAATATATTATTTCCAGAAATCAAAAAGAGGTCCATCATTTCCAAAAATAGGGTCTTTATCAGGAATAGGAATATTTAATATTTCTTCAAAGATTGAAGTACTGTTTTCATTATTCAAACTAACCTTTAAATTCCAATTTGCTCCATTTGGATAACCGCCAATAAATTGATAATCAAGTGAATTATCCACTGAATAATGTCCACAACCTGCAGGCAAGATTATTATGTCACCCGTTTCAACTAAAACAATTTCACCATTTTTTCCTCCAATCATTAAACGAGCTTTTCCCTTCATCAATCCTAATACTTCATGGGTATTGCTATGAAAATGGTCGTAAGGTAAAATAATATCCTCCCAATTATTTGTCCATCCATTTTTTTTAAATGATAATCCAAAACTTTTACTGGTTGAATATTGAAGGGCTTTTTTATAAATGAGAAGAGGGAGTGGGTTATTTGGAATAACGCCATCATCCTCGAAATAATAAGGAATTATATCCATTTTTTTCATGACATTAGGTTATAACAATGCTTCTTCGTAAAATTTTAGGTCAAAAAATATGCATGACTTAAGAAAAATATCCTTCCGTGGCAAGTTAGTAATATGTGTGTTGATACTTATTAATCATAAAATTAGTAAACAATTTATTAAATAAGCCATATATTGCAAGAATATTAAATTTACCTAATTTTAAAAAATGAAAATAGAACATTTAGCCATTTGGGTTTCTGATTTAGAGGCAATGCGTACATTTTATACCCACTATTTTGATTTAGTAAGTGGTGAAAAATATATAAATGATAAAAAGGGTTTCACATCTTACTTTTTAACCTTTGGTAACGGACTTTCAAGAATTGAACTAATGAATAGAATGGACATTACCACGGATTATAAAAACAGAGGAAATATCTTGGGATTAGCACACATTGCCTTTTCTGTTGGAAGTAAAGAAGCTGTAAATCAATTAACAGAAAGATTGCGTTCCGATAATTACACCATAGCCGGTGAGCCAAGAACATCGGGAGATGGGTACTATGAAAGTGTTGTTTTAGACCCAGAAGGAAATCAAATTGAAATTATTGCATAAATTTAAAGGTCCACCTATAGAACAACATGGCTTTCCTCTTTGATGATGGAATTGGTGCAACGAAGTTTTAAATGTTGATGTCCCCAATTTGGGTTGACATCTTTAATTATATTTAAAATAATAAAACTGCATTTAAAAAATGAATCTTTACATCTTTCAGATAAAGAAAAGTAACCCCTTTTGGATTGTGTAGATACATTGGAAAATGAATTAACTGAAAATCAAAAATACCTTGACTTATTAAATAAAGTTTTCATACTTCACAAAGTTGAAGGATTTAGTAGAAATTTAAGAAAAGAAATAACTAAAAATTCAAGATGGTATTTCTTAGATAATGGTATTAGAAACGCAGTGATTGCAAATTTTAATCCTGTTCATGCTCGAAACGATATCGGTGCACTTTGGGAAAACTACATGATTAGTGAAAGGTTGAAATATCAATCTTATAAAAGAATATCATCTAACAATTATTTTTGGAGAACGTATGAGCAACAAGAAATTGATTGGGTAGAAGAAAGAGATGGTTCCTTATTTGGTTATGAATTCAAATGGAAAGAAGACAAATTCAAAATACCAACCCAATGGAAAAGTGCCTATCCAGGTGCTTCTTTTGAGTTAATAAACGTTAATAATTTTAATGAATGGCTGAAATAATAGCCAAAAAATAAAGGTACTTCCTAAATTATTGGAAGAGTTACGACCTATCTCCAGAAAAACTATATTTCACTTTTTTGAAATTTTACAAAAAGTTATTGCTTATTTTACCTATTAAGGTGAATTATATTTTAAATTTGTAGTAATACTATTTTGGCGTTTGGGATTTCCTTATTCCTGTTCTCTTTTAGCCAATTAACCCTAATTTTAATGATGAAAAATACGCTCAACGGACTTATCCTAATTCTCTTTTTTGCTGGAACTGCCTTTTCTCAAAAGAATAATCCTACGCAACCTGCAATTGAACAGCGAGCGGTAGATCTTATTCACGAAAAGCAATTCATTTTTAAGGACCTCAACAAAAACCAGAAACTGGATGTCTATGAAGATTGGCGTCAGCCTTTGGACAAGCGAGTGGCAAATTTGGTTAGTCAGATGACCCTGCAAGAAAAAGTTGGGATGCTACTTATCAATACCCTCAATGCAGGCGAAAAAGGTACATTGACTGAAAGTGCAGTGGACTACATAGAAAATCAGAAAATGACTCGGTTCATTTTCAGAAACACCATAAAAAATAACCCTGTAAATACTGGCGCGGGAAATGGTTTCGCAGGAGTACAAATCAGTCCGTATGAAGCAGCACAATTCATGAATGCTGTTCAAGAACTTTCCGAGCGCACCCGTTTGGGCATCCCTTCTCTGTTTAAATCAAATTCCAGAAACCACATGGAGATTGATGCACGGGCAGGGATTAATGTGGAGTCCGGTTCGTTTTCATCCTGGCCAAAGGAAAGTGGACTGGCTGCAACCAGAGACATGGACTTGATTGCTGACTTTGCTAAAATCATGGCAGAAGAGTGGAGAGCCATTGGCTTGCGCGGAATGTACGGATACATGGCTGACTTGTCCACGGAACCGAGATGGTACCGTGTACATGAAACCTTTACTGAGGACAGTAAACTGGCAACCGATATTATTAAAGTACTCATAAAAAATCTTCAAGGAGAAAAGCTGCATTCAAAAAGTATTGCCTTGACCATTAAACATTTCCCAGGTGGTGGGCCTCAGGAAGGCGGCGGCGATCCACATTATACCTTTGGAAAAAATCAGGTTTATCCGGCGGGTAAATTCGATGACCACCTGGCACCCTTTAAAGCAGCCATTGATGCTGGCGCTTCGTCTATTATGGCTTACTATGGTATTCCGGTAGGTCAGCCATATATGCCAAATAATGTTGGGATGGCATTTTCAAAGGGAATCTTAACAGATTTATTACGTACTTTATTAAAATTCAGAGGTTATATAAATTCCGATACTGGCATTATTGGGGAAAGGGCCTGGGGATTAGAAGATAAGAGTTTGGATGAACAGATCCTGATTGCCATAGAAGCAGGTACTGATATACTTTCAGGATTTAGCAACAATCAGCAGATTTTGAATCTCGTAAAAGCTGGCAAACTTCCTGAAAGTCGGGTTAATCTATCCGTGACGAGGTTGTTAAAAGAACAATTTGAATTAGGCTTATTCGAAAATCCTTATGTTGACCCAAATCGCGCCACGTATTTAGTAGGCAATCCTTCTTTCCAGAAAAAGGCTGATTTGGCCCAACGTAAATCAATTGTGCTTCTTCAAAACAAAACGAAGCTCCCTCTGGCGCAACCAAAAGGTCAAGATACTTTGAAAATATTCACTATGGGCATGAACACAGATCTGTTTAAGGAGCGCGAATGGTCAAATTATAAGGTTACTTCAGGCGATTACAATAAAGCGAAAAAAGAAACATTGCCTGCCATATCGAAAGAAACAGATATAGCCATTATCCGTGTTCAAGTTACCAATAACGCAGGGAGCGACCGAAGATTTGGAGGTGCTGATTCCACAGAACTGGACTTTCTCTCTTTTTCAGAAATGGCAAAAGCGAAATCATGGAAAATTTCACCATCCTTGGAGGATATCAAGACTGTGATGGAAACCATAGGTGCTGAAAAAACCATATTATCCATTGACTTTCGACAACCTTATGTACTTGATGAAGCGAGTGGAATACTGAATGCCGCAGGAATACTTGCTACTTTTGGTGTAAGCGATGCGGCGGTTATGGATATTATTATGGGTAAATTTAACCCAACTGGAAAGTTGCCTTATGCATTAGCAAAAACAAGTGCAGCTGTTGTAAAACAAGCTCCAGATGCGCCAGGCTATCCTGAAGAAGACACTTTATTCCCCTTTGGATTTGGCCTGAACTATAACTAGTTTTTTAAACTCATGCTTCATTATAGGTTACATTTTTAGAAACAAAACCCTTTGCTATTTGATTGAAAGTAACTTGTTTTTGTTTTTCAGCATCACCTTGGGTACTCACATTAAATATTGTGACTTATTCAAATATAATTTGACAAATAAATCCTTTAACTTACAATGCGATAAGCTTACACAAGATCATGTAAAACATTTGGTGGTGGATACTAAATGGATGAGTACCATACAAACCGACCTCTAGGGGGAAATAGAATGTATTAGCCAGCGTTTAATCGCGCGAATTAAAGATTGATGGAACGTTACTAAATCTTATTGCAAGCTATTGACTAGGAACTTACCGGGCTGGAAAGTAAAGTAAATGCGTATTTGATAAAAATGGGATTTGTATGGTAGGAAGGGGCCGCAATGTTGGTAAAAAAGATTTTAAGTCATCTATTGTGCCCATAGAAAATGCCATCACATCATACGATTGCTTAATAACTAAGTCTTTAAGGTTCCAATGGTGATTCCTTCTACAAAAAATGAAACATGGAATTGATTAAAACAGAAACGATACAGCATAAAATTCACACCATCAGGGAAGTGCAAATTATACTAGACAAGGATCTTGCGCAATTTTACGGAGTTAAACCAATAAGACTAAGAGAGCAAATCAAACGAAACCCAAATCGGTTTCCGCCAGATTTTGTCTTTCCATTGAGCGAGACAGAAATTGAATATATGGTATCGCAAAATGCGATACCTTCGAAACAAAGTTTGGGTGGCTCTTTTCCATTGGTGTTTACCGAACAAGGAGTGGGGGCCGTTTCTGGTGTAATTAAAAGTGAAAAAGCTGATCAAGTGAGTGTGGCCATTGCTCGTGCATTCGTAGCTATGCGCAAAACCCTAGGGCAATTGCATGGTGTTATACAACGTCTGGAAGGCGTGGAGCTGAAACAATTGCAAACCGACGGTAAAGTAGAGCAACTGCTAAAGGCATGGGAAAAAGACCAACCCGCCAAACAAGGCATTTTCTTTGAAGGACAACTTTTTGATGCCCATGTATTTGCCAGCGATTTAATCAAAAAAGCTAATAAAAGCATGGTGGTAATAGATAATTATGTAGATGAAACCACCTTGATGCTATTAAGCAAACGTAAAAAGCAGATAAGCTGCACGGTACATACCCGCATAAACCCGGCCTTAAATAAGGATTTAGAAAAGCACAACCAACAATACCCTGAAATAACTTTGGTAGAAAATCGCAGCAGCCACGACCGGTTTATTATTTTAGACAACATCCAATTGTATCATATTGGTGCCTCTTTAAAAGATCTGGGTAGCAAATGTTTTGCCTTCAGCCGCATGGACGATGTATTACCAGAACTAACCACTAAACTATTGAAAACATGATCATAGCTAAGGGAGATTAACAGACAGAGAAGGGGATGATTCTTTAGGATTGAAAGGTTTTGACAATTTCCAAAAATGCGGTTATGACAACAGATAGATATGATACCCAAGGCCTCATATCTGATTGTAAATCTCCATTTGTCATGAGATTCGGCCTGGAGATGGATTAAATGAGGTTATTTGGAAGGGTAAAGTTGTAAAGGATAAAATAAACTAGACATCTTAAAAGGTACTTTAACTACACCATTTTTATTGCACATTAAAAAATCAGTTGGTTATAAAACCAGCGAAGCGACCCTTTGATTCAGTACTGACGGGAGTTTGATTCCTGCCAGCACCATCTGGGAGTCGCTTCGTGTGCGAACGAATGACCTTTAAAAAGAGACATCCGAGTGAGCCATGAAAGGCTCGTTGTGGAGACGGCGAGAGTCGAACTCGCGTCCAAAACAGCACCCGTAAGCTTTCTACATGTTTATTTGCCGTTTTTGATCTCAATCAGAAGGTAGGTACAACAAAGGACACATTTTCTGACCCAGCTCTGAATCTTATTTTTCCTTATGAGCCACAAGGAGAAACCAGCCCGATTTTTTGGATGATACACTAGACGCAGGCTCTCTCAGGCGGCGTGCAGGCTATTTCAGCTGGGCTGAATATAGCAGGCGTTTCGTGTAAAGGCTTACTAATTTCTAAAATTAGGCAGCCAAGGCGTAGTTATTTTCGCCGGTTGTTTTTCGATGGCCATTTGATAACGGAACTAACCATCAAGTTTCGACATGCTTACTTACAAGTTCACCATCCTGTCGATACCAGAACGTCCCCCTTATTTTATATTCACTTTAGAATATATATTGATATACAAAATTATTCCTTTTTTTGTTGCAAACTTCAAAAAAAAATATAAATTTGCTAACCTTAAAGAAAAGTTAATATTTTAAGTTTGGATTTACCCTTCCAAGTATTACAGAAAATCTTTAATCTTAAAAATTTAAGCATCTTATTAAAGATAAAATTATGCGAACAGGGTATTTTATATTTTGGCTGAAAACAACTATCCACAACCCTAAACAATTTAAAAATGGCTGCTGCTGTAAATGGGTCAACTAGTCTAACCCGAATCGGTGTTTTTTACGACGGAAATTATTTCCTCCACGTAAGTAATTATTATCATTATGTTCATGAAAGAAGAAGCAGATTAAGTTTGAAAGGTCTTCATGAATATATCAGACAACAAATCAGTCAACTCGAAGACAAGGAAGTTCGCTTGTGCAGAGTAGTTGATTCTCATTATTTTAGAGGTAGATTGAGTGCTAGTGAAGCTAGCCAACGAGGAAATTTACTTTATTACGAACGAGTATTTGACGATATTCTAATGGGAGAAGGGATCGTTTCCCATTATCTGCCAGTGAAAATAATTAACGGTAGAAGACAGGAAAAAGGTATCGATGTATGGTTATCTCTAGAGGCTATAGAAATGGCTTTTAACGATCATTTTGACGTGGTTGTTTTGGTTGGTTCTGATAGCGACTATGTGCCATTAATGCGAAAACTAAACGGTATGGGAAAACATACCATATTGCTTAGTTGGGATTTTGAATATACCGATGAGGAGGGACATAGATTCAGCACCAGAACATCTCAGGATTTATTGGAAGAAGTAACCTACTCTCTGCCTATGCATGAAATTATTGACGATCCGAGTGAAAGTGAATTTGATTTAAACCGATTATTCGTTCCAAAACAATTTGATAAAGCGTTTGGAACTAAACCATTAGAACCAACTGAACCTGTGGTTATTCCTCCTCCGATTAATCTGGAAGATCACGATGATATCATTCAACTCGACACTGACAGGTTTGAAAGTATTGTCTTATCTATTAAAGATGGCTACGGTTTTATTAAATACCCGCCAGACAACGTTTTCTTCCATTTTTCAAGTCTTAAAGACTTTGATTTTGAAGAACTTAGAATTGGCGACCGTGTTGAATTTAAAATTGAAGCTAAAGACAATGGCAGATTAACAGCGGAAGAAGTTTTTGTTTTAGAATAAATTAGTCTTTTATATAATCTTCCAGGTAAGAAAAGGACGGCATTAATGCCCCTTTTCTTGCTATGGTAGCTTTTTCAATTTTAGGGGTGATGCCTGTTAACAAATCAGGTAAGACCCCTAAAATAAATTTTTTCCCAAAAGCAATGGATGCGTCACGTGGAAGTTCATTGGGAAGATTATCAATGGACATTACATCTACTCCCTTTTCATCCGTTGGGTAAGATTCCTCGTTCGTTTCAGGAAGATAGCTATAGATAGGTTCTACAATAGTACTGGCTCGCAGTGTAGATGGAACGGAGCTAACGGGAGCAATATCACAGGTTAAATCTGCTATCACTTTTATCCTGAATGAATCTTTCATCATATCTTCTTTAGTAAAGAATGCAGGCGCTTCAAAATGCCAATAAATACCATTTATGAAAATATCTGCCTTTTCAATAAACGGAGTAAAATTGGCTAGATATTCAGAAGGGTAACGATGGAAATGCTCCCTTGTAAATTCACTTCCATTCTTATTCACCAGGTAATCCTCACTCTTTAATTGAACAAAAACAGGTTCATCGAAGGATTGACTTAGAAAAGTAGCTGCATCTGTTTTCTTTATCCCCATATCCATCAATACACTGGCAGCCCCCTGTCCTACCCTTCCCGTTCCTGTTAACACTATTTTTACCGGAGGCCATTGAATGTGCTTATAAGAATCTACAGCTTCCTGATAATCTTTTAATTGATACATTCTTGGTAAAGAAAACTGTTTGGATCGCCTTCCCCATGTTAGTAAAGCATTATGAGCGCCTACCATTCCGGCAAATTCTCCAAAAGCTATTAATCTTTGATTATTGGCATCAGTTATTAATTCAAAATCAATTAATTCAATATTTTGTCGTAAAATAGCCTGAAGCAGCTTTTTATTTGAGGGTTGTTTTTTTATGGTATGAGAAAAAAACATATATCTTTTACCCGCAATAAGATCTTCTACAGGCACTTCTTTTATACCAATAAGAAGGTCACAATCACTTACATCAAAAGAAAGAGAGATTCCCTCCTTTTCATACTCAGCGTCTGAAAAACATCTGTTTTTTGAAGGTTGTACCTTAATTCTAACAGGAAAAGAATCCATAAGGTATTTACATTGAGCCGGACTCAATACAACACGATGGTCAGGCGGATTTTTACCCTCCCGAATTATTCCAATAGTTAACATATGAAGGTTTGTGTGGCAATTCTGCTCTAATATAATATCCTTTTTGTAATATGACCTATGATTTTTTAAAATATCAATGCTATGATTGTATATTAGTACAAAAAAGATGAAATTATCTATAACCGGCGTTTTTCCACCTATGCTCACTCCATTCAAAGAGGATGGAAAGTTAGATATTGACGGTCATTTGTTCAATTTGGAAAAATGGAACCATACCCCTCTTTCAGGCTATTTAGTGTTAGGTTCCAACAGTGAAACGGCCTTTTTAACTGAAAATGAAAAACTTTTACTCATTGAAAAAACAGCTGAATCTATCCCAAAAGATAGATTATTAATGGCTGGAACGGGTATGGAATCTACCCAGGAAACCATTTCCTTAACGCAAAAAGCCGCTGAAAGAGGTGCTCAGGCAGCCCTTATTCTTACCCCTTTTTTTTATTTAGGCAATATGTCAGATGCCGCTTTAACAAAGCATTTTATTAAAATAGCCGACGAGGTTGACATTCCAATCCTTATTTATAATGTCCCAAAATTCGCTCATGTTAATGTAAGTAATGGCCTTTTATCTTCACTTAAGGATCATCCAAATATCATTGGAATGAAAGATAGTGCGGGAAATATTAGTCAATTAATCCAATATCAATCTATTATTTCATCAGATTTTAGTTTGTTGGTAGGCACCGCTGCTTTATGGTACCCTGCTTTAACCCTTGGAATAAAAGGTGGCGTTATGGCGCTGGCAAATATTCTTCCCGCTGAGTGTGTCGAAATTCAAACTTTAGTAAATGAAGGTAAATGGAATGAGGCGGAAAATCTTTACAGAACTCTTTTCCCTATAAATCATGCCATTACCGTAACTTTTGGTGTGGCTGGCTTAAAATACGCGGCCGATTTATTAGGATATAAAGGTGGATTTGTCCGAAGCCCCTTACTTCCACTTGCTGATACACAAAAACAAACTATTAAAGATCTTCTCATTAAATCTAACTGCCTATGAGAAAATCCATTGCAAAAAATATTGGTGATTATATCAGTGAATTTGAACCAAATTATCAAGCATTACTTATTCAAATGTGGGAAACGATATCGACGGCAGCACCAGAGGCTACTGAAGACCTAAAATATGCTATGCCTACCTTTGTTTTAAATGGTAATC
>JAIYCH010000098.1 GCA_027488135.1 Saprospiraceae bacterium | reverse complement strand
TATTGAAACCGCCTGATGAAGGTAATTTGAGTATTTTAAATTTTACGCATGAAAAATCTAATCTTGTTCGGTCCTCCAGGCTCAGGAAAAGGGACCCAGGCGGCTAAGTTGGTCGAAAAATATGGCTTATTACATATTTCTACGGGAGATTTGTTTAGAAGCGAAATGAGCCAGGATACCCCTTTAGGTATTGAGGCAAAAAATTATATCGCTAAAGGTCAGTTGGTTCCCGATGAGGTAACCATTGGTATGTTGCGAAATCGTGTCATTTCAAATCCAGATGTTCCAGGATATATTTTCGACGGTTTTCCAAGAAATATAGCCCAATGTGAGGCTTTGGACGAACTTCTTTCCTCTTTAAATCAAGATATTCACCGCCTGCTAATGCTTGAAGTGGCCGACCAGGAAATCATAACACGTATTTTATCTCGGGGGCAATCTTCAGGTAGATCAGACGACAATGATCCTGCTATTATTCAACATAGAATAGACGTTTATAAGTCGGAAACTATGCCTGTATTTGGATATTACGCCGAAAAAGGAAAAGCTTTTAAAATGGACGGAATTGGCACCATTCAACATATATTCGAAGCGTTGTGTCGTTCTTTTGACGAAACAACATAAATATTTTTACCTAAACCTCTATGGCCGAGCAAAATTTTGTTGATTTCGTACGTGTTTGTTGTCGCTCCGGTTCTGGGGGTGGTGGAGCAGTGCATTGTTATAGAGATAAATTGAATGCCAAAGGTGGTCCCGATGGTGGTGACGGCGGAAGAGGAGGGCATATCATTCTGGAAGGAAATAGAAATGTTTGGACGCTACTTTCTCTGAAATATCGAAAACATGTTATTGCTGATAATGGCGGAAATGGGGGTGATAAAAATGCGCATGGCGCCAATGGAAAGGATGTTATTTTGCAAGTTCCCCTGGGTACTGTAGTAAAAAATGCGGAAACCAATGAGATCGAAGCAGAAATAACCCGCCATGGCGAAAAGAGAATTGTGACCCCCGGAGGTAGAGGCGGTTTAGGTAATTACCATTTTCGTAATCCTGTAAATCAATCGCCTCGTTATGCTCAACCTGGTGAAGCTGGCCTGGAGGAATGGAAAATACTTGAACTGAAAGTTTTAGCCGATGTCGGCCTGGTTGGATTCCCGAATGCCGGTAAATCTACGCTGCTTGCCGCTATATCTGCTGCAAAACCAAAAATCGCAGACTATCCCTTCACTACCCTCGTACCAAATCTTGGTATCGTTTCCTACCGCGATAATCATTCCTTTGTAATGGCAGATATTCCTGGAATTATCGAAGATGCTCACTTAGGTAAAGGATTGGGTGTAAGGTTCTTACGCCATATCGAAAGAAATGCCTCGTTACTTTTTATGGTTCCTGCCGATGCAGAAAATATTGCTACCCAATACCATATTCTACTAAATGAACTGGCCAAATACAATATAGAATTATTGGATAAACCCCGATTATTAGCCATAACTAAATCGGACCTTTTAGACGAGGAGTTGATCTCCCTCATTAAAGAAGAATTACCTGAAAATGTTACCGTCGTTTTTATTTCAGCGGTCTCAGGTTATGGTATCGATAAACTCAAAGATCTTATCTGGAGTCAAATCAGTTCTTCTATCAGAGACCAAAAAGCTCAGCCTATGGAACTTGAAAAACAAGTGCTCGTCGTTCCTCATAGAGAATTCAAACCCAATAAGAATAATAGACAGGCTTCTGGTCATAACGAAGATGACTTTATTGTATTGAATGAATTTGATGATTCAGGATTCCCAGATCCAAAGAATTTTGAGCATTGGGAAGAGGAAGAATCTGAAATTATAGAAGAAAAACCTATCGATTAACTCCCTTATCCCCCTATTTTAACCATGGCATCACCTAAAACTGAATGGGCTCTCGCAGAATTGTTTGAATCCTGGGCCGGTGTGCCTCCTGATCTTATTTTACCCCTGGCCCCTTCCGGTTCAGATAGAATTTATTACCGGTTACAAAAAAATGATAAGGTCGCTATTGGCACCTATAGTCCTCATGCCAAAGAAAGTTTAGCTTTTTTAAATTTTAGTAAGCATTTTCACGAAAGAAAATTACCAGTTCCAGCCATTTATGCCGAAAATTTAGACGCTAAAGTTTATCTACAGGAGGATTTAGGTTCCACAACCCTATACAGCTTCCTCCTTCAAAATCAACATCAGTTTCCTGATTCTTTGGTTCAATTGTACAAAAAGGTCGTCGAAAAATTAGCGCATTTACAGATTAATGGTAGTAAAGAGCTTCAATATACCTATTGTTTTCCAAAGGAATCCTTTGACAGAGAATCAATGTTCTGGGACTTCAACTATTTCAAATATCATTTCCTTTTACCCAGCCAGGTTGGTTTCGATGAGGTTGCCTTGGAGAAAGATTTTCACCAGTTAGCCGATTTTTTGCTTCAAGCCGATAATGAATATTTTATGTTCCGTGATTTTCAGTCAAGAAATATTCTAATCAGAAATGGAAATCCTTATTTTATTGATTATCAAGGAGGAAGAAAAGGAGCATTACAGTATGACCTGGCCTCCCTTTTGTACCAGGCAAAGGCAAATATTCCCAACGATATCAGAGAATCTCTTATTCAACATTACTTAGATACTGCCGCTCAGTTAACCGATATAGACCGCAATTCTTTCCTGTCTTATTTCTATGGTTACGTTTTAATGCGCAATATTCAGGTACTTGGTGCTTACGGTTTCCGAGGTATCTATGAAAGAAAAGCACATTTTTTGCTGAGCATTCCCTACGGACTGAAAAACATACAATGGTTGCTCGAAGAAGGAAAAATACCCCTAGCCCTCCCTGAAATCACCCGCTGTTTACAAGCTATTATAAAGAGTCAGAAATATGATCCTTATGACAAATCAAAAGGGGAAAATTCTTTATTGAAAGTTTTTGTAAATAGTTTTAGCTACCATAAAAGGCAAATACCCGTGGAAAGCTCAGGAAATGGAGGCGGATTTGTTTTCGATTGCCGATTTTTACATAATCCAGGTAGATACGAACCTTACAAGAAATTGTCGGGAAAAGATGAATCCGTTATTAATTTTTTGAAACATTTCAGTGATATGGAGCCATTTCTCAACAACGTTTACAGAATGGTCGACGCAGCAGTGGAAAATTATCTGGAAAGAAGCTTTACCCATTTGGAGATAAATTTTGGTTGCACCGGCGGGCAACACCGTTCCGTCTATGCAGCCGATCAATTAACCGCACACCTGAAAGATAAATATGGTATTGAGGTAACACTTAACCATTTAGAACAGGCCAACTGGTCAAAGGAGAATTAACGACCTATTTCAATACCTACCCATTTTCCAAAATAATTTCGAATAAATATTGAATTGGCTCAACTTCAGTGTATTGCCTGTCAATAAAAAAGTGGCAAAGGCACTGAAAATCTACATATTTCTCGTTTACCAGCGTACTACTAAGTATTATATTTCCAAATTGTTGCTGCTTCTTTTCCGCTTCATCCAACTTGAAAGGAGGTTTTAAATAGTATCTCTCAATAGTTTCCAATCCATTGGATGTTTCAAAGATTCTTTTGTCGGCCAACTGCTTTTGATAACCGATAGACTGAATTTGATCCCTAAAAAACTCCATAAAAAATTGGGCCTCCAAAAGTGTGCCCGCATCGGTAAACTTCCAATGAATACCTACACTACTTTGATTTATTAAAAATCGAAGAGATTTATCAACTTCTTTAGGTAAAGATTTGTAAAGTTCAAATTGATTCATCAGCCAGGAACATTTATCCTTGCAAGCTGAGCTATCAAACCACTCTCTGTAGGCCATTAAAAAAGTGTCATCTCTTTCAATGACAGTATGATTCACTAATTTTTTCAATCCTTCTGGTTATGATATGAAACATGATGCCGTAACAATCCATTCAACCTCAATGTTGCCTCCATTCTTAAAATAGCTTATAAATTGTATATTTGCCTTTTCAAAAAGAAATAAAATATGAGCGACCAAACGCCTGAACTACCCGAAAATTCAGAGACTCCTGATGAAATCATCAGTCTTCAAGGTATGTATCAGGATTATTTTCTTGATTATGCGTCTTATGTGATTCTTGAGCGAGCGGTGCCCGCTGTGTTGGATGGTTTAAAACCCGTTCAACGAAGGATTTTGCATGCCATGAAAGAAATGGATGACGGCAGGTATAATAAGGTAGCCAATATTATTGGCCAAACCATGCAATATCACCCTCACGGAGATGCTGCCATTGGAGACGCCTTAGTGAACATGGGGCAAAAGGAACTGCTCATAGATACACAGGGAAATTGGGGTAATATCCTTACGGGAGATGGGGCTGCTGCCTCCCGATATATTGAGGCAAGACCCACTAAATTCGCCCTGGAAATAGCATTTAATCCGCAAACTACTGAATGGCAACTGTCTTACGACGGTAGAAAAAGAGAGCCTATTCATCTTCCCGTGAAATTTCCACTTTTATTGGCGCAGGGAGCAGAGGGAATTGCTGTTGGTCTTTCCACAAAAATTCTACCTCATAATTTTATAGAAATCATTGAAGCGGCTATCAAAAAATTGAAAAACGAGGAAGTAATTATTTATCCTGATTTTCAAACGGGTGGTTTCATTGATATAACTGATTATCAACAAGGTAAAAGAGGCAGTAGAGTAAAAGTTCGCGCTAAAATTGAAAAAACAGATAAGAACGTCATCATTGTTCGGGAATTACCCTTCGGCGTAACTACTACTACACTCATTGAAAGCATTATAAAAGCAAGCGATAAGGGAAAAATTAAAATAAAGCAAGTCGTTGATAATACTGCAGAAAATGTAGAAATTGTCATCGATTTAGCCCCAGGCGTTTCTCCGGACGTAACGATTGACGCACTGTATGCATTTACCGATTGTGAGATTTCTATTGCGCCGAATGCATGTATTATTCAAAATGAAAAACCGCGTTTCCTCTCGGTCCAGGATTTACTGGACATTGCTGTAGATCATACCAAAGCACTCCTTAAGTTAGAACTTGAAATAAAGGAAAAAGAATTACTTGAAAAATGGCATCACGCCAGTCTGGAAAAAGTTTTTATTGAAAATAGAATTTATCACGATATCGAGGAATGTGAAACCTGGGAAGCTGTTTTGGAAACCATTGCTATAGGATTAAAAAAATACGTGGTTGAGCCTCATGAAATAATTGAACCGACGGACCATCGACTTAGGTTGCTAAGGTCTATTACACAAGATGATATTGCCCGTTTGACCGAAATTAAGATTAAAAGAATATCAAAATATAACACTTTTCAAGCAGATCAATTTATTGCTCAGCTGGAAAAAGATTTGGAAAGGGTACGCTTTGATCTGGCCCATTTAATAGATTATACCATTAACTATTATTCAAACTTATTAGACAAATACGGAAAAGGCAGAGAACGAAAAACAAAAATTATCACTTTCGATGCTATCGCGGCTACCGAGGTCGTAGCAAATAACGCAAAACTATATGCAAATAAAGCCGATGGGTTTGTTGGTTTTGGTCTTAAGAAAGATGAATTTATTAGTGATTGTTCCGATATTGATGACATCATTGTTTTTAGAAATGATGGTTATTTTTTGGTAACCCGTATTGCGGAAAAAACTTTTGTTGGTAAGGACATCATCCATGTGGCCGTTTGGAAGAAAAATGACGAACGAACTACCTATAATGCCGTTTATACAGATGGAGCAAGTGCAAAATCTTTTGTAAAAAGATTCAATGTTACGGCGATTACGAGAGATAAGGAATACCCAATTACTCAGGAAACAAAGGGTAGTAAACTTCATTATTTCTCTGTAAATCCTAATGGTGAAGCGGAGGTAATTCAGGTTCAGCTAAGCCTGGGATGTAAAGCAAAAATTAAAATGTTTGAGTTTAATTTTGCGGAATTAGCCATAAAAGGACGATCCTCGCAGGGAAATATGCTAACGAAATATCCCTTGCGGAATATCAAGTTAAAGGCCGCGGGAAGATCGACCATCGGTGCATTGAAAATCTGGCTCGATGAGGTTTCAGGAAGACTGAATACAGAAAATAGAGGTCGATTCCTTGGTGAATTCGATACGGGTGATGAGCTATTGATCCTTTACAAAAATGGTAGCTATATCACTACCCCACTTGATATTACCAAAAAATTTCAGTCTGCCGATTTTCTATATATCGGCCAATGTAACCGGGCAGATGATACCATTACGGCCGTGCATTATGACGGGCATAAAGGGTGGACTATGGTGAAAAGGTTCCACATAGAAACGACACAAGCCGATCAACGATTTAGTTATCTGACCGATCATCCCGAATCTCAATTGCTCTTTTTAAGTGTTGAACCCTCTCCGAGAATTAAATTTCAAATTAAAGTGGGGAATAAAAAATCAGAGGGAGAAGCGTTGTTAACTGACATTGTGGATATTAAAGGGTGGAAAGCTGTTGGAAATCGCTTAAGCGACAAAAAAATTAGCGATATTGAAATTATTGAACCACTAGATACAGAAGAACCACCTATTGTGGAAGAGGGACAACAAACTCTTTTTTAAGGTTAAGTCGTTTTAATTGTTTGTTATTATAGGGTTGATTAAAATGTTTGTACCTTTATTTTATCATAAACAAGATTTATTTTACTGATATGAATAATACCTATTTCAAAAAAATAGCTCCTTATGTTTTAGGACTATTAATACTTTTTCTGGTCAACTATATCTATTTTTTGCCTCAATTTCAGGGAAAGCAAGTATTGCAAGGCGATATTGTCTCTTACACCGGTGCTTACGGGGAAATTGGTAAATATTGGGCTGAAAAAGGCGAGCAGTTATTCTGGACAAACTCCATGTTTGGGGGAATGCCCACTTTTATGATTGGTGTCAGCCTCAAATCCTTTTATTTAGATTGGGTTCCACGACTCCTTTCCTTTGATATTTACTATCCAATGGGGGTATTTTTGGCTCAAATGATCGCTTTTTTCATTATGACCTCTGTCATGGGCATTCATCCTCTGATTGGTATTATTGGATCTATCGCTTTTGGGTTCACCACCAATAATTTTGTACTTTTTGAGGCAGGGCACAACTCCAAACTAGGCACCATTGTGTTTAATCCGTTGGTCATAGCCGGACTATACACTATTTATAAACATAAAAAATATCTTCTCGGTGGCGTTTTGTTTTCAGTGGCTACGGCAAATTCCTTAAACGCTAATCACCCACAGATGACCTTTTATTTTGTTATCACCTGTATTGTTTTAGCTATAGTCTGGATGGTTGAATCTATAAAAGAAAAAGAATTAAACCATCTTTTAAAAACCATAGCTACGGTAATCATTGGTGCCTCCATCAGTTTAGCCGCCACTTCCTCTACCTGGTTAATGGCTCTTGATTATTCAAAAGATTCTTTAAGAGGTAAGCCTATTCTTACCGAAGAATCAGCCGTTAGCACTAACAGCACAGATGTATCAAATAATGCTCCTTCCAGTGAAGCGGCGGGAGAATCAGGTTTGGGTTGGGATTATGCAATGATGTGGAGTAATAAAACACAAGATTTACTTAGTGTTCT
>JAIYCH010000132.1 GCA_027488135.1 Saprospiraceae bacterium | reverse complement strand
TTTACAAATCGGGGTAGGTGGTTTTTTGTCAATAACCGTGACAGAAGTTTGTCCAGTTACTTTATTACCGCAACCATCAGAAACAGTATAAGTAAAAGTAGTAGTACCTAAAGGATAGGATCCACTTGCATTGGCTCCATTTTGATTTGCAAACGGAGAGTTATTGGTAATTATAAGATTTTGGTTACAATTATCTTTAGCCGTTGCCAAAGGAACAGTAACCTGAGCTATATTGCAGTCAGTAAACAAATTAATAACCTGATTAGCTGGAACAGTCAAAACCGGTGGTGTTTTGTCCTCCACGATAATCAACTGAGCGTAAGTAAATCGATGTCCAGGAGAACCCGGCACATATTTACACAAATCGACTACTTCCCAGGTACGGTAAACTTTGAAACAGCCAGGAGAAGTCATATTAAAAACATTATCGGTGTAGGCGAAAGCAATTTGAGCACAAAGGGGTTCTTTTACAATTGGCCTTCTACTATTGACCGGAAGATCATTCACCCCCACCTGAGCGTTGCAAGAATTAATGGTTACATCAGCGGGCCAGGTGATATGCTGGGCCAATAAAACAGAATTATTGACAATATTTATATTTTGGGTACAAGTAGCTTTTAATCCACGAGCATCCGTAGCGGTGAAAGTACGGGTTAAAAGACCTGTATTACATTCCTCCATTTTAACATTGTGGGTAGAGTCTAAGGTATAACCACAAGCTTCTAAAACAATCGGACTTCCAAAACGACCCAGATTAATAAGTTCATCATTGCATTCTGTGGAAGTATTTGCCGGACAAATAATAACAGGAGGAAGTTTATCTTCCACCGTCATTTTTACTTCACAGGTATTATAAAAATTACCCCAAAGATTGCCCCCGGGTACTTCCCTGGCAGGATCAACGGGACCTTGCCCTGGATTTGAAATATAGACTCTCATTTCGAGAGTAATTTTACCTTTATCGACATCATCGCAACAAAAAGTAACATAATCATCAAACCATTCCTGATATCCGGGAGCAGTAGAATCATCACCATTAGAACCATTGCAACTATTGGTATCTTTCCTTCGTACTTTATAATAAACAGGAAGGCCGCAATTGTCCCTGGAACCACTATCAAAAGCTCTGGCAGAGGCGTACGCTGTGCCCTCATTGGTCAGTGTAATATTTCCCGCACCAGTACAAATAGCTACTGGTGGTGTAGTATCAAAAACCTCCACGGTAGAGGTACAGACGGCGGTATTCCCACATTTATCGATGGCCATATAGGTTATGGTATGGGTACCTAAAGGCATACTGATTAAATTAGGATAGGTTCCTGAAAATGGGGTTGTTACCATTAAATTTGGCGCAGCATCACAGTTATCGGTTATCAGTTGAGGTGCACTTAATGGTACTAAAGCCAGACAAACAGACGGTTGTGTTGAAACCCTTATAGGTAAAGGACAAACGATAACAGGTTTAGTTGTGTCTTTAACTTGAATAATCTGAGTATGCAAGGTATCTTGACTGGTACAAAGGTCGATGGCTGTCCAACGACGAATTACAGCAAAACTAAGCCCCGCGCAGGTACGGGTGGTATCATCAACGTACGAGTAATTAATTTTACACAAACCAGCGGAATTTATCACGCTTCTATTAATAGTAGGAAAACCTGTTATACTGGGGCTCACATTGGGCGTATTACAACTGAGCAAGGTATCTCGTGGAAAAACGATTCTTCGAAGAGGAGTTAATGAATCGAGGCTAGGCTTAAGCAAGCTAATTTTCTGAATACAAGTATCAGCATTACCATAAATATCAGCAACAATCCACCGTCTGAATATTTTTTGAAGCGTATCAAGCGAACAATCGGATACTGACACACTATCTTTATAATTGTAAGAAAGCGTCCCATTGCAATTATTACTTACAACAGTAGGTCTTCCCAGATTGATCCCGGAGGTATCAACACTACAACTAACAATAGTATCCCGGCAGGTGATAACGGGCGGCATTCTATCCACAATACGGGCATAACCATTACAAGAAAAGCCACCGGTTCCAAAAACCAAAATCTCGATCCTCACAATAGAACCGATATAAGGGTTTAAATTTACCGTAAGGCTTCCTGTATCCCTCTTAATGAGCGTCCCGCTTTGTGTAAACAGCGCTATAGACATATTAGAAGTAGCATAGGTCGTTGAAGCGGTATCGACAATAATAGCGGGATGAACTACCCCTTGACAATTTTGATTCACCGCAATTTCCTTAGGTGCATTTATTGGTGCAGGGTTACACGTCAAAGTTTGGGCTCCCATATTTTCCGATAGGAAAATAAGTAAGAATAGAACCAGTAAAGGTCCGAACCTTAATACTTTGGTTAAAGAGAGACTCCCCAATCTAAGTAAATTAGTGAGGATAGAGGGTACATTTTTTTTTGCTTTTCCATTCATGATTTCCATAATTGCCGGATTTGAGATACGAGATAAAACCGTCCACATAAAAAACCAGCGAAACACCTTAATTAAGTATTTCTGTTTTCAATAATATGTTACAATACAAAATCATGCCAAATTACATATATATATAATATTTAATTTAAAAAATTTACTTATACGAAAATGGCCTCTATCCAGCTTAGGATAGAGGCCATTTAACAATGTATTAATTTAATATCTTAATGATTACTTTTTACTTCCATATTTTTGAGGATCAAAAGCGATAGCGAAAGTAACCTCATGGGTACCTGTTCCACTAGCGTAGCTACTAATTTCCTGGAGGGATAAATCGAAAGAATAGAAGAACTGAATATTAGCGGCTTTGGCGCCAAGAAGAAGGCCTACTGCGCCTAAAGAACGATACGAAATACCAGTAATAAACTGGTCATTCAAAAAACCAACATTGAGATTCAGATCAGCTTGAAAAGGCGCATTTTTAATTCTCCTTAAAAAAACAGAAGGTTCTATAGAAACATTACTGGAAGCCGATTTGATTTTGTGTCCAGCCAGTAACATATAGTAGTCGAAAGGAGAAGATTTATTTACATCTACTATGGCGATATTATCGAGACGATTCCCAACGATATTAGAAAAAGTCACCCCTAAATAGGTAGGTCTTTCGTGACTTCCCTGAGTTACGGGATTACCAAAACCAGCCATAACAGAAAGCGCCACATCGAAACGACCTATACCTGCGACGGCATTTTCTGCTATAGGATCATTTAAATCATAATATTTATTACCATTATTAATATCGGCAAAGATGGCTGAACTTCTCAAACGCAGTTGTTGAAATTCTGTTGAAAAACCAGCAGAAAGGAAAAAATCTTCTTTAATATCAAAAAAGAAAGAGTAATTGACCATAGCCTTAGTTCTGGAGAGCAGGCCTGCATTTTCTGAAAGAACGCCCACACCCAGACCAAATTTATCTCCTAAAGGCCCGTTGTAGAGCGCATTTAACGATTTGGGACTATCTGAAATACCCGTCCATTGATAACGGCCGTTTACTTGCAGCTGATGAAAGCCTCGTAAGCCTGAAGCTGCGGGGTTTACCAACACTGGATTTACTGTATAATGGGAGAAATTAGCTTCATCTTGAGCGAGTAAAGACCCTGAACAAAAAAGAAGGAGCAAAAGGAGGCGAAATAAATTTTTCATGAATCTCAGATTAATATTTTAGCACTTTGGCGATAAATTAATTTTCCCTTAAAAGGGTAATAGAACCTTCCAATGGTTTATCGCCATTAAAGTCCAGGGTAAAATAATATACTCCTTGAGGTAAAAGCTCACCATTTATGGTTGTACCTTTCCAATCATTCCGATAATCTTTTTTATCCAGAACAAGTTGTCCCCAACGATTAAATATTCGAAGATGGTTTTGCTGGTATGCTGGGTCAAAGGTTACACAATTGATAATAAACTCCTCATTTAAGCCATCTCCATCGGGGGTAATCAGTTTACGGTATTCTAAACATTCGAATCTTTCATCATTTACTTCAACTACAGAGATGGCAGGATTAGGTGCGCAACCCCTGGAATCAGTTAGCTGAAGGCCATAAATCCCTGGGCAAAGATTCAATAAAAACGAATCTCTTTTTCCAACCACCTGTGGCCAGGAGTAATAATATGGTGGAAAGCCACCGATTACGGAAGCGGTAATCTTTCCATCACAATTTCTATCGTCGAGCGTTGGCGTTGCTTTAAGGGTAACTACAATAGGCGCTGGATCCTTTAGGGTATAGGTTTGAGTATATTTACAATTATTTCTATCCTCAACTTCTATGGAATAGGTACCCTGGGGAATTAAATTCAGGGAAGGTCCTCGTACACCGTTATTCCAAACATACACATACGTAGAACCTGGAACCCCACCAGAAGCAGAAACCACAATAGAACCATTTCTGGCAGCAGGACATCCTATATCAATGACCGAGGCATTCAAATCGACTTTTGTGGGAGCAGTAGCATTGATTTCTCTTGTTATGGTGCAACCAAGTGGATCTGAAATTTTAACCTGATACACACCAGCGGCAGCATTTTGAAATAAGGAGGCGCTACTTGCCAAAGTACCATTAAGCAACCATTCATATACAAAAGAAGTACTTCCACTATTATTTTTAGCCGTTACTTCAAGAATTCCATCTTTATTAGAAAGACAGCTAACAACGAAGCCATTATAATTAGAATTCGCCTTTACGTTGGCAGTCAATATATTTTTAGCTTCAACATTATAAATCCTAACCACCTCGTTACCGGAAGCTTCACCAATAATTACGGTATATACTCCTGACATAACATCAATTAAGTCTTTTGAACTACTAATAGTGTCCCCTTTACTATTCACCCATCTAAATTTGTATGGTGTTTTTCCCCCTTGAACATCCAGAACAACTGAACCATTTAGATCTTCCGGACAATCACTCTTTGTAATAGCAGGTTTAGCAGAAAACGTATTTACAAAAATCGGAGATCCCACAAAAGTACAACCGTTGGCATCTTTTACAGATGGCGTGTAACTACCTTCACAAAGACTGATTAATTGCAGGCCTGTATTATTTGTGTTCCAATTAACGGTATAAGCAGCGGTACCACCTGAAATAGATAGTACGATTCTACCTGTACATCCACTTTCCTCACTATCGTGTTTTACGGTAGCTTCGACAGTAAAAGGTGTGGGCGTTGAAATAGTAAATGACCCTTCTTTTTTGGTATTTATAGCGTCCTCTACAACATAATTGATAACACCACCTCTAAGGTTTTCCAGATTTAGAATACCATTTGTGGTATTAAAAACGCGGCCATTTAAGGAAAGAGTTAGTTTATAAGGGCTCGTTCCGCCACTTATCATCACTTTTGCTTTACCTGTGGTATCTCTTGGACAAAGAACACCCGTTGTGGTGACGTCAATAGCAAGAGGCACCAATTTGTATTCTATATTAAAACAAGTATCCACAGAACAGGAAGAATTATCACTCACTTTAACGCAATATTTACCAGTGACCAATGTTTCAATGGTAGAGGTAGTTGCTCCATTATCCCATAAAAAGGTATAAGGTGCCGTACCACCCAGCACTGAAAGCGATATTTGGCCATTATTATTTGAAGGAGCCCCCGTAACATGAGTTATCGTTGGCGTTACTCTTGGTTTGCTTTGTTCCGTTAAGGTTACTGACAATGATAACGTTGCATTTTGTGCATCGGTAGCGGTCACTGAATAGCTCCCCGGGGCTAATTTGCTTATGTTTTGAACCGTTTGCCCGTTACTCCATTTGTAAGAAAACGGAGCGACACCACCAGACAGTGACAATGTTACGGAACCCGTACTTGATCCCTCACAGGGATTAACGACTACGGCGGGAGCAAATTGAAGTTTACGAACCATTCTGACGCAAATCTCAGCTCTACAAGCCGATGTATCGCGAACTATCAGGCAATAATTACCTGTATCCAGATTTGATATATTCTTAGTAGTTGCTGTATATGTCCCAGGCCCTGTCCAATTATAAGTTGCCAGGCCTTTTGTTCCCTGTACTGTCAAATCGATAGCTCCGTCATTTCCATTACTTATATAAGTTGGTTGAACTGCGGAAATAGTTATTCCATCGGTTTGTCCGACCGTAATAGAACGAAAAATTTGACATCCCGTTGCATCTGTTACCGTTACATTATAATTAGCCGGAGCAAGGTTTGAATGATTAGCCAGGGAAGCAAGGCCTTTATCCCAAAGATAGGAATAAGCTGTTTCACCTCCTGTTACCGTCAGCGAAATGGAACCTGTGTTTCTACCTAAACAAATGGCATCCACCTTTTGAATAGAAAGACTAAGATTCGACTGTTTAATAACCTGTGGAGATGATATAATGGCGCAACCCAATGCATCCGTAAGCGTTAATTGATAAGTACCCAAAGGTACGTTTTTAAGTTCTGGCAGAGCAGATAGCCCACCACTCCAGGCATAGGCATAAGGTTTTTTTCCACCAGTAACCACTGCCTTCAAAGTACCTAATTCTTGATTTGCACAACCGGCATCTGTTTTGGAAACCTGAGAAATCAGCGCAGAATCAGGACCTGTTACCACAAAAGTAGCAACAGCATTCAGAGTATTTCCAACATTAGTTACGGTTACCGTGTAGGTACCCTTTGCTACATTTTGTAAATCTTTTGATGTTGCCTGATTACTCCAAAGATAAGTAAAGGCACCTGTACCTCCTGAAACCGAAATACTAACACCTCCAGTGTTGGAACCAAAACAAGAAACAGCTTTAATGGTAGCGCCAGGTGCTATAACAGGCGGAACTAAGTTACCGGCACGAACGGTTCCCGGGATGAACTGATATGAGATGGCCGTTTCATTTTTATCTAAAATTTCTGTAGTAGCCGTTGGGTCGTGGGTTACTCTGGATGAACCATTTTCACTTAATATAAGAAAGCATAATTTAAAGATAACCGTATTATTTGGCAATGAGACCCCTGCTACATTAGGGTCTAACCAGGAAAGTTTAATTTTTCCAGGGAGATTTGTTCCTGTTCCTGGTAAACCAAATTGTGATTCATTTAATCCAGCAAGATTAAAATCAGATATGGTATCAAATTTTAGTCTTATTGGATCATAAGCCAGACTAAATTCAAGGCCGAGAATATCTTTAAAATTTAGTACAGAAACAGGCATACAAACTTTATCGCCAACAACCCCTGTTGCATCGCCGACTTTAACAGTGAAATCAGTTGTGTTTACTAATCCTTCTATGAAAACTTCGCCGTCTGTAAATCCAGGAGTGAGTTTCTTTTGTACACTATCCAAGACTTCAAAACTGGTCTTGTTAAATCGGATAGGCACTGCACCTGCACCTTGAGCGGTGAAACAAGCTTTAAAAAGAACGGTATTATTAGCCACCGAAATACCCTTTGTATCTGAACTAGTCCATGACATTCTGATATTTCCTGCGACGTTGGAACCTTGTCCGGGTAAACCAAAAGAGTTAATGCTCAAACCTTGCAATCCGAAGCGGGTAACCGAATCAAAGCGTAATTGAGCGGCGTCATAAGTTAATGTAAATTGAGTCGCTGAAATTCTATTAAAATTGGTAGTACTCACGTCAATACAGATAGGTTCATTGGCTTCAACAGCTCCACCAGTAACCTTAAAAGTAGGCCCATTTACTGAAGCGCCGCCAGTACCTGGTTTACCCAGGGTAATTGTACCTGATTGGGTGGTATATGGAAGAAGTAAATCTGAAGCGTTGATAATTTCACCCGTTGTGGGTATTGAAATAGACGTATTTCCGGAAGAATCTCTTGCTGTGAAACATAATTCAAACAATGTTGAGCCATCCGCCAGCGTCGTCTTTTGACCTCTGCTATCAAACCAACCTAAGATAAGTGACCCAGGTTTATTTAACCCATCTCCTGGTTTTCCAATAGCTGATTCTTCGAAACCTCCGGGAGATAATGTACTATTAAAATTCCGTACAGATTTGAACAGTAATTTAGTTGAATCGTAATTCATTCTAAATTGTAAGCCAATAATATCTTTGAATCCCTCTATAGTAACGGGAACACAAACCTCAGAAGCAAATCCAACCGACGCATTTCCCACCAGAACCTTAAAATTACCGGAAGTAGTTGCCCCACCGGCACCTACGGTAATCTGGCCTTGTCGCCCTTCAAAAACAACTTCTTTATTACTTGAATCTATAATTTCTGCAATAGCATCAAAAGTAATATTGGTTGTTCCATCTGTTTGTTTAGCTGCGAAACAAACCTGAAAGATAGAAAGATTATCTGCCAGAGTAACTCCTTTTGCTTCATTATCAAACCAGGAGCATTTAATTTTTCCCAAGGGATTTGAACCTCGTCCTGGCATACCAAATTGTACGGTATCAAGACCTGGAACCTGAAAATTTCTCAATGATGTGAAGGTCAACAAGCTGGAATTATAATTCATGGTGAACTCCATACCAGCTATTTTAGTAAAGTTTTGAGTATTTACATTCAAGCAAAAACTTTCCCCTTTCGCCACTGATTTATCTTCAATGTCCAGTATTAAGTTCCCCACATTACCCGTGGAACCACCAGTGCTTCCACCACCTGTACTTCCACCGCCGCCAGTGCTTCCTCCACCAGTACCTGCACCCCCAGCCCCAATAATTATAACGGGAGCGTTCACTGTACTAGGAACCAAAGCCTCTGAAAGATTTATAATTTCAATATTATTTACTTTAATAGTGTCTTGTGCATCAGCATTAACCGCGGTAAAGCAAACTTGAAACAAGGTACTTGCAGCGGGTATAGTTATTCCTTTTAATTGGTCATCAAACCAAGCCATATTTAATTTGGCAGATTTGCTATCAGGTGCCACAACATTGTTAAAAGCCCCCGATAAACCTGAAACTGCAGGATTAAATCCCTGTACCTTACTGTAGGTTAATTTTTGAGGATTATAGTTTAACGATAACTGAACGCCAATTAAACTGGTAAAATTAGTTACCGTAACATTTGAGCAAAAGGCAGCTCCTTTAGCCACAGTCGTATCTTTAATAGCTATGTTTAACGTTTGCGCGTTTAGGAAATGACTAAAAATTAAAAGCCCAAAAATAAGAACCTGGCTAATTGTTAACTTCATAAAAATCGGTTTTGGAATGAATGCTTAAATAAAAATGCAGCAAGAAAGCATCAATTTGCTGGCATGTATATAATTTGTTGATTTGACTGAAAATTACCCTGTTTAATTTGCAAATTAAAATAGCCTCTTGCTGGAAAATCAGAAACAGGCAATTGCAGAAATTGAACACCAGAGCCAATTTTATTTAACCATCTTTTAATTACACTCCCTTTTACGTCAGTTAGGGTGTATTCCACGGTACCTGGAACGGACGAAAACCAATTGACCGAGACTTCGCCAGCAGATACGGGATTTGGATACACTTTATCTATTCTTAGTTGCTCTGAATCAATACCTTGAGCGGAAGAAGTTGCCCCCATTTTCAGAACCACGAAACCATCAACATAAAATGAAGTTACCGCTTTATATGAACTGTCAGCCGTTTCCCTGATATTGGTAGGCGTGTCAACGAAAGTTATGGGAGATTTGAGACCTCTTAAACCTTTTACCTTAAAATAAAGCGAAAAAATAGATTTTTTATCGGGCAACGTAACTCCTTTTAATGACTCGTCAAACCATTGAAAACTAAGCACCCCTTTAGACTTTGAAACCAAGCCAAAATGATCATCCAATTTTAGTGGTAGTCCAAAATTTCCTACACTATCTAAAACAAGTAAAGTTGAATCCCAGGCTACATTAAATTGTGTACCCACAATAAATTTGAAATTACTTACTTGAATATCAGCCTTATACACATCAATATTTGACATAATTGAATCTTTTGGCGCCCAATAAGAAACATTCTGCGCCACCACGTGATTCAGAAAAATAAAAGGCAATAAAAAACCAACATACACAGATAACAACTTACTCATTTTCTAAATTTTAATTTAACACAATGAACCTAAACCAATACAAAATTAAGGAAATAAGTTAAAAAATATGACCGATTATGTGTCAATCAAACTTTACCATTTTAAGCGTCCTTTTATACTCTGCAGATTCTATGGTAAAATAATAAATACCGGGAGAATGAAAGGTGTTTTTTTCAAAAACCAGCACATGCTCCCCACCACTAAACCATTGACTTGACTGCCTGATTAGCCTGCCTGTAACATCGGTAATATTCCATTTCACCAAACTTTGAGAAGGGATTTGAAACCATACATTGGTAGATTCTGTAAAAGGATTTGGGAAATTTTGTTTTACCTCCGTAAAATCAATCGATCTACTTTTTTCTATCCAACCTAAATCTAAACGCAACAAATTATTATTTATATATGCCTCAGGCGACATAAATCTGGAATTTAAAGAAATGGCATCTTTTATAAAACCAGCTTTTTTAGATTTTAGCACCATAGTAGTTAAAGCGGTATCGGTGGTGCTACCATTCCAGCTAGCTGTTATCAGACCATCCTGAGGGAAAATTCCAAAAAATTCTGTCGATGCTGCCCCCTGCTTCATTTCAACCCAATCAAACACATCTTCATCAAATTGCAATGCGAACTGGCATCCTTCCAGGCCCTTTGTATTTTTAAGTAACACAGGAATTTCAACTAACTGTCCTGCTTCAAAAAATTCATTTTCTAAAAACAAATGCCAGGCTCCTGTCTCACCACCGCTTCTAATCCCGGGAGTGACCGGACCATTCATTTGAGCGGAACCATTCACATCTCCGATTTTAATACCTATAAAATCGGCTCTTTTGTGCCCATCAATAGGATTGAAAGAAACCTCTTCAGGAAAAGCTGTTTTCCATGGATTATTTGGATCTGGAAAAACAAAAGATGAGCTAACAAATCGCCAACTTTCATTTAACTGGAAAGATAAATCAACCCCAAGAATCAACTTTCTTAACTGAATCAAATCGATAGTACTTAGCGTTTTAGAATTATTAACATCGGCTGCTATAATTTTATAGGGAGAATCAAATGGCTGTACATTTAAAATATGCTTGCTTATCAGCACCAAATCAAAAGTAGTTATCCCATTTAAAAAGCCTCTGTTAAGCGAAGGCTTAACAGTATAATTTCTATTTAAGGTAAGCGATGGTACTGAATATCTTCCATCTATTGCCGTATTCACTGACCCAGTAGAGGTACCTGATAGTCTTACTGAAACACCTTCAAGTCTGGCTTGATTTTCATTTGTGATAACCCCTGAAATGGAGGCAGAGCCACTACCTTTGCAAATATTAATATTATCCTCCACATTGATATAGGTGGTACAAAAGCTGTGGTTTCCCTTTTTATCCCAGGCATGAATTTCGACAAAAACCAAATCGGCTGTATCTGAACACATTAATGTAATTGAAGTAGAATCTCTATTAAATGGCTTACCTACTCTATTGATTGAATAATAAGTAATTTGATTTTGCTTATTATTCTGGGCATTGACAGCCCCCTGACCATTGCAATCAAACACCGCAGCACTTATAAAATCTGAAGCCCATACGACCATCATACCCTCTCCATTCAGACCAGGCATTAAACCCGTAACTACGCCATTTAAACACAGCGGCGTGGTTGCTATTTTATCGGCAACAACGAAAGGAATCCTGCTGAGTGCAACATTACCACAACCATCTCTCACTGAAACCAACAGATCATGCTTTCCTTCAGGTAAATTTTTCAATTTCACACTTCCCGTTGCCAAAGAATCTGTAGTCATATTGGTATTTGCCGCTAAGGTCCAATCCGATTGGAAGGTGACAGGTGCAGCCACTGCCGTTCCCTGATTTAGAGCCACACTAATAGCCGTTATGGTTAGGTTGGTTGGACATACGTCAGCTGCTTTGAAACGTACATCAATATTAGCCAAACAGGTATTGGGAAAAGTGGGAAAAGTATCTGGCACAGGCACAGTTACAATAGGCGGTGTCGCATCAAATATTTTAACTATCTGGGTATATTGGTAAGAAAATGCCGGAGTAGAATCTCTGGTAAACGCAGGCCATATTGGATTAGGTAGAAAGCACGATTTATTATCATTTTTAAATACAAAAGGCGTACCCAATGGTCTGGGAGAGTTATCCTGAGTGGCGGGAAAAATTCTTTCTCTGTAGTTAAAGGCAGAATAATTGGTTGGTACTCTGTCCTTTGAAATAAAGAACTCTTCTACCCCATTGGTTCCAGGAGCTGTACCTCTTGTAAAGGTGGTATTATTCAATTCCCTATCCCTGACAAGCAAAAAATATCCAGACCCTTCCGCGACATCATATTGGTCAGAAAAATTCCCATTCCCATTTTGGTCCCATTTCCGGGGAATCACTTGCGTAAATTTGGCTGGATCGATCGTATTCGGGCATGAACTGGCCCATTCACCAAATTCGCACCAATTGATTACGGTATAGGTCCTATATTCCTTAGAACAGACATTGGTCTCGGAACTATCCGCCGCAAATTTGGTAATAGACAGGTTCACTGCTAAGATATCGCAGGCCACCTCATAGGTTTCCATAACAGGAATAGTCATTGGAACCTGACAATTTAAATTGATATCGGCGGGTAATAAAATATCATATTCGTGAACAGGTAATACACGAACTCTTTGCGTACAAAGGTTGGTACGGACAACCTGCCCCTTTATGGTCTTTACTGCCACCCATTTTCTGATATAGAAACCAGCGCCACAGGTCAAACTTGAATCTAATGAATACTCCACCGTTCCTGAACATTCCAAACCCCCGATAATAGGTGTTCCAAAACGTGCATTGGCCGTTTGAACATTATACATTATAAAACGATCTTCGGGTTTATTGCAATAAAAGTAAGATTCTGCAGGCGCTTGACAGAATGGAGTAGTCTTGTCTTCTATATTTAACATCAACCAGCAAAAAGAGGTATTACCCTGTATATCAGTTCCATGTAATTCAACCATAACAGGATTAAAAACATCGCAACAAAAAAACTCGGCAAAATCTACTAAAGGCGTGTAGTAATTACCCGCCATGTCTCCCGTTGTAATCAAGGTGAAATGTTCCCTTATATCCCCGTCTAAATCTAAATCATACTTAGTATTGGTAAGAAAATTATCGAGGCAATCTGCCTTTACCGTTCTCCTTACTTTTAACTGGGCCACGGTACAATTGTCCCGGGAACCTTCATCTATATCACTTACTGAAATTTTAGCATACGATAAACCAGCATTATCTCCATCATAGTAACTACTCCCAGATGGAGTGGTTAAGGTAACATTTAACTGATTATCACAAATCATGGTAGGAGGCACCCTATCCACGACATTAAAATAAACGGTATCACGCTTAATATTTTGGCAATTGTCATATACATCTAAAATCAGTCTATGCCTTCCATAAGTAATACCCGTATAAAAGATTTTACCATTTCTGGTAACGGCCGGATAAACACCATCAAACCAAGTAGTATTGGGTTGAGGAAAGCCATTGGTAATTCTGTCTAACGATTGAATTCTGTATCCAAAAGTTAATCTTGTAGCACAATTATCTGTAATTTTCATTCCCCATAAGAAGGCTAAATTAGTAGTATCCACATTCAGCTCTGCTTCACAGGATATAGTACTTGTTGATATATCTACGGTATCTTTGAGCGTTGTGATAACAGGTTTTTCGATATCGTAGGCTTTAATCATCATAGTATCTTTAAAGCGATACCCCGTGCACCAATCCCAAATTTCTACCTGAACCAGAACCTTCTCACCCGATTGACAGACGGGGATGGTATTTTTAACTACAGAAGTCGTATAAGCGCAGGTCAAATCAAATAAACTGACATCGCGACCTGTTCTTGGGTGTACCGCTCTATAATTTGCTTTGATAACACTGTCAATACCTCCTTGAACCTGAGAAGATGAACATACATTATAAATGAGGGTATCTCTGGAAGGTGGAGGTAAAAATAAAGCCGAAGAAGGTCGTTTAAATCTTATAATCTGATTGATTGTTGTATCATTTGAGCGGGAGTCAATGGCTTGGAACGACCTTCTTAGGGTAGCAAAAACACTATCTGACTGGCAATTGGAATTAGATAAAAAATCAGTTACTTTAATTTGAATTTGTCCTCCACAGAGATCAGTGAACGTGGGCATGCCCATATAATATCTATAGCCGGGAACTCGCCAGCTACCATCGACATTATTAACCAGACTAACATCATTACACCATAGGTCTATGGTGTCGATTAAAGCAAAAGCTGCAGCATTCAATACAGGAGGAGCCTCATCTGTAGCCGTTATGGTACCTTGACAGACAACGAGCGTTCCTTTAAAAACACCATAAATCCAACCGACCGCCTGAGGACTAATACCATCAATAATATTATTATTATTAGGATTTAAGTCAGCAATTTTAAGAACCATTCCTGTGGTATCACAAGTCCCTGCTGTATTACCTGCGTTCGGAAATATGTTTTTTAGAAACATGGGCTGCTGACAATTATCATTTAAAGTGACATTTAAATCGGTGCAACCACAGGGATTATTTTGTCCCCTCAAGGAAGGTAGATTAGTCAATAGTAATCCAAGGATTATAAATAAAGAAGGAACCCCTAAAGAGGCCTTTTTTATAGCATGCTGGATATGTAAAATGGCGTTAAAATTTGTCTTCATTTCGTATCATATATATTATCAGGTCTGATTGTCAATCCAAAAAGCATACCATTTTTTTATTATACATAGTATTTTTAGAAATAAACTATCAGCGTGTTTCATCACGTACTACCGATACACACATACCAAGAATGTGAAACAGGTTATTTAACTAACCAGGACACCTAAAATATAGGTTTTTTTGAGAGAGACTATCCTATATCGGCAAATCGCCGTTGAGTATTACTTTTGGAAAAACGCTCAAAAAAGATAAAAATTATTTGTGCGTTAAAAAAAATACTACGTGCAAATATATAAATAGAAATAATATACAACTACATTAGAATGTATTTTTTACAACTTTATTTTTGTGACACTATGAATATCAGATAGAAGCGGCTAAGATAGCGGCGTCTTTAATTGCTTTTTTTGCGTCTAATTCTTTTGCCTCCTTCACTCCACCTATCCAGTGAATTTTGCCAAAAAAGTCAGGTAAAGAAAAAGAAGGGTCAAAAACAGGAAGTTGACCGGCGCAAACAACAATTTGATCCACCTTCAAACATTCGTGGACGCCATTCCCCCTTTTAAGATGGAGGCCGTCATCATCTATTTTTTCATAAGCTACGCCAGAAATACTTTGTACTCCCCTTTTTTGCAATTCTTTTTTATGAATCCAGCCCGTTGTTTTACCCAAAGATTTACCTTGTTTCCCTGTACTTCTTTGCAATAAATAAATAGTACGATGTATTTTTTGATTAACCTTCTCTGTTAATAAACCTCCCGGCACGGAAAAAGACTTATCTACTTGCCAGGAAGACAAAAAACTATCAATGTCATAGGCATTATCATGTGCGAGGAAAGAGGCTACATCAAAACCCACACCACCTGCACCAATAATAGCTATGTTATTGCCTTTCGGCACTTTACCAAGAATTAAATCTGCATAAGAAACGACAGAAGGATGATGAATACCTGGAATAGTAGAAATAGTTTTGGGTTTAACCCCCGCAGAAAGGACTATTTCATCAAAACCTTGATCACCAACAGTTTGAAAATCAAAAGAAGTATTTAAATACACCTTAACATGGTTCAGCTTTAGTTGAACGGCAAAATATCTCAGAGTTTCCTTAAACTCCTCTTTTCCAGGAATATTGGCTGCTAATCTAAATTGTCCTCCTATTTCGGTTTCTTTTTCGTAAAGATGAATTTCATGCCCTCGTTCAGCGGCATGTATGGCAAAAGTGATACCCGCTGGACCAGCACCTATCACCGCTATTTTTTTGCTCTTTGAAACTTTATTAAAAACCAGCTCCGTTTCAGCACAGGCTCTTGGATTAACCAAACATCCTGCTGGTTTTCCTTCAAAAACGTGATCTAAACAAGCCTGATTACAAGCGATACAGGTATTGATTTCATCCACTCTGCCCTGTTTAGCTTTTATAGGCCATGCGGGGTCTGCTAAAAAAGGACGAGCCATAGAAATCATATCCGCCTGTCCCTTTGCAATGATAGATTCCGCCTCTTCAGGCATGTTAATTCTATTGGTAGCTATAACGGGGATATCGAGTTCTTTTCTAAGTTCTGCGGTAAGCCAGGTAAATGTTCCCCTTGGCACTTGTGTAGCTATGGTAGGAACCCTGGCTTCGTGCCAGCCTATACCAGAATTAATAATATTTATACCCTCTCTTTCAAGATTCTTCGCCAATAAAACGACCTCCTCCCAGGTAGAACCGTTGGGAATCAGGTCGGTGAGAGATAATCTGAAAATAAGAATAAATTCGTTACCTACTGCTGCTCTGACCTGTCTTACTATTTCCAGTGGGAAGGCCATTCTATTTTGATAGGATCCGCCCCATTGATCCTTTCTATGATTGGTATGCGTAACTAAAAACTGATTAATCAAATAACCTTCAGAGCCCATTATTTCGATACCATCGTAACCGGCGTCCTGGGCTAAACGTGCGGTATGTGAAAAATCAACTATTGTTTTTTTAATGGAAGATTCGCTGAGAGCCCAGGGTTTAAAGGGACTAATAGGAGATTTTATGGCCGACGGCGCCACACAAATTGGATGATAGCCGTACCTACCGGAGTGAAGGATTTGCATACAAATTTTGCCACCTTCAGCATGAACTGCTTCAGTAATCATTTGATGTTTTAAAACAGCTCTTTTATTTGTAAGTCTAGCAGAAAATGGAGCAACCCAACCGGCTCTGTTTGGTGCTATTCCACCCGTTACCATTAATCCTACCTGTCCAGTTGCTCTTTCTGCAAAATAAGCAGCTAAGCGCTCAAAACCATTTTTCGCCTCTTCCAGCCCCGTGTGCATAGAACCCATAAGGATTCTATTTTTAAGCTGGGTAAAACCTAGATCTAAAGGTTTAAAAAGATTTGGGAAATGCTCCGAGTTCATACTTAGCGAATTTTCGCTGTAAATTGCAAATTATTTTTGCAGCAACCAAATTTTTCCCGCACTTTTATGTCCCGAATCGGTGACTATATCATAAAAATAAATGCCACTGTGTGAAAGTCTGTCACTTGAAATAAGCCAATTTCCCTTTCCCGATGCCATTAATCTTCTTTCTTCTAAAACTAATTTCCCTGTTAAGTCATACACATTTAATACACCAAAGGTAGATGCATCCAGTGTATAAGGAATATTAGTTTCCTCTACAAAAGGATTAGGATAAGGTGAATAGGTATTAAAAGAGTTGATTTGGTTTGGCAAAACAGTCCTATTTATCTTTCCCGACGTGACATCAGGCTGATAAATTTCTGGAGAAAGACCTTCTTTTGCAAAGGTTACAGCCTCACTAAAATACCCTTGTTTTTTTGCTTTTAATTTCAGGTTAAACAATAACTGATTTTTTTCAAAAAGGGGAACATTTACTCCAGAATAATTCCACGAAACATGAACCACGTTGCCTTCTTTATTCCAATGAAGATTTGCATCAAAAAAATCGGGTAAATTTGAACGTTGAATACTTTCCAGTTCAACCAAATCTGAATTAATGGCTAACGAAAATTGAAAACCAGCCCAGCGTCCTCCTTCCGAAAATTGAATGGGATAATTTACCTCTTGACCAGCGATAAAATCATTTTCACCTATTACCAAAGAAGCGGCCACAGGCTCAGAAGGCGTTCCATTGTACCAATCACCATCGACATCCCCCTTTTTGACCAGGTAAAAATCCTGACGAGTCCCGTAAGGACTACTCTCCAAAAATTTAACCTTATTTGGAAACACCCCCATAGCGGATGCCGATGAAGTGACATATTGCCAGCTATTTTCAACCACAAAATTTGACGTATAGCCAAGTAGTATTTTTCGCAACATAATGATGTCCAAGGAAGAAACTATGCCTGAATTATCAACATCTGCAGCAACCAATGAAGGTATAGATTTAATTCTATTATTACCGAGAATATGATTTTGGATCAAAAGAATATCCTTTGTCGATAGGCCAGCTAATGGATTGGCTACTTCGGTAGCGAGAACAAATTCGTAGGTTTTACATGCCGATAAATTTTTTACTGAAAATTCTCCCAACGCATTGGTTGACCGAATCACCTGATTTAAAAAATACACCCCCATATTAGAAATAGGCACTTCGTTTATGTTTTTAAAGCTAAAAGAAGCCTCCATATCCATTTTTTCACAAACCTCAGGATAGTTCACCTGATTAAAAACCAGCGACTGCATTTTTTTTATGGTTGTATTAGATAATACAAGATGGCTAAACTTAACTTCACGGATTAAATTTTTGTCCTCAGCATTTAAAACAGGATCTACCTCATAATAGAATCTGTCGCCATCTCGCAGATTTGTGAAAGTAAAGAGTAAAAAATGCTTCATTGTTTCTCCAAAAATAGTACCTTCTGACTTCCTTTCCGAGAGCAAAGCCACCCATAAGTCGATAGATTCAATATCTCTGAAAAGAGACTCTAACTTTCTGGTCAGCGTTACATTATCTGGATTTATATCGGAAATAGAATTATAAACTGGCAATTGTAAAGCCTTTCTCAATTCATTTATGGAAGGCAGGCCTCTTTCTCGTCCTCTTTGAATATTTATTGCAGCCAAATCGAAACCGCCCTGTCCTGGTTTACCGAATAAAAAATTACGAATATCGTCCACTATTTTTGAATCAAAACGCTGTTGAACTTGTGAACCCATGCCTTGCAGGAAGGGTTCAATGCCGCCACTTTCTCTAATCACCGACACTTTAAAGAAAACATCTCTCAATTTGAGGTCAAGCGCACTTTGAAATGGCGTACCATCTGGATTCAATCTTCTTATTTTACTACTCAACAGGGTGTGACCCAATCTAAAACCTGCCCCGGTAAACTCGTTACTTACTGTTGGATTAATTTTACTATTATATCCTGAATACGCAGACAAATGAATACCTACTGACGGCAACCATTCATTATAAAGTATTTGCTGAATAAAGCCACCTACCATTTTTCTGGCATATTGATAAATTTCTTCATCGGACCAGGCTGGATTTTTTAATTTGATTAAATCACACTGTCTGTTATGTTCCCTAACAAAAAGAGTATGAACTGAGGCTAACAGAGGATTTTCATTGGCACGAACGTCACCTGCAACGAATAATTTAGACTCTTCCCCTGTATCATTTCCCATCTCTGGTGACAGCGGATCAATAGGAGAATCTAATTCTCCGCTTAATGTATTATAGGGTAATAAATTACCTTTGGATACCTTAAGTTTCCCATTTTTAAACGATCTTAACCAATTTGCCCTCTTTATATCTGAGCCATAGACAGCAGAACCATCAATAAAAGAGGTAACCATGTTGACATGCTGTCTGGGATTAGCTACGGAATGGCCAGAATTTTTATCAAAAAGGTTGCGTTTCATTTGAATAACCGCATTCCCCTCATCACTTGGGTCAAACCAAATATCTCCCGGAGGTACGGCGATATCAAATCTTTCTGAATTATTTGGAGTTAATCCAAATTCATGATCTATAAACTGTCCAAAAACCCAGCAAAAATCACTTAAATTTGATGGATCTTTTATATCAATTTCATCTTGAGCAAAAACTTCATTACTAATAGCCCTTCCACTGATCCTAGCTGTGAAAGGTTGAGAAATACCATCCTGGTA
>JAIYCH010000043.1 GCA_027488135.1 Saprospiraceae bacterium | reverse complement strand
GGTTGAAGGAATGGGTGAGGGAAGTAAAGTGAGAGAAAATGGCAAAATTGTGTCTGTTCCCCTCGGTTTTAAATCTATGGAGCTTCAACATAATGGGAAAAATCTATTTTTTATGACCATTCCCTGGGGTGATGTCTCTACCGCTTATTATACTACAGGTATTCCAAATATTGAAACATATACGACCGTTTCAAGAAAAAGATACAGTAAGCTTGGTTGGATGAATGCTTTTAGCTGGTTGTTAAAACTTAATTTTATTAAAGAATTTGCCCGCAAAAAAGTTAAGCAGGGACCAGCTGGGCCTACTGATGAGGCAAGGCAAAATTCAAGAACCTATATTTGGGGTGAGGTTAGCGATGCAGAGGGTAAAAAGGTTCAAGCTTATTATACGACGCCAAATGGATATACTGTTACCTCTTTAACGGCTTTGCTCATAGCTAAAAAGGTATTGGAGGGCAATTTTAAGACTGGTTTTCATACGCCCGCTGGCTTATATACCGAATATCTTATTGACGAAGTTCCTGATGTTACTCCATTTACTATTATTTCCTAAGTTGAAATATTTAGATTCAAAAAGGTATAACTGACTTATAATTTTATGTTAAAAACGGAGCCACCCGATAAATCATATCGAGTGGCTCCGTTTTTTATTTTAACCATTTCAAAACGGTAGATTTCCTAAACTCTTTTGTTATAATGAAGAGCACTTCAAAATTATAAGAAGGATAAACTTCAGCAGGGGGATTAACAGGGTATTTTGTTTACTCTTAGGGCATGCCGTCCACCCTCAAATGGGGTATCTAAAAAAGCGGTAACAATGTCCTTTGCTTCATTGGCGGTAATATACCGTACAGGTAAAGCCAGCATATTGGCATTATTGTGTGAACGGGCCAAGGTGGCTATTTCTGCATTCCAACAAAGAGCGGCTCTTATATTTTTATGTTTATTTGCCGTCATAGCTACGCCGTTTCCGCTGCCACAAAGGAGAATTCCCATGGTGGCCTTACCATTTTCAATGGCTTCTGCAGAGGGATGCACAAAATCTGGGTAATCGACAGAATCTTCAGAATGAGTACCAAAATCCAGAATATCCAATCCCCGCTCGGTGAGCAGGGATTGGATTACTGATTTTAATGGAAATCCCGCATGGTCACAGCCTAAGGAGATTGCAGTCATACGTTTATTGTTGTGATGGTTGCATCAGGTTATTCCCATCTGTAGGTTTTACCTGAAAAGGGGCAAAAGTATTTTGCAGTTTCTTTAAAAAAGCTTCATCCTTATTAGAAGAGGCATCTTGCATAAGAATATCTACGGTTCTTAGTGCCAGATTATAATCTTCCTGATAACTGCTGGTTAACACAGCTGGATCCAGGCCGGAATAGAAAAGAAGATCCTGACGGATATTTTCTGCTAATTTCTCAATAACCGGTTTAGCCTTTTTGTATTCACCAGCCTTTAAATACACATCAATTAAAAAGTGAGTACGATAGTTGTAGCGGAAGTTAAAATCGGGAAATTTACTGAAATAAAGATCTACGAGTTCTAAAGATCGTTTTTTATCACCTTGTTCGAGGAGCCCTAAAGCACCTCTTAAAATGACTAATTGTAAACTTTGAACGCTTGGCTCATAACTTTTGTTAATGAAAGTAGGTTCTTTGTCAAAATTACCCCATTTAAATTTCTTCGTAACGTTTTCATAGATTTTTTCGACATCTACTTTTCCGCTACCAATAATACCATAATTAGGATCAGTAGGATATTTTGTTGGTACCAGACGAAGACCAAGGCCCTCTAAGCGCAGGTAATCCTGAAGCCCAAAAAGTTTGTCAGGTCTGTTGGTTACGGCGAAATAGATAGGTCTTTCCCATATATTAGAGCCAATTACATCCAGCATGGCTAAATCGTCCTTCGTAATATAATTATCACTTCCTAACAACTGCAAGGGAATAACATCGACATAACTTGTATCATTTTCAGAAACGGCACCATACTTGACAGCATCTTTTCTATTAACAGGTATAAATGCGTCCCTGGTTGGAACATACGTTTCCGTCTTACTTCCATCCTGCGTGGTCAGTCCATTTTCCTGGGACATAAAATTCAATACATCTTTCAGGGACATTGGGTTTGACGTAAGCCCCTCTGGATACATAATCTGGTTTCGTTTACTACCCCGATAATCGTCGGCTGTCAGCGTTAATTTAATCGGAGGAGAGTCGTTTATTTTTCTTCTTAAGCCCTCAATATACCAGTCAACGGCAATTAAACTTAGATTGACCACACGAACATCTCTTCTTATTCCCTCTACTTCCTGGGAATACCAAAGAGGATAGGTATCATTGTCACCGTAGGTAAAAATAATAGCATTTGGCGCGCACGATTCGAGGAAGTTACTTGCATAATCTCTTGAACCATAATGCCCCATACGGCTGTGATCGTCAAAGTTCTGCGTTCCCATCAATATAGGTGCAACCAATACCAGAGCAGCGGCTACGCCGGCGGCCATAGAAGAATTAAGCTTTACCCGCGCCATTAAAAACTGCATGGTTGCCAAAACACCCATACCCATCCATACGCAAAAAGTAAAAAATGAACCAACGAGTACATAATCACGTTCGCGTGGCTCGTTAGGAGGTTGGTTGGAATATACAATGATACCAATACCGGTTATAATGAAGAAGCCTAGTAAAGCAATAAATTCATCTTTTCTTTTTCTGTAGTGGAAAATCATGCCAAGCACCCCAAACAAGAAGGGTAGCAAGAAATAACGATTCCTTGCGGGGTCATTTTTCATAGCATCTGTCAGATTACTTTGAGAACCAAGTCTTGCTTCGTCAATAAAAGAGATACCTGACAGCCAGTTTCCGTCTGATTTATCCCAGTTATAATAACCTTGTTCTCCATTTTGGCGACCTGAAAAATTCCACATAAAATAACGCCAGTACATCCAGTTCACCTGATAATTTAAAAAGAAACTAAAATTATCAGCACCATTTGGTCTTCCGAAGGGTAAAGCGGCATTTGGATCTAAACCCATCCACTGCTTGTAGATAGCAGGTCTGCCCATACTACCATCATACATTCTTGGAAATAACTTCTTGCTGGCCTCAGGATAAATATAGGTCATTTTCTGATCCACAACTTCATACCTGTCACCCACTCTACCATATCTCGGTTCAGATATAACATCGACAGGATTAGATTCAAAATTTGGTCCCCTGAATAAGGCTCTTTCTCCATACTGTTCCCTGTTCAAATAGGGAATCAAACGCATAGCATCAGAAGGGTCGTTCATGTTGATAGGAGGATTGGCAACGGCACGGGTGATTACCATCCCATAAGTTGACAAAGCAACGATAATCAATGACATAGCTACCACTAAATTGTGAAGCATAACATTGTTTTTCTTTCTCGCGTAGGCCAAACTTCCATAAATGATGGCGCCAAGGAAAATGAGCAGCATAACTAATCCGCTGTTAAACGGCAAGCCCAAAGAATTAACAGCTAAAATTTCAAACCAACCCCATATTGCAGGGATACCTGAAATGATAAAAGCCTGTACCGCACCAACAAATACTAATCCAACCACCGACGCAATGGTCATCCCCAGAAAAGTACTCTTTTGGGTCTTTTTAAAATAGTAGAATAATGATATAGCAGGGAAGGTCAATATACTTAATAGGTGAACACCTATTGACAATCCAGTCATATATATGGCTAATATGAGGAGTTTGTCGTTTTTTGGCTCGTCAGGAAGGCAATACCATTTGACGGTAATCCAAAGCGTTAATGCCGTAAAAAAAGTGGAAAGAGCATAAACTTCACCTTCAACTGCGGAAAACCAGATAGATGTGCTAAAGGCTGTAGCCAAACCAGCGACTAAACCTGCACCGGCCAAAGCTATAATTTCAGAGGTATCTGGCTCCTCTTCTCTTCCTTTTAAAATCAATTTTCCTAAAAGCATGGTGATCCATGCGACAAACATGGCAGCAAAGGCTGAAGACAAGCTGGACATAAGATTCACTGCAAAGGCAATGTTCTCCGGATTGTCAGAAAGGATTTCAGCTACCCATGCAAACATTCTGCCTACCAACAAAAATACGGGTGCCCCCGGTGGATGCACAATTTGAAGCTTGTAGGCTCCCAATATAAATTCACCGCAATCCCAAAGACTTCCTGTCCTTTCAGCGGAAAAATAATAAACAACGGTACTGATTAGCAAAACTAACCAACCGGTCGCATTTAAAACTTTTTTGTATAGTGACATCGGATGCTTTTTATTCTTTTTATGGTTAACAAAAATAACAATTTAAAATTTAACTGCGAATTTAGATAAAAATTATGATTAATTTGTCCAAGGTCAAGTACTCTTTACCCGCATTAAGGTCTATTTTATAACGGTGGCATCATTAATCTTTAAATCTTTGCACTTTTTCATCTATATTTGTATTCTTAATTTTTACTTATGTTAAAATTAGTAATTACAGCAGGGTTAATCTATGTGGCGTATAAGTTCTTCTTCGCCAAATCCGTTCGTATTGAATCTTTTCAAAATAAACAACAGGAAAAGGTAGAAAACAATGGAAAGGATAAGAAAAAAGATGGAGAATTTGTAGATTATGAAGAAGTAGAATGATAGCAGATGTTCCAGAATGGCGAGTGGGTGATAAAGTGATTTATCGCAACAACCAGTTTATTGCTTTTAATAAACCAGTGGCTGTAGCCACACAACCAGACAAAACGGAGGATGTTTCGCTCATTACCTTAGCAGAAAGGTATGCCCGTTCTCCTTTGTTCCTTACCCATAGAATAGACAGACCTGCCAGTGGTGTTGTCTTGTTCGCTAAAACGAAACGGGCCTTACAGTCTATTAATCAACAGTTTAAGGATAGAACCATTCGAAAAAAGTATTTGGCCATCGTTGGGAATCCGCCGCCGGAATCAACAGGTATTCTGCACAATCAGTTGATTAAAAATAGTAAAACCAACAAAACAAGTACCGTAAACGAAGATAATGAAAAAGGGGTAGCCGCTGAACTTCGTTATACCGTATTGGCAAAAAGTGAAAAATATGTGCTTCTCGAAATCGATTTGATAACAGGAAGACACCACCAGATTAGAGCTCAGTTAGGTGCCATAGGCTCACCCATTAGGGGTGACGTAAAATACGGTTTTAAAAGGGGAAATAAGGATAGATCCATTCAACTTCACGCATGGAAATTATCTTTTATCCATCCTGTGTCTAACGAAGAAGTAAGCATTGAAGCACCGCTTCCTTCCGATCCATTATGGGACTATTTCAAGCCTTTTTGTGAAAAGCCAATACTACCTCCTACCCAGTCAAAGGAGTGATTGTATCTAACACCTATCATTTCTCCTCGGCTCAATCGGGTGATATTTGTTGCTAACGTAGGCCTTTCTTTCGTTTTGTCCCATACATACATTAACCTTAGCTCAGCCTTAACCTGACCGTTCAACGATGCAATGACGGGCTCGTAACTTACCTTTTCTTGCAGCAAATATTGGCTTTTGTCTTGTATTAAGTCTAGTTTTTCTGTCGTTGGATGCAAGTCAACCCCAGCACCTGCAAAGGAGTAAAGTGGTTTTAGCACATATTTACTCAAATCTTCTGTCTGGAGGTCAAAGTCATTAAGAAAATAGGATTTTGGCATGTATTTCCCTTTCAAAAAAGGTAACAAATACTTGCTTATCCTGAAAAACCAATTGGGATGAGCTACCCAGCTTACATCCACATCATCGGTAAATTGAAAGGAAAGATCAAGGTTTTGGTAAGTTGCCAACTCATCAAGAATGACCCGATTATATATTCTGCTGATTTTTTGAAGTTTGCCATCTTTCAGGTAAAATAAGTTCCTGTCCTTTTTGATTATTTGAGTCAGGCAGACCGTCTCAATACCAAAATCTCTCTTTGCCAAAACAAAATCAATCCTGGTTTTTTGTTTATCCGGAAATAATTCTAGCAGAATAACTTCCTCCGCTGGAAATTCTGCCAACAGGGTATTTTTTAATAAAGACAAAAATTCTTGTTGATTTAAACCATTAAAAAAAGGTGTTAGGGTATCCGGAATATTAAAATGGGTAACATATTTTTCTGCCAAATAAGACTGATAATTAAATAAAGTGGCAAATCCTTGTAGCTCAATTAAATAAGGGGTTAATTCTCCCACTTCATTTCTGCTGATGGCAAAATCTATAGATAGTAACTGGGGACAATCATCTTCATTTGGCGTAAACATACCTGCCGGAATCGCTTTTTCTGTTTGTTTTTTAAAATCGGACCGAACTATAAAATCTATTATTTCATCACCAGCCGCTATACATTTTTCAACAAAGATGTTCGTTAAAAATATAGGTGTCTCAGCAATGCGAAAATCAAGGACACCAGGAAAATCCTGGTGAATAGATTCCAGGAAAGATTGATATTTGTCATCGGTAAATTGATCGTTGAATGTATTCCTGAAGTCTTGATGCATGGGAGAAAATGAATTGAAAGTGGGTGAATGGGGTTAAAAAAGGGCATATATTAATGGTCGGGACGGCGAAGCGTCCATAGGAAATGGATAATACTGCAGATTGACAAGGTAATAGTCGTCCGGGATATGGTTTGGCACATAAATAAGTTCTGTTATGGTTGCATTTTTTCTGGTGTCAAAAGGAAATTGCCAAAAAGATTTATGAGCCAGTAATTTCCCCTCATCCTGTTCCTTATCGACCGAGGGGATATCAACGAGTAAATGATCTATTTGGTTGGCAACGATCCATTCCATGGCTTCTTTTGTAAAATAAGGCGGATTAGTACCGGAATATTGTCTTTGTTTTTTACTTTCCTCGTTGGGTAGGGTTCTGATAATTAAGCCTTTGGTTCCAATGTTGAGATTTATAGTTTCCAATGATGAGAGAGCAATGACTTGATCTCCGTTAGCTTGTATTTCAGGCGTAACACTGATAAGAAGAGAAACAAAATGAAAATCGTGCGTACAATCTGGCAGATAGATTCTCTCTTCACTGATATGTCCAACACATTCAGTATGCGTTCCATTGCCGTGAGGGTTGCAATGAATATTCATGAAATTTACCGGACTTCCAACGCGGGTATCCCCTATAAAATCGCCATTTTCATAAGGTAAAACGGATAGCTCCGGGGCATAGAAACAATTGAGATTACCCGTTATATTTGGGGTAATCCCAATGTCTGTTGGTTTCAATAAGTCAGCTTTAGCATTCCATTCGCCCAGCGTTACGGCAACGCACAAGGATTTATCCATTTTAGCTTAGCAGTGTTTTGTCAAAATGGTCAAAAGCTTTATTCATTCTGTCGGAAACTTCCTGCATTCCCCAAAGTTCGATCAGATCGAAAACAGCAGGACCTTTCATGGTTCCTGCGAGACCAATTCTAAAAACAGGTAAAATATCTCCTGGTTTCATTTGGTTTTCCAGCATAAATGCATCAAATGTTAGTTGTATTTGTTCCTGATTGAAAGGGGAACAAGAGGACCATTTTTCTATAAGGTGCTGGATGGTTTGCTTTAAGGCAGGCGACCATTTTTTTGCAATATTCTTTGTTTCAAAAGTATGAATGGGTTCAAAGAAATAGTATCCGTTTTCAAAGAAATCATTTAATGTAACAACCCTTTCCTGCATTAATCTACAAAAGGAAATGAGGTAGTCTTGTTGAACAGGCTTATATTTTTCAGGTAAAAGCGGGAGTAAAAGATTCGCCAGATTTTTAGGAGTGGAATGAATAATATATTGCTGGTTAAACCATTTTGCTTTTTCGTAGTCAAATCGCGCTCCGGCCTTACCAATATGTGCTATGTCAAATGCTTCTACTAATTGGTCAATGGTAAAAATTTCTTGCTCAGTACCTGGATTCCAACCCAGAAAAGCCAGAAAATTGAGCATAGCTTCGGGAAGAAATCCTGCTTCACGGAATCCGGTAAAAGAAGATTCCTCTGTTTCTCCCACCCAAGAAATGGGGAAAACGGGAATACCTAGTTTCACCCCATCTCTTTTGCTAAGTTTTCCGTTGCCGGTAGGTTTTAAAATAAGAGGAAGGTGGGCAAATTCGGGCATGCTATCCTCAAGTCCAAACGCTCTGTATAATAAAACGTGATGCGCGGTGCTGGGCAACCATTCTTCACCACGAATTACATGGGAGATTCCCATTAAATGATCATCGACGACATTTGCCAGGTGATAAGTTGGAAGGCCGTCCGCTTTTCTCAATACTTTGTCGTCTAATTCCTGACTATGAAAAATAACTTCTCCTCTGATTTTATCCTGAACATGAATGCTTTCATCCTCTGGTACTTTTAATCGGACCGTGTAAGGCATATTCTTTTCTAAATATTCCTTTACGGTTTCAGCGGGTAAAGCCAAACTATTATTTAGTTGAAGCCGGGTAAAAGAATCGTATTTGAATGGTCTGCTGGTGTTTTCTGCCTCTGCTCTGTACTTTTCAAGTTCTTCTGAGGTATCAAAGGCATAATATGCGTGCCCGGAGAGAATGAGCCTGTCGATGAATTCATCATAAATAGCTGTTCTTTCCGATTGCCTGTAAGGTCCGACATCACCACCAAAGCCAGGACCTTCAGCTGGTGTTATTCCACACCATTTTAAAGAGTCTATAATATATTTTTCAGCCCCTTCCACGTACCTGGACTGATCAGTATCCTCTATTCTTAGGATAAAAGTACCTCCCAGTTTTTTTGCCAGTAAATAATTATATAAAGCCGTCCTGATGCCTCCGATGTGGAGCGCTCCCGTCGGACTTGGGGCAAAACGAAAACGTAAAGATGAATTTTTCATAGTATATTTTGGAAAAATGAAAATAACAGGAAAATAAATAAAATTTTGAGCAGCAAAAGTAAAGGTTTTACGTTTAATGATATAGATGATTTTCGACAATCATTTTTTTTATCCCTGAACAAAACAAAATATTATGTATCTCGTAAAAACACCCAAGTTTATACAAGGGCTATTTCCCAACTATGTTTGGCGGGTCCCCAATCAAAAAAAGGTTTTGTACCTTACTTTCGATGACGGGCCCAACGAAAATATCACACCTTGGGTCCTAGATCAACTAGCTCAATTTAACGCGAAAGCTACCTTTTTTTGTGTTGGAAAACAAATAGATTCAAATCCTGAAGTTTACCAAAAGGTAAAATCTTCCGGCCATTGTGTGGCTAATCATTCTTTTACTCATTTAAATGGGTGGAGTTCTGAAAATATTTCCTATTTCCACGATGTCAGACAAGGGGCTAACCGGGCGAAATCTGAATTATTCAGGCCACCTTATGGACATTTGAAGGTAAAACAAGCTCAATTTTTACAACGTCATTATCAAATTATAATGTGGGATGTAATGAGTGGCGATTTCGATGAAAGTATCGATGCAGATCAAGTTACGTCAAATGTTATTAATCATGCGACGGGTGGGTCAATTATCGTTTTTCATGACACCCTAAAAGCTTTTCCCAGGCTAGAAAAAGCCCTTCCCGCCATTTTATCATATTTCAATCATTTGGGTTATCGTTTTGAAACCTTGGCGGAGGAAAAATTTAAAATTACCCCAAGTAAAGCAATGTACGCATAATAGAATTATATTGCAGTACGCATTTAAAGCCGTTCGGAATTTTCCAGCGGCTTTTTTTAAATCTGATATAATATGAGTATTCAAAAAAAAATAAGGGCTTTATGGCGACCTGAAATGTATCATGGGTGGGGTAAATCAACTTCCTATTTTGAAGGTTGGTATTTAAAAATGATTGATTCAACGCGCGCTCATGCTTATGCCATTATTCCGGGGATTAGTTTAGGGGATAATGGTGAAAATCATGCTTTTATTCAGGTTTTAGACGGTACGGCAAAAAAAAGCTACTACTACAAGTTTCCAGTAGCAGAATTTCAACCAGGCGAACACGATTTTTCCCTGACATTGGGTGATAATCATTTTGGGAATGAGGGGGTAATCCTCAATTTACCCATCTTAAAGGGAAATGTCCGATTCCATAACCGGGTGGGCTGGCCTGGATCCTTTTTTTCCCCAGGAGTCATGGGCCCATATAGTTTCGTTCCTATGATGGAATGCTACCACGGTGTCCTAAGTATGCATCACGATTTATCGGGTGCGTTACACCGAACAGACAGAGAAGAAGAGATTTCTTTTGACCAGGGATTGGGTTATATAGAAAAAGATTGGGGTAAATCTTTCCCTTCCTGGTGGATATGGATGCAGAGTAATCATTTTTCTGAAAATAAAAAAGCTTCATTAATGGTGTCCATTGCCAGGATTCCTTTTTTGGGAAGTCACTTTAATGGTTTCCTAGGAGGGTGGTATTTTGAGGAAAAATTGTATCGGTTTACGACCTATACTGGCGCAAAATTAAAGACAAAAATAGTTGGTGAAACTATTCACATTACATTGAGCGATAAAGTATATCGCTTAGAAATTCAGGCGAAACACGAGCCCGGAGCGGGTGAATTGAAGAGTCCCATAAAGGGAGAAATGACAGGAAAAGTGAATGAAAGCCTGCAAGGAATTTTACAAGTGTCTTTCTTTCAAGGAGATAAATGTTTGTTCCAGGACAGGGCAGAAATGGCAGGACTCGAAGTGGCCGGCGATGTACCCAACGAACTTTTTATTTGAAGGATTCCAAATCAGGTCTTTTTTTCATTGGCATTGTTGAAAAAAATAGGTTAATTTGTACTTGATTTTCTGAATTTCAAGTGGTTCCGTTAAGACCATTCCAAAAACCTATTTGCTCATGAGCCGATCAATTTTATTGTTCGGGTCTTCCCCCGTAAAAGGAATTCCTGCCTTGATTTTTCTCTTTTTTTTACTTTTCAATTTTGAAAGTAAAGCCGCCCTTGGAGATACCTTAGTGGTCAATTGTTCAGTGGGAGAATCTACTTACTTGGCATGGCTGGATAACCTAAGTATTAAATACAAGGTGCCAGTGGTGCAAGCCGGTGGCTCCGTTTCGGTGGTTCCTTTGCCTGATGGCTATCCTTACATGAAGACTTGTGAGGACACGATCAGACATACTTTTACCTATTTTAATGCGCAAGGCAGGCAAACAGGGCAGAATGTTTTCCTATTTATTCGTAGAAATCTGCTCCCGCCGACCATTGTTTCTCCTTTTCCCGATACGCTCAGATTATCTTGTTCCGAGGTGGTTCCCGATCGGAATAGTGTCTCTTTTGAATCTTGTCAATTAGCCTCAGTAACTTATAATGAGGATATTACAAAAGATTCTCTATGCTCTTTCTCAAGTAAAATAATAAGTACCTGGACTGCCTTAGATAAATGTAACAGGCAAACTACCTACCGATTAGTCATACTTATTGCCCCCCTTGAAAATTCGTTGTTTTTAAAACAAGCGCCTGACATTACTATATCGTGCGGTTCTTCAACAAACCCATCCGCTACGGGAAGACCTGTTTTATTAGATCTTTGTGAGTCGGTTACTTTATCCTATCAAGACAGTGTCGTTGGTTCTTTATCCAATAATTGCGCAACATCTTATATTATTTACAGAAAATGGACGGCCAATGGAAATTGTTCCTCGTCCTCAGTTTATACCCAAAAAATAACGGTATCTAATACAGCTTCGTTAAGGGTTTTATGCCCATCAGACAGGGAAATTAAGGTTTATAATAGTTCCTGTGCCACAACAGTATCTCTTCCATATCCTCTCACCGCGGGACTTTGTCCATCGGGAAGGGTGTTTTATAAAATAAATGAGGGAAATACGCTGCGTTGGGAAGACGAAGCGGCAAAAAATATCACATTACCTGCGGGCTTTCATAAAATCACCTATTTGATAACAGATTGTGAGGGAAATTCCACTTCTTGTGTTTGGTTTATTTCTGTAAAAGATTTTTACGCTCCAGAAATTAGTTGTAGCGCAGACAAAACAGCGGTAGTGCCAACGGGAGAGTGCATAGCACCGGTTCCTTTACCCAGACCAACTATTTCGACAGATAATTGTAATCAAAATTTTTTATACCAACAAAAAAATGCGTTGGATAGTAGCTTTGCCCTGTCCATTTTTAGTGAAGTTCTCCTTCCTTTCACTGTCGCGTTCAACGATGTACCTACTTCTACGCAAGACAGTGTGACCATATCCTTTGATTTTAGACTTAATATGTCCAGTCCATCGGTAAGATTAAATATTCGGGGAGAAAGAAATGAATTCATCGGTTCTATTCCCTTTCATGCCGCAGGTTGTAATATTAGGAGAAGGATTTCCTTTAAAATAGCTCCCCAGGTAGCAAAAAACTGGCTTGCTGACGGAAAAGTCAGCTTTTCAATCGAAACCGTAGGCCAGATTAGCCCCTGTGATAACGTGGATGTTTTTACCAAATTTGATAATAAATCTTTTTTTCTGGCCGAATTAAGCGTAAATCGTATAAACCCCTATTTTTATATTAGGGGAGTTACTACTTATCCAAATACTTTGTTCGATCTGGATAAACCAGTCCCAGTGGCGCAGTTAAATCCGGGAATCTCCCAGGTTTTTTATGTTATCAGTGATGCGAATGGGAATGCTGACACTTGTACCTTTAATATTGTAACCATTGACGATCAATTTCCAATTATTCAATGTCAGCAGGTTACAAAAAAATATAGCCCTGGAGATATTTTATTTCCTGTCATTACTCCCGACGAGGTAATTTTAAGTCTTAGTGATAATTGTCCAATTTCCCGTAAAGAGTTAAATTTCAGTCGGTTGACTTGTGACCAAACGAATGGAGATGTTCCGTTGATTCTTACGGTATATGATCAGGCTGGTAATAAAAATACTTGCAATACCGTGGTTAAAGTGCAAAAGGAAACGCCAAAGCCTGATTATAGAGTAAATATATGTGGCGGGGACACTCTTTTTCTTTTTGCAAATCCACCCTCTCAGGCGGTTGGAAACACATTTCAATATAGATGGGTAGGACCAAATGGATTCACTTCAACCTTACAAAATCCTAAAATTCCTTTTAGCCGGGGCATACACAGTGGAAACTATACGGTCGAAGTAACAGGTACAATGGGCTGTAAATCAAGTGGAACAGTCAATGTATTTATTGCCGATTTGCCCACACGCGCTATCATTCAAGGAGCACAAGTTTATTGCACAGGTTCAGTTATAAATATGCGTTCGGGGGCAAACCCTGTAGGTGCCAATATCAAATATCATTGGTATAAAGGCACTTATCCTACGGGAAATTTACAAGCCATAACTGAACTACCTCTTTATAATATAGTCCAAAATCAGGAATCGTCCCTTTCATTTTATCTGATGGTTGAAAATAGCGGATGTTTCTCAGAACCATCTGTCGCAAGAAATATAAAAGTATATGCACAACCTGTAGCAAAGCCATTACAAGATTCTGTACAATTATGTGTTGGTGGAACCTTAAATCTGGGTACCAACGTGCAAGGGGAGGCAATAACTTATTTATGGACAGGTCCGGAAGGCTATAGTTCCACTCTTCGGGTACCTGCTCCCTTAACAAATCTTGCATTGAAAAATGCGGGAAATTATAAATTAACCGTTTCCAGAACAGGATGTACATCTTCTGAAGCTTCGGTAAAAGTGGCTATATCTGAAGTGCCCGCAAAGCCCTCCGTTATTACGAACAGTCCAGTTTGCGCCGGAGATACCTTGTTTTTGCAAAGTACCTTTTTTCCTGGTGAATATACATGGATTCGACCTGATCGTTCGGAGGTGAAAGTATTATCCTCTACATTGTCCGTTCCCAATGCGAGTACCTCTCTTTCCGGCGATTGGCGGTTAAAAGTATCTTATTTGTCTTGCCCTGATGTTTTTTCAGATTTCATTCCTATGGTAGTCAATGCTTTTGTAAAACCTGCGATCGTTCTTCCAGCGCAGGAGGTCTGTGCCGGCACTCCCGTAAGATTATCTATTTCTTCCCCTCAGCAAAACGGAACGTATCAGTGGACAGGCCCATTGAATTTTCAACGGACGGGGCCAAATATTGTCATTGATAGTGTTGAATTAACGCAAAGCGGCAAATATACCGTTCGATTTACCACCAATGCCGGTTGTCAGGGAGATGCGGTGACAGAACTTTTTGTCAAGCAATCTGTCTTGATTACCTCCTTCGATTTGCTAGGAGATCCCTGTGCAGCGGGTAATACAACGATATCGTTAAAACCTAAATTACTGCCCTTAGATAATGGTACCTATTCTTATTTCTGGACCGGGCCAAATGGTTTTGTCGGAAGAAATAACCAGGTAAATCTAACAGGACTGGGTACTGTTGCCAACGGAACCTACCAGTTATACATTCTATCGGCGAATAATTGTCAATCCAAAACAGCAAGCTATCAGGTTAATCTTGGAAACAGACCGTCAAAGCCTGCACCACCTTTTAATCAGGAACAGGGACTTACTGCTTGTCTTAATAATTCCTTTGTTTTAAGGACATCTCCATTTTCTGGCTCGGGAAATACCACTTATCATTGGCGTTTACCTGATGGGCGTATGGTTGAAACCACACTACCCGTTTTGGAAATAAATAAAATTTCTTTCTCTGACGAAGGAGATTATAGTGTATTTATTCGAAATAATGGATGTAATTCCGATACCTCGCTGGTTTCCAAAGTATCGGTAAAGCCGCTTCCTGTGCTCTCGGTTACTTCTAATGCTCCGGTTTGTGCAGGTTCAACCCTTCGTTTAAATGCAAGTCAATTTGATGGGGCTACCTATAAATGGACAGGACCAAATAATTTTACCTCCACCAATGCTGGGGTCGTAATCTCTCAGATTCAACAAAGTAATGGGCAGGGAAATTTCACCGTCGTTATGACCGTAAATGGGTGTTCTACCAATCCGGTCATTATTCCTGTGACCGTGCTTCCTGCAGAGGTATTGCCAGCGCTTGAACCTGTAAAGGATGTCTGTACAGATAAACAAACCAATATTTCTTTAAAAATACCGGCCGCAAACTATATTGTGGGTGCCACTTATGTATGGTATGCCGATGGTGTACCTATTGATTCAGGCAAACAATCGTTGACTACTATTCAAAATTTAACGCCATTTATAGGTAAATCGGTCATTTTTTCTGTAAAACAGAAAGGTTCTTCATGTTCTTCAGAATCAACAACTTCCCTTCCCGTAACCATTTCTTCTATACCAAATGAAAGGGCTTTAGTGGAAAATGATTTTGCCATTTGTGCGGCACCAGCCATTAATTTAAAAGCGCAAGCTACCTCTTTTAGCTTGGGAAGCTGGAGGTTATGGAGAGCAAGCGATAACTCGGTCATTGATATTAAAAATGCAAATGCTCCTATTGCCAGCGTGGAAAATCTTAGGCCAGGGGGAAGCTATTCTTTTATTTATTCTCTTTCCAATGGGGCCTGTACTCAATTTTCAGAAGATACGCTGACCGTCAATATTAAACCTCAAAGTGAATCGTATGCAGGATTGGATCTAAAACTTTGCGACGCTACTTCTTTTTCCTTAAACGCAAAAGAGGTTAGTCAGGAAAAAGGATTATGGACTCAGTCCGTACTTCAGGCGTCCAGAGGGGTAAGAATTCTTTCTCCTGAAAAAAGTAATTCAGGGATTTCTGGTTTGCAACCAGGTAATAAATACACTTTTATCTGGACAGTTTCAGGTGAATGCGGCGTTTCATCAGATGAAGTCGATATTGTTTTCTCTCAAAAAAATCCTTTCGCGGGTATTGATAAATCTGTTTGTTTGTTTGACGGTAAAATTCAGTTAGATGCCGAACCAGTCAATGAAGGAAGCGTTGGCCAATGGAAATCACTGAGCACAGGCGCGCGTTTCTCCGATAGCCAATCGCCCGTTACGTCTGTTTTCGGATTAACCGGAGGAAGTCATTCTTTTATATGGGAAGTGGATGAAGGCGTCTGCGGCCAACAATCAAGAGATACGGTGTTAGTGAAAATATTGAATCCACCAACATTGAAGAGAGATACTTTTAAAATGGATTTCAATACCTTATTGAAAGCTCCACTGTCAATAACGGCCGCAAAAGACGAACTGCTTACGTATAATTTGTTGAACAAACCTTTCCGGGGTGAAGCAATCATTAATTCATCGGGTATATTGGAATATAAACCTAATGCTATTTTTAAAGGGGATGAATTATTGGTTTATCAGGTTTGTAATAAGGATTGTGGGTGCAGCACGGGAGAAATTATTATTGAAATTGGTAACGATAAATCATGTATTGCACCGTCTATCATAACACCAAACGGGGATGGGGTAAATGATGTTTTTGCTATCCCATGTTTGTTTGGAGATAAATTTCCCGATAATAAAGTGACCATTTATAATAGAAGGGGTGATATTGTTTTCCGTTCTCAGGGGCCTTACCAGAATAATTGGGGTGGAAAATATTCGGAAGTGGCCTTGCCAGGTGGAACTTACTTTTTTGTGGTTGACTTTGGTAACGGTGAAAAACCACAGTCTTCCTTCTTAATTATTCAATACTAAAAACGCAGAGAATGAACAGGATTATATACTATTTTTTTATTTTACTGGGGTCGCTCTTATTGCCAGTTCAAAATCTTTCTGCACAACAGGAAGATGCTTTTGCACAGTTCATGTACTATAAGCAGGCCATGAATCCAGGGCAAACAGGAAGCAGTCCGGGAATAAATATTACTGGCCTGGTGAGGAATCAGTGGATTGGTCTGAATGGAGCACCAAAATGGCAATCTCTTTTATTTTCTATGCCGCTCCTCAATAATCGAGTGGGTGTGGGTGGAAATATATACAGACATACGATTGGAATTACCCAGATAACAGGTTTAGACGGTTCTTATGCATATCGCTTACCAGTACCAAGAGGCTTTCTAAGCTTTGGTTTACAAACGTCTGTACGTTTTATGCAACAAAATTTTGGTCTCGTTACGGGAACTCAACCCATTGAACAAGATGAATCTATACCAATAGGTTTGCAGTCTAAATATCTTCCAAATTTTGGTGCGGGTGTCTATTATGAATCAAAGAGAGCCTACGTTGGCATATCCGTTCCCCGCTTGTTAAGGTCAAATATTGATTTTTCCGATAAGGGGCAATTGATAACCAGAGAAACACAACACTATTATTTCATGGCAGGGGTCACCATCCCTCTGGGTGAAGCCTGGGAATTAAATCCTCAGACTTTATGGCGATATTTACCAAATGCACCCTTTGATGCAGATATAAATCTTTCAGCTATTTTCAGGAAAAAGATTTCCGGCGGACTTAGCTATAGGATTGGAAGTGAAACAGCGATCGTTTCTACCGGGCTTCAAATGGGAGATCATCTGCATCTCGGAATGGCTTTCGAAGCTTCTTTTTCTGATATTCAAAAATATAATAACGGTACTGCAGAAGTGATTATTCGTTACTTTTTAGCGTCTAAAAAGGGAGAAAATGCAGAAGCAGTTACTCCCCGTTTTTATTAATTCGGAAATAATAATATGATCATTATGAGCCAACGCTCCCCATACTTCCTCTTTTTATTCATTTTGCTTGCTATGGGAGTCAGAGGCTTCAGTCAGTCAGGGGATGTGAAAAATAAAATAAATATTTTTCCCCTTCAAAGCCTAAACTCGGAAGAAAGGGAATTTTCACCTGTTCTCTTTCAAGGAAAATTGATTTTCGTGACTTCCCAACTAAAAATGGGGTTACCCGACCCTGTTTCGGATGAAGCATATTACGATATCTTAATGGCCGATATGAAAAAGGGCTTACCTTCAAGTAAATCGAAAAATTTTTCTATCGATATAAATACGCCTTTGCATGAAGGGCCCTGCAGTTTTTCAACAGACGGAAAGAAAATATTCTTTACCCGAAGTAACCAGTTAAATGGCGCCCCCATTTTAGATGAAGAAGGAAAAATCCAGCTACAAATCTATGAGGCTACTTTCAATGGTACGAATTGGGAAAATGTAAAACCCCTTTCTTTCAATAAAGGGAATGACTCTTATATGCATCCTTCCATTAGTCCCGATGGTGAAAAACTTTATTTTGCATCCAATAAATCGGGTGGATATGGGGGATTCGATATTTATTTTGCTGAAAAAAATGGGGATAATTGGTCTGAACCCATTAATATGGGACCGGAAATTAATTCAAATGGGAATGAAGGATTTCCATATATGCCTCCAAATGGCGTACTTTTTTTCGCGTCAAATGGCCATAAAGGCTTAGGTGCCATCGACTTGTTTATGATTGATATCAGCAGTAATCGTTGGGGGGCCTTACTCAATCTTGGCGAACAGATTAATTCCCCCTCTGATGATTTTGGGATTACTTTAAAGGATTATACTTCTGGCTTCTTTTCATCGAATAGGCCCGGGGGAAAAGGAAAAGATGATATGTATGCGTTTGAAAGTGAATTTCCACTGACGGGAATCCTTTTACAGAAAAAACCGGCAGTACCTCAATTACAGTTTTTTGACCAACGTCTGGGTTCTCCAGTGGAAGAGGTTCAGGTTAATTTCTTAAATGTGGAAAATATGGATAAATGGGATCAGCTATATACCTCAAATAGTAACGGAATCATTCAATTCCAACCCTTTTTTGATGAGGATAGATGGTTGAAAATTCAAAAATCAGGCTATAGAACACAGGAGATTTTATTGGAAAAGCAAATGCTGGGGCAAGAACCTCGTTCTATCTTTATTATTCTCGATTCTGTGCCTTCTGTTACCACACCAGTCTTGTTAGAGGAGTTACCCGCCGCCTCTCCGCCGGTGATTGTCATGCCAAAATCATTCACACTGGATAATCTTTATTATCCTTATAATGATTATAATGTGCCCGCCAATCAAAAAGAAAAATTATTGGAACTGGCCGTTGCCTTAAAATCGAACCCTTCTATGAGGGTCAAAATTTCCGCACACACAGATTCAAGAGGTTCTTCTGAATATAATAAGAGCCTTTCTCTTAGAAGAGCAACGGCTATTCAGCAGTTTTTAATTCTTCAGGGGGTGGCCGAATTTCAACTGAAAGTCTTTGGTTTCGGTGAATCACAGCCAAGAAATCGCTGCGTGGATGGGGTGGTTTGTCCAGAATCGGATCATGCGTTCAATCGTAGGGTTGAGTTTACCGTGTTGGAAAACTAAATGGACTCATTCATGAAAAAGATTTATTTTGCCTTTCACTTTCTACGCAAATTTACCCCGAGAAAGGCACTAAATCTTTTTATCGTCTGGCTATCCTATCAACTCACTTTGCTCTTTAAGAAACCTATTCATTGGGGAAATGTGGTTTCGTTATCCATTGAACCTACGACTGCCTGTAATTTGCGTTGTCCGGAATGCCCCAGTGGACTGAGGCAATTTTCCAGAGAAACGGGAACACTTAAAATCGATTTTTTTAGAAAAACAATAGACGAGGTTTATAAGGATTTGTCCTTCCTTATCTTTTATTTTCAGGGGGAACCTTTCCTCAATCCTAATTTTCTGGAAATGGTTGCTTATGCCAATAAAAAGAACATATTTACGATTACCTCAACAAATGCTCATTTCTTATCGCCTGAGGTGGCAAGAAAAACGGTCTTGTCCGGTTTGGACAGATTGATTATCTCTATTGATGGTACAACCCAAGAGGTTTATGAACAATACCGAAAAGCAGGTAAACTGGCCAATGTGCTCGAAGGAACTAAAAATATGATTACAGCCAGAAAATCACTGGGAGTAAGCCATCCTGAGATTTTTTTTCAGTTTCTGGTCGTAAAACCTAACGAACACCAAATGGAGGAGGTAAAGTTGCTGGCGAAATTAATGGAGGTAGATGGGGTGCTTTTCAAATCGGCGCAGGTGAATGATTTTGAAAATGGAAATCCCCTGATTCCTACCATCACTCGTTTTTCCCGTTATAAGGAGGTGGGTTCCGGCAAATTTGAACTTAAAAATAAACTGAAAAACCAATGTTGGAAATTATGGCACGGTTCCGTAATTACCTGGAATGGCCTGGTAGTTCCCTGCTGTTTCGATAAGGATGCAAAATATGTCATGGGCAACCTAAATGAGCATTCTTTTAAGGAAATCTGGTCTAAGAATGCTTTTCTTTCCTTTAGAAGGCAATTAGTGAGCAACAGAAGAAAAATCGATATTTGTCAAAATTGTACCGAAGGGTGTAGTAAGGATAATGCCCTTTTTTCTTCCGGCGTATTCACATTCGTCAATCCCTCAGGGTCTAAGGCAGTTACTAAAGACATATGATTATTATTTAATATGTTCAATAAGCTATAATTACCCTCTTTATATTGCTGTTCCAGTAGAGGGAATGCCGAGGGTTCCCAAATACCAATCAAAGGTTCCGGATAATCATGATTCGAAGAGGTGAAAACGGTAGCAATGCCCTGTTCGGCTCTTTCATTTATCAGTTGGGTTATATTTTTTGTAGAAAATAAGGGCAAATCACAAGGGATGACCAGCCATGCTGCATTTGGATGGGTTAAAAAAGCAGAAATTAAGCCACTCATTGGACCTTTAGAAGGGACAAGATCAATTAATGGATTGCATCCATCCAGGTTTTCTGATAATTGGTTTTCCTGACAGGAGATATATGTTTTTTCGCAAAATGGAGCTATCATTTTTGCCAGATAGATACGATGTTCCAACCCAAAATAAGCAATGAGACTTTTATCTTCTCCCATTCTGGTGCTTTTCCCACCGGCAAGAACCAATCCATATAGCGGATATCCCATTTAACTTTCTTTTGATAAATAAGTGGATTTACCTCCTATTTTTGAAAGCAGGCTAATTTCTTTTATCATCATTTCCTGAGAAAGGGCTTTACACATATCATAAATGGTTAGTGCGGCAATGCTTGCCCCAGTAAGCGCCTCCATTTCAACGCCCGTTTTTCCCGTTACTTTGACAGTGCAGTCAACCCATATTTCATTTTCTCCATGTATATAAATATTCACATCACATTTTTCAATGGGAAGAATATGGCATAATGGAATTAAGTCTGCCGTTTTTTTTACTCCCATGATACCCGCCAACATGGCAGTTTGAAATACAGCTCCTTTTTTGGTTTTAAAATTATTTTCTATTAAAAACGGCATAATATTCGGTGGCATAAAAATTTTTGCCCTGGCTACAGCTTCTCGCTGGGTGACAGATTTGTCACTCACATCAACCATATTTGGATTATCATGATCGTCAAGATGGGAAAAGGACATAAACGAAAGATTAATTTTGTAATTTAAATGGCCAGAAGGTGAAAAAGTGCCCGGCTTGAAATTCATTTTCATTTTCGGGTAGTTCAATGAATCCGTCAGCATCTAATAAATTGGCAAAATCACCTGAGCCATTTCCCGGCAGTGGGTAAGCCTCTAAAATAGTTGTTTCTGGGTTAGCTGTTAATTTTACAGGTACAAAAAAGGTCAGAGGGGCATTAAAAACAATGGACTTTAGCAGTTTGACTTTGGGTTGAATAGCATGCGCTAAACCTAAGCTTTCTTTTAACCAGGGAATTAGGTATCGGACAACACATAGGAGGGTAGATACGGGATTACCGGGAAGGGCAAATACCCGGGTATTCTCGTTAGATCCAAAAAAGAATGGTTTTCCAGGTCGTTGAGAAACCTTATGAAAAAATGATTGTATGCCTGCCTCTTTTAATGCTTTAGGGATATAGTCGAATTTACCGGCCGACACTCCACCACTTAGAATAATCAGTTCGAATTGGTCGAGAAGTTCTTTTATTTTATGTTGAACATGTTCTTCATTATCAGGCAAATGAATCATTTCTGCGGGAATCCCCCATTTTTTCAAAAAACTGACAATGGCATAGCTGTTTGAAATTCTTATTTGATGCGAAGCGGGAATTTCTGAAACGGGAACCAGTTCATCTCCGGTAGAAACAATCACTGTTTTTGGATATTGCAGCACTTTTAAGGTAGATTTTCCAACCGATGCGGCAACACTCAATTCAACCGGACCTAATAACACGCCTTTTTTCAATAAAACAGTACCAGCCTGCCTGTCGGAACCACGGAGGTGAATATTTTGTAATTTTTCGACTTTGTCAATATTTACTTTTGCCGAACCGTTAAGTATGGTTATATCTTCGACACGAATTACCACATCTGTCTTTTCAGGTAAAATAGCGCCAGTCATAACTTCCACACAATACCCTTCGTTCAATAACCGATAAGGTTCATCCCCAGCAGCTTGTACTTTTTCAATGGGAAAATCTCTTGTCCCTGTGGAAAAGGTATTGAAATGTATGGCTATTCCATCCATAGTAACCCTGTTGAAAGGTGGAAATGGTCGGTCAGCCTGAATATTCTCATCGAGAACCCTTCCCAAAGCCTCGGTTAGTGGAACCTCAGTACTTTTTAAACGTAATTTATTTGCCAGTACGAGCTGATAAGCCTCTGTTACAGTAATCATGTAGTGGGTGAAACCGTTATTATGGATGATTTATAAATAGGGGTTTGACTGGTTTTAGCGGTGCGCTGGATGGAAATAAGGGCATTGGCCTCGGGGAAATAGGTAGCAATACAACCCAAAGGAATGGGATATGGAACAACACTAAAACCAGACAAATGAAGCGTGTCAGGTGAAAGTGGGTTAGAAAGATTCACCTTTTGTTTTGGTTTTAATCCTAAAGCATCCATATCCTTTTTATTCATCATGACTATTTTCCGGTCATTTTTAATGCCTCTGTAACGGTCAATCAGACCATAAATGGAGGTATTGAACTGGTCATGACTTCGAATGGTCATCATGCGGAATGAGCTATCTGGTAAAGAAAGATCGGGCACCTCATTAATGGTAAACTGAGCCTTTCCTGAAGGAGTGGGAAAAGTATTTTCCCTGAGAGAATTAGGTAAAATGAAACCACCTTTTTTTCGTAATCGGGTATTAAAGTCCTGAAAGCCAGGTATTACTTTTTCAATGACTTCCCTAACTTCATCATAATTGGAGGCCCATGATTTCCATAAAGTTTTTGATTCAGCCAAGGTATGTCTGGCAATGCCTGCAACGATGTCGGGTTCGCTTTTAAGATGAGGAGAACAAGGGGGTAATACTCCTTTAGAGGATTGAACGATGCCCATCGCATTTTCCGTACTTACTAACTGAATATTTCCATTGGACACATCCTTTTCTGAACGAGCAAGGCAAGGGAGAATAAGTGCTGTTTCTCCGGTTTCGAGATGACTTCTATTTAATTTGGTTGAAATCTGAACGGTTAAAGCACATTTTTGTAGCGCCCTGGCGGTAAAAGAGGCATCAGGCGCAGCACTGGCTATGTTTCCTCCTAAGCTGACAAATACCTTTGCTTTACCGCTTTCCATGGCTTTTATGGCTTCGACAAAGGTGTAACCTGGTTTCTCGGGGGGGGCAAAACCTGCTGTTTCCTTTAAATTTTTGAGGAACGATGCGGAGGGTGCTTCCGTTATGCCCATGGTCCTGTCTCCTTGTACATTGCTATGTCCACGAACGGGGCAAGGTCCGGAACCTTCCTTTCCGAAGGCTCCTTTAACAAGGAGAAGATTAATAACTTCCTGAATATTTTCTACAGCATTTTCATGTTGCGTTAACCCCATAGACCAGCAGATAATCATCTTTTCTGATTTCCGTATCATCTCTGCCGCTTGCTTAATCAGCGCTCTTTCTATTCCGGAAGCATCGGCAAGGGTATTAAAATCTTGTTGTAACAAATGATTCGCAAAAGCTTCATATCCTTCCGTGTTTTCATAAATGAAAGGAATATCAAACGCAGCATCAGGCCTTTTCCTTTCTTCATAAAACAGGAGCTGAAGTATGGCTTTCAAAAGTGGAACATCTCCGTTGATGGTAACAGGTAAATATAAATCGCTGAGAACGGTTCCTTTACCAAATACCTTTAACAGTTTTTTAGGATTTTTAAAAGCAGAGAGACCTGCTTCGGGAATAGGATTAATACTGATGATTTTCCCTCCGTTCTTTTTGCATTTTTCTAAAGACGTGAGCATTCTTGGGTGATTACTTCCCGGATTTTGTCCTAAAATAATAACCAAATCTGTTTTTTCAAAATCATTCAGCGTAACGCTTCCCTTGGAAACGCCAATCGTTTTCATCATAGCCTTAGCGGACGATTCATGGCATAAATGGGAACAATCGGGTAGATTATTCGTGCCAAATTCTCTGGCAAACCATTGATACATAAAGGCAGCTTCGTTGCTGGTTCTTCCGGAAGTGTAAAAAACAGCCTCATAGGGTGAAGAAAGAGCATTTAGATTTTTTGCTATCAAGGCAAAGGCTTCTTCCCAGGCAATGGGAGTGTAATGAGTGGCGCCGGGTAATTTTACCATGGGTTCGGCAATTCTACCTAATTTCCCAAGTTCCATTTCCGTTTTCCCCTTCAATGTGTCTATGCTATGATTTTTAAAAAAATCGGCATAGATCGTTTTTGAATCAGCCTCAGTAGCTATTGCCTTTATTCCATTTTCGCAATACTCTCCAAAGGGGGTTCTTTCGTCATCAGGGTCGGGCCAGGCACAACCAGGACAATCGAACCCATCAAATTGATTCATTTTCCGCATGACACGGGTCGATTTCCCTGGACCTAAGTCAAAAAGACCCATGTTTAGTGTAGAAAGAATAGCAGGTAATCCTACAGAAGATTTTTTTATACTCCCCAAACTCGGTCCTTTTTCTTTGTTAATTTTTGACATTTGAAGTAGCTGGAATTTTTGCTCGCGAAAATAACATAATTTTAACCACCAATGGTTGACATCGACTCTGTGGCAGGAAAAAAGGCTTCTCTATTTTTTTCTGCCTCCCAGCCATCTTTTGCTCTATGGGAAAAACTTTGTTTGAGTGCGCTTTTTATTTGATCGTCCGTCGCCTCATTGCGCATTAAATCCCGAAGATTAAATACCCCATGATCATATAAACAAGTTTTTAATGTGCCTTGTGGCGTAATTCTTATTCTGTTACAAGTACCACAAAAGGTTCGACTGTAAGCTGCGATGATACCGATATCTCCCTTATAACCTGGAATCTTATAATTACTTGACGTGGAATACCTGGGGTCCTCCATTTTTGATAGCGTAGGGTATTTTTCTTTTATATAGTTTAAAATATTAATATGATTCCATTGAAGATGTTCATAATGACTGCCTGTCCCATTAAAGGGCATTTCTTCAATGAATCGGACGCTTACGGGCGTATTTTTAGTTAGTTCACAAAGAGGAATCAGATCATCTATGTTTTTATTAGCCATGACCACCGCATTTATTTTCGTTGGGATGTCATGATGAATTAAAGACTCCAGTGTATTATAAACCGTTGAAAATAAATCTCTTCTGGTGATTTCAAAAAAACGGGCAGCATCTAAAGTGTCTAAAGACAAATTGACTGATTTAATACCTAAGCGTTTTAGTTCCGGAATAATATCTGCCGTATGGGTTCCATTGGTAGTGATATGGATTTCCTTCAGATGGGGCAAAGTATGTATACTTTCTATGAATTTCATGATATCCTTTCTCACAAAAGGTTCACCTCCGGTAATTCTTAGTTTGGAAATACCCAGTTCCGTTAGGATTTTTGTCAGTCTTTCCAGCTCCTCAAATTGCAATAATTCTTTTTTGGGCATATATTGGATGCCTTCCTCTGGCATGCAATAAAAGCATCGTAGATTACAGCGATCGGTTACAGCAATGCGCGCATAATTTATGATTCTTCCATGATTATCAAAAATAGATTCTGTCATATTGGTATTTAATAGCGCCACGATGTTACATCGACGTTTTTTGGTGCTGATTTCAGAATTCTGGCAGTCCATTTTGGAATGAACATCTGATGGTAACGGAGGCGGGAAATGTAATTTGGCTGGGTATGATCCCCATTCCAGCAATGTTCCGCTCTGTCGCCGTAGTCAACTTCTCCGTCATAATGAGGATTTTTGGTTTCCTCTAACATTTGTTCTGTAAAATAAACCGCATTATTCAAGTAAAAATTATCCATATCACCACAATAGATATAAATTTTACCTTTCCAATCCTTACCATGTTTTGCCCAGTCACGCTTTAAAATATAGGATAAGTCATAATTTTCCTTCCAATATTGGGCTACTTCAGGAAAAATCTCACCACTATATTTATCCCAAATTCTCTTTGGGTATCCATCTTCTCCAACGGGCGAATACACCGCTTCCCAGATATCCCACTGCTGTCCCGACCTTGTTTTGGTACCTAAGGCCAGTTCCCTGTGATTAGCTTCCTGAATAGTGGCTGAAATGCGACCAAGGGAATCTCTGTGTGCGGGACGGGCTGTTTTTTTATAATCAGAGGCTATAAAATAGGCATTTTTGTCTTCGTATAAATTAAAAACGGTATTTGCCCTGAAATCAATGGGGTCTGGACATGCCGCATAACAACCATTATATTCTGTAGGGTATTTTACCTGAACGGCAAGGGCTTCCCACCCTCCAGTGGAACCGCCATAAGTGAAACGCGCCCATCCTTCTCCTATGCCTCGATACATTTTTTCAATGTAAGGAATTAATTCATAGGTGATTGCATCGCCATAAGGACCAAGATTTTCTGAATTAACAGCATAAGAATCATCATAGAATGGATTCGCATGCTGTATTTCAATAGCAATGACGCGGGGGAAATTTGGCCCCGTCCATTGTTTGTAAAATTGATAGGCTTCTTCTTGAACTATTCTGTTATAACAATCAACGCCAAATCGGGCGGAATATTCACATGGAATGGTCGTATCAGGCGGCGTAGTGCGGAAGCCACCAAAATCAGAGGGGAAATGACCGTGATAAATGGCCAAAGGATATTTTGCCTTCGGATGTGTGTCCCAACCTTCAGGTAAAAGGACGTGCGCACCCAAATACATGTCCCTTCCCCAAAACTTAGACAGCAGTTCACTTTTTATCTTGACATGCTTCACATATTTGGTATCTTCCGGTTCTTTGATGGGTGGAATAATCTTATCTAACAACAATGAAATGATTCGGGCACTACCCGGGTTAAATGTAATTTTTTGTGGGGTGGAATACAAGTTGCCAGGTGCCAGATTCCACTGCTGGCCTTCCCCCCTGTCCATAGGTAATTTTACAATATGGCCGTCTGCTTTCTTAAATGTTTCATATTTGTGTAATAAAACTTGCACAAAATAATCACCGGCAGGTACGTCAGATAAACTTTCAATGGGATAGCCAAAAGCATTGGAGCCATCTATAACGATGGGTTTACCTGCTTCCCACTCTTCTGCATCCAATCCAAAAACGAGTTGGGATTCAGGTCCGTCAACAATTTGGAAACGGGGTTCAGCCTTATCATTTTTCGATAGCATAATCAATAATCTGCCGTCCAGTTTTTCATTATTACCTTTATAGGTAACAGAAAAATAAGGAGGTTTTCCTTGACCAAAGGAGGCGTTGAAAATAAACATACATAGGGTAAAGAGGTAAAGTACTTTTCTCATTTCATCTGATTTTTATGAAAATGTTACCTTTGCGGGAATTGTTTAAAATTAATACTATTTAGGAATATTAGCATACTTTTTAAACTATTACCTTTTTTGAATGTATTTTTACGTACTACTTTCTGAAATTTTGAATATGACACCTAGAATTCTAAGCTGGCCTCTTGTGCTATTATCAATAATTTACTTTTTTAAGTTAAATGCACAGACCCCTGGCATCACTTACGAGGAACAACCTAATATGAGGGTTTCCTTTACCAATGAGAAACCTGTTATAGATGGTAAAATAGAGGAAGATTGCTGGAAAAAAGGCAGAGGGGCCAAAGATTTTTGGCAACTTTTTCCCACCGATAGCATTAAAAATCCTGTGCAAACAGAAATTTTTATGGCTTATGATAAATACAATTTGTACGTTGCAGCCATTTGTTATTCAAAGGGAAATAAATATATAGTTCCTTCGCTCAAACGCGATTTTCGGGCAGGGGGAAACGATAATGTTACCTTTGTTTTTGATTCGTATAATGACAGAACCAATGCCTTCGTTTTTGGTATCAATCCTCTAGGCGTCATGAGAGAAGCGGTTATTGCCAACGGAGGGAGGGAAAGATCTGATTTTAATGAAAATTGGGACAATAAATGGCATGGTGAATCCTTCATAGGTGAAAATTATTGGTCTGCTGAAATAGTCATTCCTTTTGCTGCGCTGAGATTTAAGGAAAATTCAACTTCCTGGAATTTCAATGCTTATCGTTTTGATACCCAGTCTAATACCCAATCAACCTGGAACCATATTCCTCAAAATCAACTACCTATGAGCCTGGCTTTCATGAGTAAAATTGAATTTGAGAAACCAATTGAAAAAACAGGTTCCGCCTTTACCGTTATACCTTATGTATCCGGTGGAAGTTCCAAAAATTTTACGGACAATTCACCTACAAAAAATACTTTTGGTTTTGGAGGTGATGCTAAAATAGGCCTTTCACCGTCGTTAAATCTTGACTTAACCGTTAATCCTGACTTCAGTCAGGTGGAGGTAGATCGTCAGGTTATAAATCTGGATCGTTTTGAAATATTCTTCCCGGAAAGAAGGCAGTTTTTTTTGGAAAATGCAGACCTCTTTTCTGGGTTTGGGGATCAGCGAAGTAATCCATTTTTCTCGCGGAGAATAGGAATCGCTAAGGATGCCGATGGAAATAATTTTCAGGTGCCTATTCTCTATGGTGCCAGATTGAGTGGAAAATTAGATAATAACTGGAGGGTTGGTTTGTTGAATATGCATACCCAGGCCGATCCTGATAATAAACTGGCGGGAGCGAACTATACAGTGGCTGCCGTTCAGCGCAAGTTGTTCTCCCGATCAAATATTGGTTTCATATTTGTGGATAAAGAAAATTTTTCCTCTAACCTAGCTTTTGAGCCAGTGGACAAGGAAAGATTTAATAGAATTGTTGGCGTTGATTACAATCTGGCGTCTTCTGATAATCGCTGGAATGGTCGTACTTTTTATCACCAAATGTTTAATTCCGATAAAAATGGCAAAATGTCCGATCGGTTTGCCCACGGAACGACTTTGGTATATCAAGACCGTAAATGGAATTTTACCTACCAGCATCAATGGATAAAATCGGAATATGCTCCTGCTGTTGGCTTTGTGCCTAGAAACAACTTTTTCTCTCTAAATGGAGAAGTAAGCCGATTCTTCTATCCTAAAAATGGTCCCATTAATCAATATTCTTTCGGCGTAAAAAGTGGTCAAACCTTTCAACCTGAAGATGGTAGGACGGATCAGGAATTTTCATTGGTCTGGGATGGTCAGTTAAAAAATTCTGGGTATGTTAATGTTGAGCTCAATAATAGTTTTATTTATTTATTTGATGAATTCGACCCATCCCGAACTAATTCAAAGGCACTTCCCGCAGGTTCACAATTTAGAAACACCTTTCTCACTGCTTTTATCTGGTCAGACCAAAGAAAATCGGTTAATTATAGATTAGAACCGTTTGTAGGTCAGTATTTCAATGGGAATATTAAAGGAATTTCTGGTAGTTTAGTTTGGCGTTATCAACCTTATGGATCGATAGAAATGTCTTTCAATTATAGTGACATTAAACTTCCAGAACCTTATGCTTCTGCAAAATTACTATTAGTAGGACCAAGAATTGATTTTACTTTCACAAAAAAATTATTCCTAACCACTTTTATTCAGTACAATAACCAAGTTGAAAACTTAAATATAAATGCCCGTTTACAATGGAGGTTCGCTCCGGTTTCTGACTTATTCTTAGTTTACACCGATAATTATGATACCTTTAATGGAACTAAGAAAAATAGGGCACTTGTCGCAAAATTTACCTATTGGTTGAATTTATAAAATAAGTTTCTTAAGCTCATTTTCTTGTTCAAGCAAAGATTGAAATAGTTTCAATTGGTTTTTTGCTCTTATGAGATTATGGTCGGGATATTTTATCTTATAATATTTGTCCCCCATAAGATAATCTCCTAAAAAGCGGATGGCCTGTTCCAATATCAACCAATGGGCGCCTAAAAGTAGATTTTCCCTCTCCACAGAGGTTAATATACTTCCTACTCCGTCTAACCATCCGCTGGTTAGTGCTTCAAACCGGTGGTAATCGACATAAACTGCCGACAGATTTGGATCATCTTCTGCTGTAGTGGTGGAAATGGTTCGTACCATATCGCCAAAATCACTTAAAACGGATCCTCTCATGGTGGTGTCCCAGTCAATGACCGCGCAAGCCTGTCCACTGTTTTTATCAAAAAGGATATTCCCAATCTTCGCATCGTTGTGAACTGCTCTGAAAGGCAAGGACAATCTGGTGATGCTTATAAAAATGGATTGGTGCTCCCTGACCCATTGTATTTCTTTTTTTGCTTCCTTAATCCTTTCAGGTATGCCCCATTTGACTGAATAAGAAAAAGCACGCGTCCTTAATATGCTATTGTGGAAGTTTGGAATCGTATCATATAATTTTTCAGCCGATAAGGAGGATAATTCACGGAGGTATAACCCTAGTATTTTTGCCGCAGGATAAATGATATCTGTAGAACTGGCAGACTCAATGGCAAAGGTATCTGGAATATACCTTACGGCTCTCCACGCATTTCCCGGACTATCAATATACAAATAGTCACCTGTTTGACTTACAATGGGTTGCAATAATTTTAATCCGGATGGTTGCAATATCAAATGATTATAAATGGTCAGGTGATTTTCAACCACCTTCTCTGGTTCCCGAAAAACATGGGTGTTTATCCTTTGGAGGACTATTTGGGTGCCTGTATTTTTGTCGGAAGCCAAAAAAGTATCATTTATATGTCCATTTCCTAAGTTGGGGATTGTTTCCTCAGAAGGAAAACATAAAAAGGCATTGGCTACCTCATGCACTGAAAAATAAGGATTATCGTTCATAACATTCCGTGTATTAGATTTGTAGCATGTCACTATAGGAATTTTCCATCAGATCTTCCTTTTGAACGTCAAGTAATTCCATGTACCATTGACATTGTTCCTTCATTTTAGCAATATCCATAGCATCAGTAGGATCTATGACCTCTATTTCAATAAAACTGCCAAGACCTGTCAGCGTATCTATATGAAACTTAATATGATCAATAAAATAAATTTCCCTTTTCTTTTCAACAACAATCAGTGTAGGGAGGGCAGCCAGCAAAACCGCTTTTAAGGAGGCCACTTCGGTTGGTTTATACAAGGTTACATCTGATTTTTTTGCATCCTTTTTATTTTCACGATCGTAGTATATCAAACTGTTTTCTATGTTTCCTTCCCTTAATTTCAATCGCCCGGAAGGAATCTTAAAGTAAGTATCCATTTGTGCATCGACACCAATAAACTGAATGTTGAGTTGTTGAAGCAGCAGTTGCCGAACTTTTGATGGATTCGAACAACGTGCCTTGATTTCAATCAATTTCATTTTCTTGTAAATTAGGAGTTGAAATTAGTTAAATAAAGAAAAGGTATAAAAATTCTTTTCCATTTTAAATAATAAAATTTGTAGTTTAGTACATCAAACCTAATTAAGAACCTTAAAATCTGGATATGAATCGTTTTGGTAGATTTAGTTTATATGTATTCTTGCCGCTAGTATTATTAGCCGCCAGTTCTTACAGCGTATTTAAATACGTTAATACCTCCGAAGACCCTGAGGTGGTCAATATTAAAGTGCCCGAAGGATTTGCAGCAGAACATCTGTATCGTCCTTCCGATAATCAAAGAGGTTCCTGGGTGTCCATGTGTTTCGATGATAAAGGCAGAATGATTGCCTCTGATCAATATGGAGGCATGTATCGCTTGACTATTCCTAGGATCGGTGAAAAGCTGGATACAAATAAGATTGAAAAAATCATGCTTAAAAATGACACCCTTAATTTTGGTGCCGCTCATGGTTTATTATATGCTTTCAATAGCTTATATGTAATGGTAAATAACAGGCCTAGCAAGAATTTACCCAAAACAAGCGGTTTCTACAGGTTGCAAGATACTGATGGGGATGATCAATACGATAAGCTGACTTTACTTAAAACCTTAGTGGGGGAAGGGGAACACGGTCCACATAGCATCAAATTATCTCCAGATAAAAAATCGCTTTTTGTCATTTGTGGAAATTATACAGATCTTCCTGAAATGGATAGTTACAGACTTCCGGAAACATGGAAATATGATAATTTGTTTCCAGAAATCAAGGATCCAAGGGGTCATGCCAATGATAGAAAAGAACCAGGCGGATGGGTTGCCAATGTAGATCCGGAAGGCAAAAAATGGGAATTAATCTCCGCTGGTTATAGAAATCCATTCGATTTAGCTTTTAACGACGTGGGAGATCTCTTTGTATATGATGCAGATATGGAATGGGATTTTGGTCTTCCCTGGTATCGCCCAACCCGTATTTGTCATGCAACTAGTGGCTCAGAATTTGGATGGAGAACAGGAAATGGAAAATGGTATTCTCATTTTCCTGACAATCTGCCGCCTGTAATCAATATTGGGCAAGGTTCACCGACCAATCTAATGTATCTCAAGGAAGCAAAATTTCCTACAAAATACAAGCAAACCCTGTTGGCATTCGACTGGAGTTTTGGTATTGTTCATGCCATTCATCTTAAGCCAAAAGGATCAAGTTACACGGCCACGCAGGAGGAATTCTTATCGGCAGCGCCGCTACCTCTTACCGATGGAGCCATTGGTCCTGACGGTTCCCTTTACTTTTTAACTGGCGGCCGACGATTGGAATCCAGCTTATATCGGGTATATTATAAAGGAAATGAATCTACAGCCGATGGCGAAATGACCCAAATTACGGAAGAAAATAAACTACGCAGACAATTGGAAGGCTTTCACGGTACACCAAATGCAGCGGCTGTTGCTACGGTTTGGCCTCATCTGGATCATGCTGACAGACATATCCGTTATGCTGCAAGGATGGCATTGGAACACCAGCCATTAAGTTCTTGGAAAGATAAAGCATTGAGTGAAAAAAATGCGGTTACGCTTATAAATGCCCTGATTGGTCTCATTAGAACAACTTCTTCAGAGGATAAATCATTAATTATTAATGCTTTATATAATGTGAATTATGCAGCACTTACTGCTTCTCAACAATTGGATGTATTGAGGGCCTACGAATTGATCTTTGCCCGTTTTGGAATGCCTGAAGCCGCGCAAAAAAAGAAATTAATTGCTTTATTTGATGCGCAGTATCCTGCCAATACGAATGATTTCAACAAGGCGCTAAGTAAATTACTCGTTTTCCTTGAAGCTCCTTCCGTTTTACCCAAAACCTTAGTTTTAATGGATAAAAAGGAGGAAAAAAATCCAAATGAGGATTTGGCAATGAGCTCAGAGGATCTTATTTTAAGAAATCCTCAATATGGCTTAGACATCGCCAAAATGCTGGAAAAAATGCCTGAGCCTCAACAAACTTACCTGGCTATCATGCTTTCAAAAGCAGAGAAGGGCTGGAATCCTGAGATGAGGGAGAAATATTTTGCATGGTATCTTAAAGCTTTTTCTTATCGCGGTGGAAACAGTTATATCGGGTTTATTGATAAAGCCAGAAATTTTGCCCTGGAAAATGTAAGTAAAGGAAAACGTAAATATTACGATGAACTATCTGGAGGAGATCTGTTAACTGATTCAGGAAATGATCTCGAGAGATCGGATTATCCTAAAGGACCTGGTAAAAACTATCAGTTAAAAGATATGGACACCCTTTTTGCAGCGGAATTAAAAAACCGGAATTTTAAAACAGGTAAATCGATGTATATCGCTACTACCTGTATCAGATGCCATGCTATAAAAGGTGAAGGGGGAAATGTAGGACCCGATTTAACGCAGATTGGTACCAGGTTTAGTACTAAAGATATTATGGAGGCCATTCTTTTACCGAGTAAAACAATTTCTGACCAATACGCAACAACAGAGTTTCAGCTTAAAAATGGAAAGAGTATGGTAGGTAAAATTACCAACCAAGATGACGAGAATTATTATATTGCTCAAAATCCTTACGTAGCGGATATTCTGGTGAAAGTTCCTAAGAAAAATGTACTATCCAAAAACTATTCTACGGTCTCTTCCATGTTACCTGGCATGGTAAATTCTTTAAATGCGGAAGAGTTGAGAGATTTAGTGGCTTACCTGAAATCGGGTGGTGATGATAAGAATCCTATGTTTAAAACGAACTAGGGATTTAGAGGATAATCAAAACTAATCCATTTATTGGATAAATAGGGAAATAAAAAAGCACGTAAGCGTTATCGCTCACGTGCTTTTTTTATTTCTATGAATAAATCAGATTAATATCCAGCATTTTGCTTTAGATAATCTTTTAGATTCGATGCACCATCAATAGCTGTTTGAGGGATTGGGAAAATACGTTTGTTTTTATCAGTACTTGTTTTTTCTGTCCACGTACCTTCATATTTTCCAAAACGGATCATATCCGTTCTGCGAAGCATTTCCCAATAGAATTCGAAACCACGTTCGCGGAAAAGTAAATCTAAATTCATGCTTGTTAAAGCTGGAGGTGCTTTTCTTGCTGTACGAGAAGCACGAACAAAGTTTACGTCAGCAAGTGCACCCGCGCCATCATTGCTTTTACGAAGTTTTGCCTCAGCACGCATTAAATAAATATCAGCTAAACGTAAAATAACGATATCTGCCTGGCCTTTATTCCTGCCAGAATCAGAAATTCTACTGAATTGATATTTTTCAACGCGATAACCACTTGGATAATCACTTCCTTGAGGCGTGAAATCAACTTTTTCGGTATGATTTACAAGTAGGTTAAATTTATTTCTTGTAAGATGAACCAAAGGACCAACTAAAAATTTGCCATCGGCACATTTAGTAAAACCACTTACATTTCTTTGTAAACCATATTGCTGACCTCTTTGTATGCCTCTATTAATTTCATAAGTAGCACCATCCACACAAGTATCAGCTGGATTTGTATATCTTCCTACATTTTGTTTATGAAAACGTGGATCTACACTAGGATCTTCTGGTGCATAAGCTTTAGCCCATGTTTGATAAAAATCAGAAGTTATGGCTGGGCCATCTGTACCATTGGCATTTGGAAAGGCCGCTAAAGGAAACATATCACCAGATAAAGAAAAATAGGCCATTCTGTTATGACCATTTAAATCACCTCTTTGATCTATAGCAAAAATAAGTTCCTTATTTGTATTGTTATTATCATCAAAGATGGAAAAATATTCAGAGGCGAGCGCATATTGTCCTGAAGAAATAATTTTATCACAGTATTTTATCACATTATCCATATCAGATGCTGTGAAATTAAAAGAAGAAGCATAAATGTCTCTATATACTGGAGCGTTTAAATAAAGGCGTGCCAATAATCCCCAAACGGCTCCCTTAGTAAGTCTCCCAGGGCCTGCAGTGGTTCCTAAAAGAGGTTCCACATCTAACAATTCTTTTTCAATAAATTTAACTGCAGCATCTCCTCTTAAAATTTGAGAACCAGCATCAGGGTTATCTTTCACAAAAACCAATCCATAAAGATCTAAGGTTAAAAGTGAAAAATAAGCTCTCATTCCTTTAGCTTCTGCTAAATATTCTTTAGCTACAGGATCAGTATTTAAAGGTAAAGCCTGTAAGGCAGTCACAGTTCTTGAAACTGATTGCAATAATGGGTTCCATGTATTTCTGACATTTGCATTATTGGGGTCAAATGTTTGTCTGTGCAAAGCAATATAAATGCCATTGTCACCCCAGTCGGTACCCCCACGATAAGGTAAAATGGCCTCGTCGGTTGTAATTTCCTGTAAGGCAAAATAAGTGGTGTGTTGAAAAATAGTAGGTAGCAAGGCATAAACAGGAGCAATCAAACCATCGGCTGCTTGTCTTGGTGTCAGGTTACCTGCTGAGGTCTCGTCTAAAATGATTTCTTCCAGATTGGTGCAGCTGCTAATAAGCAAAATAAACAACAGGGAGAAAATATATAGGTTTGTCTTTTTCATAATTATAAGTTTACTTAATTTAGAAAGATACATTTAAACCAAAAAGAAGGGATTTCGCTCTTGGATAACTTAAATAATCTATACCATAAGATGAAATACCATTGATAGTACTATCGGTATTCACTTCGGGATCATAACCATCATATTTGGTCCAAACCATCAGATTTTGACCTGTCACATACACTCTAAAATTGCTAATCCATTTATCAATACCTAATTTTGAAGTATTTAAATCATAAGCAAGAGAAAGGTTATTTAGTCTGAAGAATGAGCCGTCCTTTAAAAACCTGGTTGAAATAGGGGCTGCATTCGTAATCGCTTCCGCTGGATAAAGGATAGCTTCAGGCGTAACATTTATCCCTTTAGATAATCTTAATTTATAAAAATTGGCATTCGCTGTATTGTCATAAATTTTATTACCGGATACTCCATTGAAATTGACGGAAAGGGAAAGTCCCTTATAACCTAAATTTCCATTAAAGTTATACATAGTGCTTGGAAGTGCTGTTCCTGCTGCAATTCTATCAGCATCAGTAATAATGCCATCATTATTGGCATCACGGAATTTACTTTGTCCTTTTTCATCAAAACCGATGTGATCCTTAAGGAAAAAAGTTCCAATAGGCTGTCCATTTATGTATCCGTTAATGGTTGCCGAAGTCAAACCAGAACCTGAAGCTGAGCCAGAAGGAATAACAGAATAAGGTGAATTTTCAACTACGTTGTCAATTAAGGTTAAATTTGCACCTAAGGCATAACTCCAGCCATTATCAGATCGTTTTTGATAATTCAATTCAAATTCCAATCCTTTATTGGTAATCGTCATATCCTTAACGTTAGTCCAGAATGTGGTAGCAGGTTGAACCGGGTCAGCTGGAATTACTTCCAACAGGATATTATTGGATACCTTATTGAAATAATCAACCGTACCTGAAAGTGCTCCGTTGAATAAAGAAAAATCTACACCTAAGTCAATTTGTGTTGAAACTTCCCATTGAATATCAGGATTTGCCAGCCTGGCAAAGGAAATACCCACTGGATATGCACCAGTAGGTGCCAAGGGGTAGCTGGTAGTACCAGAAACGGTATTAGTATAAAGAGGTTGCGTTATTTTTGAAGGAATCTCCTGATTTCCAGTCTGTCCCCAACCTGCTCTTATTTTCAGGTCACTAAAGACAGAATTTTTCAAAAATGATTCTTCTGAAAGTCTCCAGCCTGCAGAGAATGATGGGAATATACCATATTTATTATTCGCACCAAACTTTGAAGATCCGTCAGCTCTAACGGTTGCTGTTAATAAATATTTGTCTTTAAATTGAAAATTGGCACGAGAGAAAAAGGATTGTAATTCATTAATTTGCGCATATCCACCTGGCTTATTATTCGCAATCGTCAAATCCTGTCCTAATCCAGGGTTATAAATAGGCTCTAAATCGGAAATAGGGAACTTATTTATACTGGAATTCCTTCCGTGTAAAAATATTTTCTGGTAAGAATGTCCAGCCAAAAGATTAAGATTAATGTCTTTGTTTACAAATTTATAGGTAAGGTAATTTTCAATTAATTGATTATCATTCTCACCAATTCCTGTATCTAATCTTCCGTCCTGTCTAGGTGTTAAAGCCGCCAATGATTGCACATCACGTACAAAAGTAGAATGGTCAACCCCAATATTAAGTTTGTAATCCAATCCTTTAAATAAATTCAAGGAGGAAGAAATATTTCCCATTACCCTATTGGTGGTTGTGATATCTTTCTCGAGATTGAAATAGGTTAAAGGATTAACAAAAGTAGATTGAAAAACATTTATTCCTCCATTAGCATTATAAGCAGGATAAGTTGGATTTAAAGATAATGCCGTTCCCAAAAGAGTGCCAATGGCTGGCCTGTTCGATTTTACCTGACTGGCATTTAAATTCATTTCGATATTTAATCGGCCGTTCAACGATTTTTGGTTAATCTTGATTCTACCTACATATTGGTCTAAATCACTTTTTTGAATAATTCCCTCTTGATTTTGTACACCAACAGATCCAAAGAAGCTGGTGTTTTCATTTCCTCCACTAAAAGAAAGATTATGATTTTGGGTTTTAGCCGTTCTCATAATAACTTCCTGCCAGTCTGTGTTAGCACCTAAATCTTCGAGTGTACCACCAATGGCTTTAACCTGCGTCCTGTATTCATCAGCAGAAAACACATCCAGTTTTCTGGCTAAGTTTGAAATACCTAAACTTCCTGAATAAGTTACCCCTGAAAAACCAGCTTTTCCCTTTTTAGTAGTAATTAAGATGACGCCATTAGCACCTCTTGCACCATAAATTGCTGTAGCGGAAGCATCTTTCAAAACATCGATGGACTCGATGTCATTTGGATTTAAAAAAGTAAGTGGATTTACTACACCACCAGTGCCTGAATTATCTAAGGCAAAACCGTCAACAACAAATAATGGGGTACTACCCGTTCTTAACCCTCCAGGTCCACGAACGGTAATATTTTGTCTTGCTCCAGGTTCACCACTTGTACCTACAACATTTACGCCAGCTACTTTTCCTTGAAGCAGCTGCTCTGGGGAATTAATAATGCCTTTATTAAAATCATCAGATTTGATTGATTTTGCCGCACCAGTAATATCTTTTGTCGAAGAGGAACCATATCCAATGACAACTACCTGTGCAAGTTCCTGACCATCCATTTCTAGGTTAATTACCATATTGGTTTGATTACCAACGGTAATTTCCTGCGTTTTATATCCAATATAGGAAAAAACTAAAATGGTTGAAGCGTCAGTTACATCAATACTAAATTTTCCGTCCAAATCTGTAATTGTACCGCTGGTTGTTCCTTTTGTGGAAACACTGCATCCAATAAGCGGTTCACCAGAAGTCGCATCTTTGACTGATCCATTGATTTGTAGCACATTTGTTGCAAAAGCACTGACATTCAAAGATAAAGAAAGGACAATAAGTAAGATCCCTTTTTGACTAAATGTCCATAATTGATTCATTTGAAATGGTTTATATTTGAGAAATAAAAATTAGTAGATTTCTAGCCTACTAAATCGTGCAAAGCAAATGAAAAGGGGAAGGAATACAGAATATTAGTAATAAAGAATTTGTTAATTATACCTTTCTAATGTAATCTAAATGTGAACTAATTATGGAGAACCTCATATACTTTTGTCTTATTATAATGTATAAAGTGATGTAGTAGATTCAGTTTAAATAATTTTAAGTGTAGGATGTTTTTTTTGCTTGGTAAAGTAATTTCATTAAATTTTGGAAAATGCCAATATTTAATGGCTTTTCGGACTTCGGGTGTGTTTAAAATGCTAAGCTTTTAGCTAAAATGGAAGATTATTATGACAAAAGTTTGAATCAAACCAAGAATAAAGTCTTTTAAATAGGTTATTTATTTTAAATACACTCATTCATCAGGAATAAGAAATGGCCATCATTGTGATTCCATTTACCATAAGTAGGATATGGAAAACCTGGCAAAGAACGGAGTACCAGGGGTGAAATGTATTTCTTCAACCCCAAGTGGCTCGTTCTTTAACCTGCTCAAGGTAGCAAATTGTGTTTCTTTCCACTTTGAATTCAAGATATTTTGAAGATTAAACCCAAATTCAATCCTTTTCAATGTATAATTTGCTTGTAGGTCTAATAAGAAATAACCTTTAGCCACAAGGCTAAAATCTTCATTGGCTGGGCGATCAGCTAAAAATCTTCCTCTGAGAGAACCACTAAATCCCTTTTCCTGACGTATGGAAAGTCCTCCTGTCGCAGTGAAAAGAGGCGCCAGTGGAATGAAATTTTCGCCCTTTGGATCGTTAACGGACCTTGGATGAGCATAAGTTAAATCTATATCACTGAATAGAACGTCAGTAAGTTGTATTCGGCTGTTCCAATCCAAACCCCATCTTTGCGTCGCGCCACTCGGTTCTACTATGCCGGCATCACCTACATAAACTAATTCATCTTTTAAATTAAGTGACCATATACCAGCTTGAATCAACATTTTATGCGTTGGCTTCAAACGAATACCTCCATCGAAACCCCAGGCAGGAGGTAAAATCTCCCTTCCGTTTTGTGGAACAACCACTCTGGTATCATTAGAATGAAATCCTTTGCCTGTATTGACAAAAAATTGTATTTTGTCATTTGCTGTGTAAAATACATTAAATTTTGGGGAAAGGATACCTGCATTAGCCCTTCCCCAAAAGGGTATAACCTGGGATAATTTATCAAAATAGGCATTGAAAAAATAATCTCCCCTCAGTCCCATATTAATGGACCATTTTGCATTCAGCCTGATGTCTTCTTCTATAAATAGACCTGAATTCAGCTCTTTAACATCACCAAATTGAATCGGCGTAATTAATTCTGTTCTATTGAAAGTACTGGATAATTCATTATTTTTAACAAAATCATTACGCAGTTGAATGCCAGCCCTAAAAAAAGCCGTTTTATTGCCAATGAGGTGAGGCACACTATAAACACTATTCAATCCCATCAAATTCCGGTTTTCTTTTTGTCTGATTTGATCACCATTCACAGGGTCATTTAAAAAGAAAGTGAAATTGGAAAATAAGGTGAACTGATAATTACTGAAATAAATCTGATTTGACCAATTCCCTGCACCAAGCTTTGTATTTGTCTTGAAATTTAGGATACTCCTTCCAGTTTCACCTCCTTCCGTCGGATCAATAGAGCCAAAAAAGGATATTAGCCCTTCTTCAACAGCTCTATCCGGAATCTGTCCGGAATGGTTCCATGTGGAAGAAAAATAATTGGCGGTTAGATTAAATTTTGTTTTGGGAGAAATATTACCTGTCCAGCGACCTTGCAAATTAAGCCTGCTAAAGTCCTGAGGATTTTCAAAATAACTGTCAGAATAACTATACTCTCCTGCAATGTAGGCATTATTACCCTTAGTACTTGCTTCATCAGAAAGCAGATTAATGGCCGCCATTGTTCGTAAGGTATTATACTGCCCTACCTCCATTTTAATCATTTGCTGGGTTAGTTTTTCTTTCGTCTTGAAATTTACCCAACCTGCAGTGGCAAAATTTCCCTTTTCAGCATGATAAACTCCTTTTGCAAATTCAACCTGATCAACTAATTCCGGAATCATGAAATGCAAATCAGCATATCCCTGACCATGGGCATGGGAAACCATATTTACGGGAATGCCATCAACAGTAAGTTGTATATCTGTGCCATGGTCTAAGTCAAAACCACGTAAAAATATTTGTTCGGCTTTACCGCCACCAGCATGCTGACCAATGAAAAGTCCAGGTACGAGCCTTAATAATTCCTGACTATTGATTACAGGTCTTAATTTAATATCTAATTTGGAAAATGGTTGATTCTTATGTAATACGGGGGAATAAATGGTTACATTTTCTAATTGGACAGCATTGTTTTGCAATTTTATCTCTTGAAAATGAGCGATTTCTGAATATGGTAAAGTCAGCCTTATTTTTTCAAAACCCAAGGAAAAAATTTCTATAAAGTAAGTGTCCCTAACCGTTAAAGGTAATTTGAAGTTACCCCATTCATCAGAGGTCGTTCCCGTCTGCGTCTGAGTATCCACAATATTAATGCCTGTTTCTGATGCCCCGGTTTCTTTATTTCTTATGTTGCCAGTAAAATAAATAAACTGTGAGAAACCTAAAGTGCTTTGAAGAATAATAAAAACAGGTAAAAATATTTTTTTCATAATGTAGCAGATTGAGACAAAATTAATAATTTGAGCGTAATAAACGCAATGTAAATTGTCCCTACATTTGTAATACAACACCTTAAACCTATTAAAATGCAAACATTAAAGGCCATCTATGTTAATTTGCCCACTAGAGATTTGGACAAAACACGAATTTTTTGGACTAATCTGGGTTTTTCATTTAATGAACCGTTCAGCAATGATCAGGCGCTCTGTTTAGAAATGAAAAAGGATACCATATATGCCATGTTGATTTCTCACGATCTGTTTAAAACTTTTACGCATAAACCGATAAGCGATAATGGCACTACTCAGGTGTTAATTGCTATTGAGGTGGAAACGAAAGAAAAAGTGGATCAACTTGTTTCGCTTGCTTTTGAAAATGGGGCTACCCGATACAGAGATTCAGCGGATCATGGCTGGATGTATTACGATAGTTTTGCAGATCCAGATGGTCATCAATGGGAAGTCCTTTTTTCGGATATGACCCTAATAGGATAAAAAAAACACCTTAAGTACCAGGACTTAAGGTGTTAAAAAAGGCTATGTTTTATTAGACAAAAGCTCCTGACTTCGCCAATGCGATACCCATTTTAAATTTTCTCGATACTTTGCCAATATTTTTCGTTATAAAGTAGTTTGAGTTGGTTGTGTTGTTTGGTTAAAAGTAAAGTGTGATAAAT
>JAIYCH010000004.1 GCA_027488135.1 Saprospiraceae bacterium | reverse complement strand
TTAATTGCCGGGGAAAAAGGTGGCGATTTAGCTGGTAAAGTGTTTTTGGGTCTTGGTATTGCGTTTATGTATAAAGCGGCAATGTCCATTTTTGGACTTTGGAAAGAAGTGCCAGCCTTAATTTTCAAGAAGACGTCTGCATTGCCTAATGGCACTATAAATGGTGAAATTACACCTGAACTTTTAGGGGTTGGATATATTATTGGTCCAAGAATTGCCGGGGTCATGGTGGCGGGAGGCGTTCTTTCCTGGTTGGTACTCATTCCGCTCATTACACTCATCGGAGAGGGTTTAACCGTTCCTTTTGCGCCGGAAACGGTAAAATTGATTAGCGATATGTCTCCAGACGAAATCTGGAGCAAGTATATAAGATATATTGGTGCCGGTGCTGTCACCTTTGGTGGTATTATAACCTTAATCAAATCGCTGCCTACCATCATCAATGCTTTCAGAGATTCTTTAAAAGACTTTAAACTGCAAGGAAAATCAAATGATCGTGGTGCGTCAGTACCCAGAACAGAGAAGGATTTACCTTTATATTTTGTATTGATTGGAAGTGGGGTATTATTGGTTTTGATGATGGTTTTGCCTAATCTGCCTACTAACTTCTTTTCCGCGCTGTTAATCCTCGTTTTTGGATTTTTCTTTGTCACTGTTAGTTCAAGGATTGTTGGTCTCATTGGTAGTTCTTCTAATCCGGTGTCTGGTATGACCATAGCCACCTTAATGGCCACGGCTTTGATTTTTTTAGGTATTGGCTGGACTGATTCTGCCTATCAATCGGTGGCTTTAGTTGTCGGTTCAATGGTTTGTATTGCAGCAGCGAATGCGGGGGCTACTTCCCAGGACCTGAAAACAGGCTATTTATTGGGTGCGACGCCTTGGAGACAACAAATTGGATTACTTATAGGTGTTCTGGCTTCGGTGGTAGCTATTGGCTTTACGCTGTTATTATTGGAGCGAACGTTGGGTATTGGTGAAGCTACTGCCGCGCATCCAAATCCTCTTCCCGCACCACAGGCTACCTTAATGGCTACAGTAATTAATGGATTATTAGACCAGCAATTACCATGGGGTTTGGTTATAGCCGGCATGGGTATTGCCGCCATGGTTGAATTGTGTGGTATTAGTTCTCTTGCCTTTGCCGTAGGTGCTTATTTACCTCTTTCAACTACCTCTCCTATTTTTATGGGAGGATTGATTAAACTAATAGCTGATAAATTAAATAAGAAAAAGGATGATTCTGAAATTGGACCAGGTGCATTATTCAGTTCTGGTTTGATTGCCGGTGGGGCACTTACTGGTATTTTAGTCGCCATTTTTATGGGTACTAATATAGGTAACGATGTCCAAGGTAATCCCGTTTCGCTCATGTCTAAAATAAATACAGGTTGGGGAAATGCAATGGGATCAACAGGTGATATCATTGGTTTAGTTGCTTTTCTTCTATTAAGCGTACTTTTATTAAAAATGGCTGTTGAGCCAAAAAATAAAGCCAAGGTGTAATGCCTTGGCTTTATTTTTTAATAGATAACCATTAATCACTCATTAATTGGCACCTCTGCTTTGGTTAATCCATATATCCAGGTTTGGACAAGTCGAATATTTTTGTTCTAATCTAATGAAGGTTGAACTTATTTTGTCGTCTATCCAAGTATTTATATATTCATTTTTCTTTGATTCGATGGATGCTTTTTGAATTTTAGAGTAATCCTGAAGCAAATTTGCTTTATGAGGAGGAGTTTTAGATTGTAGCTGGATAATATGAAACTGAACTTCTCCGGAAGGATCTCTAAATTCAATAGGTGCTGTCATGCCTTTGATTTTTAAAGTATCAATGGCAAAATAAATATCTGGGTCTAAATCCCCTACTTCAAAGAAAGTATTCCCGGTAACAGGATTAACCATTCTGCCATCATTATTGTAAGATTGTGCTTTGTCAAAGGAGAATCTTTTAACCGCAAAGGAAAATGAAATAGAATCTTTGAGGATTAGGGTACGAATAGAATCTAGTTTTCGTCTGACTAAATCAAAATCTTCCTCCGTAATTTCAGGTCTTAAAAGAATATGACGCACATTGATGCTATTACCTCTGCGTCCCATTAATTGAATGAGGTGGAAACCAAATTGAGATTCAACGATATCAGAAATTTCATTTATTTCCAGTTTGTAGGCGGCTGCTTCAAACTCAGGAACATATTTTCCTCTGGTAGCCCAACCTAAATCACCTCCAGTCTGTGCAGATCCATCGGCAGAAAACTTTCCAGCCAAATCAGCAAAATCTTCGTTATTTTCTAAAATTCTTTTACGGATCCCTTCTAATTTATTCATAGTTATTTGGCGCTGGGTATCGTTTACTTTAGGGACTATAACAATTTCGCCAATTTCAACTTCCGAGTTAAAGTAGGGTAGAGAATCCTTTGGTATTTTGGAAAAAAATGATTTTACTTCAGAAGGAGTGATGGTAATATCCTTCATGATTTCGCTTCTCATTTTTTCAGAAAGAAGCTGGTTTTTTAAATCAGTCCGAAATTGTTCCTTTACATCATTTACAGACTGACCATAGTATTCCTCAAATTGCTTGATGTCATTATTCATAAAGGACAAAATTCTGTCAATTCTTGCGGCCAGCTGATTTTCTACTTCATCATCACCTACCTCTATACTATCCAATTTAGACTGATTTATTAATAACTTGCTGGTCAATAATTGCTCTAATATTTCACAGCGGGCATTTTGTGGAATATCACTTTTCTGAGACAAAGCAAGGGCAAATTGTTCCTCAAGTTCAGAAAGCAATATTAGTTCACCACCTACGGTAGCAATAATTTTATCCATTACTTGTACTTGACCAAAACTGATAAAGCACTGTACGGCAAGAAATAGAGATAGAATATATTTTAACATAAGTAAGGTTATTATCTAAAAAGATACAAAGATGAAAGGAATAGTTGGTTAATTACCTAAGAGGACACTAAAAATTTACTTTAGATAAAAAATTTCAATTTGGCCTTTCCGTTTAGCAATATCAAACATATCTTCTTTTTTTTCTTCGAGCAATCTTGTTTTCCTGCTTAAAAGAAGCATTCTTTTGAGTTGGTCCTCTACATATTCTATTGGAGGAATTTCTTGTGGCTTTTTACTATCTAATATTTTCACCCAAACATCGAATTCGCCGTCCTGAATACTGAAGTCTTTTCCTTTTCTGGAAAACTCCTCAAATCCTATGTTTCTAGGCAGATAAATGGCCAGATTTTCCCATTCGTTCCATTTACTACCATCAAGAATATGAGCCAATTCATATTCTTCACAAATATTTTTTAACCGGGTCAGGTTAACGTCTGTAGCATTTTTCCAAAGGTATTTTAAACTATCCCTTACGGAAATAATCTTTGGTACAACGACAATGTATGCTTTTACGATGGGGTTGTCTAATTGATATTGAATTTTATTTTTATCATAAAAGTTAGCAAGTTCTGAGGTAGATATTTCAGTTTCCATCAGTTGCTCTAATAGAACCTGTTCATAATTATTGCGAACTAAGGAAGATCTGTAATCACGCACCAGCCTATCAATATTTAAATCTTTAGGAAGATTATTTTCAGCTTCATACAACAATACGGCTTCTCTGACCCAGCGTTGGGTATAGGCATTGGTAATGAGAGAGCTGTCATACGCGGAAGTTCCTGGAGGAAACATACCTTCTAAATCTTTAATATACAAAGATTTATTATAAACACGTGCTAATATAAAGTCGCCATTATTGGTTTGAATATCCTCGCTACATGAATATGCAAAAATAACAAGACAACCCAATAAAAATTTGATTAAAGAAATCATTGTTTAATAAGGCTTTCAAAGGCAGCTTTTGAAAGCTGAACAGCATATTTTTTTCTTAGACTATCCACCCATTCTTTTTCAAGAAAATCTTGATAATCTGCTATAATATAGCCTTTCGACTCATCGAGTGCTTTAGTACTAACGGGTAAAATCTTTTCAATTTTATAAAATTCCATATCGGTTGATGTTGGGTTTAGCGCAGCATTAGTTACCATGCCAGACTTCCATTGCGCACCCAATTGACCTGCTTCGATAGATTTTCCTTTCTCTATGGTAACTTCCTCAGCACTGAGTATCTGGTTATCGTCTTTATTAAAGCGAATGAGCACCTCATTTTTTTTATGCGTTTTTGCAAAATCACGAATTTGAGCAATTTGCTCTTTTGCTGAAGCTTTCAATGTGTAACGAGTGGTCAGCGCTCTTTCGTTCCAGGTGTATTTTCCTTGAACCAGCTTATAAAAATTAGCCAGACCCAGAGAATCTTGACTTGCTTTATCCCAAACGGTTTGTCTGGTAACTTCGAAAAGTAAAATGCCCTCCTCATATTCTCTTAAAAGGTGTCTGAATTCTGGATATTTTTTTTCTAATTGGCTTTCCTCCAGTTTTAAAGTCTCGTTCTCTAAAAAGTCTTCATACAATTTTGCAAGCATGGAAGGAACTGGATCTTGCTGATTCAATCTGAAGCGTAATCGGGCAGATTTTTCAAGATACTGAGCAAAATCTAATAAGGTATATGTCTGGTTTGCCAACGTAAATAAATTCTCCGCTGGTAATTGAGCGGGTATTTTCCAACGGAAAGTATAGAATGTATCGTTAACAAAAGGAACTAATTGATCGAGTGCCCCTTTGTTTTCAACAAAGCCTGCATTTAATCGAATCTGATTAAACATATTTTCCTTAGCAAATGCATAGCGTGAATCTTGACGAACGGCTGCCTCCAGATTTGATTTTGACGTTTCAAAATTGGGGATTGCCTTTCTGGAAATACGTTTAATGATATGCCAGCCTAAATTGGTTTGCACGGGTTGACTATATTCCCCATCTTTTTCAAGTTTATAAATCGCATCTTCAAACGCCTGTTCAAATTTATTTATTCCGAAAACGCCTATATATCCACCTTTACTTGCCGTTTTGTCGTCCTCTGAGAAGGTTGTTGCCAGCGTTTCAAAACTTGAACCCGAGTTTAATAGGGCATAAATACTGTCTATTTTATTTTTAGGCGTAAAAGGATTTTCACCTTCACCTGATTTTCTTATCAAAATATGGGCACCTTCTATTTCACCGCGGGCTGGACGTCTGGCATTCACCTTTAATAGATGAAGTCCGGCGGGTGTATAAATGGGCAAGGAAATGTCCCCAGGCGCCATTGAATAGGCGGCTGTTTCCAAGTCGTAAAACCCATTAGGGAAGGGAACATTAATAAATCCGATATGGCCACTATTGGTCTTCGATGACCTGTCCAAACTATAATTCCTTGCAAATTCTTCAAAATCAGCACCATTTTTCAGTTTTGCATGAAGGTCCATCAAAAACCTATTGGCACTTATGGAGTCATCTTTTGGTGCGCTATCAGAAATAGTATATAAAATATGACTAATGTCAATATCTTCTAACGAACGATCATAGAGCTCTCTAATCAACCTGCCTGTCACCTCTTTATTGAGTATATATGCATCAGAAAGTTGTCTGCGATAACCTAGTAGTTCCTCTTTTATATCAGGCAAATTACCTATTTTTTGTGCCTTTGCTTCTTCAACTTTTAATTTAAATTTGGTATATAAATCCAGATATTCCTGTAATGAGGCTTTGGTGAAATTTGCATTTGCTCCATTTGTTTTGGCGTAAATGTATTTGAATTCACCAACAGATACAGGATTATTATTAACGCTAAATAATACCTCTTCTTCATTTTGAGCGTTGACAAAACTTGTAAATAAGAATAAAAAAAAGACAGAGAGCAAATTGATTTTATGGGAATACATGGTAATGTATAGTTTAGGTGATAATTTTTCTTTTTTGAAAGAACAAAAATAAAAAATATATCTGACTTGTTAAAAACGAAAGCAAATTATCGATGATAACGAATTATCAAAAGAAAGATTGTTTGAAAACAATCATAAGTCAAATCCAATATCTTTTCGGTAATACTTATTTTTAAAATAAATTTTATCTGCGAGCCATCTACTTTTTTCTTCCGCTTTACTTTTTTCGGCGTCAAGGGAAGTAATAGCTAAAACTCTACCACCTTTAGTGACGATGCCGCCCTGTTCATCTACACTGGTTCCTGCGTGAAAAACAAAAGATTCTGTTACTTCATCGGGGAGAGTTATGGGTAAATTACTTTCATAATTTCCAGGATAACCACCTGATACCAGCATGGTTGTAGCAGCAAACCTAGGGTCTATTTCTATGGGAATTTCTCCTAATTTATGTTCGTGTAAATCATAAAAAAGGGAGACGATATCTGAGGTAAGTCTTGGCATAATAGCTTCCGTTTCAGGGTCTCCCAAGCGGCAATTATATTCAATAACAAAGGGTTCGCCATCCACTGAAATAAGACCGAAAAAAATGAATCCTTTATAAGAAATTTTATTTTTTTGAAGGCCTTTAAGGGTAGGTTCAATAATGCGTGAAGTCACTTTTTGAACCATGGTAGTATCAAAAAAAGGAACGGGAGAAATAGCGCCCATACCGCCTGTATTCAATCCGACATCTCCTTCTCCCACTTTTTTGTAGTCTTTGGCTTCCGGAAAAAGGACATATTTAACGCCATCTGTAAGGACAAAAACAGAAAATTCAATACCATCTAAGAATTGTTCGATGACCACACAGGAGGATGCTTCACCAAATTTTCCGCCCAACATAGCGGTTAATTCCAGTTTGGCTTCTTCTGCATCGGTCAAAATAACCACCCCTTTTCCAGCCGCCAATCCGTCTGCTTTTAGGACGTAAGGACCTACTGTTTCGGAAATAAAACGAAGTCCTTCATTGAGCGTTTCAGGAGTAAAGGACTTATAAGCTGCAGTTGGTATAGATTGTTCCGCCATGAATATTTTAGCAAAAGCTTTGCTTCCTTCCAATTGCGCACCTTTTGCCGATGGACCTACCACTAAAACATGAGACAGTGCGCTATCTGATTCAAAAAAATCTACAATACCATTTACTAAAGGTTCCTCGGGTCCAACAATGACCATCTTTATGTCTTCCTTTAAAACCAGAGCACGAATAGCATCAACATCGGAAAGATTTAGAAAAATATTGGTTCCGTGTAAACGTGTACCAGCATTTCCAGGAGCAATAAATAATTGTTGGCATCGTTCACTTTTACTAATCTTCCATGCCAAAGCATGTTCACGTCCACCACTTCCAAGAAGAAGAATATTAATTTTAGTATTTTTCATTTTTTAAATTGAAATGTAAAGATATGCTTTGTAGGAAATTCTTTTACATAGTGATTGTTTTTTTACCTTTGCATCTGTTTATCAAAATTATACCATGATTACTCACCTTAGAGGTACAATGACTTTTAAATGTCCCACTTTTGTTGTTTTAGAAGCAGGAGGGGTTGGATACCAGGTTTTTATTAGTTTACACACATATTCCCAATTGCCGGATACTCCTACCATATTCTTGTTAACACATCAATTTATAAAGGAAGATAGTCATACGCTGTATGGATTTTCAGAAGAAAAAGAAAGAACGCTTTTTCGATTATTAATCAGTGTTAGTGGGGTAGGACCTACTACGGCTCAAGTACTATTATCATCCATTTCACCGGACGAAATCAGATCAGCGATTTTAAGCGAACAAGATGAAATTTTTAGAAAAGCAAAGGGCATTGGACCCAAAACAGCTAAAAGAATTATCTTAGATTTGAAAGATAAAATGGTTAAAGACAGTGGGGAAGGAGTATTTTCTAATAACCCTTCATACAATACTATTAGAGATGAAGCGTTATCGGCTTTGGTGGCTTTAGGATTTAACCGTGGGTTAGTTCAAAAGGCCATACAGCAAATATTACAGGATTCGGCCCCCACGGAGAATGTTGAAGATTTGATTAAAAAAGCGCTTAAGCTTCTTTCTCAATGAGTTGGAAATATTTATTTATCAATACAAGGGGCTGAAATTTGCACCTTAACGACTTTTCCTTTGTTTAACATGAAATATTCAGCCATCGTATTATTCGTTTTTTTTGTTGGTGTAATCACTTTCCAAAATCTTTCTGGGGGTAATTTGCCGTCTTGGGGTAAAGAGAACCCCTATCTGCTTAGGTTCTTGCCCCCGGTAAGGCCTCAGACTCCGAGAGATACTTTACCTACGATTAAGGAACGCAAAGACAATTTCAGTATAGCAAAACCTGTAAATATTATCGATTTAAAAGATCCGTCTGTTATTGAAAAAAAGGTTACCTATGACCCGATAACCAATAAGTATATTATGACGGAAAAAATTGGGGAGGATGATTTTCAATATCCTTCCTATATGTCTTTTGATCAGTATTTGAAAAAAAGAGAAGTTGAAGATTATCAAAAATATTTCAGGCAATTAGCTGGTATTGGTTCTGAAAATAATATAGGTTCCTTGAATCCTCTATCTACCGTTGATGTCAAAGCTAGTCTTATTGACAGGCTTTTTGGTGGTAATTCTATTGATATTCGTCCTCAGGGTGGCGTTGACCTCACCTTTGGCATGGATTATCAAAGTATGGAAAATCCTTTTATTATCGAAGCAGGTAGGAGACAACTCTTGTTTGATTTCGATATGAATATTCAAATGAATATAACGGGTAAGATTGGGGATAAATTAAATCTGGCAACGAATTATAATACCAATGCTACTTTTGATGTAGATAAGCAGGTTATCAAACTAAACTATAACAGTGATTTGTTTAATGAGGACGAGATTGTTAAAAAAATTGAAGCTGGAAATGTAAGTTTACCTTTAAGAGGTTCGCTGATCCAAGGGGCGGAAAGTCTTTTCGGATTAAAAACGGAACTTCAATTTGGTCATCTTCGCCTTACTGCCATCGCCTCTCAGCAACGTTCACAGAGGAAAAATATACAAACCCAGGGTGGAAGTCAGGTACAGGAATTCGAGGTTCGTGCAGATCAATACGACGAAAACCGACACTTTTTTCTTTCTCATTACAATCGAAGCGCTTTTGAACCCGCGCTTGAAAATTTACCCCAAATTCGTAGCTTATTTAAACTTGAAAATATTGAGGTTTGGTTGACTAACGATAGAAATGAGGTAGATAATGTAAGGGATATCGTTGCTCTGGCCGATTTAGGCGAGCCTGAAATTTTGGTGAATCCCACAGCTGTTCCTGTTCAAACAGCCTTCGCCCCTAAGGATTTAACGGGAAAGCCTTTACCAGATAATAGCTCAAATAATTTGTATAATCGTGTCATTGGTGATCCCAGAATTCGTCAGATAGATAACGCAGTTTCTATCCTGCAATCAGAGTTTAAACTCAATCAATCCAGAGATTTTGAAAAAGTTAGTGCTAGAAAACTTAGACCAAGTGAATACAATGTTCATTCTGAACTAGGCTTTGTGACGCTGAATATAAACGTTCAGCCTGATCAGGTTGTTGGCGTCGCTTATCAATATTCTTATAATGGCAAGACTTTCAAAGTAGGTGAATTAGCCAATAACTCTGAAAACACGAAACCTGACTCTTCTTTGACGGTTCTCTTCGTGAAAATGTTGAAAAGTACTACTCAAACCACAGATGTACCTACCTGGGATTTGATGATGAAAAATATTTATCCGATCGGTGCCGTTCAAATTGATCAGAATGAGTTTCGTCTTGATATTTTTTATGAAGATCCAGGTAAAGGATTAAAAAGATTTTTACCAGAAACTAATCTTGCGGGAAGACCTTTACTCAGGGTTTTTAATGTAGATAAATTAAATACACAGGGAGATCCTACCCCGGACGGAATATTTGACTTTGTGCCTGGTTTGACCATTAATTTATCTAATGGTCGGGTTATGTTTCCCGTCTTAGAGCCATTTGGCGGTTCATTAGCAAAGCAAATTGAAGATGTTGGTCTGAGGGCAAAATATACTTTTCCGGAACTATACTCAAAAACGCTCTTTTTAGCGCAGGAGTACCAGGAGAAAAACAGGTTTGTTATAAAGGGTAATTACAAATCGAGTGTATCGTCAGAAATTTCTTTAGGTGCATTTAATATTCCCCCCGGTTCTGTTACAGTTAGTGGTGGGGGACAGACACTGAGAGAGGGAGTGGATTATGAAATTGACTATAATATTGGTCGCGTAAGAATTTTAAATGATGCTATCCTCAATTCTGGCATTCCTGTGAATGTAAGTTATGAAGATAACGGCCTGTTCAACTTCCAAACAAAAAGTATGTTTGGTGTTAGAGCTGATTATGCCGTTGATAAGAATTTTAATTTGGGTGCAACGGCTTTAAAACTTTTTGAAAGACCCTTTACCCAAAAGGTAAATATTGGGGAGGATCCCATCAATAATTCAATTTATGGGTTCGATCTTGGTATTTCAAGAGATGCTCCTTTTTTAACAAAAATAGTTGACGCCTTACCAGGTATAAGCACAAAAGCTAAATCTTCTATCAACTTTACGGGGGAAACTGCCTTAATAAGACCGGGGCATTCCCGCGCAATAAACCAAAATAGCAAGGACAAAGGGGGCGTTGTTTATATTGACGACTTTGAAGGAAGTGCCAGTAGTTTAGACCTAAGGCAGCCTGTTACCAATTGGGTATTAGCTTCCGTTCCTCAAAATGATGCCTTTAATAATAATCCTTTATTTCCCGAGGCTTCTCTGGTAAATGACCTTCGTTATGGCTCAAATAGAGCAAAATTAAGTTGGTACAGAATAGATTTGGGTGCGAGAGGTACCGATCAGGATGCTAAAAATCCTTATACAAGTCAGGTTCCTCAAATTGAAGTATTTCCAAATGCGCAGATTGCACCTAATCAGCTTCCCAATATTCCTACGTTTGATATGACTTACTATCCTGAAAATAGAGGACCATACAATTTTGATGTGCCAGGTGGGTATCCAGGTATTAGTAAAGGAGCTAAATTTATTGGCGATTCTATGGTGCTTGATAATCCAGGTTCGAGATGGGCAGGGGTGATGAGGGCTTTAAATACCAATGATTTCCAATCTTCAAATATTGAGTTTCTGGAATTTTGGGTGCTCAGTCCGTTTTTGGACCCCGCGGATCCTAAAAAGCCGGTAGATGATTATGAAAAGAAACAAGGGGAATTGTACATTAATCTTGGAAACGTTTCGGAGGATATTTTAAGAGATTCCCGTAAATTTTTCGAAAACGGCCTTCCCGCTCCATTAAATCCTAGTCGTCGAACTGATAATACTAACTGGTCAGTTATTCCCGTTGCTCAGCAAATTACCAACGCTTTTGATATCGATGAGGCTTCCAGATTAGCACAGGATATTGGTCTGGATGGTATGAATGATGCCACAGAAGCAGAAAAATTCGCGCCTTATTTATCAAGTATTGCAAAATCAAACCCGCGCGCTGCAGAAAAATTAAAATCAGACCCCGCTGCTGATAATTTCAGGAATTTTAATGATCCAAGTTACACTCAAAATATAGATCTTTTAAGCAGATATAAAGATTTTAATGGACCTGAAGGTAACTCAAAGTCTAACTCGGGAGGCAATCAACTGCAATCGGCCACCAACGTTCCTGATGCAGAAGATTTAAACAGAGATAATACGCTGAATGAAACGGAGGCTTATTTCCAGTATAAAATTCCCATCCTTGCCGATCCGCTGAATCCAAGAGAAATAGATGTTAACAGGACACCATTCGTAACAGATCGTATTGAAAGTGATAATGGTGAAAGAATATGGTACAGACTGCGCGTTCCTTTAAATGGGAATGATAAAGTGGCTGTGGGTGGAATCAAAGATTTTCGCTCTATCCGTTTCATGAGAATGTATTTACACGGTTTTGAAAGTGAGGTAACTTTTAGATTCGCGCGTATGGAATTGGTTCGTAATCAATGGCGTAGATATTCTCAAGATTTAAACGAGCAAAATAATGTACCCTGTGACGCGCAAACACAATTTGATGTAGATGCCGTAAATATTGAGGAAAATAGCAATAGAAAACCTTTTAGCTATGTTTTACCCGTGGGTATTCAACGTCAACAGGCCCTGGGCGTTTTCAATACCCTACAAAATGAACAGTCACTGACCATGAAAATAAAAGGTTTGTGCGAAAGAGAGGAAAAGGCAGTATTTAAAAACGTGGGTCTTGATATGCGGGTTTATGACAGAATTAAAGCGTTTATTCATGCTGAAAAGGTTGTAGGTCCCACTTTAAATGATGGGGATGTTTCTGTCTTTATTCGTATTGGATCTGACTTTAAAAATAATTATTACGAATACGAAATTCCTGTACGTTTTTCTGATGCCACAAAGTTATCAGCAAATATTATTAGCGACGAGTATAAACAAGAAGTCTGGAGGCCTGAAAATGAATTTGATGTGGCTCTTTCTCTTTTTACCGACCTGAAAATCAAGAGAAATGATGCTGGCTTTTCTCTAACTGACGAATATGGCCAAATAGTAGATGGCACAGGCACCGTCGGTAATCCGGAAATGCAGCACAGAATAAGTATAAAAGGTAATCCTAGTCTTGGATTGGCAAAAATCGCTATGATTGGGGTGAGAAATAGAAATGGTGGGCAGATAAGCCCAGTAAATGTTGAGTTGTGGGTAAATGAACTTAGGCTTACTGGATTAGATGAAAGAGGAGGTGTTGCCGCAATTGGCCGCCTGGACATGCAATTGGCTGATTTGGGAAATGTCAGTTTAGCAGGTAATTATGCCTCTATTGGTTTTGGTGCCATTGACCAAAGAGTGTTACAAAGAAACAGGGAAGCTATTACCGGTTTTGATGTTTCCGGATCTATTGAACTAAATAAATTTCTTCCTGCTTCCTGGGGTATTAAATTGCCCCTTTTCGCTCAATATTCAACCAATTTTACAACCCCTGAATTCGACCCTTTTGATTTGGATATCAGGCTGAAAGATAAATTACCAACCTTTCCCTCTCTGGCAGATAGAGATTCTATAAAAAGACTTTCCAGAGAAATTAATTCTATCCAAGGATACAATTTTACAAATATTCGAAAAGAACGAACGGGAGGGGTTAGCGGACAACCAGGTAAACCCGCACCCTGGGATATTTCTAACTTTTCTTTTAATTACGCATTTACTAAAACAGATAAACGAAGCCCTTTAATTGAGTTTGATGAAAGTGTGCGACGAACAGGTTCTTTGAATTACGCTTTTTCAAGAAAGGGTGACTTTATCCAACCTTTTAAAAATTTAAAAGGGAGTGCCTTAAAATGGATTTCAGAAATAAACTTCAACCCTCTGCCTAATTCATTTACTTTCGGTACACAAATGGCCCGATTGTTTAATACCACTCGTTACCGCTTTACAGGACTCGAAGACAGATACAATACCTTCTTTAATAAACGCTTCTCCTGGGATAGGGAATATAATGTAAACTGGGATTTGACGAAGGCTATTAAATTTACTTTCTCAGCCTCTAATTTTGCTGTAATTGATGAACCTGATGAGGTCAGGTTACTGGAAAATTACAATATTGAAACCGCCACACAAATTAGAAAAGATAGTATTTGGAGTAATATTCAGCAATTAGGTCGATCTAAAGCTTACCAACACTCCTTTACTTTGGGTTATACCCTACCTTTCAGAGTCATTCCTTTCATGGACTGGATTACTTCCAGAGTACAATATCAAGGTCAGTACGGGTGGAACGCAGCCGCTCTGAATTTAGATAGTTTGGGAAATCAGATACGGAACAGCCAAAATATTCAGGCAAACATTGACTTTAATTTCGAATCTATTTACGGTAAAATTCCTTATCTAAGAAAAATAGATAGAGGTGCGCCAGCTACAAAATCTAAGAAAAGTAAGGGCGACGATCAAAATCAGGAACCTGCACAACCAGAGGAAAAAGAAAAAAAAGGGTCAGAGCCCAGTATGGCAGAAAGGATGTTGATAAGACCTTTTTTATTGCTTAGAAGGGCACGTTTTAATTATACCTTGCAAAGTAGTACCGTGGTTCCCGGATTTATGCCAGCCGCAAAATTAATGGGAATGGGACCCGATTTTCAAGGTCCGGGCTGGGATTTTGTAGCAGGTCTCCAACCTAAAATCAGTGAACTAAGCGAAGCAGAAAATTATACTGCCTCAGATTGGCTGAATGAAATAGCTAAAAAAGGTTGGATTTCGTCCAGTGTATTTTTGAATCAAGAGGTGGCTCAGTCCAGAGCAGAAAATTATGACGGACGTCTGACCGTTGAACCTTTCAAGGAATTTAGAATTGAGCTGGAGTTTAATAAAAATTTCTCCAGTAATCATTCTCAGTTCTTTAAAGACACAACCCTAAATAATTCAACGGTTTTTTCTCATGCCATACCTAAAGATATTGGAACGATGACAATGAGTTATTCAGCGCTTAAAACCCTGTTTAACCAAGATAAAGATGATCTGGTAAATCTGTTTAAACAATTTGAAACCAATAGAATAGCTGTATC
>JAIYCH010000092.1 GCA_027488135.1 Saprospiraceae bacterium | reverse complement strand
GTCATAAACGTGCGACCCCTCTGGAGTCGATTTGAACAATGACCTGCCCCTGGATGGGTTACATGTTTATTGACTATTTGGTCCTTTGCGGCAACATTTAATTATTGTACCATTTGGTCCCTGACGGCAAAAATGTTTTTTTGATCCATCATGCCCCTGGCGGCACAAATCCTATAAACGTGCGACCCCTCTGGGGTCGATTTGAACAATGACCTGCCCCTGGAGGGGTCACATGTTTATGGTCTTTTGGTCCCTGGCGGCAACATTTTATTAATATACCTTTTGTTCCAACGGGCTTCATTCCCACATAAATATTTATTTGATATTAACAGCAGTTTTCGTACTTTTAAATCATAATCGATATTATGAAAAATAAACAGAATAATTCCAGAAGAACTTTTATTAAACAGGCTTCGGCTGCTGCGATAGGCTTTACCATTGTTCCTCGATATGTTTTAGGGGGAAAGGGTTATAAGGCACCAAGTGATAAACTCAATATTGCCTATATTGGGATTGGTGGACGTGCCGAAGACCATATCAGAAGTACCAAAGGCACTGAAAATTTAGTCGCTTTCTGTGATGTAGATACAAAAAGAGCAGAAAATACCTTGAAGGAATTTCCAAAGGTTCCTCTTTATAAGGATTTTCGAAAATTGTTTGAAGCAGAACATAAGAATATCGATGCGGTAATGATTGCTACGCCAGATCATACCCATACGCCGGCAGCTCTTATGGCCATGGATTTAGGCAAACACGTATATGTTGAAAAACCGTTAACCCATAATATCGGAGAAGCAAGGCAATTACTCATCGCAGCCCAAAAAAGTAAAGTGGTTACCCAAATGGGTAATCAGGGAGCTTCACTGGACTGTAATGCCGTTATAGCTGAATATATTCAGTCGGGTGTCATTGGTAAAGTAGAAAAAGTACATGTTTGGACAAATCGTCCTGTTTGGCCGCAAGGCGTTCCAACTCCAGTACAAAAGGAAGTAGTTCCAAATACTTTAGATTGGAATTTATGGTTAGGCCCTGCTCCATACAGGGAATATAATAAGGCATACCTCCCCTTTAAATGGAGAGGTTGGTGGGATTTTGGTACAGGTTCTCTTGGGGACATGGGTTGCCATATATTTCAAGTCCCTTATCGTGCATTGAATCTGAAATACCCAACAGCTATTGAAGCAAGTGCAACAACGGTTTGGTCCGGAGATTTTGTTGAAGCCAATTATCCTGATAGTTGTCCTCCATCTTCAATGGTTAAATTCACCTTTCCTGGAGTGGATCTTTTTTGGTACGATGGAGGGATTAAACCGATGAGACCCGAAGAATTAGGGGAGAACGAACCCTTTGGCTCCTGGGATGGTGGCGCTCTTTTTGAAGGGGAAAAAGGTAAGCTTCTTTGTGATATGTACGGTGATAACCCAGTGCTGCTTTTCAAGGATAAACAGAAAAAAGTAGCGAAACCAGAACCATTTTTACCCCGCTTTACTGGTTCACACCAAATGGTGTGGGTAAATGCTTGTAAAGGTCTTGGAAAGGCTTCATCTCCATTCGAAGATGCTGTTCCACTAACAGAAACTTTACTTATTGCAAATCTGGCTATTCGTTGTTATGATGTGAAAAAGCTGCAAGCAGGCAAAACACCCGATTCTTGGGCTCCTTATGATTACCCAGGTAGAATAAGATTGTTATGGGATGCTGAAAAGATGACTGTACCAAATTACCCAGAGGCAAATGATTTTATCTCAAGAGTAAACAGGGTTTATTGATAGTTTAAATAAGTGGAGTCTTTAGTTTCCCATTTTATTTTAAAGTAAGTGGAAGGTTGATTATTTTTCAACCTTCCACTTTTATTTAGATTTTAAAAATCAGAAATATTCATTCGTTTTATATATTCATATATTTCTATCTAAGAGTATTATTTATAATTTACTGTTGTCTTTAGTTTATTGATTTTATGCTAATTCGGATGTATCTCAGTCTAATTTAATAGGAATCACAATAAATATCTAAATAAAAAATTCTGATACATGTTTCCTAAATAGGAGTAAATTATTTTATATGGCTTAATTGAAATGGTGTAAATGGAACTGCTCCAAGTTTTGGATCTATCAAACCTACTTCCAAATCTTGGGAACCACTTTTTTCAAAATATTCAATTCTTATCTTATGTTTTCCCGCTTTCAGTAAAGCTTCTCCTTTTTTATCCATACTACTGTGGTCACCATCATGGTCAATGAGTAAATCTCCATTCAGATATAATTTAGATCCATCATCGGAATTGAGGTAAAAAGTATGTAAACCTGAAGAGGGAATATTCACGAAGCCTTCAAAAACACATGAAAAATGGTCTTCCTTGTGTTTAATATCCGATAAATTTGCTTGACTGGCGATTCCTTCAAATACGGGTAATAAAGAGGTATAATCTGGTATACTATTCCATTCTCCCTCATAATATTTGAATTTTAATCCTTTGACATCGCCTTTAATTGGAATTGGTGGTTGAAGGCCTGATTTTTTTAAGGTTATACTACTTTTTCTACTTGAAAAACCTTCCTTAGTATAAGCTTTGGCATGTATTAACGCACTTTTATTAATAGTGAAAGGAACAGAATAAAGCAAACTGGATTTATTTGGTTCGCTTCCGTCAAGGGTATATCGAATCTCCAAATTTTCAAAGGCTGCACTCATGGAGACAGTTGTTATCTCTTCAAAAAGAATGGAAGAAGCTGAAATTTTAACGGCTGGGGGTTGAATTATGCTGGCTTGTGTATTTTCAGATTCATCTTTTTGCATTTGAAAAGTATCGAAAAGTTTACCATCGTGATCAATAGCCTTAAAAATCAATTGATTACCAAAAATAGAGAATGTACAATAATGATGTGTATTTTCTAGTTCAGAAGTAAACCAGCTTCTTGTAGGTGCGAAAGCTTCTAATCCTCCTCCAGCACCCCCAGAATTGATATAAATAACTCCTTTTTTTGTATTAACCATTTGCTCTAAGATAGGCCAACTTCTCTCATATAAATGGGTGTGACCAAACAGACAAAAATCTAAACCATATTTTTCGTAAAGGGGAACCAAATTTCTAACATTCGACACACCAAGGGTAGAAAGAGCGGTTGCAGTATTTCCATGGTCATCCGAATCAGAAGAGTAAGGAGGATGGTGGTGAATTGCAATTTTCCAGGTCGCATCTGATTTTGCCAATGCCCATTCTAACCATTCATATTGTTCTGATCCTTCTTTTAAATCCCGATTACTGTCAATCATGAAAAATTGAGCATTACCATATTTAAAGGTGTAATAATACTCAGGTGGAGGAGCAACCATATATTGATAGTACAAAGGAGAATCTTCTTCGTGATTCCCCAAGACGGTATACACTGGAACGCGACTCATTAAAATATGACCATTTGGGAAAAAATCTTGTAACCAATCACTTTTTCGACGACCTTTCTCAACAACATCTCCTGCATGAACGACGAAATTTGGACGGTCTCCCCATAGTTTTTCAGCTACTTTTCCCCATGCCCATGGCGTTCGGCTATTTTTTTGCGTATCTCCCACTAATCCAAACATAAAGGCACTACTATCTTTTACATTCGTCTTGAAAGTATATATATCAGAAAAAATGGTATCTCCAGTTCCAGTGATTGACTTGGTACGCCAAAAATAATTTGTTTCTGTTTTGAGATTTGCTAAGGACACTTCATGCATTTGGCGAAATCCTTGAAGGGATACCTGTTGATCTAGTTCCACCTTTTTTGCAAGAAATCGGGCCTCTCCAAATTCGACCTGGGTGGAGGCAGGTTCACTGGTTTCCCACAAAACAAATATGCCAGTTTTTGAACCATATTGTAAATAAGGCTTAACAAGAAATTTTTCTGAAGTGGATTGTCCGGAGACTATTTGTACACCTGATATCCAAAAAAAGAGAAATAAAAAAGGTTTGAATGAGGTCATAAATGAGCATTTAGTATTAGTTCGCTTTAAATTCACAATTTAACGCTCAATTATGAACTAAATTAAATTCAATATTAATTATTTCTTAATTCAAGAGATTAAATTTTAGCTAAGGTTTAGGAGCAATTTTTTTAAATATTTTTTAGTGCTTATCTCATTTTCTATAAGACTTTGGGGGGTAATTTGACCAAGATGTTCATTATATGTTTTTTAAAAATATTTAAATGGAATAAATAAGAACCTTCTTACCACCTATTCCTAATAAGTTTTTTCTATTTCATTTTTGGCTAAATTGGTAATATAAATTTAGTTTCATAAAAGACAATATGTTATGAATAAAATTTCTATAAGTTTAACCTAAACTTAATATTTTTCTATTAGGGTGATAACATTGTACGGATAATTTTGGCTTTTACTTTAACCCAAATTATTTTTATTATGAAGTTAATTAGATTTTTTAAAGTTAGTAAAGGACTGAATTTAATTCTTTTCTTTTTTATTTTATCTGCTTCAATGGTTCTTGCGCAAAGAACTATTACAGGAACCGTCAGCGATGGAAATACAAATGAACCCCTCGTTGGCGTAAATATTCAAGCTAAAGGTACTTCCATAGGTACGGTTACAGATCTAAATGGTAACTACACCCTTGCGATATCTGAAGAGGTAACCGTTATCGTATATTCTTACATTGGTTATTTGAATCGAGAGGAAAATATTGAAGGTAGAACACAAATCAATGTTTTGCTGGATGAGAATATCTCTCTTTTTGAGGAAGTGGTTGTTATTGGTTACGGACAACAGCAAAAAAAAGATTTAACCACAGCCGTATCTTTCCTTTCAGCAAATGAAATTAAAAATGTTCCCGTAAACAGTATTGATCAAATACTAACTGGAAAATTAGCTGGTGTATTAGTTCAACAAACTTCAGGCTCACCAGGTGCAGGTTTATCTGTGCGAGTTCGTGGGGTTGGTTCCATTACAGCAGGAAATGATCCATTGTATGTGATTGATGGTATTCCTATTTCAAATGACAATAACAGAGGATTTAGTGCTAATAATCCAGGAAGTTCTTACGCTGAGCAACCTGTAAATATTTTAAGTACCTTGAATCCTACTGACATTGAATCAATCCAAGTTTTGAAAGATGCTTCAGCTGCAGCAATTTATGGCTCGAGAGGTTCTAATGGAGTGGTCATTATCACGACAAAAAAGGGTAATTCAGGTAAACCAGTAGTATCCTATAACACTTATTTTGGCAGACAGGAGACCCTTAAAAGGTATGATATGCTAAATGGTTATGAATGGTCATTAATCAATGCTGAGGGAAGAAATAATGCTTATAGGGACCGATTTCCTGCAGGTAAGGATTCTGATGATAATGCCACCAGAGCAAAAAATGTTCCCAACCAACCAGGCATTTTAATTCCTGACCAGGTAAAACCATATTTAAGTAATACGAGCGGTTTGACAAATACAGATTGGCAAGACGAAATTTTTAGAGAAGCACCCATTCAAAATCATTCCGTTTCAATTAGTGGTGGAAATGATGTTGTAAAATATTATGCATCTGGGGAATATATGAATCAGGAGGGTATTGTTATTAGTTCTGGATTTAAACGCTACAGTGGTCGTTTTAATATGGATGTGAATTCAGGTAAATTTAAGGCTGGTTTTGGTCTTAATCCTACTTTGACAAAACACGATTTAGTGAATTCCGAAGGTCCTTGGTTCGATCAAGGTGTGGTTGGTCTGGCATTGAGTATTTCTCCTATTTGGCCAGTTTATAACGAAAACGGCTCGTATAACTATGATGGAAATGCCTGGGGATTCGCCATGACAGATTTCTTGAATCCTGTGGCTATTGCGAATGAAGTTCAAGATAATATGGACCATAACCGAGTATTAGGAAATATGTACGCAAGCTATGATTTACTTAAAAATCTAAGTTATAAAATGTCTGTTGGGGGTGATATTAATAATTTCAATCGTGATTTTTATCGTCCTTCAACTGTTGAAACGGTAGGTCGGAAAGGTTTCTCAGCACCTATTGGTACTTCGCAAACCAGATTTTCAACCAATTGGTTAGTTGAAAATACCCTAAATTACAACACGGTTTTAGGGAAAAATACTTTCTCTGCTATAGCAGGTTTTTCCAGCCAAATGGAAAACTTCTCCTCCAGTTATATTGAAGCTACAAACTATCCTAACGATTTAGTGCAAACAATAAATGCTGCCGGACAAATCACTGCAGCGCGTACCTTTAAAGAGGCTTGGTCTTTACTTTCTGGTTTTGGAAGAGTTCAATATGATTATGCAAACAAATATTATGCTACCGCGTCCATGCGTGCAGACGGTTCTTCCCGATTTGGAAAAAATAATAAGTGGGGTTACTTTCCATCGGCATCTGCTGGTTGGAGAATTTCTGGAGAACCTTTTATGGCTGATATAAAAACGATCAGTAATTTAAAGTTAAGAGCAAGCTACGGCATAACTGGTAACTTCCAGATACCGAATTATGGATCTGTTGGTTTACTTAGTTATGATGACTACATTCTCGGAGGTACCGCATTGAATAGTGGTTTAGCACCAAGTACTTCCTCAAATCCTAATCTTAGCTGGGAAAAAACCAGAAGTATTGATTTCGGTGTGGAATTAGGACTTTTTCAAGACGCTTTATACTTGGAATTAGATTATTATAAAGAAAATACAACTGATTTACTTCTTAATGTTCCTGTTCCTTTAACTTCTGGTTTTAGCACAGAATTACGTAATATTGGAGAGGTAGAAAATAAAGGATTTGAAGCAACATTGACTGTAAAAAAGAGAACTAAAGATTTTGGATTTTCTTTTTCGGCCAATTTCTCAACAAATAAAAATAAGGTAATTAGTTTAGCAGAAGGAGTTCCTCAAATATTGACAGCTGGTGGTACCGGGGTTACCTTATGGATTACCAAGCCAGGAGAGGAAATTGGTTCATATTACAATCCAGTTTATGATGGCGTTTTTAATAATCAAGCGGAAATTGATAAATATCCTCGTGTTGCTAATGCCAAACCTGGAGATTTTCGATTTGTGGATGTAAATGGAGATGGTAAGATTGATTTTTCATCAGATCGCCAAATTCAAGGAAGTTATTTCCCAGATTTCACTTACGGCTCGTCAATAAATTTAGATTATAAAGGAATTGATTTTAATATCTCTTTACAGGGCTCTGAAGGCGCAGAAATTCTGCACCTTATGAGTAGGTACATTTATAATATTGAGGGCAATATGAATTTAGTTAGACCTTCTCTAAATCGTTGGATTTCAGAAACGCAACCTGGTGATGGTCAAACAAACAGAGCAAATCGATTAGCCACAGGCTCAAACGGACAAACTTCCAACTGGCATTTAGATGATGGATCTTTTATGCGAATTCGTAATATTTCATTGGGTTACTCCTTACCAAAAGTTATCTTGAAAAAGGTAGGTATAAGTAATGTACGTGCTTACGTAAGTGTCTTAAACCCATTTATGTTCACCAATTATATAGGTTATAACCCAGAAGTTAATAGTCGTCCCGATAGCGCCTTAAATCCAGGGGAAGATTATGGTTCTTACCCATTGGCGCGAACTTATTCTGTGGGCATTAATTTGACGTTTTAAACAGTCGCATAATTAACCAGCTAATTTTTTTGATTTTAAATAAAAAAACGATGAAAAAAATTCTTTCTTCTTTAATTATAATATTATTCCTCAGTAGTTGTGAGGATAGATTTTTAGATCTTTCTCCAATATCGCAGGCAAATGTGAATGATTTTTATAAAAATCCTAGTGATATTCTCAATGGGGTAAATGCTGCGTATGCATCCCTTCAGAATGGTTCATTGTATGGTGGACGAGACTTTATGGATATGACCGAGTATAGAGCTGATAATACTTTTGATAATGATCCTTCTGCAAATTCTGGATTAAGATATAATGTAGATCGCTTTCTGGCAGGTTCAGATAATACTATTTTTGAAAGTGTTTGGCGCAGACTTTATCTAACTATCTATCGTTGCAATATTGTTTTAGATAATATTTCTAAAATTAATATGAATGCAACATTAAGTAAACAATATCAAGGAGAACTTCAATTTATTCGCGCATTATCCTATTTCCATTTGGTACAACTTTGGGGGCCTGTGCCACTTTTGTTGAAGGTACAAACAACGGATGAATCTCGTTTAAATGTAAGGAATAGTGCCGGTGAAATTTATGCAGCTATAGAAAATGATCTTAAAGCAGCAGCAACAAATTTACCAAAATCTTATTCAGCAGCTGAATTGGGTAGAGTGACTTCAGGAGCTGCTAAAGGCTTACTTGGTAAAGTATATTTAACGCAGAAAAAATATAATGATGCTGCCACCGTTTTGAAAGAAGTTATAGATGCAGGAGATTTTGCTTTAATGCCAACTATTGCTGATGTTTTTGATCCAAAAAAAGAATATAACAAGGAAATTCTTTTTGCAGTTAGATTTTCTTTGGTGAATAATTCTGAAAGCCATGGGTTATATTATTCTTCTCAAATAGGTGATTTTATTGATCCTAACTTAAGAAATTTATATTCTGCTACAGATACAAGAAAAGCTATGCTTGATTTAAGAAAACCAATTGGAACGCAAAATCAAACAGCAATTAAATTTTTTGAAGAACCAACAAATAATGTTGTCGGAAATGATTTTCCAGTACTTCGTTTTGCAGATGTTTTATTAATGTACTCTGAGGCTCTTAATGAATTAGGATATCAATCTGCCGGGCAGGCTTTTACCTACTTAAACTTAGTTAGAACAAGAGCTGGATCAAAAACTTATGCTAACACTGATTTAAATAATCAGGCTACTTTCAGAGATGCAGTTTTATTGGAGCGTCGGTTAGAATTACCTTTGGAGCTTCATCGCTGGTATGATTTAGTAAGAACAGGAAAAGCAAAAGAAGCATTGAAATCAGTTGGAATTACAATACAAGATTTTCAATTACTTTTTCCAATTCCAAATTCTCAAGTCCAGATATATAATAATCCTACTGGTTTTTCTCAGAATCAAGGATATTAATTCTATTTAAAAGAACAGATGACATTTAAGGAATTCAATATGATTTCCTTAAATGTTCATCTTTTTTTCGCATCTAATTTTAAAGGAAAAAAATGAAATTTTTAAATTACTTCTTCGCACTTTTTTTATTTATTCTTTCTTCTTGTACCTCTCCTTATAAAATTTTAAAAAGTGTGAATACTCGATTTCTAGACAACCCAGGGAAGATTGACAGACTTGCAAAAGGAGTATTCTGGATGAGTTGGTTGGGAAAAGATACCGTTCTGAATCGAATGGAAAGTATAAATGCTTTAGTTATAAATCTTGATGTAGCCCCTATTTCTTATGATTTTTCTTGGTTTAATAACCAAAGGAGAACGCTAAGTTATGTTGCAGATTCAACTCTGGCCATTGCGGCGGTTAATAGTGGTTATTTTGAATGGTTAGAAGATGGCGGCTATGTTACATTTCATAAAAGTAAGGGGGAAATTAATCAGGAGGTCACTATTCCAAATAATCACGTCCGTTTTTGGAAACATCAGTCAGCTTTTATACAAAATGAAGAAAATAATTTTTCAATCATTCAAGGTAATCAAGATTTATATCGTAATTTATCATCTGAAAATATTATCAGTGGGGCTCCTTTATTAATTTCAGATGGAATACCTGTAGGAAAATATTTTGTTAAACAAAAAGAGGGAGATAAATCTCATCTTCCAGGAGAACATCCCGAGCGACACCAGGCTGGGTATGGCCCTAGAATGGCTTTTGCTACAACGCCAAATCGAAGACTAATACTGCTGGCAGTAGATGGCCGGTCCCCTTTAGCACAAGGAATAAATGCAGAGGAATTGACGGATTTACTCTATGATCATTTCAAAGCAAATAATGCCATAAACATGGACGGTGGTGGATCTTTAACGATGTTTGTAAGAGGTGCAACACCTACTGGCGTTGTAAATTATCCAAGTGACCAAAGGAAAATTAATCCGGATGGTTTTGACCATATTGGTCAAAGGAAAATAGGCATGGGATTACTTTTAATTCCAAAATCTGAATCATTACGAAAAAAAATGGAAAAGAAAAGGGTTGTTATTGATTCTTTGGCAATAGACTACATTGACAATCCAAAATAATTAATAAACTACTAATGATTTTTTAAATGAATGATTCTCTGACAGCTGTATTTGAAACAGCAAATTCCCCTCTTAATTTGAAAATAATTAAGGTGCCTGATTTGAAAACCGGTGAAATTCTTATAAAAAATAAGTTTGTAAGCCTTTGTAGAAGTGATATCCATACTTTTATCGGAAAAAGAATGGAAAAAACGCCCACAATTCTCGGTCATGAAGTTATTGGAGTTATAGAAGCGTTTGGAGAAGGAACCCCTATTTTCGACGTTAGAAATCAGGAATTAAAAATAGGAGATTTGGTGAGTTGGGCCATTTTTTCCAGTAATCCGGATAGTCCTCTTTCATTGGAAGGAATGCCTCAAAAAGCAGAGGAGCTATTTAAATATGGTCATGAACATTTGAAAGATGATAATACCCTTCACGGAGGGCTAAGTAGTTATATAATTTTAAGAAAAAACACACCAATAGCTAAAATAGATAAACAAATTCCCCTCCCAGTTTCAGCTTTGATCAATTGTTCTATGGCAACTATTTCAGGTGCCATCAGATTATTGGGAGATGTGAAAAATAATAATTATTTGGTTACTGGTGCAGGAATGTTGGGATTAGCAGCTTGTGCAATGCTCAAAACTTTAGGAGCAAAATCAATATCCGTAGTAGAGAATAATCCAATACGGCTTCAAAACGCCAAAAAATTTGGTGGTGACTATTTCTTCGAAACGTTGACTGAGTTGAACGACAGAGCTCATAACATTTTTGGAATTCCAAACCCATTTCACGGCTTGATTGAGACATCAGGAGTTTCTACAATAATGGAAGATTCGTTAGAAATATTAAAAATTGGAGGTATTGCTGTATGGGTGGGTGCCGTATTTCCAGATCGAAAAATTAATTTGAGCGCTGAAAAGTTAGTTCGAAATATATTGACTATTAAAGGATTACATAATTATAATATTCAGGATTTTATACATGCTGTTACATTTGCAGAGGAAAATTATGCCAGATTTCCTTTCGTAGAATTGGTAGAATGCGCTTTTACTTTGAATGAAGTGAACGAAGCCTTTCATTATGCAGTCGAAAACAATTCCTTCAGAGTTGGTATTCAAATAGCTTAATAAATGGACGATTTCTTAAAATGATTCCTTATATTCAATCCATATTTTAGACGTATAGAGGTCAGAACTTAATAGATTTGGTACTTTAGCACTGAACCGCAATGGCATTCCAGCCTCGTCGGGAGTTCGGTCGCCTTTTTTTAAATTGCAAGACAAACAACTGGAAATCAGATTATTCCAGGTGTTTTTTCCTCCTCTTGATTTAGGAATGATATGATCAATAGTGAGTTGTTTTTTAGAACCACAATAGGCGCATTCATAATTATCTCTTTTGTAAATACGGTTTCGGTTAACTTTAAATGTCTTTATTTTACTTTTGATGTAATTTAAAAGGCGTATGATCAATGGTTTTGGATAAACCAGTTTTTCACTTCTTACCACCTCTTCCTCCTCATTTTTAACAATTTCAGCTTTACCCTTCATAATAAGTTTTAACGCTCTTCTGAAAGTCGTTAGATTTAGTGGTGTGTAATCTGCGTTAAGCACCAAAATAGTTTCCATGTTCATTCACTTTTTATAAATATTTGTTTAATTTGGAGTTTTATTACCTTTCGGAAGGTACGAAATTGTTTAATTAAAGGAGTGCTATATTACCTTTTTTTATTTCCTTTTTTACTTATAATCAATTATTTAACCTTAAATTAATAATAAATTTGAACAACAAGTCATCTAGTTTTCAATACACACTTGTTTTGGAACTTTTAATCCTTGCTTTTACCATTGTTTTGGCTTTTTTAGTGATTTTACCGCTAACAAATTCAAAAATTGATTATCCCTTTTTTACCGAAAACATCGTTTTTATCTTCACTTTTATTCTTGTCACCAGGTATGTTTTTTTACTAAAATATTCGTTTCTGGCTAAACAGCAGGCTGTAAAAGTGGCCTTGGTATTTTTATTTATTCCTTTTATCTTTTATCTGATTAGCGGGTTACATGGTTTTCGTACTTTTCTGGATGAGGAAGGAATGTATTATCCGATGCGAAATTTATCAGCAGATGAAGCGCAGCGATTAGGTAATTATATGTACTATGAAATGGTTCTTTTTGGTTCCGGAGCTATTGTAGCCAGTATTATTTTTCCTTTCCGAATGATTATATCCGTCTGGACTCTAAAAAATAGAGGAAAAGTATAAACAGATTTTTTCGCTAAATTGATACACGGTGGAATTTTATTGTAAGGAGGAAATGGGCGATTCAGAGGTAATAAAAATGTATCTCAAATATCAGTCGGAACAATGTTTCTCCTTACTTTATAATCGTTATGTCAAAAAGGTGTATGCAAAATGTATTTCTATTCTAAAGGAAGAAAGCTTAGCAAGAGATGCAACACAAGAAATTTTTCTTAAAATTTTTCTCAATCTGATTCGTTTTGAAGAAAAAGCAAGATTCTCGACCTGGGTTTATGCTATTACTTATAATTATTGTATCGATTTTTTAAGGCGATCTAAAAAAGCGGTGGAATTGTTTTCTGACGATTTTGATAAAATCTCAGACATAGAAGACGAGGTTTCTGATGAAGTCTTATTGAATATGGAAATTGGTCAGCTGAAATCTGTGCTGGATTCATTGGCTCTGGGGGACAGACTTATGTTATTGATGAAATATCAAGATGATTTATCTATAAAGGAGATTTCTCAAATTGTGTCAAAATCGGAAAGTGCTGTAAAGATGCAGTTAAAAAGAGCTAAAGCAAAGGCACAAAAAAATCGAATGATATTGGAAGAAAAAGAAAAAAAATCGAAATGAGTCGAAATAATTTTCAAAAACTAATCGATGAGAATGAACTTTTCTTAGAACCATTTCAACAGGAGGTCATAAGAAAAAGCATTCATAGCAGAATTTCCCTGTTTCGAATGGTTGGTCAAATGGTTGATTTATTTGTACCTAATTTCTTTTTGACTTTTTCAGATTTACTTGACACAAATAAATCGAATACTAAGAACAGATTTCCAAATCCCCCTGAATTAAAGGATTAAAATTATCGTTATGGAAAATTTAATGGTCAATATATCTGCAAATTCTTTTTGGCTGCGTTGGGAGCAATCGTTAAATCAAACACTTAATTATGCCATTAATTTGTTTCCGAGAATATTACTTGCTACCATATTAGTACTGCTTGGTGTCCTTATTGGAAAAATTATTGCCAAACTGGTATCCAGGTTTTTTGATAAAATCGGTGTAGATCATTTTTTAGGACGATTGGGAAATATAGAGGTATTAAATAAAACCCCTTTACGCTTCAGGTCAGGTAAAATTATTGCCAAACTCATTTATTATTTTTTCTTTTTCCTCTTCGTTTTAATTGCAGTAGATGTGTTGGAAGTCCAGGCGCTTTCCGAAATAATAACTTTGGTATTTACCTATTTGCCCCGACTCATTTCTGCCATTTTTGTCTTTTTGCTTGGCATTTTTCTGGCAGATCTATTAAGAGGTTTTGTTAGAACAGCTTGTTATTCCATGGATATTCCTGCGGCAAGCCTTATTTCTAACTTAGTCTTTTATTTTATATTTGTCAATATTGCGCTCATTGCTTTGGAACAGTCTGGCATTGAAACAGGCTTTATTCAAATCAATCTATCTATCATTTTGGCGGGAATTATGCTCGCTTTTGCCATAGGTTATGGTGCCGCTTCAAAACCGTTATTGTCAAATATTTTAAGTGGCTATTATAATCGAAATAAAATTCAAGTGGGAGATACCATTAAAATTGACGAGGTTGAAGGTATTGTTGTTGCTATTGATTCGGGATCTTTTACCGTTAAAACAGACGAAAAAACATGGGTTACCTTACCCTTACATAAATTGACGACGGAAAAATATGCGCTAATTAAAACAGATGATTCGAATGAAATGGATAGGTAAATCGTTCCTTTGCATATCTTTTTGTTTCCTTTTAATCCCTTCCATATTTGCCCAAAAAAAAGAAGAAGGAAAAAAAACAAAAAAAGATTCGATTTGGGATATTGGTTTAGGCATCGGTGTTGATGGTGCTCAACTATTGCAGTTAAACCCCCGCGTTGGTTCAGGCCAAAATAGAGTAGGATTTGGCGGTGCGATTAATTTCAGTGCAAAATATAAAAAAAAGAGGGCAGTTTGGGATAATACCTTTGTTTCCCAATTTGGTGTGCAACGATTAGGTGCAGGCGTTATTGGTCAGGGAACACTTACCAAAGTACCTTTTCAAAAATCAATTGATGAAATAAGAATGGATTCCAGGCTGGGTATCAAGGCATCGGGTAAATCCAAATTATCTTATGCTTCAGGTGTTAATTTTATTAGTCAAATTGCTCCAACATATAAAGGGCCAGCTTCTTTTCCTGGAAATTTCCTCAAAAAATTAGTTGGGAAAGATACCAGATTACAATCCTTGTTCTTTTCACCTGCTCAGATAAGTATTTCAGCTGGAATGGATTTTAGGCCAAATGATAAATGGGCTATTTATTATTCACCGCTTGCAGGTCGATTTATTATTGTTAATAATGATGAGATTGCCTTCTTAGGTGTTCATGGGAATCCTGTAGAAAAATCATCCACTGGAACTATTGTTTCAGCAGAAAACGTTGATAAACAGTTAGGTACCTTGTTAAGATTAAGTTATAAAACAAAATTTTGGGAAAATAAATTCACTTACGCCTCTGCTATTCAATTATATTCAAACTACCTAAAGGATTTTAAATTCGTAGATTTACAGTATTGGACAAATGATTTAAGTATGAAAATAATTAAGGGATTTCAACTTTCTTTAACAGTAAATGCTTATTATGACCGTGATGTGTTGGTGCAAATTACCGATTACAGCCAACCGAATGGCGTAAGAGGTCTTGGAAGAGCCATCAGCATTAATCAGCAAATGCTTATGAAATATGCCCTAACATTTTAAAACGAGTCTAAAAACACCTGAAAATATTATTTGGATGAATGAGAAAAAATTATTCCTTTTGGATGGACACGCATTGGTATATCGCGCTCATTTTGCCTTTATCACCAGGCCACTGATAAATTCAAAAGGTTTGAATACCTCTGCAATCAATGGATTTACCAGAATGTTATGGGATCTTTTGAGGACAGAAAAACCTACCCATATAGCTGTTGCTTTTGACCCTCATGGGCCAACTTTCAGACATGAACAATATCCAAAGTATAAAGCAAACAGAGAGGAACAGCCGGAAGATATAGGTGTGGCAATTCCCTGGATTCAAAAAATATTAAAGGGTTTTCATATTCCCATTCTTTGTGTTCCTGGTTTCGAAGCGGATGATGTCATTGGTACCATTGCCAAAAGAGCCGGTGATGATGGTTTTACCGTTTATATGGTTACTCCTGATAAAGATTATGGGCAGTTGGTTTCGCCTAATATTATCATGTATAAACCTTCCCGGCAAGGTAATGGTATAGAATTACTTGGGGAAAAGGAAATATGTGAAATGTGGGATATTCAAAATGTAAATCAAGTTATTGATATACTTGGTTTACAAGGAGATAGTGTCGATAATATTCCCGGTGTTCCAGGTATTGGTCCTAAAACGGCGGCAGCATTATTAAAGGAATATGGTTCACTTGAAAATATATTAGCCAACGCACAAAATATAAAGGGTAAAAATGGGGAACGATTGGTAACATTTGCTGATCAAGCCCGATTATCCTATCAGTTGGCGACGATCGACATTAATGTACCTATAGAATTTAATGTAACAGATTTGCACCTCGATCCTTTGGATAGAACAGTATTGGCAGATCTCTTTAGGGAATTAGAGTTTAGGTCTATTTCTATGAATATTCTGGGACCTGACCCTTCGACAAAACCTATTCCTCCAAATACTTCAGCTCAGGGTTCGTTTGATTTTCCCGAAGAAAAGGAAGTTGAACCTACGACTGAAAATATATCTGAAAAAACAGCTAGGATTGCCAATTTTAATATTGAGAATACGCCCCACACCTATTATTTGGTCGAAGAGCTTGCAGAAATAAAAAAGTTGGTCCAGAAACTTTTACAACAAGATACCATCTGCTTTGATACAGAAACAGATAATATTGACGCTACATTAGCCAATCTGGTAGGTATTTCTTTTGCTTACAAAAAGGGTGTCGCCTGGTATATTTCTATTCCGGCAGATAGAAAAATCGCTATGGAAATGGTTGACTTATTAAGACCTGTGTTGGAAAATAATCGAATAATATTGGTCGGTCAGAATATTAAGTTCGATGCCATGGTCATGAAAAATTATGGCGTGGAACTCCCAGGTCCGTTCTTTGATACTATGATTGCCCATTATCTTCTGGAACCTGAATTGAGGCATAACATGGATTATCTTGCGGAGTCTTACCTCGATTATAAACCTGTTTCTATTACTTCGTTGATTGGTAAAAAAGGTGCGGGGCAGAAGACTATGAGAAATATTGAAGTGGATTTGGTTAAGGAATATGCGGCCGAAGATGCAGATATAACGATGCAACTTAAAAATCATTTAGAACCTTTGTTAATAAAAGAAAATTTATATGAGCTGTTTAATCATCTGGAAGCGCCGTTATTAAAGGTTTTAGCTGATATGGAATATGAAGGTATCCGTGTAGATGTCCATTTTTTAAATACCTATTCTATTCAACTCAAGGAGGAAATAAAGCTTCTTGAAAATAAAATTTACGAGCTTGCCGGCACTTCTTTCAATATTGCTTCACCTAAGCAAGTAGGGGAAATTTTGTTCGACAAATTAAAAATACCTTACAAATGGAGGAAAACTAAATCGGGACAATATGCTACGGATGAGGAAAAACTGGCGGAACTGGAGGGGCAACACGCCATCATTGGAGAAATTCTTAATCACAGAGGTCTGTCTAAACTCAAATCAACCTACGTTGACGCTCTTCCCAATATGGTGAACCCGAACACCAAAAGAATTCACTCTTCATTTAATCAGGCATTGACCGCAACGGGAAGGCTTAGCTCCAATAATCCAAATTTACAGAATATTCCCATTCGAACAGAGGAAGGCGCCAGAGTGAGGGAAGCATTTATTCCACGGGACGAAAATCATGTGTTAGTAGCGGCAGATTACTCACAAATAGAGCTTAGGATTATTGCAGAAATAAGTGGAGATGAAGGTATGCTGGAGGCTTTTCAAAAGGGTCAGGATATTCACAGGGCAACGGCGGCTAAAGTATTTGCCATTCCTTATGAAGAGGTTTCTAAAGAGCAAAGGTATAGGGCGAAGACTGTTAATTTTAGTATCATTTATGGTGCTGGATCGACCAACCTTTCAAAGCAGTTGGGTATTTCCCGCAATGAATCGAAAACATTGATTGATGCCTACTTTTTACAATATCACGGTCTAAAATCCTATATGGAGAAAACCGTTGATATGGCTCGTAAAAAAGGTTACGTCATGACATTAATGGGTCGAAAAAGAATTTTAAGGGATATTCATTCAAATAGCTCGCTGGAAAAAAGTAATGCTGAAAGAATGGCTATTAATACCCCAATTCAAGGTTCAGCTGCCGATTTAATTAAAATGGCCATGCTTTCTATTCATAAAGAATTGAAAAGTGGAAACTGGGGTGCGAAAATGATTCTTCAGGTACATGACGAATTAGTTTTTGATGTACCAAAAGCGGAAGTTGAAAAATTATCATTGCTCATAAGAGATAAAATGTGTCATGCTATGCCTTCTTTGAAAGTTCCTATAGAGGTTGAGGTGAAAAGTGGAAATAATTGGCTGGAGGCGCATTAGCCATTATTATACTTATTTTTGTATTGAATGGGAAAATATTACGTCACAAATGAAATTTTCAGAGGTTGTAGGTCAGGAAAGGGTTAAGGACAATATTCGAAGCATGATAATACAGCATAAAGTTCCTCATGCTGTGTTGCTTTTAGGTTCTTCAGGTGTTGGCGCTTTGCCTTTGGCTATCGCTATGGCGCATGCCATGGTTTGCCCAAGCCCGGTTCAGGGAGAAGCCTGTGGTGCCTGTCCGTCTTGTAACCGCTCTTTTAAATACCTTCATCCAGACGTTCATTTTGCTTTTCCAACTACAGGAAAGGATGTCACCAGTGATAATCTATTGCCAGTTTGGCGAAACCTTTTGATGAAAAAGCATTATTTTACAAAAGATGACTGGATAAATGAAATTGCCGCCGACAATAAACAAGCCAACATCAATAAAGAGGAATGTTTTAATATTAGAAGAAAATTAAGTCTTAAATGTGCCGAGGCGGAGGTTCGCGTTATGATTATCTGGTTGCCGGAATACTTAGGTAAAGAGGGCAACAGATTGCTGAAAATACTGGAGGAACCTCCACCGGATACTCATTTTATTCTCGTTGCAGAACAATCAGATCAAATATTGCAAACGATTATGTCTCGTTGCCAATTGATTAAAGTACCTTTGTTGACTGACGAGGTATTGGATAAAACACTGAAGAGCATTTATCCTTCCGTTACCAACTTACAACTCAATACCGTTATTCAATTGGCTAACGGTAGTTTCTCTGAAGCCATTGCTTTAATGGCAGAACAGGAAGATCTGAATGCTGGTATTCTAATTGACTGGATGAGAAAATGTTATAAGGGAAATGGACTGGAAATGAGCCGATGGGTTGATGAAATATCCGTTTGGACAAAGGAGAAACAAAAAATATTTATAAGATATAGTTTACATTTTTTTAGAGGTCTTTTGGTCTTACCTATTTTAGGTCAGGAAAAATCAAATATACCTAAGGAAATGATAGCTACTTCAGAAAAGTTAAGAGCCATTCTGACTGATAAACAGTTGGAACAAATGGCTCATTTAGCCGATGAGAATTTTGCACATTTGGAAAGAAATGCAAATCCTAAAATTTTGTTTTTAGATTTGTCCATTAAATTTCATCAGATTATGCAAAATAAATTTTTTAATATATAGCTTTTTAATCCATTTTTTAATTTTGGAGAAGGCCGTATAGGAAACAATAATAAATAATAAATTATGGGATGTGCAGGTTGTACAGTGTGTAATACAAGTGATGGAGAGGTAAAAGGGTGTAAAAGTAACGGTAGTTGTGCTACGGGTTCATGTAATAGACTCAATACTTATGATTGGTTGTCTGCTTTGGATGTTCGCGATGCTTATCCGTTCGATTTAGTGGAGGTAAGTTTCAAAAATGGCTCACATAAAGGCTTCTTTATTCTTGAAAATTTACCTGAAATTTATGTTGGCGCCGATGTTGTCGTAGAAACCGGGACAGGGTATGACGTTGGTAGAGTTACCTTGATGGGGGAGCTTGTTCGCTTACAATTAAAGAAAAAAAGAGTAAGAGAAAATACGGTCTTTACCTCGGTTATTCGATTAGCCAATGAACGTGATCTTGAAAGATTGGATGATGCCCGTCAACAGGATATTCCAACGCTAATCAAAGCCAGAGCCATTTCCAGGTCTTTAGACTTAGATATGAAGATCGGAGATGTTGAATATCAGGGAGATAAAAGAAAGGCTACCTTCTATTATACGGCTGATGGCAGAGTTGATTTTCGTGAATTGATTCGCATCTTTGCGAGAGAATTTAGAGTTAAAATTGAAATGAGACAAATTGGAGCCAGACAAGAATCTTCCAGAATTGGGGGTATAGGTTCTTGTGGAAGAGAATTGTGCTGTTCCACCTGGTTGTCTGATTTTAAATCAGTTTCTACCACGGCAGCCAGATATCAGAACCTGGCTATTAATCAGGCAAAATTGTCGGGTCAGTGTGGTAGGTTAAAATGCTGCCTCAATTTTGAACTGGATACCTACATGGAGGCCATAGAATCGTTTCCTGAACGAGCTGATAGGGTGGAAACACAAAAAGGAAAAGCCATTTTAGTTAAAACGGATATTTTTAAAGGCTTACTGTTCTATGCTTATGAACACGATCATGGTAGGGGTAAATTGTATCCGCAGACCATTGATATGGTTAAAGAAATACAACAGTCGGCAGTTAGGGGAAATTTACTCCCTGATTTTAGGGAAATAGAAGGGATTCTGAAACCTGATGAATTTGAAGGTGGTGGAAAGGATTATTCCGATGTTACCGGCGCAGTTGAATTACCAGAAGAAATTCGCAGAAAGAAAAAGAAAAGCAGCCGTTATCAAGACAGAAATGAACCGGATAATCGTCTTCAACAAGCGACAAACAGACCGGGTCCAAACAGACCAGATAATAGGCAGCAACCAGGAAATCGTCCGGAGGGACGTCCCCAGGAAAATAACAGGTCTGATCAAAGACCTGTGCAAGGAAACAGGCCCCAACAAAGCAACCGACCAAACCCTTCGGAAAGACCAAATACGGGGGAAAGACCTACTGGGAACAGGCAGAATGAGGGACCAAGACCAGAACAAAGATCGCCAGGTGAAAATCGTCCGCAAGGTAACAGGCCACAAGGTAACAGGCCTCCTCAAGGTAACCGTCCACAAGGGAATCGTCCTCCATTTCGTCAGGGCGGTAACCGGCCGGAAAACAGATTAAATGAAAATCGTAAAGAGGATAATAATCAAAAAGGTGAAGCTTAGCTTTTGAAAGCTACATTTAATGTGTCAAGGAACAAATATTTAGCAGATATTGTTGTTTGTAATAGTAAATCGTATAGTTCGTTTGTAAATTCGTAAAAATTTTGGCAGTAATGAAATATGATGTAACAGTTATTGGTGCAGGTCCTGGAGGGTACGTAGCAGCTATTAGATGTGCGCAATTAGGTATGAAAACGGCTCTGGTAGAAAAGTATAATTCATTGGGTGGCACATGTTTGAACGTAGGTTGTATTCCTTCAAAAGCACTGTTAGACTCTTCGGAACACTATTTTGCAGCTAAGGAAAAATTTAGCAGTCACGGTATAAACGTGGGAAGTCTGAGCGTGGATATGCCCAAAATGATTCAACGTAAAAACGAGGTGGTTGATCAAACTGTAAAAGGCATTGAGTTTTTGATGAAAAAAAACAAGATTGATGTTTTTCACGGCCATGCTTCGTTTACTGACAGCAATAAAATTAAAGTCTTAAAAAATGATGGCGAAGCCTTAGTGGTGGAATCTAATAAATTTATCATTGCTACCGGTTCAAAACCAATCGTTCCGGAAGCTTTCAATTATAATAAGAAAAGAGTAATTACCTCAACGGAGGCTTTAGGTATTCAAGAGGTTCCTTCAAAAATGGTGGTAATAGGAGGAGGGGTTATTGGTTTGGAACTAGGTTCTGTATATGCCAGACTAGGAACTAAAGTAGAGGTCATTGAGTTTATGGATACCTTAGTCCCTTCCATGGACACGGAATGTGTAAAAGAATTGCAAAAATCAATGCAAAAAATGGGAGTAGCCTTCCATTTGAGTGCGCAGGTTACCCGGGTTGAGCCCTCTGATACATCGGTGGCTGTATTTTATAAAAAAAAGGGAACTGAAACGGAGGTAGAAATTTCAGCAGATTATTGCCTGGTTTCTATTGGAAGAAGACCATACACCGATAATCTTGGATTGGAAAATGTTGGTATAGCAGTGGATGCAAAGGGTAAGATAAAAGTGAATGAACATTTACAAACCTCTGTCCCTACCATTTATGCTGTTGGTGACGTAATTCAAGGCCCTATGTTGGCGCATAAAGCAGAAGAAGAGGGTATTTTTGTCGCTGAAGTTATGGCAGGGCAAAAACCTCATATTAACTATAATCTTATTCCCAATGTTATTTATACCTGGCCTGAAGTGGCAGGTGTCGGTCAGACAGAGGCCCAGTTGAAGGAGGCAGGCATTCCATTTAAGTCAGGTAAATTTCCATTTAAAGCATTGGGAAGAGCAAGGGCCAGCACAGATATAGAGGGGTTGGTAAAAATGCTTTGCCATGCTGAGACAGATGAAATTTTGGGCTTACATATAACAGGCGCAAGAGCGGCCGATTTAATAATGGAAGGGGTAACCTTAATGGAGTTTAGAGCTTCAGCGGAAGACGCTTGCCGTATGAGTCATGCACACCCAACGTACTCTGAAGCTATAAAAGAAGCAGCTTTAGCAGCGACAAGTAACCGTGCCATTCATATTTGAAACCAGGCCGGTTAACTTTTTCCTGCAAGCAGAAAAACTATTTCGCCACGAACCTGACCGGGATGCTCCTTAAAGTATGCCTGGAGTTCAACAAGGGAACCTCTGTGAAATGTTTCATGTAGTTTCGATAACTCCCTGCAAACACAAGCATTCCTGTCAGGTCCGCAAATAGTTGAAAGTTCGTCTATTAGCTTTACCAATCGGTGTGGGGATTCGTAAATGACGGAGGTTTCCGGGAGTTGCTCAATATATTTTAATCTGGTTTGCCTCCCTTTTTTATGCGGTAAAAATCCTTCATAATGAAAACTATCCGTCGGTAATCCAGAAGCCGCTAACGCAGGTATAATGGCTGTTGCACCAGGAAGACAGGTTACTTCAACACCAGCACGGACACAGGCCCGAACCAATAGGAATCCAGGATCGGATATACCCGGAGTGCCTGCATCAGAAATAAGAGAAATGGAGATGCCAGAAATTAATTCTTTTACTATATTTTCCGTTACATGATGTTCATTAAAGGCATGAAACGGACGTAACTGGGTGGAAATCCCATGATGATCAAGCAATTTCCTCGATGTCCGTGTATCTTCCGCTAAAATATAATTACATTCCTTTAGTGTGCGAATGGCACGTAAGGTAATGTCCTCCAGATTTCCAATGGGCGTAGGCACCAGATATAGCATAGGTACCGATTAATCTATCTCCTTGATGTGGAATGTATAATTTTCCATGATCAGATTAGCCAGTAATTTTTTACATGCCAAATTGATTTTTTCATTTGCTTCAGATTCATCTTCCGCCTCTAATTGCACTTGAATGTGCTTCCCAACCCTGATATCTAATATACCCTCTACAGGGATATGGTGAAGATTTTTTGCCACGGTCTTGCCCTGAGGATCAAGTAGTTCCTTATGAGGCATGATGTCAATTTCCGCCAAAAATTTCATATTATTTTTTTTGAAGTATAGAAATGAATAAATAAAGACATTAGAATATAACTGGTTATCCAGGTTAATGGTGCCAGTTTAGGCTGCCAAATTAACACTATTGCACAAAAAACAGCAAAAATAATTTTAAGTTGGTTATTTTTCCAGCCCCCTTTTATCTTTAAACTGAACATCGGCAGATTTACCTGCATGAGCAAGCTAAGGGCAACGATATATCCAATTAATAATTTAATATCAAGCAGGTTATGGAGGAATGATTCTTTGTAAAACAAATGAATGAGAAGGAGGCCAACGGCAAAAAGGGTGCATGCAGGCGTTGGTAAGCCAATAAAGTCAGTATTTTGACGAATATCTATGTTAAATCGACCCAATCGTAGTCCGGCAGAAAGGGTAATAGCAAAAGCCGGCATTCCTGTCCAATGCCATGCATCTGGCCAGGATCCCGTTTGATTTTGGACTATCAGGCCATAGAAAATAATTCCGGGTACGAATCCGAAGGAAACCATGTCTGCCAGGCTATCCAGTTCTTTTCCTAAAGGAGATTGAACATTTAGCCATCTGGCAACGAATCCATCTAAAAAATCTGCCAATGCTGCTAATCCAATCCACAAGAGAGCTAATTCCAATTGGCCATAGAGCAAGGAAAGGGAAGCGAAAACACCAAAAAGCAGATTTAATAAAGTGATTACATTGGGAATATGCGTCTTCATTATAGATGAATTTTGATGAGCCAGGGCATTAAGAAGTAAATATAACGCTATTTGATTAAAATGAGTGGAAAATGAAGGAAAGCAGACCTTAAGTTTGTTAGAGAAAATACACCTAATATGTTAATTTTACGTTTAATAGGATATTATAATCATTAAATGATGACCAGAATATTTGCGCTAATTTTTTTTCAGGCTTTAGTACGTTTTTCCTTTGGGAGCGTACCTCATGATAAGTGTGATGAGGCAAAAATACTTACAAATCTTGATAATTGGTGTTCTGATTCAGCAGCTTTCACCACTGTGGGCGCTGTAGATGAGGGTGTTGCGCCGGCTACCTGTTTTCCCCAGGAGACACAGCGGGATGTATGGTTTATATTTACATCACGGGGAACTAATATTAGTATTCAGGTCGTTGGAGATACCCGGCTTGGAAAAGGGGGAAGTCTGAGATCGCCACAAATGGCCATTTATAGAGGTACTTGTGGAGTGTTAACGCAGGTAGCCTGTATTTCTGATAATACGGCACCTTCTAATAACGTGGTTCAGATTTTGTCGAGCAGCATGGTAGTTGGACAAAAATATTATGTGCGGGTAAGTGCCAGAGGGACAAATAGTGGGACTTTTAAATTATGTGTTAATAGTTATACCTCAGCGGGTTCTCCCTCAGGGGATTGTCAATCAGCCGTCATTTTGTGTGACGACAGGCCATTTACCGTTAGTTCGGTCAGAGATCGGGGGACTGTTTTAGATAATATTAATGATGCCTTTTGTACGGATAATTTGGGAGGAAGAGCTCCCGTTATTGAGGAACAATCTACCTGGTATAAATGGACTATACAAACTGCTGGTTCGCTGACTTTCACTATAACACCAAGTAACCCGAGTGATGATCTGGATTGGGTTTTATATGAATTGACTGCGTTAAATAATTGTAGCAATAAGAAAATGTTGAGGTATAGTATTGTAGGTGAGAATGTTAGTGAGCCAATAAACAGATGGATTGCCTGCACTGGTGCAACAGGTCTGAGGGAAGGTGAACCAGATGAAATTGAAAACTGTGGGTGTAATAATGGCGCAAATAGCTTCGTTAAGCCGGCGGTAATGGAAGTGGGAAAATCTTATGCTTTAGTTATCATCAATTACAGTCAAACAGGATTTGGTTATGAATTGAAGTTTGGTGGAACAAGCAAATTCAAAGGTCCGCAGGTAAATTTCGTTACCGATGTTTCTGAGGCTTGTGTAGGAAGTCCTATTGTTTTTAGCGATAATTCCACAACACCGGGATCTATAAGAACATGGAACTGGTCCTTTGGCCCCGCTGCCAGAATACAAAATAATTTAGGAAAGGGCCCTCATTCTGTTGTTTTTGATCAGCCTGGAACTACCCCCGTGTTACTGAGGGTAACGAGTGCGGAAGGTTGCAGTGTCAGCAAAGTGATTGATATTAAAATAAATTGCTGTAATGATCATTTTAAAACAAATACCCGGGTGTCAGATATTGCCTGTCCGAATACAGAGACCGGTAAAATTGATTTAGACATTTCAAACGATTACAGTCCTTATGTTTACCGTTGGAACGACGGTAAAACGGATGGTTCAAGATCAGGATTGGCTACGGGTAATTATACCGTAACTGTTGTTGATAAAACTACCTGCTCTACTTCCTTAGCTTTTTTTGTGAATAGTCCAAAGAAAATAGACATTGTCCCTGAATTGAAAATGCCAACTTGTAACGGTGGTTTAGATGGTTCCATTCGTCTTAAAGTGGCAGGCGCAACGGCTCCTTACCAATATAGCTGGAATAATGCCAGTTTTAATACTCAAAATTTACTTTCCGCATTACCCGTAGGAAATTACAAAATTCAGATAAAAGACGCGAATCAATGCCTTTTTGATACCACCCTTAATTTAAAAGAATTGGAACTCATTTTAGATCCTTCCGTAGAATCTATTGTTCCACCCCGATGTTTTGGTTTTTCCGACGGTAAAATTGAAGTGAATATCGATAATGGCAGCGCACCCTTTGAATATGACTGGAAGAATAGTAAAGGTTTTCAGTCTGCCAATTCCCTGGCTAATATTAAAGCGGGAAAATATGAGGTTCAGGTAAGGGATAAAAATAAATGTTTGGGAAATTTTTCTTTTTCAGTGAATGATTTTCCTCCGTTGAGCGTAAATCTATCTCCCGTAAATGTTAGTTGTAACGGGTTGAAAGATGGATCTATACAAGCAAATGGCCTGGGTGGAAATGGTAATTACGTGTTCAGATGGCAAAGTGGTGAAAGAGAGCCATTCATTAAAGATTTAGGCGTAGGGAATTATGGTCTGACCATTTTTGATAGAAATGGTTGCAAATTGGATACATTCCAACAGATTTTTGAACCGACTTCCCTTCAAATTGGCACCATTCAGGTAATTGATAATCTATGTTTTGGATTTAAGGCGGGAAGTATCGCTTCTATTGGTTCCGGTGGAACGCCTCCATATTCTTATGCCATCGATGTCGGATCTTTTCAAACCCAAAATAATTTTAAAAATCTGGCTGCGGGAGATTATATTTTGCGTATTTCTGATGTTTTAGGATGCACCGTTCAGCAAAAGGTTACCGTTAAACAACCGGGTAAATTAACCGTTTTTGCAGGTCTTGATACCTTAGTCAATTTGGGTACTTATTTTCAATTGACATCCATGGCTAACCAGAGCCCGGTTCTTTATAAATGGATACCCCAGGACCTTGTCGTTTGTAGTACCTGTTCGAGCACGAGAACTAAAGAAAGAGTTAATAGTCAAATTACTTATAAGGTACAGGTTACTAATCCAGATGGTTGTGTAGCAGAAGATGATATTAGCATCGAGGTAGCGAAAAACAGACCGGTCTTTATTCCCAGTGCTTTTTCTCCAAATAATGACGGTGTAAATGATTTTTTTACGGCATTTGCCAATGAATCAGCAAAACTTGTAAAGGATTTAACCATTTATGATCGTTATGGAGGTATTATTTACAAGGTGGAAAATATAAAAATTAACGACGAAACCAGTGGTTGGAACGGCACCGATGCAAAAGGCGCCGCTTTAAATACAGGGGTCTATTTATATACTTTCACCATTTTATTCATAGATGATACTGCTTTATCTTTTTCGGGAAATGTACATTTAATGCGTTAAAAATGAGGCTTATCAATTATCCGGGTTTATTTTTTTTGGTTTTCATTGTGTTTTCTAGTTGTGACAAAGCAGAAGAGTTGGTAACTTTTTCTGAAAGTGATTTAAAAATTGAAAAAACAAAAGACGTCGAAATATTATATTCTGACTCTGCTGTAGTTAGAATTAGAATAAAGGCGCCTGTATTAATTTTTCATCTACAGGCAAGTGACCCATTTCAAGAATTTTCGGAAGGTATTCATATTGACTTTTTTAACCCACAAGGTAAAATAACAAGTACACTTACCGCAGATTATGCAGCAAGATATCAATCAAAAAAGAAAACTTTTTTAAAAAAAAATGTTCGCTGGATGAGTGTTAATAAGGAAGTAATGGAGTCACCCGAGTTGACATGGAATGAGGAAACTCAAAACTTATATACCAATAAATTTGTGGTTATAGCCACTCCGAAAGATACGGTTTTTAGTCAAGGCTTTAACGCGGATCAATCCTTTAATCAAATTCAAATGAGAGCGATTGATGGAAGCATGGAGGTGAAAAATAAATCGAAAGATGGTTTTTGATTGCTTATCTTTGATTGTATATTTAAAGATTTAGGAGCCAATCAGATGAAACCAAATCGCCCGCCCTCCATATTTGCGGAAATGACTTCGTGTCAGGCCCTCGGCAAAAAAAAATTAGCTGTTTTGATTGATCCTGATGGAATCGATCCTGATAATCTTTTTTCTATAACGGAACAACTTCAATTACCTGGTATTGGGTATGTTTTTATAGGAGGTAGTTTTATTCAAAAGGATAGGATGGATACTTGTCTTCGCTATTTAAAGGAAAATACAGATTTACCGCTCATCCTTTTTCCCGGGCACTATTTTCAAGTGAATGCTTTAGCCGATGCTATTTTATTTCTCTCTTTGATTTCTGGTAGAAATCCTGAGTTTTTAATCGGCCAACAAGTAGTTGCCGCACCTTATATTAAAGAATCAGGATTAGAATCAATAGCTACGGCTTATCTTTTAATCGATGGGGGAAAACCGAATACCGCTTCTTATATGAGTAATACTGCGCCGATTCCTGCTGATAAACCAGGTATTGCCGCTCATACAGCTTTAGCTGGAGAAATGTTAGGGTTGAAATTATTTTATTTAGATGCAGGATCGGGAGCAAAAAATCCCGTTTCCGGTGAAATGATTAAACAAGTCAGAAGTCTTATTTCAGGTCCTCTTATTGTTGGTGGTGGTGTGAGAAGTGCAGAACAAGTAGCCTTACATTTTAATGCAGGTGCCGATATTGTGGTTGTTGGGAATGTTTTAGAGAAAAATCCATCTCTTTTGAGAGAAATGTCAGCCGTTTGTGCTGGAAAAATTAAGGTCCGTCAAAGTATTTAAATGTATATAAATGTCTGAAAAAGGGGTGGTTTTGAAATCAACAGGTAGTTGGTATGTCGTAGAGAAGGAAGATTTATCTATTATAGAATGTCGGATGTCAGGGAAATTTAGACTGGATGGCTTGCCAACCACTAATCCTATTGCCGTTGGAGATCAGGTATTGATTATTCCAGATAATGAAATAGGTAAAGGTACCATCAAAGAAATTTTCCCCCGGAAAAATTATGTAGTTAGACAATCCCCCCGAAATAAACATGAAGTACATCTTCTTGCCAGTAACGTAGATCAGGCCGTTGTAGTGATTACCATGGTACGACCTAAATTAAAACAAGGGTTTATTGACAGGTTTTTGTTAATGACGGAACCTTATAATATCTCCACATTGATTGTTTTTAACAAAGCAGATCTTTACAACGACGGGGATATGGAGATTTTTAATAATCTCCGGAATATGTATGAAAAAATCGGATATGATTGTTTATTGTTAAGTGCTGAAACTGGTCTCGGTCTGGACGTATTATCAGATAAGTTAACGAATAAAATTTCCCTTATTGGGGGACAATCAGGGGTCGGAAAGTCAAGTCTGTTGAATAGGTTAGATCCTTCCAACGTACGAAAAACGGGCATTATTTCCGATTATTCAGGGAAAGGACAGCACACTACTACTTTTGCAGAAATGTTTCCATATTCTAGGGGAGGGTATATTATCGATACACCTGGAATTAAAACATTAGGTTTTAACTACCTTTCACAAGAAGAGGTTGCTCATAATTTTCGGGAGTTTTTTGAATTATCAAAACTGTGCAGGTTTGGCGGAAAATGTTTACACAAAAACGAACCGAATTGCGCCGTAAAAGAAGGCTTGGAAAAAACAATAGTTAGTGAGTCAAGGTATCAAAGCTATCTTATGATTCTTGCTGAAATAGAAGAGCAAAATTATTGGGAAAGACAGAAGGGGTACTAAAAAAAGAGGCTATCTTTTTAGACAGCCTCTTTTCTTAACTAATAAAATGGGTAGTATTTATTCAGGTTCGAAACCTAATATAATATTGAAATCACCGTATTCACGGAGTCCTTTTGCATTAGCCTTATCAAAACCAAGGCCATAATCAAAACCTAAAGTTCCGAACATCGGCAAGAAAACACGAAGTCCGAATCCAACCGATCTTTTCATATCAAAAGGATTGAAATCTCTAATGGAACGCCAGGAATTTCCACCTTGTCCAAAGGCAAGTACGTAAATCGTACTACTTGGATTCAATGAAACCGGGTAACGAAGTTCAATGGTAAATTTATCGAAAATGGGTGTCGCTGCTGTTCCTGTTGTTGTACCCGGGCTAATATTAGCCTCCAATTGATTGATTTCGTAGCCTCTCATAGAGATGATATCAACCCCTTGAAATCCAAATTGTTGGTTATTGATACCATCACCACCTAATTGGAATCTTTCAAAAGGAGGGGCACCGATATTTTTATTATATGATCCCAGAATACCAATTTTTGCCGCAGCTTTTAACACTAACTTGCCAGTAAGCGTCGTGTACCATTCAGCATCAAAGCGCCATTTGTTATATTCGAGATAGCGGAATTTTTCAGCAACAGGCAGGTCCGTGTAATCCTTATTAGGTTGAAAAAGAGAATAAGGCAATGTAAACTGGACGGAAAGAGAAATATTTGAACCTTGCTTTGGAAACAACGGATCATTTATAGAGCTTCGGGAAACGATTTGGCGTAGAGAGAAATTGTTGAAATTTCCAATATTCACTGCCTCCCCTTTATCAGTTTGGAAGCCCTGCCAGTTTTGCAAAGTCAATGTTTGAATATTAAGCGCTGTGCTGGCAACAAAGTTATCATCGGGCCATTTTAAACGGGTACCAAAACTAACGGAACCCTGTTTAATATTTAAACTCTGATAGGTGCTTGTTCCCCGCTGCCCATAAGCAAAGCGATTGTAGAAGCCTCCAATAGTGAATGAATTTGGTTTCCTTCCTCCTAACCAGGGTTCTGAAAGAGACAGGTTATAAGACTGGTAAAAATCACCGTTTGTCTGTGCTCTAAGGCTTAATCTCTGACCATCACCCATTGGTAGAGGCTTCCAGGCTTCTTTATTAAATATATTCCTCATAGAGAAATTATTGAATGAAACGCCTAAAGTACCGATAACCCGGTTGAAACCACCCCATCCGGCGGATAACTCAAGCTGATCGGAGGGTTTTTCTTCCACTTTATATTCAATATCTACCGTACCTCTGTCAGGATTTACCGGGGTATTGATACCCATATTTTCAGGATTGAAATAGTTCAGGTTCGTAATCTCTCTTTGAGAGCGAATGATATCAGAACGGCTAAATTTTTCAGCTGGTAATGTTCTTAATTCCCGACGAATGACATGTTCGTGTGTACGGTCATTTCCAGCAATGACTACCTTGTCAATATTTGCCTGGGGGCCCTCAAAAATTCTTAATTCAATATCAATGGAATCTCCAATAATGGCAACTTCTACAGGATCTACCTGAAAAAATAAATAACCAAAATCCATATAAAGAGAACTAACATCTCTACCATCCTGACTAAATTTAAGTCTGTTATCTAACAATTCCTGATTGTAAACAGCCCCTTTATCGATACCTAAAACAGAGGTCAGGGTTTTATCATCATAAATAGAGTTTCCTTTCCAGGTTAAATTTCTAAAATAATATCTCTTTCCTTCGTTCAGAAAAAGCTTTATCCTTAAATATCCTTCTGCATCACGCCAGACACTATCCTTTAAAATCCTCGCATCTCTGTAACCAATGGTGTTATAGTAATCTATTAACTTTTTCTTATCTTCTTTATACTCTTTTTGCACTAACTTAGAAGCAGCGAGTAATTTCTTTCTTTCTTTGGTTTTCGATAATTTTTTAAGAAGTTTCTTATTGGGAACCTCAATATTTCCATCTAGGACAATTTCTTCAATTCTGATTTTTTCTCCTCGGGCTACATCGAAAACCAAGTTCACAGAATTGACTCTGGCGGTATCTTTCACCTCTGTGACGGTTACTTTAGAATCAAAAAATCCTTTATCAGCAAAGTGTCTTTCCAGTCCTTCAGCGGCATTAACTTTGATATTATCTGTAATAATCCCACCTTTCACCAAAAATTTGTTGACTACTTCATTTAGTGATTCGTGCTGACTTTTTCCAATGCCTGTGAAAGAGTGAGTACTTAATCGGGGTCGCTCGACCACAATGATTTCAAGAAAAACGACATCTCCAATATTTTTGGATTTGATGATACGCACATCAGTAAAGAGTCGCAAGTTCCACAGGTTTTTGATAGCCCTGGGAATTTTTGCTCCGGGGATTCTCACTTTATCTCCAACAACAAGGCCGGAAATACTGATGATTGCATTGTCATCACTAAATTCAGCGCCGGTTACAGAAATAGCACCTATTTCGAATTCACCCGGTTTTGAGTAATCAAACGTTGGTGTAGAGTCGTTTGAAATTTGACCTGACAAAAAGGTTGTACTCAAGGCAACTAAGGCGAAGAGTAAACTAAAGCGTAAAGAAGTATGGTTAATTTTCATTTTAATATATCAATCAAAGAGAAAAAAGGGGTTAATGTGGTTGTATGGGGGAGTTATTTAAAGCCTGTTGTTCACTGGTTAGACCGAAGCGCCTTTCTCTTTTTTGAAATTCCAAAATAGCGTTAAAAAGATCATTTTTTCGGAAATCAGGCCAGAATAAAGGCGAAAAGTACAATTCGGCGTAAGCAATTTGCCAAAGGAGGAAATTACTTAGGCGGTATTCGCCACTCGTCCTTATCAATAGTTCAGGATCGGGGATACCGTGGGTACAAAGCGCTTGCTGAAAAACATTTTCATCAATTTCGTCCGGGGAAAGCAACCCATTTTTAACTTCGGTGGCAATCATTTTTGTAGCTTCCAGTATTTCCCATTTAGCACTATAGTTCAAAGCTAGAATGAGTGTCATTCTGGTATAATCCTTTGTTTTTTCAATACCGGCCAATAGCGCTTTTTTGGTATATTCAGGAAGCCCATCTATATCTCCTATGGCTTGTAATCGTATATTATTTTTGTGAAGCGTATCGAGTTCGCGACTAAGTGTTTCAACCAATAAATTCATTAAAGCATTGACCTCGAATTTTGGTCTGGCCCAGTTTTCTGTAGAAAAAGCATAAAGAGTCAGGTATTCAACGCCTATTTCTGCAGCCCCTTCGGTTACTTCCCTAACTGCCTGTATCGCAGAGGTATGACCGAAAATCCTGGCCTTACCCTGACTTTGTGCCCAGCGACCATTACCGTCCATAATGATAGCAACATGTTTTGGCAATTTTGCTGGAATAATTTGCGATTTTAAATCCGTCATTGGGAAAAATGAGTTTTCTAATCTGTTTTTTATTAAAACAGTGGACAAAGATAATAAAAGAAATTTTACCCCCTTGATTTCATTCTCTTTACCTTTGATTTTAGTATAAAAAATGTTGAAAAAGGGGCTAAAAGAGTGAAAAAATAGTTCATTTTAGCAGAATGTTTTCAAATTAACTTAAATTATGGTGAAAATTTGGTTCGTTTTTTTGGGTGGAGGCCTCGGAAGTTTAGCACGATTTGGGTTTCAATATTATTTGCCCAATGCTTCAAATTTCTCAATTCCTACCTTATCTGCTAATATCCTGAGCTGCTTTATTCTCGGTTATCTTGCCGGACTAAAAATGCGTGCGAATTTGTCAGATAGTTCTTATTTGATTTTAGCCACCGGATTTTGTGGTGGATTTAGTACTTTCTCGACCTTTATGCTGGAAAATTGGCAAGCCATACGTATTGGAAATATTGGCGTAGCCCTTGTCTATTCTTTTTTAAGTCTCGCACTTGGGTTTCTTGCGCTCTTACTTGGTTATTTTTTTTCCCAAAAATGAATATCGGTATTAACCAAAATGGCAATGAACAGGAAAAAAAAAGAACCAATTTTGTCAGTCTCGACCAGGTCATTAATAGTCAAAAAAGTAAGAATTACGATAAAACTGGTTATTGTAGCCAGTGGAATCCAGGATTGGTGACGAGACCTTGGGTCTTTTATCACTCGCTGTCCGGTTTTTAAGATAGCTAATATTAAGAGGCTGAAAATGATAAGTCCCGGAAATCCTTGTTCTACGAGGATCATTAAAAAGTAACTGTGAATGCCTGATTTTTCTTCATTATTGCTGACATAAGTACGAAACCCTTTTACTGTATAGGCTTTATAGTGCTGAACAAAACTACCAGGACCAAAGCCAACAACAGGTTCTTTTACGGACATGTGCGCGCCGGCAACCCAGCGATATAATCGCTCCATAGTGCTTATATCCTCTAATTTAACCGTTGCTTCCAGTAAATTATCAAATTCTGTATGTGAAATTGTCCGATCGTAATTTGGCGCAAAAGCTAAGTATTTATTATTGTTTGTAAGCCAGAAAATGCCAATGATAACTACTAAAATACCTGCATAAACAAAAGGTATTAGACTTCTCCACCATATTAAGAGACCTGCAATGGCAGAAATTAAAATGGCACCGTAAGCAGCTCTGGTGAAACTCAGGTAAATAGCTACAAGCCAGATAGGTAAAAGAATCGTCAAGAACAATCTTTCGAAGCTTCCTTTCAGGTACTCAAAGCGCATCAGGAAAATCCATGGGAATAATAAAGCGAGTAATGCAGCATAATTTACATGATTTCTTTGAAACGGATGCAGCACGCGATGAATGTCACCAAATGAAAATCCATAAGAAGCATGTCTGTACCAAATGACTATTACGCTTAAAATCATCGGTATGAGTACTACCCAAAACATTAGTTTAATGCTCTTTTCTGTCCTTAGAAGGTACCCTGCCATAAAATAAAAAGTACACACGTACCAGATTTTTGCCAATAGAAACTTTAAGGAAATTAAAATAGAATAGGAAGTTAGACTGGTGAAAAAGGTCCAGAAAAGGTGTAAATAAATAAGCAGGGTTATGGGATGAGTAAGGAAGTTACTTCCTATTTTTTTAAAATGTATCAGAAAATATAGCAAACCAATGCCCATTAATCCTATGATAAGGGGCTCTGTAGGTAGGTCAGTTCCCAGGCCATTGTCAAAAGTAATTTCGGTGGAAAGTGGTATAAAAAATAAGAGGAGAAAGAAAATTAGCTTAAAATCAATGATGCTAAACCAGATAATTAGACTAGCGGGGATGAGTAACAACCAAAGCCATTGGTTTTCTAACAGAGAAATAAACCAGGCTATATTAAAAATAAGAGCAAAGCAAATAAATAAATTACGCTGGGAAACACTTATTTTTTCGTGAAAAATGGCTAACCCTCTATTTATCATGTAATACTTCCTTCCAGTTAATTTCTTTATATCTGTCCAGTATTATCACTACGAAAATACTTAGAAGGAATGCTCCCAGTACTGCGCCAAGAACGATGAAGGAACGTTTTGGTCTGCTTTTCATCAAAGGTATTTCAGCCGTTTCCATTTCAAGTAAGGCGGGAATATTGGCATTCTGTGCCGAATAAAGTAGTTTTAATCGTTGTTTTTCCTGTGATATTTGTTCTATGTAGGAATAATATCGCACCTCTAATTCGTTAAGTGTAAGTTGACCTTCATTAAGCATGGTTACCCGTCGTTCTATGGTATCCAATTCAGCTTTTAAGCCCTCTGCTTCAGCTTCTAAGTATTGAATGGTATCTTTGGGTATATTACCGCCCGTTTTTAAATTATTCAGTCTTGCATTCGATCGGATATATTCACTTTTTACCACATCAAATTGCTCGGAAATAATTTCGGACTGCGTTTTAGTGTTAAAAAGATTAAATTTCTTTCGCGTTTTGCTTAGGCTATCACTTAAAATTTTGATTTCCAGTTGTTTTTCTGCGATGTCAGTATTTAAGGAATATATCATTTTTGAGTAGCCGTCTTTAATCAGTTTTTTAGCTTTCTCGTCAATGAGGAATCCCGCATATTGTACCATTTGTGCTGCTAATTCAGGTTTTTTATCTTCAATAATTAAAGAGATTGCATCCCGATCTGTTTTCTCTACGGTATAATAGGAGGAGAATTTTTTTCGTACTTTAAAGTGGGCTTTTGGTGAGGCTGGATTTATCTTATAATTCTTGTAGAGTTGAAAAGAATCAACCATTTCGTCTATGATGACGTTAGATTCTGCGATAATTAATAAGCGGTCTATATCTTCCTCACCCCCATAATATCGTATTTGTTCAGAGCCTCCAAATAGATTCTCTGGTCTGGATTGTTCCGGACTTATGGCCAGAAATTTTGCTTCAGCAGCGTAGAAATCAGGCATAAATAAGGTTACCACCACAGTGAGTAATCCTGAAAACAGGGTAATAAGAAAGACAGGCTTTCTCCATCGAAATAATATGGTAATTAAGCTTAATAAGTTCGTCGGTTTGGGTTCCATAAATTATCTGATGGTTTCACTAAATAAATGAGTCCATTCATTTTTTTTAATCATTCCTGTTGATATCATAGCTATTCCTGTAGATAATAAACCACTTAAAAGGATGAATGGTAAATTAGAAGGCTTGAAAGGCAGGTATGATTTAATTAAATAAATAAACAACATAGTTAAAAAAGAAAAAATTAAAATGCTAAGAATTAAAGACAAAGACCGTTTTACCAGTTGTTTTTTTATACACAGATTTATTTGCAGAATAAGTGCCAATGATTGTGTTATCAATGACGCTAATGCTACGCCTGGAATAGAAAGCAATGGTAAAAGAACAAAAATTAGCACTAAATTAAATCCTAAAATTAAAACAAAGATACGATTCATTGACCAAAGGCTGCCTGAAGCGGTTAACAATGTACCGTAAATATAATTTCCACTCATCGGAATAAGAGCTAATATGAGTATTGAAAAGGTATGTACCATTTCAGGCGTTGCATTTTTATATAAAATAAGAATGATTCCCTCTGAAAAAATAGAAAAACCAATGGCGAGTGGCAGGGTGATTGTCCAAAGTAAGCGAATGGCTATATTGGCTAAATTTGCGGTGGTTTCCTTTTGGTGAATGCTTTTTGAAAATAGCGGCAATAATAATCCTGCAAATAAATAACCGATGATATTTACGGCTTCTAATATTCTGAAACTTCCAGCGTAAACAGCGGAACTACTAAATTTATCCGATGAAAAAAAGGGTATGATTAAGGTATCAATTCTTGAACTGATGCTCATTAATAATACCAAAATTGCGTAAGGTAATCCCTCTTTGAGTAATAATGTTAGTTTGGATACATCAAAATGGAGCTTGAATGAGAAGGCATTTTTATATAAAATAAATAGGGCTATACTTATGGTTAGAAGAATAGAGAGTAGTTGAACCGATGTAAAAAGTACAATGGTTATTTTTGAATGTAAGGAGGGAATACATAAAAATGCTCCCATTACGAGGATACTCAAGCTTTTGTCAGTAATAGATAAAATACTGTCTAAGCGGTAAAATCCCAGGCCGGATAGAGTAGCTCTCAGAAACAATAAAAAGGAGCTGCTTAATTGAAAAAGCAAAATGACGGTCAGAAAAAGGGGGTATTTAGACCAAAAGTCAAGAAAAAAGGCGACGAGGCTGGTTAAAGTGATATAAAGTAGAGATAAAATAGCTTTTAAGGATAAGAAATTGGGGTATTGCTCCCTGGCTTCCTGTGTATTTAGCGCGCAAGTTCTGGTTAACCAAGACTGCAAGCCAAAGTCCGATAAAATTTGAAAAATAAAGGAAAGATTAAATAGGGTAAAATATACACCGTACTCTTCGGGGGGGAGTATATTTTGAACGCCCCGGTCGATACCCAACAAATATAAAGGTTTGATGACGGCATTCAGGAAAAGGACCAAAAGGATATTCCCCTGAAAATCACGGTGTAATTTTTTTGAATGCTCCATGTTTTAATAAACCAGCATTGGCCGGTTATTCATAACGAAGAGATTCTATCGGATCTAATTCTGCTGCCTTCATAGCGGGATATAAGCCTGAGAATAAACCAACTAACGTACAGGTAAAGACTGCCACACCAATCCAAAGCCAGGGAATTAAAAAACTTCCACCCATTAAAAAAGTAACGCTATTTCCAATGAGCACACCGAAAATAATACCCACAATGCCACCCATTAAACTGATAAATATGGCTTCTGTCAAAAATTGGATGAGAATGACCCGTTTGGTTGCTCCTAAAGCTTTTGAAATACCAACTTCCCGGGTACGTTCTGTAACTGAAACCAACATGATATTCATGAGGCCAATGGCAGCACCAAGAAGGGTGATTACCCCAATGACCACAGCGGCCAATCTCAAATAAAGGGTATTTTCTTTAATTACATCAATTAAACTGTCGCTTCTTTGAATCTCAAAATCATTATCATCCCAGGTGCGAAGTTTTCTTATATTCCTTAATAAACCTGTGGCAACGGCAATACCATAGTCGATTTGAGTAGGTTCATTAACAGCCACTAAAATTTTATAATTTGAATTGGCATTAGCGTAATATTTTTTACCTGTTGCTAAAGGAATAATCACTCGACGGTCTTCATTCCCACCCATGGCAGAACCTTTAGATGCCAGAATACCTATTACTTTTATTTTCAGTTTTCCTATAGAAATGAGTTGATTATAGGCTTTTTCTGGTTTCCCGTCGAAAAGTAGGTTCACGATATCAGCGCCAATGACTCCAATGGGTAAACCGTCCAATGCTTCTGATGCTGAAAAATTTCGACCTACGGCAACTTCAAATCCTTTTGCCTCCAGATAATTTTCATTTACGGCATAAATAGCTACGTTGGGATTGGTTTTAGTTTCACCAAAACCTACGGCAGCACTGCCTGTGCAGTTAAAAGAAATAGAGGTTTCCGCAGGGAAGATAAAACGCTCTTTAAAATCAACGGCTTCTCTGTAAGTAAAAATTTTACCTCTTTTTTCAACAAAACCCCCTCTTCTTCCTCTTGCTCCGTCAGATGATAGCGGGTCAATTTCAAAAACATTGGCACCAAGATCTGAAAAACTATCGTTCAACGAATAAATGGTGCTGTCAATAGCTGTTAAAATACCTACTAAAGCCATGATGCCAAAAGCGATAATCATCAAGGTTAAAATAGCACGCAATAAATTTGCTCGGATAGACCGGAGGGCTAAACGAATATTTTCAAGTAGATTCATTTATTTACTAATTAATTCGAACGCAATATAATAATAAGGAGGTTGGTACCGCACTTAAATTAGATAAATAGGGTCATTCCTTAGATAGATAAATGTATTTTGTCCTTGCATCCCCGATGGACTTACCTATATTTGTTAAAAAAATGTTTCGCTCAATCCTTATTTCCTTCCTTTTTACGCTTGTTTTTTCATGCTCCCAAAAGGGAGAAGTGAACAGCCAACTACCTTCTTCTTTTTTTTCTATGATAGATTTTATGGAAGAGGAGAAAAAATGGATGGTAAATGATAATATATCTTTAACTAAAATTTTATCGTTGAACGGAGAAACGGATACCTTATATATAGTGCAGCCAAATTTTGCATCAGAGCTGGATGTATTTATAAAAGCTGACATTAATAGGCCGGCGCTTTCTGATAAATATAGGGTGGATTCCATTTTCAGTTCAGGTAAGTTATATAAAATTACCTATACAGCTAATGATGAAAAAATGACAACCAGAAAGTTAGGTGTTCAAGTGGATAATCAAAATAAAGTGGTATTTATTGACATCAGATTGTTTAACGGTAGTCCAATTACTAAAAATGTTCAACACCTTATATACAGGCCTAAAAATGGATATGTTATAAAGAATGAGCAGTATTTTATGGGAAATAAAGACGAAATAATGGTAGAAGGCTTTTTTAAACAAAAAAGGAGATAGTAATACTATCTCCCCGTGTTCAACAGTGTAAAGGGTAATCTATAAAATTTTTTATGCTGAAAACGGGAGCAATTCTTGATGACGTAAATATATATTAAACTTACTTAGTATTTGTATTTTTTTTCAAAAAAAAGAGGCAGCGCTAAAAAAAATGCACTACCTCCGCCCTAACCAAATAAAACCAAATTATTTTAAATTATTTTATTGCTCATTGTGATAGTAGCAAATAAATAATGTTAATTTTCAAAATATTTCATAAAAATAGTAATTTGATTGAATTTTTACAAATTTTATTAAGGACAAAAGAATAGGGACGATTTTTTCAAAATGGGATTACCATAGAATTGTTTTTAAATACCTTTTTTTCCAAATTAAAATTTTTATATTGAAGGAACTAAGAAATTATTTTTTTTATCATAAAAAGTAAAAACTTTTTATTTTTTAATTTAGACATTAAAACGATAGATTATGAAAAAAATAGGGACACTATTTTTATTTTTAATTATTTCCTTTTTGGGGCTAAATGCTCAGGCACCAAAAGCAAATAATGAAGACGCTTTTTTTATCCGGAAAATATATGACGAAGCTTTGACAAGTGATGTTTCGTATGAATGGTTGACCTTCCTTTGTAAAAAAATCGGTGCCCGCATAAGTGGTAGCCCTCAGGCCGCAGCCGCTGTAAATTATACGAGACAAATACTGGATACGCTTTCTTTAGATAGTGTTTGGCTTCAACCTGTTATGGTTCCTCACTGGGACAGAGGAGAGAAAGAGGTCGTTCGTATCGTAGGGTCAAAAAGTCAAGGTGACATTACTTTACGTGCCCTTTCGTTAGGAAATTCCATTGGAACTGGTCCGGCAGGACTCCTTGCTGAAGTGCTGGAAGTGAAGAGTCTGGATGAGTTAGACCAATTAGGAAGCAGCCAAATTGCCAATAAAATTGTCTTTTTTAACAGACCGATGGATCCAAGACCGCTTAATACTTTTAATGCTTATGGTTCAGCTGCAGATCAACGGGGTTCAGGTGCAGCCAGAGCAGCAAAATATGGAGCAGCTGCCGTTTTAGTGCGTTCTTTAACTAACCAGCTTGACGCTCATCCTCATACAGGCGGAATGAGTTACCAACCGGGTATTCCACAAATTCCAGCCTTGGGTATCAGTACCTTAGATGCTGAAATTTTAAGTGATTTACTCAAAAAAGAAAGCGTTAATGTCTATATCAGAAATACAAGTCGCATGCTCTCCGAAAAATTATCCTATAATGTTATTGGGGAAATAAAAGGGTCAGAATATCCAGATCAGGTCATTGTAGTTAGCGGACACCTCGATTCATGGGACGTCGGTGAGGGAGCGCATGACGATGGTACCGGTTGCGTTCAGTCTATGGAGGTTTTACATCTTTTTAAGAAAATAGGTTACAAACCTAAAAGAACCATCCGATGTGTATTATTTATGAATGAAGAAAATGGCTTGCGCGGGGGACGGGAATATGCAGCACAAGCGTTATTAGCAAGAGAAAAGCATTTTGCAGCGATAGAATCTGATAGAGGTGGATTTACCCCCCGTGGATTTACTTGTGAAAGTTCAAATCCTGATTTTGAAAAACAGTTAAAAAGGCTAAATGAGTCCTTCTTTTTATTGGAATCGTATGGCTTATTTCTAAAACCAGGTGGTTCTGGAGCGGATATTGGGCCATTAAAACCTCAGGGCGTATTTTTGGTTGGTTTTGAACCTGATTCACAAAGGTATTTCGATTATCACCATACGGCCACTGATGTCCTCGAAGCGGTAAATCCCAGAGAATTAAAATTAGGTTCGGCTTCCATGGCCAGTTTTATATTTTTAATGGATAAATTTGGCCTTTAAAACAAATTTATGCTGGACGAAAACGTAGTTGAAGTGGGGAATCTTTGGTTTAAACCAATTATTTCTGAAGAGGTTATAAAAATTAGGGTAAATGAAATGGGTATGCTCCTTGGAAAGGAACTCAATGGCAAGAATCCAATCCTTATTGGTGTCCTAAATGGTTGTTTCATTTTTATGGCAGATCTGGTCAGGGCGATGAATATACCTTGTGAAATTGCCTTTTTAAGAATGAAGTCCTATGAGGGAACGGTCTCTTCAGGAAAAATGGATGTGGTGCTGCCACCTGATATTTCCTTTGAGGGCAGAACCGTTTTATTGGTTGAAGATATTGTTGATTCAGGGAAAACGCTGGCCTTTTTATATGATATGCTTCATGAAGCTAAAGTTCTGTCGGTTACTTCCGTTGCTTTACTTTATAAACCTCTGGCAATCAAATATCCAATTCAACTTGATCATCATTGCTTTTCTATAACCAATGAATTTGTCATAGGATACGGACTCGATTATAATGAACAAGGGCGACAATTAAGTCATCTATATCAACTGACAGAAAAACCAATAATATGATCGATTTGGAATGGCTGACCACGCAGGTAGCCGGATTAGTAAGAGAGACTGGTATCTTTATTGCTGCGGAATTAGGAAAAGTGGCTAATGAGCAGATTGAAACAAAAGATAAAAATAGCCTGGTCAGCTATGTGGATAAGACAGCAGAACAAATGTTGGTGAAGGGATTGAAGCCTCTTCTTCCAGGTGCTTCTTTTATGACCGAGGAAGAAACAGATCAAGCACAAAAAACAAGTTCAGCATATACCTGGATTATTGATCCTTTAGATGGAACGACTAATTTTTTACACCAATTACCCTGTTTTGCTATCAGTGTTGCTCTGGCATTTAACAATGAAATTCAAATAGGGGTGGTTTTAGAGGTTAACAGGGGCGAACTTTTTAAGGCATGGAAAGGTGGTGGAGCATATATGAACAATAACCCAATTAGGGTAAGTAATACCCATAAGCTGGAAGACGCTTTAATAGCAACAGGCTTTCCTTATATCGATTTTTCTCATTTTGATGTATATCTGCCTGTTTTCAACCATTTATTGCGGAATTGTAGAGGTATCAGAAGATGGGGTGCTGCAGCGGTCGATTTGGTTTACGTTGCCTGCGGTCGGTTCGATGGTTTTTTTGAAGGCTCTCTCAATGCCTGGGATGTCGCCGCGGGCTTATTGATCGTCGAAGAAGCCGGAGGTTCAAGTTGCGATTTTAATGGAGGAAATACACAATGGTTTGGTGGTAAAGTGATTGCAGGAAACAAGGACATCAATCAAGAGCTAAAAAACCTTTTCCTAACTATTCCACCGCAACCTTAGGGGCTATTTCTTGTTTAAAGCACAAACAAAATAAAATGAAAATTGCTGCTTATAGAAAGGCTCATTTCAATGCGGCGCATCGGTTACATAATCCAGGTTGGTCCGATGAGCAAAATATAAAAATGTTTGGCTTGTGTAATAATCCTTACTATCATGGGCATAATTATGACCTGGAAGTAAAAATTGTGGGCGAAATCGATCCTCAAACAGGCTATTTGATAGACTTAAAATACTTGAAAGATATCATTAAAGAAGAAATTGAGAATCGGTTCGATCATAAAAACCTTAATTTGGAATGTCCGGAATTTAAGGATTTAAATCCGACGGCTGAAAATATTTGTGTCGTTATATGGCAAATTTTAAGAGCAAAAATGGAATCAAAATATGATATCGTGGTTCGTTTATACGAAACGCCAAGAAATTATGTGGAATATCCAGCGTAACCTGTTGTTTTTATAAGTGAAGGTTATTTGTAAATAAGAGCATTCGTTATTTTATTTTACAAATGTATGTCTATCGTAATCAAATAGTAATAAATGATTACGGAAGACATACATTCAATAAGTTCAATAGTATAAAATAAATCCACCCTAATGATGGCTTTGTTAAAATAATTATTTGAATGGTTCGATGCAATAGCTTATATTGTGAAACACATATACCTATTATCATGACAGAGTCTCATCCTTGGTTGAAGAATTATCCTGCTGGCATTCCCGCTAATATTAATCCTGATGAATTTCCTAATCTGAATGAGCTTATTACGGATGCGCTGAATCGTTATGGAAATAAAACAGCCTTTTCCTGCATGGATAAAAAATTAACCTTTAATCAGGTTAATAAATATGCCGATCATTTTGCTGCCTTTTTGCTTGGCAAAGGACTTCAACCGGGCGATCGGATTGCCATCATGATGCCTAATCTTTTACAATATCCCATTGCTTTATTTGGTGCTATTCGTGCCGGTTTAGTCGTTGTGAATACCAATCCGCTGTACACGCCCAGGGAAATGCAATATCAATTTGCCGATTCGGGGGCGAAGGCCATAGTTATTGTTGAAAACTTTGCGTCGAACTTGCAAAAAATTATTGGTGAAACGTCCATTGAACTGGTCATAAAAACCAGTATTGGCGAAATGCTGGGTTTCCCAAAGGCACAAATCGTTGATTTTGTCATTAAAAATCTGAAGAAAATGGTGCCGGCATATCATTTGCCCAATGCCATTTCATTTTCAAAAGCATTGGCAGAAGGAAGCCATTTTCCAAAACCTGATATTCACCCACTTCCTGAAGATACCGTGCTGTTACAATACACAGGGGGAACTACAGGGGTGTCAAAAGGAGCTATGTTGACGCATAGAAATTTGGTAGCTAATGTATTGCAAAATAGAGCCATCATGCAGCCTTTCCTGTCGGAAGGAGTTGAAGTAGCGTTATGCGCTTTACCGTTGTATCATATTTTTGCTTTTACGGTAAATTGCTTATCTATGTTACAGTTTGGCGCCCATTCTGTATTGGTTACCAATCCAAGAGATATAAGTGGACTGATAAAAACGATAAAAAATAATCCGCCCAGTTTAATTACGGGCATTAATACCTTATTTAATGCCTTGTTACAGCAAGATGACTTTGTGAAATTAGATTTTTCAAAGTTAAAAGCTACCGTTGGAGGTGGCATGGCGGTTCAAAATCCGGTAGCTGTTGCCTGGGAGAAAATAACAGGTTGTTATCTGGCGCAGGGATATGGACTGACCGAAACATCTCCCACTTTGTCTGTCAACCCCATTGATGGCAACGGAAAATTGGGAAGTATCGGATTGCCATTACCTTCTACAAGCATGAGAATTGTGGACGATAATGGGAAAGTGCTGGAACCGGGAGAAATTGGGGAAATTCAGGCTTCGGGCCCTCAGATTATGAAAGGTTATTATAATCAGCCAGAGGAAACGGCGGTTTCGTTGAAAGATGGCTGGTTTTCCACCGGTGATTTGGGATATATGGAACCTGACGGATTTTTCAGAATCGTAGATCGTAAAAAGGACATGATCCTTGTTTCGGGCTTTAATGTTTATCCCAATGAAATTGAGGAAGTGCTCGTTTCTCATCCCGATGTGTTGGAAGCGGCGGTGGTAGGTATGCAAGACGGCAAATCGGGGGAAGCGGTAAAGGCTTTTGTCGTATTAAAAAACAAGGAAACCAATAAAAAGGAGCTATTAGCGTATTGCCGGGAAAATTTAACGGCTTATAAAATACCGAAGGAGATTGTTTTTAAAGTTGAATTACCTAAAACCAATGTTGGTAAAATACTTAGGAGAGAGCTGAAATCGGAGTAATTAAACTGAGCGTCGGGGTATATTTGGCACTTTTATTTGTTGTTTATTTAGAACTTTACAAACTTGTTGGCAGGTCATTTTTCTGCATTTACTGCTAACGTGCCGCCGTGCTACTCTGTACCAAAGGTCTGTTGTTGCTTTTAGGAAACAACTTTTTTACGAGTTGATGTCGTTGACTGGGTTAGTATTTTTTTTCGTTGTTCTTTACGCAATTTGATAAATGCACTAAACTCTTTAAGTTCTTCGTCTGTCCAAGGTTTGTCAAGAACAGTGAAGTCAACATTTTTAGGTTCTCTGATTAGTCCCATTTTATTTATGATTTAAAATATTGTTTAATTAATCTGTTAGCTGCTGGAGTTTCAATAATCATTTTTGTCCCACTAAAATGAGTTGCGTATAGTGTCTCCTGATAGTGTTTTATTAAAACTGTTTTAGCGTCAAAAGCAAGATAACCGTCATAACCTTTGGCAAAAGCAATTTTACAAGCAAACGCAACTAAGTTACCAGGAACTCCTGCATAAATTTTTGTCTCGCCTTTATTGAACTTTACGCTTTCGATAAGGTGCATGTAAATGTGGTCGCCTTTGTCACTCAAACTTATAAGACCTTGAATGATTTTTACATTGTCTTTAATAACAAGCTTGTAAACTTCTCTTTCAGCAAGTTTTAATTGTCCATGCCAATTAAACTGCCAATCGGTTTTATTTATTTGTCTTGTGTCTTTGCTAAAAAGTTGAATAACTTCAGTATTAAAGATGTCGCCCGAAACTACATTTTCTATCGAGTTCGTCAATTTGTCGATGGCAATTTCTATTAATATTATTTTCTCTTTTTTCACTTGATAAATATACGAAATGAATGTCAAAAAACCGATGAATAACCTGGTTTTATTCGATGATCACAAAGGCAGGGGTAAGAGCTGACCTACGAAACGACTTGGTTCTTTATAAATCAGCTGTATAAATTAAGGGTTGTATCATAGTTAGCTGTAGTGTGCAACACATGGTTTTCATTCTGTGTATGCTATTAGGATTTATTTTGAATGTAATTACTTTTCCAAGCAGTACAAGCCCATTTACTCATCTTGTCTTGATGTTTACGAAGAATAATTGGTGTCCATTCTGTATAATTTAATTCATCCTTGCTCATCTTATAGTTTGATGATTTGTAAAGTAGGCATTTTTCATTGAAAAGCCTATCACTTGCCTTCTTATTTAAGGTATCCTCAAGTAATGTATAATTTCCTATTAAAAAAATATAATCCTCTTGTTCGTCTGCTGAAAATGATGTTTCCCATTCTGCAGAAGGATTTTCTGGAAGAATATGCTCGATGGTAGATGATGCATCTTCGAATTGATTGGCTGTCTCTGAAATTGTATTTTCAAGTTCCACTAAAATGTACTTAACAAGGTTTTTGTTTCTTTTGGTGCTAAGAAGCTTCGTTGAAAATGCTTGAGCAAAACTTTCATCTGGTACATAAATCGATTTTAAAAATTCAAATGCTTGTGAAGCTTTTGAAACTTCACCTGAAAAAATTTTGATTGATAACTTGTTAAATACAACTTCGATTTCATTGGTATGTAAATCAGAAATGACATTATATCGGAATGTTATCACGTTTAACTCATGTAAAAGTTTTGTAAACTCCTCTTCTGGGAATTTTTGCTTAGCAACAAGCATCAAAGAATACCAGGTTGAAACACCAAAAAGATTCATTGAACGTATAAATGAACGCTGTTCTTTATTCCACATTGGGTCAGCGGGGTTTTCAAAAGCCGTGTACATAGGGGCCAGCTGTTCCAATTCATGAAGTAAATCAAAAACGTTTTCTGGCGTTTGAATGGTACTTTTAATTGCTCTGTATAAATTCGAAATCCTTACGAGTTCAAATCTTGAATTCCAATAATGGCGTAAAAAAGTTGGTAGGTCTGATTTACCTAAGAAGTCGTTTATGCTTTGCCATCTTCTTTCGGTTTCTTCCAATTCAGAACTGCCTGATTCAAAAGCTTTAGAAAACAAATAATTCTTTAATAAATCAGAAGGTGATAATTTAACCCCTCTTGCATTTAATGTTTCAAAAACTTTATAAGCATCGAGGTCGTCACTGACATTTATTGTTGTAAAAATGAGTGCGTTAGAAATTTCATCATCAATTAATGTGGCTAGTTCTGTTCCAGATTTAGAAGATATTTTAGTATTTAAAGTTTGATAAAAATACTCATAAGCACCCCATAATCTTTTTTGACTAGGTTTAAGTTTTCCAACTACTGGAGGTTTCCTATGGTTTAACAAATAACTTTTATAAAAGTCATCATTATTTTTATTAAGTATCAATTTAGGTGTAATTGTAAGTTTTGATGTAGAAAAATTTCCTAGAAATTTTTCCGTAAGTTTCACCATTCGGATTTCATTATTTTCTTTATCAATGCCACTGTCGGCCCACTCTTTTAAAAGTCTGATGGCTGAAAGGCACAATATACTCAATGTGGTAAATCTTTGTTGTCCATCAATGATAAATGAAGTTTTTGTCTTTGTGCTATCTTCTTGAAAAACTAAATACCCCATATAATGGTATTTTTCTTTCGGTAAATCAAGTATATCCAGCCACAGGTCCTCCCAATATTCTTTTTCCCAGGAATAATCTCTTTGGTAAGGCGGTACACTAAAAGTTCGACCGTTTGAAATTAAGTCGTTATATGAAGCTGTGCCAGTATTTATAAGAAGAGTCGCCATTTACAATAATTTATCTAAGTAATATTACGATTATTTTTTCAACAGTCAAGTCTGAAGTATTTGACAAAAGGATTAAGCATGATTTAATACTAATTTTCGATTATAGTTTTTTGAAGAAATTACCAGGCGTCAATTTGTCGATGGCAATTTCTACTAATATTATTTTCTCTTTTTTCACTTAATAAAGATACTAAATGAATGTTAAAAAACCGATGAATAACCTGGTTTTATTCGATGGTCACAAAGGCAGGGGTAAGAGCTAGCCTATGAAAGGACTTGGTTCTTTGAAGGTGACGGTTGCAAGTTTTTAGGAGCCAGAGGACATTATCCTCAGGCGTCATAATATGCTTGGGAAAGAGATAGCGAACATGTTCGCCCTAGAGCATAAATATAGGAAAAACGGACTTAGTCCCGAGGAGAAACTGTTGTGCTGCCAGGAAGATATAAAAACAGTTTTTTAATTGATTAGGTTGTTGAATAAATTATTCCGGTCGCCATTGTGCCAGTTATTCAAGATGGAGTTAGCCTCGTCAAAAAAAACTTTTTGTTTACAGGATCTCATTCCATCAATAAACGCAATGAGTTTCTTCCTAATATTTTCTGGAAATTATAAAACATGTACTTGGTTAGTCGGTTGCCGTAGAACGATCGTTTCAGGTATATTGGGCCAGATACTAATGGTGGAAACAAGTCTCCTTATTACGGTAACCTTTTGAAAAGGGTGTGATTGACAAGAATGTGAGCTTAAAATAAATGTAATCACCAAAATTGACGAAGAACCCAACTTTAATAGGATTTAGTGGCTCACTTTAACCCGGATTATCCATTTTCCACGGCCTGTGGTACCTGTGATGATGATATTTTGTCTTAACCCTTTTCAGGCTGTTCCTTCAAGAAGTCTTCGAAATAATTTTTATAGGATATAACTGCGCTTATTTTTTTTCATGAGCAAAAATGTAACTTATAAGTTACTATCTAAAGGTTCGGAGCAAAATATCTTACCATTTTGTAAGGAGATTTAATGCTGATAAAATGAATTTCAAACCATTTTTTCATTTGTTTATCTCATTTTCTATCCGTTTGACCTCAGATACTTCTCAACTGGCACTATATTGCCGGAATATGCAAATAACTAAATTCCAATGAGTTATAATAAAAAATATAACTTTTTATCCTTTCATTTAGCTGATTATCAGCTTTTTATCAACTCCGAAACTTTAGTAAATTATCTGCATAGTCAGTCTACTGGTATCGTCAGTAAGTTTTTCAAATTCTAAATATTCAAGTTGAACACCCATGGGCAAATTCTCCATTTCAAATGTTCTAATGATTTTTTGATTTGGTGAAAATTCATGAATAGTTCCATTAGCCTTGAAAACTATATTGCCGTTGTATGAAGTTTCAAATTGGTAACTTCCGTGATTTTTGTTTTCAAATTTAATCACTTTTGTTCCCATCCATTGTTCAACAAGTTCTGGTTCTGAATATGCTTTGAATAATAATTCTAAAGGCAAATCAAACTCTCTTGTTATTACTAATTCCTGACTTCCGTATTCAGCCTTGATTTTTGTTTTTTGTTCCATTTTACTTGCTTTTATAATTTTTCATAACTGTTTCTAGTTTATTAAATTTAATGTCCCACATTTGTCGGAATGGTTCAATGAAATCGGCTATTTCTTTTATTTTGGTCGGATTGAAATGATAATAGATTTCTCTGCCTTGCTGTTCCTGTTTTAGAAGTTCACATTCTGTCAAGATTTGTAAGTGTTTTGAAACAGTAGGTCTTGCAGTGTCAAAGTTGGAAGCGATTGTACCTGCTGTCATTGACTGTGTTGTCAGCATCAGAAGTATTGCTCTTCTTGTTGGGTCTGCAATAGCTTGAAATACGTCTCGTCTTAAATTCATTGCGAAGTTATTTAACTACGAATATAAGTGTAGTTATTCGACTACGCAAGTTTTTTTAAATTATTTTCTGTCAAGAAATAAAAGGATGGAAATTGGCGGAAAAGTTTGTCATTGTACTGCTCCGAAACTTTAGTTAATTGATTTACTTCCTTTTCTTATAGAAGTAATAAAGTTTTTTCAATCGCTTCCTTCATGTCGGTTTTTACCTTT
>JAIYCH010000105.1 GCA_027488135.1 Saprospiraceae bacterium | reverse complement strand
GGTCGAAAGATGGTTGAAGCGCATTTCACAAGCCAGCATCTTCAGGATAATTTTATAAAATGTTTGGTAGAAAAATAACAAAAATAGCTCTTTTTGAACCGGAAATGCACCACGAAGTATTAGAAATGCTCCTTGGATATTTTATTGAAAGGGCAGAAGTCATTTCTATTTTAACTCAAAAAGAAAATATAAATTATATTGACCATGCTGCACGTTTACAGCCTAAATTAGTTTGGCAAACCTTTGTGAGCAAGAATAAAGACAAGATTTTTATTAGAAACTGGATCTCAGATCAACAGGATGTTGATTTATTTATATGGATCACTTTATCACCAAGCTGGTATTCTTTTAAAATAGAAAGAATACCAGAAAATTCGATGCTCTTGATTCATAATTTTCATTTTTGGTTTGATTATGAGAACCACAAAGCACCTCTATATCATCATTTAAAAACAATTTGGCATCAATGGATTTACTTTATTAGTTATCGAGAAAAGCAGAAAATATGGCTCTCAAGATTTCGCTATTCGAACAGTTTGGTATCCTTTTCATTTCTTCCTTCTCCGCGATGTCTAAATCTGCAGTCCCCAGTAAGAAATAAATTATCGGTAGTGATTCCAGGCAGCATCAGAAAAAACGGTAGAGATTATGGATTAGTTATACCGTTTATTGAAAAATTACCTTCTTCCGTTGAGATGGAGCTTGTATTTCTGGGAGAAGCAACCAGTCATTTTGCCCGACGATTTCTAATATCGGTAAATAAAATCAAACCTCAAAGCATCAAAATGATACATTTTGACCATTATGTACCGGAAGATCTTTTTAGATTTTATATGCAGCGGGCTACTTTTTTATGGATTCCCCTAATGCCACACAGGTATTATGGAGGTGTAATGGAAAAGGTAGGTTTTTCTGCTATAACCGGAGGGCTTTTGGATGCGTGGAAATACCAACGAAAATGTTTTCTTCCCCAATGGTACCCCATTCCGGCAAGCATGAAAAAATTAGTATTGCCCTACCATCATGTAGATGAAATAATTCAACATATTTCAGAAATTTATTTTATGCCACAAAGAAAATTATCATAGGAGTAAACGGAATAATAGCGCATATTCTATGATAAACTTAGTGTTTTTAGCTAGATAATAGATCTCAATAAACCAATCGACGGGCATATTATCGCAAAGGATTAAGCAGATTTACTTTTCAAACCTTAAATTTTCTATTTGACTCATTGTCAAACCCGTTGCTTTGGATATGTCCTCTGCGGAAAGTCCAATGGATATTAAATTTTTAGCAATTTCAGTACTTCTTTCTTCTTTTACTTTAAATGCTGCTTCAGTCTGCAAAGTAAAAAGTTCACTGGCTTTCAAGTGCAAACTATCCAGGTAGCGATTGTAAACATATTCGACATCTTTTGGTAAACGCATTATATCTAAAACTTCTCTGGCTTCTTTAAGACCTTTCGCTTTGAATTCGTCTTTCACCTCACTATTTTTAAAGAAATAAATCCATTCGTCTAATGTGTCTTTAGCAATGTCGTTAAATTGATTAACCTTTAACAAATAATATTCTGGAAAAATATCAGAAACTTTTTCTTTTAGAAAGGTCGTTTTTTGCTTGTCAGAAAGTCCCAAGAGGTCATGTTGGTGCATACCTCTGAAATCTGTTTTACCTGAATAAATATAATCTTGTCCCTGGCCTAAATCGAAATAAACGATATTGATAGCGATGACTTTTTTAATCTCCGAATATCTCTGTCCAAGATGTAGATTTTCTGAAATACTTTTTGATACTCCATAAGCCATCCTCTGAAAATAGTCTATTTCGTAGGAGCTTTGTATTTCAATAATAATCAGTTCGTTTTTTGAATTTTGTGTTAATATGTCAACGCGATTGTATTTATCATTATCGGTTTCTTGATTTGATTCACTTTCAAGAATTTTCTCGATGATGATATTTTCAAATAATAGTTCACTTAGGAATCCTTCAAGTATTACAAAATTAGCCTTGTTTCTTAAAAGTCTTTTAATTGCCCAGTCAAATCGGATTAATTTTTTACTCATTTTATTTTTATATCATATTCTTAAAGTTAAGATTTTTCCTCTACATAGCATCATATTGCGATATTAAATCTGAGCTTATAGAAATAGTTGATTAATTAAAAGAAAGTATTTGCTAAAGGTAATAACATTTAAGGTGCATTTTATTTAACTTATTTTTTTTGGCCTGATAAAGAAAAAATCGACGCATCCTGGCAATGGGTTTTCAACTATTTGCATGGCTGCAGCTACGGAAATAGGGGGGCTCAATATATTGTTTGAGGAGTAAAGTAGCAAATGATGGGGTAATAATGCTTTTAAATGCTGCAAAATGAACAGGGTATTTGAAGCAAATAAAGGGAGGTTTGCCTCAAAACAAATAAATGGAATCTCAATATCTATCGATTTTATAATCTCCCATTCCATTCCTTCAACGTCAATTTTAATTACATCGGGAAGACCATGTTGCTGAATAATATCTAAAATGGGCACCATATTTGCCTCTAGAATTTTAGAATCAGACAATGCATGTTTATGGTACCAATCGCGCACAAAGGTATTAAAGCCAGAATGTGGGCTAATCTGGTAAAAGGGAAATGAGCCTGTTTTATCCCCTATAGCTACCTGAATAAGATCTACTTTTTTGCTTTTTGCAAACCGGAAACGAAGAATCTTAAATGCTTCTGGATCCGGTTCTATAGCGATGATGCGCTTTGCCTTCATGTTGAGAAAATATTGGGTCGTAAAGCCTTCGTTTGCTCCAATATCATAGACTAGGGTGGGTGGTTCGTCGCTGTAATATTTCCACGCTTTCTTAAAAACTTGTTCTTCCTGCTTCAAATAATTTTTTAAACGCGGATGAACCTTTAGGTGTAGCCAGTCTATAATGGGGTGATACCTTAATTTTCCGGGAATTATTCTTCGCAGAAATGAAACCGTTTTTTGTTTGAAAAGCACTGTTTATCTTTGAATCAGGTAGCCTGAATGTTATAAATTTTTAGCCACTTTTGAAGAGAATTTATTCTCCATGCCAAAGCTGGATATTGATGGAAAAGCTTAGAAGGATCGCGGTTTGGAAGGAAGAAATGGCTATTCTGTGAGATAAATTCCTTTATATCGGACAAAAATGCCGATTTTTCACGCTGATTTGATTCCGGCATTTTAGCTGGAAATCCTTTTTTTGTGTAATAGTGTAGGGTACTTTCTGGCAATAAATCTTTTCCAATCGCTCGTAATATCCATTTTTGTTTTCCTTGATGTATGGCATAATCAGTGGGTAAACGCCTGGCAAATGCCTGAAATTGATGATCTAAAAAAGGAACTCTGGCTTCTATATGATTTGCCAGACTATGCCGGTCTTCTGCATGTAGTAAATAGGGTAGATTGCTGTTGAACAAGGTATTATCCCTGTTTAGATTTAGCGGGACTGATGCTGAAGAAGATGGTTCTTTTTGCCAGCGTTTCAAAAAACGCAAGCCGTATGGATACAAATCTTTTCGTAAAAAGGATGTCCATAAAACTTCAGAAATTAATTTTTTATATTTTTTGCCTGTGTAAAGTTCTGCCCAGTATGATTTTACGAATCCGGGGTATCCCATAAAAAGCTCGTCGGCACCTTGTCCGGAAAGCATGATTTTTATCCCTATATTTTGGGCAAAAGTATAAATATTGAAATGATAGACGACATTGGGGCCTGGTAAAGGTCCTTCACTTAAAGAAATTATTTCTTCATGCGTTTGTTGAAATTCTTCCCAGGAGGGAACAGGAATGGAGTAATAATCAGCAGAAAAATGATTTTTCAAGACATTTATTTCCTTGTTTTCTATTTCTGAATACGAAATGACAACAGGTATTTTCTGTGGATGTAGATATTTCAAAAAGGAAAGTATCAGGGCGCTATCCAGACCTCCCGATAAGGAAAGGCCAACCGGTCCATTACCTATAATTTGGGTATTCAGGGCATTTTCGAAAAGTAATCTTCCCTGAATAGTCGCTTCCTTAAAAGATAAAGGCTTAAGAGGTAAATCAAAAAGGTCAGATTTTACCATTTTATCCGCTGCTATGGTCAGATGAAAATGGCGGTTACATTGATAATTTATTATAAAAGTGCAGCCAACAGGTACAGCTTTAGCCTTTTTCCAAAACGGATCACCCTTTATTTCTCTCTCTCCAGTGGTTAAAAAAAGGTTTATTTTCTCGTCGTCCACTTCATAAGACCAGTCTGGAAAATGAAAAAATGCTTTGGTTTCCGATGCCACTGCCAAATATCCATTTAACAATGCATAATATAAAGGCTTGATTCCTATTGCGTCACGTCTTATCCAAATTACTTTATCCCTAGAATCATAAAAAATAAAGGAATACATTCCCTCCCAATCAGATAGGTTGATTAATCCAAAATGAATGAGCCAGGTAAAAGCAATTTCAGTATCGGAAGTGGTATGCACAGGTATATTTTTTGCTTTCAATTTTTCAGCCAATGCTTTATAATTGTATAAAGTGCCATTAAATACAAAATGATATCTTTCCTTAAAATGCATAGGTTGACGGCCCTCATTTTTCTCTCCAATTATGCGAAGTCTTCTGTTTGATAGGCCAATATCACGGTCTATAAATATACCTTGATCATCGCGACCTCTATGTTTTATGGCCTGATGCATTCCCAAAAGTAAAGAAGGATCAATAGACAGGCCGCTCAGATGTATTAATCCGGTTATCCCACACATAATTTCAATTTTTTTAAAAACGAAAGATGAGCTAATTGTATATGAATGTCAAATGTCAGATATTGCTGTATTTTTACGGTTTATAGTGTATTTTGTCCTTATGAAAATAATAAAAGACAAGTTTGAATATATCAGGCAGTCTCTTGGTTTACCCCTTTTCTATCAAGCGAATTGGTGGGATGCAAATTGTGGGGAAAACGGCTGGACTCCCGCGGTTATCATTGATCACAACGGGGAAATAGTCGCCGTTTGGCCTTACAAGTTGACCCGAAAACTAGGCGTAAATCTTTTGTTGCCTATCCCTTTTACTCCCTGGAACGGTCCCTGGCTTTTACCTTTAAAAAATGAAAAAGAAGGAACCAGAGCCATTAGAGAGCGAAAAATTATCGCGGAACTGTCCAAAATAATATGCCTGGAAGCTGACCTTATTATTTTTCGATGGCCACCTCATTTTCAAAACACTCAAATATGGAAAGAAGGTGGTTTTTTGCAATTCACTCATTTTACGCGGCAGTTTAAAAATTTAGATAGTATCCAAAATATTCGTGCGCAATTTTCTTCGGACGTTGAGAACGACCTTAAAGCTGCTGAAAATATATTTCACCCCTCGGAACAAGATGCAGATAGTGCTAATGCATTATTAATTAATCAACGTTTTTTTCTCGCAGAAAAAAATATTTCATTTAAATGGGATCTTCCTACCTTCGAAAATATTCAAAAAAGTATCCGAAAATCTGGGGGAATCGATGTATTGATTGAGGCAAAAGATGAAATGGGACGAGTTCACGGTAGAAGTTGGACCGTTACTGATAAACATACTGCCTGGTTGTTAATTCAGGTTTCTGAGAAAAAAATAAGACACAGGGGAACTATGATCTGGTTAATCTGGCAAAGCATAGTATCCCTTCAAGGAAAAGTAAATATTTTTGATTTAGAAGGTAGTATGATTCCTTCCGTTTCTAAAAAATATGAGGCTACCGGTGCTTCTCAGGTTCCTTTACAAATGCTGATCGGGGGGAAATATGCGCTGATTTATGTAGTGTATCAATTTTTGAAAAATAAATTTCGATCTAATTAATAGATTCTAAATAATTTTTGAGTCCCTAAGCGGAGTGGAAAATGGTATATTCTGTCCTTTCATATCTTGTTAAAAGAGGTGATATTGCCTAAAAATAGGAATGGAACCGCATTACATAAATAATCTTTGGAATGGAATTATAGAATTAACGGAACTGGTATTTTCAGAGACCTATCTATTTCCATTAAATGAAAGAGCAAGTCTGCTAAGTAAGGATTTGAGAATGGACGTGATATTTATAGCGTCTAAATTTGCAAATACAGTGGAAGGACAGGTGTCGCCTGAAAACTTGCTTCCTTTCTTCCTTATTGATGAGAGGTTATCTCGAATGGAACGTAATTTATTAGATTGTTATGAAGAAAAATGGGTCGTTATTGCCAAATATTACTTCATAAAACAACTCATGGAAAGTATTAGAGGCCAAATTGTTTTTAGAATAGATCAATTTTCGATTCAACCTTTTATTTTCCTGTTTCCAGTAGGTCATCACCAATATAAATTAACAGGAATATGAAGGTTATATACTTTTGGATATTTCTTCTTTTTTTGGCAGCTTTTATACCCAACACCCCTGTTTTTGGTCAACTGGCATCCTGGAATTTTGAAAATGTATCGGGCCCCATTCCAAGTATTCCTATTTTACCTTCGGCTTTGGGTGCTGGTATCGCTTCGGGTGGTGGTAGTTTGAGTGGCGCTCAAAACAGTGGAAGCCCAACCACCTGTGCCAGTCCAGAAACCTGGGCTACCAATTTTTGGCCTATTACTACGGTTAGAAATACAGGTTCTTATATGTCTTTTATGGTTACCGCTTCAGAAGGATATAGGGCAAATATTTCGGGGATTAGTTTTATACTATCAAGGTCGTCGTCGAGTGCGCCCAGTGATTTCTATGTTTCAGTATACCGTTGGGGTATCGAAACGTTTATAACTTCGGGCGTTGTTCCTATTTCAGGTTGCAATAACTTTAGCGGTACTTGTAATGTTTCAGGTACCAGTGGGGGCTCTTTAGAGGTTAGAATCTATCTTTTTAGACAAAATAGTGCCGCGATGACGGCAACCATGCGCATTGATAATGTGTCACTATCGGGTACCACAGAAGTGGCGCTTCCTGTATCTTTAGGCCATTTTTCAGGTCATTGTAATGAACAAAATTTTCCTAACCTCATTTGGGAAACGCATTCAGAAAGTAAAAATCACGGATTTTGGGTGCAAGAAGCTCTTTCCGATCTAGTGTTTAACGATGTTTTTTTTGTTGCCGGCTATGGCGAAAGTCAATCGAAAAGACAATATAACTGGCAGGATTTTCAAGAAAAGAGAGGTCTCATTTACTATCGCTTAAAACAAATAGATTACGATGGTGTGTTTGCTTACTCTAAAATTATACCCTTAAGGTGCGAGCAGGGGGAATTGCTTGTTACCCAACCAGATAACACAAGCATTAACATTTTTTTAGGGAATCAAACAGGACAGTTTGAAGAATGGTCGTTATTACACTCCGGGGGGAATAGAATTCAGGCAGGAAAAATCGATATAGATTATCGACAAATAAAAATAACCTGCCCTAATATTAGGACAGGTATTTATATTTTATTGCTTTCAGGAAAAAGGGGTAACGTGGTTAAAAAAATAAGTTGGGTTGAATAACCACTTATATTTTATAAACTACTGTAACCTTGAACAAGTAATGATATTTCATTATTCAGGACTTCAACGAAACCCGTAGAAATATTAAATTGTATTTGTTTTCCTACTTCATTGGCGACTTGTATGGCATTTTCGTTGGCATTCCAATAAGAAAAATCACCTTCTCCAGTCACAATCTGAACGGACCCACTGGCAAGAGCCGCTACCAATGGCGCATGTTTATTTAGAATTTGAAATCTACCGTCAACACCAGGAAGTTTAGTAGAGGTTACATTTCCACGAAATATTTCCTTTTCAGGAGTAAGCACTGTTATTTTCATATTAGTGAGACGGATTAATTAAAAATTAAAACAGATTAAGCTAGTTCAGCAAGCATTTTCTTTCCAGTCTCGATCACTTCGTCAATCGATCCCCTAAGGTTAAAGGCAGCTTCAGGATATTCATCCACTTCACCGTCCATAATCATATTGAATCCACGAATAGTTTCCTCGATAGGCACTAGAACACCTGGAATACCAGTGAATTGTTCCGCCACGTGGAAAGGTTGAGATAAGAAACGCTGAACACGACGTGCACGGTGCACAATCATTTTATCTTCGTCGGACAATTCTTCCATACCTAAGATGGCAATAATGTCCAATAGCTCGTTATAGCGCTGAAGAATATTTTTCACATCTTGCGCACACTTGTAATGCACATCCCCAACAATCATTGGATCTAATATTCTGGAAGTAGAATCTAATGGATCTACCGCAGGATAAATACCCAGGGCTGCAATTTTTCTACTTAAAACCGTAGTGGCATCTAAGTGAGCAAACGTGGTTGCAGGAGCCGGGTCAGTCAAATCATCGGCAGGAACGTAAACAGCCTGTACGGAAGTAATTGAACCTCTGCGTGTTGAAGTAATACGCTCTTGCATTAAACCCATTTCAGTAGCCAATGTTGGTTGGTAACCCACAGCAGATGGCATACGACCCAGAAGAGCCGAAACTTCAGAACCCGCTTGCGTGAAACGGAAGATATTATCAATGAAGAAAAGGATATCCTTTCCACCATTCGGATCAGTAAGATCACCATCTCTGTAATACTCGGCGACAGTCAATCCTGAAAGAGCAACACGTGCACGTGCACCTGGAGGCTCATTCATTTGACCAAAAACGAAAGTAGCCTTAGAATCTTCTAATGCCTTCATGTCAACGGTACTTAAATCCCAGCCTCCTTCTTCCATAGAATGCATGAATTTTTCGCCATAGCGAATAATGCCTGCCTCTAACATTTCTCTCATTAAATCGTTTCCTTCACGAGTACGTTCACCAACACCCGCGAAAACGGAAATACCATCGTAACCTTTGGCAATATTATTAATTAACTCTTGAATAAGTACGGTTTTTCCTACACCAGCACCACCAAATAAACCAATTTTTCCTCCCTTCATGTAGGGTTCAATTAAATCGATTACCTTAATGCCAGTATAAAGAATTTCTTTTTCTGTGGATAGATCTTCATAAGCTGGTGGCTTTCTATGGATAGGGTAGGTTTGGTCTTTATTCACAGGACCGATTCCGTCAATAGCTTCACCTACAACATTGAATAATCTGCCTCGGATATGCATACCAACAGGCATAGTGATAGTTTCACCTGTGTCAACCACTTTGGCACCCCGGGTAAGTCCGTCTGTTGAATCCATGGCAATGGCACGAACGCTATCTTCACCAAGGTGTTGTTGAACTTCTAATACTAAGGTATCAGCACCTGGTCTTTCGATTTCCAATGCATGAAAAATTTCAGGGAGTGAACTTGCGTTTGGGAAAGAAACGTCCACGATTGGACCGATAACTTGTTTTACGTGACCTACATTTGCCATATCTGCTTATCTTTACAAAAATTAAATAAGTGCTTTTTAAAAATTGGCACAAAGTTAGCCTTTTTGAATTAATATTTGTATTTTTTACTTTAAATTTTTATCCATTGATTGATAAAGTGGTTATTCTCGCCGGCGGGCTTGGGACTCGGTTAAAAGGTATTTTAGGTGAAATGCCTAAACCCATGGCGCCTATAAATAAACTTCCATTTCTGCACTATTTATTGAATTACTTGTCTAACCAAGGTGTTAAAGAGGTTTTTCTTTGTGTTGGTTTTCAACATGAGGTTATCGTCAGGTATTTCGGAGACCAATTTAGAAACATAAAAATTTTCTATACCATAGAAAAAGAACTCCTCGGTACAGGTGGTGCCATTATGCCCGTGTTGTCAAAATGGAGGGAACCATTTTTTCTCCTCAATGGAGATACTTTTTTTGAAGCCGATCTTAAATCCTTTTCCGAGGCCTTTTTTAAGCTGCGTCCTTTGGCATCTCTTTCTCTTAAACCTGTATTTAATCAAGATCGTTATGGTGCCGTCCAATTGGAAGAGGACAAAATTACGTCTTTTATAGAGAAGAAATTCCTTGCCTCAGGCTTGATAAATGCAGGGGTCAGTATCCTCACTCCTGAGATTTTTGAAGGTAAATTACTAGGTGATGTTTTCTCTTATGAAAAGGACTTGTTTGAGAAAAAAGCTGCTACTCACTTTTTACATGGCTTTGTCCAGGATGAATATTTTATAGATATCGGTATTCCCGAAGATTATGAAAAGGCTCAACGGGAAATTCCAAGGCGATTTTTTACCCAGACCCATTCAGCTAAATTCCTTTTTTTAGATAGAGACGGGGTCATAAATAAACATTTGCCTGGTGATTATGTCAAAAATATCGAGCAATTCGAATTTTTGCCAGGGGTATTAGACGCGCTGGTTCAATTTTCTTCCTATTTTAATCATATTGTCGTCGTTACCAATCAACAAGGTATCGGTAAGGGACTTTATACAGAGGATGATTTAAAGGAAGTTCACACTTTTATGCTTGAAAAAATAACGGAAGCTGGCGGTCGTTTAGATGCGGTTTATTTCTGTCCCTCCCTGGAAAAAAATAATGACCCTTGTCGGAAACCAAATGTGGGTATGGGATTACAAGCACAACAGGATTTTCCTGATATTGATTTCAAACAATCTGTAATGATTGGAGATTCGATGTCTGATATGCAGTTTGGAAGAAATCTTGGCATGTTTACCATCTGGATTTCTTCCGATGCAGACAAGATATTTAATCCTGACCTGGTTGATTTAAGAATGGATGGTTTGAAAGAGGTAGCTAACTTACTTAAATAAAAAAAGGAGGCTATCTTTTTAGACACCCTCCCAGTTAATATATTTATAAACTCAACACATTATTCCTTACCAGAAATGGAAATTTTTGATTTGGAATCCATTTTTAAACCCGTATTTGATTCATAAATTTTCAAATACTTGGCATGAAAAGGTCCGACATATTTTTTCCCGTCTATCTTTAGATAACTGGAAGTTAGTTCCATCTGGAAATTATTCTCGTCGGCAATTACCTGGTCATTCATTAATTGGCTGGTGATAGCAGATCTCACATTGCCTGGTTGAAATGAAATTTTATCCAGTGAAAAATGAATGCTGTCAGCAACGAATAATGCTTTGCCTTCTTTCAACTTGTTTAGTGGCATTCCGTTGACAATGATGATTTCTTCTCCATTAACTGATTTCCGGACATCAATGGTTTTTATATCTTCTTTGTTAAGATTATTTGTGATGTTCTTCTC
>JAIYCH010000037.1 GCA_027488135.1 Saprospiraceae bacterium | reverse complement strand
ATTTTGGGCCATGGAGCTAATGCTTTACGCTCCTCCAAAATGGGAGGAAAGGATTCCATATTTTATTGATCATTTATCCTCTTTTGATGCTGAATTTCAAAGAGCTTTTCTGGAAATGCTCTTTACGCTCTATCCTTCTAAATTTAGCCACCAAATGATTCCCGTCTGGCCTTCATTGGCCAATGCTAAAAATCAAGCCATGGCGCTGGAATACCTTGCCGTCGCGCATTTCTTTCCAGAGATAACAGAAAATCACCCCATTTATCCATCTGATTGGTATCAGGCTTATAAAAAAAGATGGCCTGCCAGAAATATCTCTTATCCAACCATTGATTCATTTTCTAATAATTATTTTTTACCCGGTGAAGAAATACTCTGTAGTTTTCAATATACAAACAGGGGAAAACCAGGCTTTCTTATGATTAGAAAAAAAAATGGTGCGTGGGTAACAGCTGAAAATGGTAACCCACTAAAATTTGAACAACTGGCACGATCTATTTCAAATCTGCCATATTACCTCACAAATGGTAATACCCCCCAGGGCCTATACAGAGTAACCGGTTTTGACTATTCTTCAAACGAATGGATTGGTCCAACAAAAAACGTACAAATGATTCTGCCTTATGAAAATGATTCCTTATTTTTTGATGGGCGTCAGGCAACACCTTTTAACTATGAAACCCTCCTAAATCCTTTGATAAAGAATTTTCCCTCCCTTTGGGATGCATACGATGCTGGAAAAATGGGTAGAACAGAAATAATTGCTCACGGCACAACGATTGATCCTACATGGTATAATAATGAATCCTATTTCCCTTGTACCCCCTCATTAGGCTGTTTGTGCAGTCCAGAAATATGGAATAAAAGAGGGAAACGAGTTAAAAGTGCTCAACAAGCATGGATGGACGCGCTGGGGAGAAATAATATAAACCCCCAATGGCTTATCGTTGTGGAAATAGCAGATACCGATGCATCAGGAAAATAGGCCATGGAAATGGCCCTTTTGTTGCCGGCTTATAAATATTGAGAGATTTGACCCAAAAGGTACATACGTTAAAATGTCTCCTAACTTTATTTCCATTTGTGCCTCTTATCTTTTTGTTCTTAAACGGTATTAAATCCAAATAATCTTAATATTTTGGACGTCGAATAAAAAATGGATGAATGAACGGAAAATTATTAGCCGTAGATATTGGCAATTCCAATATCGTAACGGGGATTTGGCAGAATAATGTTTGGAGCGAAATCTGGAGATTTTCTTCTCATCCTCCGCTCGATGATAAAGATTTTTATACCGATGCCTTGCGCGAAATACTGGCAGAAAGGGAAATAAAAACAACAGAAATAACAGATATTGTAGTTAGCAGCGTAGTTCCTTCCTTAAACCCGTTATGGCTAAATGCGTTGAAATCGCATTTTAATATTGAGCCCATGCTCATTGGCAAACAGCACTTTCCAACATTAAAAATGGGCATCATTGCACAAGATGAGATAGGTACTGATATCCTCTCGAATGCCTATGCTGTTTTCAATCGTTATCCGTTTGATAGTATTGTCATCGATTTTGGCACAGCATTGACGTTTACCACCGTGAGTAAATCGTCGGGTGTTTTAGGGGTATCGATTGCCCCTGGATTAAAAACGGCTCTCTTATCTCTGTTTAAAGGCGCCGCCCAACTTCCTGAGGTACCTCTTATTTTACCTGATTCGGTTCTTGGGAAAAACACAGTACATGCCATACAGAGTGGCGTACTTTTTGGTTACATTGGCCTTATAAAATATACCGTGGAGGCCATTAGAAATGAATTGGGACAACCATTTCCTGTTATCGCTACGGGTGGGCTATCTTCAATTTTACACCCTTTGCAGGATTTTTTCTATGTAATTGATCCCAATTTAACTTTAGATGGCATGAGATTTATTTATGAAGCCGTAAAAAATGATTCAGGGGACCGCTCTTAACTTCTCCCACTTTTTCATCTTATCAGACCACTTCTTTATCATTTCCCGTAGGGAATCCTCTTCTTCTAAGATTAAACCTTCCAGAGAAAAATTTTCTTTCTCCAGTTTAGTTATCAATTTTCTATTACTTATTAATTTATTCCTGTAACTGTCCAGTTCTTTTTCTAAGAAATGAACATCTTTTTTTAAAATGTCAAATTCATTGTTATACAAAAAGGGTAATTTATCTACTAAAAATTGATTGGCTAAACCCCTCCATTTTTCTAAAAACTCGTCCTCCTTTGGGAATAATATCCACACCAAAGAATCTTTATGGATATTAATGTAAGCGACATGCAGTGTAGTTGGAATACCCCCGAAAAGACTGAGAGAATGAATTTCTTTTGAGATAAAACTTATCTCCGATTTACTTTTGGCATCCGTTTTTAAGGTAGTGTTTAATTTTTCTTTTAGAAATAATTTCCATTGTTGTATGAAGGCCTTTTGTCCAATATCCGTTCCAAAATACAAAGCTGCTTTGGGCTGTCCCTTATAAATAAACGCAGTATCTCTGGTCAAAGAGGAGTTAATTTCCTGGCTTTTCAGTGAAAAGAAACTACATAAAAAAAGGACTAAACCAATATATTTCAACATCAAACAAAGAATTATTCTGGTTTCATATTTTTTATAACCTTAACGAGCATGTTTCCAGATACCCGATCTGTTAGTTCCATCCCATTTAAAATAGCTAATTCCTTATGCCTGGCGATGGGCATTTTAAAATCAGATAACACTTCTGCAAACGTTCCATTTCTCCTTACACTAACTATTTGAATGCGCTCAACCTGTCTATTTAATTTTTCCTTATCATTTAATCTATTGAACCCATCTACTGCATTATCCATAGCAGAATTAAAAATTTTCACATCAGTTCCCTGGGCAATGGCAAGGAATCTAAACATTTTAGCACCATCTTGAATAAGGATTAATTTTATGGTTAATGGCTCCGCCCCACTATTAGGTGCTTTTTGTTTAACCTCAGCTTCCATTGCCTGGAATCCATTAATGCGCCTATTTTTATCCTTCACCAGTTCTAATCCATTGGCATCTAAGGTTTCTTTTAAAGCTACTTGAAAATCATTTCCTTTGGCCAGATCAAAAATAAGCAATCCTTTTCCCGATTTTTCTGTCACCGTAACTTTAGCTGGGGCATTGGTTAAGGTCCAGTCTTTTGGAACGGGAAAATAAAAAGCTAAAGCAGGATGATAAAATACTGATTTTTCCACAAAGCCCTGTTGAGGATCTTCCCCATAAGGCAGACCGTCAATTCTCCTCAGATAGGAATCTCTATTAACTGAAAAGGACTGATTTGGCAATTTTTCCTGCCATACTTTTGTAAGTTCTCCCACTTTTTCAAAGCGGTCAAGAGGGGCTGGGTGAGTACTTAAAAAGGCGGGCATTCTGCCTTCTCCTTCCCCACCTAATTTATCTAATGTTTTGAAAAAATCAGCCATTTGCTTACCGTCGTTACCCGTTTTTGAAGCATATTCTACCCCAAGTTCATCAGATTGAGATTCATCCTCTCTACCAAATTTCATAAAAAGCAACTGTAAACCCGCCCCGGCAATGTTCGCAAAAGACTCCAACTCTTTTGATATACTTGAACCAATCGCAAGACCAAGTTGTGCCAACATCTGTTTACTATATTGATTTGCTCCATGTCTTGCGGTAACATGACCAATTTCATGACCTAACACCCCTGCAAATTGAGCTTCATTATTAAAATGCGCCAAGATTCCTCTGGTAAAATAAACATAACCACCAGGTAATGCAAAAGCATTGACTACGGGTGAATCCAAAATTTTAAAATGAAATGGAAGGGAAGAGCGGTGACTGACTTTGGCCATTTCATTTCCTTTTTCATTAATAAATGCCTGAAGTTCCGGGTTTTCAAGCACACCAAATTCTGCAAGAATCTCCGGGTCTGACTCTGCTCCCAATTTTATTTCATCTGTTTCTGACATTAACATCACTTCCCTTTTTCCTGTCACTGGATTTTTGGCACAAGTAGCCAGCAAAAGAGCTAAAACCAATACTTGAAAGAAATAAATCAATTTCATGATTATTTTTTTTAATCTTAAAAATCTAACAAAATCAGGTCTTTACCTATTATTCGAAAGTTGGGACATCCAAATTCCACTTAATAATACTAAGAAAATACCAATATAGGTATAAAGGTTGTAATTAGCATCGCCTAACATCATACCTGCTATCCATGAAAAAGGTATTTGTAAAAAATTAAGGGTACCCATAACGGCTGGTTTTCCTAAACTAAAAGCGTTGGTTACAAATGATTGTCCAATTAACGCAATGACAGCCATGCATAGTATTAAAAGCCAGTCATATCCTTGAGGCATAATAAATGAGGCGAGAAAGAAATCATAGGATGGATTCTGATAGAACGCACTCACTAAAAATGAAAAACAACTAAGAATGAGTCCACCAGCTAAAAAAGAAACTAAAATAGTTCGTCTTTCGTAATATTTCCCAAGGTAATGTATGGACAAATAACCTAATGAGGTACCCACTCCACTGTACAATCCAACCAGATGATATTTTACCGGATAATTCATGTCAGGTCTAAAAATAAATAAAACCCCGGCAAACCCTAATAGGATGGACAACCATTGCTTCCAGGACAACGGTGTTTTTAGTAGTACAACCGAAAAAAAGCCAATAAATAAAGGATAGGTCAAATTATACGTATTTGCTACGGCCAGCTGCATTTTAGTAAGGCAATAATAAAAAGCGAATAAAGAAGTCGCACCAATAGTTCCTCTAAACAACAATAAAGTGATTTTGCCACCTATTTGAATCACTGGTTTGTGGTATATCGATAGCAGAATAATAATTAATCCGATGAAATTTCTAAAAAAAACTAATTCTACGGAAGGGTATCTATTTCCCAGTAACTTGGTTAACGCCCCCATGATGGCAAAACTTAACGTTGCTAGAACCATATTTAGTGCGCCACTTTCCTTCAAATAAACTTTAATGATAATTTAAAACATTTTAGTCGTAAAAAATGCAAATATAGTAAGTAAATGAGCAAGAATTTATGAAAAAGATTAATAAACCAAAATAGAATGATTAAATTAGATAATAAAAATATTCATCATTAAACGTAAAAACTATGAAAACCCGAAAGTTTATTTTGAGTGAAAAAGAAATGCCAGAACATTGGTATAATATCACTGCCAGTATGACGAATAAACCGCTTCCACCACTTCACCCCGGCACATTACAACCTATTGGTCCGGAAGCGTTAGCCCCATTATTTCCTATGGAACTTATTAAACAGGAGGTAACGGCTGAAAAATGGGTTGAAATACCTGATGAGGTAAGAGATTTATACGCTATCTGGCGTCCATCGCCTCTTTACAGAGCCTATGAATTGGAAAAAGCATTGGACACGCCCGCAAAAATTTATTATAAATATGAAGGAGTAAGTCCTGCTGGTTCTCACAAACCCAATACAGCCGTTCCCCAGGCCTATTATAACAAGCAGGAAGGAGTAAAAAGAATCACTACCGAAACTGGTGCAGGTCAATGGGGTTCTGCCCTATCCTTTGCATGCCAGCACTTTGGTATTGAATGTGAAGTATACATGGTAAAAGTTAGCTATGACAGTAAACCTTATCGTAAATTAATGATGAATACCTGGGGTGCCAAAGTATATTCATCTCCTACGAACCATACCCAGGCAGGCCGCAGTATTTTAGATATGGACCCCAATTCTCCGGGTAGTTTAGGGATTGCCATTTCCGAAGCCATTGAAAGAGCAGCCTCTGATGAGCACACAAAATATGCTTTAGGCAGTGTTTTGAATCATGTATTAATGCACCAAACGATTGTTGGACAAGAAGCAGTAAAACAAATGGAAATGGCAGGTGATATGCCAGATATCGTTGTGGCACCTTTTGGTGGAGGCTCTAATTTTGCCGGAATTTCCTTTCCCTTCCTTCGTTTAAATTTAGAAGAAGGGAAGAATATTCGTTGTATTGCCGCCGAACCAGCGAGCTGCCCGAAGTTAACTCGTGGCGTTTTTCGGTACGATTTTGGAGATACCGTAGGCATGACACCCCTCCTTCCTATGTACACTTTAGGACATAATTTCGTTCCCGCTCCCATTCATGCTGGTGGATTGCGCTACCATGGAGCAGGAGTCATTGTAAGCCAATTGCTTAAAGATAAACTCATTGAGGCTAGGTCTCATGACCAATTGGAGTGTT
>JAIYCH010000058.1 GCA_027488135.1 Saprospiraceae bacterium | reverse complement strand
CCAGTTTTAGCTTTAACCAATTTGGAGATTTAAAAATGGGAAAATATGGACCAGATAGTTATCTGAGGCCATTCTATGTAGATCAGGTCGAAAATATGGATAAAATTATTCAAAATGCTAATCCACGAGTTCAAGTTCCTTCCGGCTATGATCAACAAAATGTAATGCAAAAGCTTTTGTATAAGCCTTCAGAAAAATGGGAAATTCAATATGGTTTTCATCGTTCTGCTACCACTTCCTATCCACGATATGATCGGCTGATAGAGGTGAATACTGCTGGAATGCCTGTTTCAGCTGTTTGGAATTATGGGCCACAGATTTGGCAAATGAATCAATTTTCAGTTCAACATCTTGGGGATAATCTCTTGTATGATGCTTTAACATTTCGCATCGCCCATCAATATTTTGAAGAAAGCAGAATAGACAGAAATTTTTCGGGAAGCAACAGATATAGATTAAGGACGCAAGTTGAGAAGGTAAATGCCCTTTCTATCAATATCGATTTGAAAAAAACGTTACAAAAAGGCATTCTTTATTATGGTCTGGAATCTGTTGGGAACAAAGTCAGTTCTCAGGCAACGGCTAAAAACATACAAACAGGTGCGGCCATTTTAGTCGCCGACCGGTATCCGCAGGCACGGTGGAATAGCTACGCCATTTTTGGAAATTACCAATATCCTGTTTCAAAAAAATATACCGCACAACTGGGTATTCGATATAATTTATTTAACATGGAGGCTGATTTTTCGCGGAATCTGGCCTTTTTCCCTTTTGCATTTAAAACAACGAATATCCAGAACGGTGCCTTTAGTGGTAATGCAGGACTTGTCATTTCACCTGACGATAAAACCAAAATAAGCCTCAATGCAGCAACAGGTTTTCGGGCACCCAATGTAGATGATATGGGTAAATTATTTGATTTTGTATCGGGTGAAGTGGTTGTTCCAAATATTGATTTAACGGCTGAAATAGCCTATAATGGTGAAATAAACCTTTCAAAATTATTTGGAAATGCGCTAAAAATAGATCTTACTGGATATTATACTTATCTTAAAAATGCGATGGTTCGCAGGGCTACTACGGTGGAAGGAAAAGATAGTATTCTTTATAACGGCAAAATGAGTAAAGCCTATAGTATTCAGAATGCCGCTTTTGCCGAAATTTATGGTTTTCATGCCGGTTTCGAACTCGATCTGCCCTTGGGTTTTTATCTCTCCAGCAGATATAATGTACAGATTGGTAAAGAAGAACTGAACAATGGCGCGACAACTAATTCCCGACATGCAGCACCTGCCTTTGGATTGAGTACGTTAGGTTATAGAAAAGGAAAAATACATCTTCAATGTTATGCCGTTTACAGTGCCTCCGTTTCTTATGAAAATTTAAATGAAGAAGAGCGTCAAAAACCAGCCATTTATGCCAGCGATGAAAATGGAAAGCCTTATTCGCCAGACTGGTACACCTTGAATATGAAAGGAATGATTACCGTTTTTAAATCTACCACCTTAAATATTGGCCTTGAAAACTTAACAAATCAAAGGTATAGAACTTATAGTTCTGGCATCGTGGCACCCGGTTTCAATACTATTATTGGGTTATCTTTAAAAATTTAAGAATAAAAAGCTGTTAAAAATCATTCAAATAAGATAAAAACTAGCCAAGCACCCGATATTTTTATCTGGAGCTTGGCTATAGTAATATCAATAAGTGACTATTTCACTTGACAGATATCCTATTCTCATAGCAACACATTCTATCGTTTGATTTGGCAGATTAATTGGCTCAGTGTAAACATTCCAGGATTTTTCTCCTTTGCTTCTCCAACCAATAGAGGCACCCACCGTGGAACAAGAAATATGTAACTTTTCTGCATTAATAGTCATTTTAGGTAAGGCAGTTACAGGTGGTTGGTTTTTCCCTTGCCACCAACCAACAATTAACTCTTTTTCAGGAATTGCCCCTTTATCTGGAAAATCTTGTTGCCATTTATCCAGTTGCTTTCGCATTTTCACTAATATCCTGACGTATGTAGGATCTTGAGCAAGATTAACTAATTCAAAGGGATCTTTTTCCCAGTCATAAAGTTCTTCAGAAGGTTTTGTTTTTTCAAACCATAAATTTTGAAAACCAGTTAACTTACCTTCTTCTTTTTGTTTTAATAAATCCCTCATGAGGGGCTGTTGTTTTCTGTATTCCAAATCCATATATCTTGGTAATTCTGGATAATAATTCCTGATATACTGATATTTCGGAGCCAACACCGTTCTGACTCTGTCATAATGAGAATCGAGCCGGTCTCTGGCTGCAAAGACCATTTCTCGTCCATTTTTTGATGCATATTTGCCTAAAAAGGCTTTTCCTGACAGTTTTCCAGGTGGCTCAATTCCAGCTAATGATAAAACCGTTGGAGCAAAATCGATGGAACTTATCCATCTCGCATCTCTGCTTCCAGCCTTTTTCCCATCGGGAAATCTAACAATTAAAGGTACATGCAGACCTCTTCTATAAATTTCCCTTTTAAAAAAAGGTAATCCATCGCCATGATCTGTCCAAAAAAAGATAATGGTATTATCGAGTAGCCCATCATCTTCCAACTTTTTTAATAAAGCACCAATTTCTTCATCCAGTATTGAAATATTGGAATATTGCCTGGCCACTTCCTTTCGGGCAACTAAATTATCCGGATAAAAAGGAGGTAAAAACACTTTCAAAGGATCAACGCTTAGTGGCTTATCTGCATTGGCCCAAATCTGAGATTCGTGGGTGGTATTAAAATTAAAGACACTGAAAAATGGTTTCCCTTTAGGTCTGTTTCGCCAAGTAGCTTTGTTAGAAACCTCATCCCATGCAGTGGGTGGCGCCTCAAACTGATAATCCGTTTTATTATTATTGGTGGTATAATAACCTGCAGCTCTAAGATATTCTGGAAAACATTTTACCTCAGGCGGCATAACAACACTATATGATTTTGGAAGGCCTGTCTGTTCCGGATAAGTATTGTTTAAGGTTCTCATATTATGTCCCCCATTATAAGTTTGGTATGAACCAGTGATGATTGCATTTCTGCTTGGAGCGCAAACGCCAGCGGTAGTATAAACATTTTCATAAACGATACCTTCTCTGGCTAATCGCTCTATATTGAGAGTTTTTATCGTGTTATCACCATACATAGATAGTCTTGGACTCATATCTTCTGCAGAAATCCATAGAATATTGGGTTTATCCTGGCCTAAAAGGGTGGATTCAAAAGAGAAAATAAAATAAAAGAGGCAAATATATCTGCCCAATGGAATAGAAGTTTTGAAAATATTCATAATTAAGTTCATTATAATCGTTTATGGCAAAAGCAGTAAGAAAGGCATTTCTATCTTCCTTAATCATTAAAAAACAGGTAGCACATAACAGTAGTTTGAGCTATTATTCCAACTACCACGTTGATTAAATCTTTTTTAAATTCTTATTAGATTCAAAATTCTCCACTGTTGATTTCAACAGTTTATCGCGCGGCCCCATGGTCTTACTTGCATATAAAATGGTAACCGTACCATTAAAATTACAAAAAAAATAAAAACTCAGACTAAATATAATCGAGTAGGAAGGTAGGGATTATTTCCCTACCTGTCCTCTCACACCACCGTACGTACCGTTCGGTATACGGCGGTTCTTTAAGTTATGATTCTAACCTTTTGGTATTGGTCGGAGAAAAATGTGAATCCTGCTTGTCGTAGTCTCTCTGTGGTGATGGACGTAGCAAGTATAAAGCTATTGGCCAAGTGCCAGTAGCCCTTCCTTGAGTTCGCCCATTCCCAAGCTTTGGATTTCTTTACCCCAAGCTTGATTAGATTCGTCAGTTTGGTCTTTATTCGTTT
>JAIYCH010000115.1 GCA_027488135.1 Saprospiraceae bacterium | reverse complement strand
GTAATGGTGGTATTATTTTCAGAAGTACTGAAGCTGGTATTGGTTGGTCCAACCTTTTGACGAGGCGCTATCGAATCTTCCATTACTGCGTAATAGGCACCTGAAGTAGTAGCCCGATATACACTATCGATGGCACCAGCGATTAATTGGCCATCCTTATACCATTTAATATATTGTGGCTTTGTGCCCAATTTTATATTTACTGTTTCCCCTTCGCACACGATAGCAGAACCATTGGTTAAGGTTACTGCTTTTGGCGGTGTGGAAATCCAGGTTAAAACGGCCGTAAGACTGTTTAACGATCCCTCTGCATTAGTTGCTTTACTGTAGTATGTTCCTGCATTAGCAAGTCCTGAAATGGTTATTCTCAGGATGGTATCCGTAGCTGCATTTATGGCTACACCGTCTTTGAACCATTGATACGTTGCCAGTGGATCTCTGGAAACAGCTTTAAGTGTTACTACTTCTCTGTCACAGACTGTTTCACTGACAGGATGGGTAACAAAACGAGGTAAGCCCTCATCAATTTGAGTATCATCGCTTGAACCCAGAGTGAATGGGCTAAACTGTGTCACGTTATTTGCCTGAATGAAACTATTTAACGGAGAGGTAGCTGTTGTATTTCCAATACGCCCCTCGTTCTCCCAGAAGGAGCCATTATGTCTCATTACAAAAATCTTAGAAGGATCTGTGATATAATTAGCCCCATTTCTGGCTGCATTATAACTCAAATCAATGGTTGCGGCAGCAGAACCAGCTAACCGGTCTATTTGCCATAATTCTTTATTGCTAATGATTTTAATCGGATCCTCAAACGTAGATCCAAACGTAGCAATAGGACTTATTCGTTTAAATTCAATATCAAAATTATTCCCTGTATTGGCGCCAACTGTAATTTTTGCCGGAGCATAAAACCCATTTTTACCTGAAGGAGCGGTAAATATTTCATTGGAAGCCAGTTGTTTTACCATGGGGCCGTCCACATAACTCAAATTACTTGGCCCGTTGGCTAAAAAGCCTGGCAAGAAGGTTAATTTTGCCGTCGGTTTTGTTTCTACTATCCCTCTGGTTAAATGGATATTTCCATCTACAATGATTGGACTATTCATGATAACCTTTCCCGATGGTTTGTTTACATTAATGCCACTCCATCTGTTTATTAATGCACTATTGGTAGATGTAACCTGCTGATCTACAGTACCATTTAGGATAAACTGATTAGTTGCATGATGATAAACCCAACGTGATGGGAAATTATCTGTAAAGTATGTTATATTTCCACCTACGGTGTCTACTGCCGCATTACTCATGAAAATCTGCTGCGTACCAGAGGTCATACTACTTCTTAACAGTAAATTACTTTGATAATTATTTCCTTTATTGGCCGCATTACCTGAATAAACGTAAATGGTATTTGGGGTTTGCATGACCAATTGAGTACCACCTCGCATGGTATTACCATTGATATTATTATTACCCCCAATATATCCAAAGGATATAGTATCCGTTAAAATTCTATTGTCCTGAACCGTACTTGTATTGATTTGGTTCAAGAACATTTCTGTATTTTGAAGGATGTTATTGTATAAATTGGTTACACCAACGGCATTCATTCGGATAGTACCTCCCTTAGTTCCCACTTCCACCCGAGCCAAATTCAACCCAGGTGCGGTAGATTGAGTTGTTGTATTAATATTTAAGGTTCCATCAATGATAAATTTCTGATTGTTTATCTGTCCAATATCAATTCGTCCTGTTCCAATTTCGAAATTGGCATTACCATTAATCCTAACGCCATTTCCATATTGTGCGGAAATATTACCATCACTTTGATGGGTATTTCCAGTGTGGGTAAAATTGAAGTTGCCTGTAATATTCGTTTTAGCTGTATAACCCCCTACTAAATAGCCCATATGGAACTTATCCGTATTTTTAAAAAAGACATTTAAGTTTCCATAAATACTATCCGAACCATGCATGGAAATACCTGTATTCAAATTACTGGCACCTGAACCACTGGAGAGGAAGGTTAAATTTTTATAGGTATTTTTAGTTCCACCTGTCACACTTGTATTTCTGGTACCAGACCATAATTGACCTGAAGTTACGCGAGAATCGAAAACGGTAGAATCCACATTAAACTTATTTCCATCGGCAAAAGAAAAACCGGTGGTGTTTTTTTGAAAATGAGCCAGACTGCCTTCAAAGGTGTTATCGAATAGAGAGAATTCATTAACCCCAAAGGTTTTTATGGTGTCATTTTTAAATATAGAATTGCGAATATTCAAGTTTGCAGGACCTTGATAACTTGATGGTATTGTTCCATTTTTGGATGCATCACCTGTCAGGAAGGAACCCCCTTTTGTGCCTACTTCGAAAAATTGAAATTCCATGGCTGGATCGCCTAAGTCGTTTCCATCAAAGTTGAAAAATCCACCAACCTGAAATTTATTTGGAGAGGTAGGTGTAATATCCACATCGACCCTTCTCCAGTTTACATCCATGTTACCAACTACGTTTATCTGACCCGTGGTAGCATAGAGATATCCAAGTTGTCCCGAGGTGGGAGATGTTAATTTCATATCTCTCCCTACCCAAACTTTACTCAGATTGGCATTAGCGTGGGCAAGATATAGATAACCAAAATCTCTAAAATCGGTACACAAAGTACCATAGATAGAGTCCATAGCACCAAAACCTACATAAGCTTGAATATAATTATTAGCAGCGTTGTTTAGCTGAGCAAAACGAAGATTACCTCTATAGGCATTCCCTTTAGCACCTGTAATATTATTGGCAATCCGGGAACCTGATTGGTAGTAAATCCATGTGTTCAGAATTTTTGAAGTAAAGGCTGTTGACCGGATATTAAAGATATTTCCATCTATGAGCGTCCAGTTACCCGTGGTCTGGTCCATAAACAAGGAATCACCAAAAAACTGATTATCAAATAAGTCGGCATGATCTACACCATACCAATCGTATTGAGTATTTCTAAAAATACTATTTTTAATGGATATCTTTCCAGGTCCCACCGATGCAGCAATGCCGCCTGTCGCTGCTGAACCTGTTTTAAAGGTTCCCCCTGATTTTCCAACCTCAAAGAATTGGAAATCCATAGCATAATTGCTATTCACATTGCCGTCAAAATTAAAAGTACCATCGACAATGAATTTATTTGGACTATCGGGTGTGAAACTTAGGTCAACCCAGGAAGGTGCCTTTACATCCATATTACCTTTAATAGTTACCGCACCGGTTAAAGCGTGTAAATAACCTACTATAGGATTATCATTTAAAAAGCTGAAGTTACCGCCAATCCAAACTTTACTTAAGGATGCTGATGCTGGAGAAAAGAAAAATTGACTATAGTCCTCCATAAAAACATCTACATTTCCATAGATGGAATCAGTGGCACCTGAACCCAGTCTGAAAGATAGGGCAGCACTTCCGGTATAATCTCCTAAATTAAGGACTCGCAGGTTTCCTTTATAGGTGTTGCCCTTTGCATTAGAAGTACTATTATTCACTCTGGCACCTGAATTTATATAGAGCCAATCTGTATTTAATTTTCGATTTGAGGATATAGTTACTCCCTTAACATCAAATAAGTTTCCGTCAAGGAAGCTAACATTTCCATCATTATTTATCTCGACAAAAAGGGAATCACCGTAGAATTTATTGTCGAGGATATCAAATCTATTGATCCCATAAAATTCGGCAAGTCCAAACCGAAGGGTACTATTTCTTATATTAAGATCTGCCGGACCATTGCTTCCTCCACTGCCACCGGTTGCTTTTATACCCGTTTTTATAGTTCCCCCTCCGGTTCCAACTTCAAAGAACTGGAAGTCATAGCTTACCACATCATTAAGGACACCCCCATCAAATGAGAAACTTCCCCCAACAGTAAATTTATTGGGCGACGTTGGTGTAAAATCTATGGTACCTCTGGGCAAGAAAACATCGAGATTACCAACTACGGTTACATTACCTGTGGTAACATTGAAAGCGCCGGTTTGTGCCGTACCCGGGACATTGACATCCACATTTCCACCGATCCAAATCTTGCTATTGGTTGCGTTTTCCCAAGCAAACCAAAGCTGACTGAGATCCTTCATATCGGCGGTAAAATTACCATAAATAGAGTCCATTGCTAATCTTCCCCAATGGCTATTATAATAAACGGTCGAAGAGGTAGGTGCCGTTTTTACATAAACATTCCCTCGATAGGCATTACCTAAATGCGTACCGGAAGCCCTTTGTCCTGATTGAAAATAGGTCCACGAATTTATGATATCCATACCAAAAGCAGAGGACCTGACATTGAACTTATTACCATCTATATATGTATAACTTCCCCCACCTGTTTGGTCGAGATACAGGGAATCACCAAAAAACTGGTTGTCGTATATATCTGCATTGGTTATATCATAAATTTCATAAATACTATCTCTTAGGATACTATTTCTTATGATAAGCTTTCCTGGTCCGACCGAGGACGTGGTTCCTCCCGTCGCTTTAGCACCTGTTTTGAAAACACCCCCATTGGTTCCAACCTCAAGGTTGACAAATGTCATGGTAGGACTTCCTGTATGGTTTCCATCGAAATTAAATTTACCCCCCACAATAACTTTCTTTCCTGCATTCATATTCATATCTATGATTGCATTTGGTGCGGTAATGGATAAATCACCTTTTATCTCCACATTTCCATCGGGAGATACCCAGAACCAGCCTTGATTGGTGCCCGTCTGTGTCATGGTCATATTACCACCTATATAGACTCTGCTGGCACCGGGGCTCAATAATAAATCGCCAATGCCCCAATTACTTACCGTTAAATTTCCATAAATACTATCAGTACCATATCGTCCTATTGACATTTGACCATTAATGGTGCCCCCAAGTTCTATAGCTACATTTCCCAGATAGGCATTCCCCTTTGCGCCAGTTGCAGGAAGTGCTCTGGAACCACTTACATAAAAATCATTGCCTCCAGGAGCGACATTTAGTCTAAGAAGCACTTCCCCTGAAATACGATTACCATCTATGAAGGTTCTGCTTCCTGCCGCATTATGGGAAATAAATACCCTGTTCGTGTTTAGGGTGTTATCCAATATACTGTTATAGTCTGCACCTCCAAGATGAAGGGAATCAAGCTCCAGTTTACAGTTTATTAAATCAACACGGCCAACATCTTTGGAAACTATATCCCCCTTCTGACCTGTGTATGTACTGTTATTTACATTTCGAAGAAAAAAATCATCTGTTCCTGCGGTACTGGACATCAATCTCATATCCACTTTTCCTCCCACAGAAACGTTTCCAACAAGGGCGTTTGAATTATTCGCACCTAAATAGGTGATATTGGTTGTAGCCGCTGGTAATACTTCATAAATTACATCACCTGTTATATTTAAGGTAGCTGATGAAGTATAACTATTGGCCCCAAGTTGTACCGCTCCCGAACCAGTTTGCTTATAAAAAGTATAATTTCCTGCTATGGAATGGGATCCCCCATGTGTTCCAGGACCAAAATAGGGTGCATTGGAATTCATATAAACTGTTAAATCCCCTTTAAATACGGCATTCTTACCTGCATTTCCTACTTCTACAACCATTTGTGTAGCAGTGGTTGTAGCGCTGTGGTAAACAATTACATCGTCGATATAAATATTGGGAAAGGTATTCGCCAGGCCACCATTCACATCATTTGAACCCAACCAAAAGAAAGCTTGGCCATAACTGAATACGGTTAATTGTTTATTAAAAGTAGAACTCCATATTAAGGTTCTGTTTGCGGTAGAAGTACCACCTGCTTGAATTTGTGCCTTAGCATGGAATACGGAATTTTGAATACTAAAGTTAGCATTGTATGCGGTGGTACCTGCAAGTAAAAGACCTGATCCCCCGCTGGCATCATTAATGACGGCAGTGGTTATATTGGTTCCATATTGAGACGTCAACTTATATCCATTTACATCTAACTGAGAACCAGAACTCATGGTAAGAATTCCAACCGTGGCATCTGCGCTTAATTTTGGCCAACGCCCGCTGGTTACCGTTGATGGTATGGTTACCGATGTAGAAGTTATGCCTGGTACTGCATTTCCCGTCCAGTTTCCTCCTGTGTTCCAGTCATCACTGACGTTACCTGTCCAGGTTTGACCAAAAATAAAGAATGGAAACAAAATAAAGAGCCATCCTGTCAGGATTTTCGCTCTTTTCTGATTGGATAAAGAATTCATATTAGTTGTGGATGGTAATGTGGTAGTTTTCATCATTTTCTCAATTATGCCGTTTGCAGAGGGTTTTAAAACTTAAATTCAGCCGTTGTTATCGGTTTTATATTCACAGGATTTGAGTAAGTAGTTCCTGGTCGATTGGTTTTAAAGGTATTGGTTATCTTACACCGATAAGTACCCTCGTCGGCTGCTGCTACTTTAGCAAAAACCAAAGAATTGGTCGTTGCATTGGCTATATCAGTATAGGTACTATCATTAGCACCAATGGCTTTTTTCTGCCATTGATATTTTACTCTTCCGCTTTTCGCCTCGTCGATACTTACAGAAAGGGTATGTGCTAAACCGAGGCATTTATCAGCACCAACAGGTTGAGCGGTAATAATGGGGGGACCGTCAGGTTGTGGGGAAATCATAATCCCATAGTCCTCTATTTCACCGTCAGAAGAAACACCGATAGATCTTTCATCTATGGCTGCTGTGTTTGCATTATCAGTGAGATTCGTCTTAGATAAAAATATTCTTAAATAAGTTCGTCCCGCTGTCTGGGTACCAGGAGCTTTAAAGCGAAGGAAATAAGTTGTACTTGCTAACGCACTATGTTTTGATGTAATAACGGGTGCAATTTCTGTACTTTCAAATTTCCCATCTTTATCCCAGTCAATCCAGGCATAAAGATTGGCATCACAATCTGTTTGGTTTTTAACTTTTACCTGAAGGATCATACTGTCGGAAGAACCTTCTTCTATGATAGGTATAGGAAGTACTAAGCCATCCTCGTCGGCGCCGTCACCAGCAGTACCTCCAGCATCGGCTCCAGCCGCAACAGGGACAGGACCTGGATTAAAATCTCTGGTATTCCCTAAACTTAAAGTAATATTCATTCCCGCTTTAGGGGTATTTCCGTTATGATAGGTTGCTGGTGCATCGCCATAGTCATAAGCGCTTTGCAGACAATAAAACTCAAAAATACCTTTCAAACAAAGGTAACTTGAAACTCCACCTGAACCTGTACTTCCATCCCCAATAGAACCATTAACACGATGACCACAATAGCAGTATAATCCTTCTCCACAAGAGTTCAATTTAAATCCTACCGTGTAATGTCCTCCATAAGTGAAATCGCGAAACACTTCGGTAGTTACTCTCAATGGACAGGTATAGTTAGCTGAGCCACTTAACATACCAAAACTATTTTCGCCCAAATTAAAGAGCGTATTATCTGAGTTCAAAAAACCTATACAGGACAATGTACTTTCATTGGCACCGTCTATTTTAACTATATCGGAAAGGTCACCCCCACCGCATTGTTTTATCGTTCTAGGTCTGTTAGAAGCTGTTCCATTATTTCCCTGTGAAACGCCATTTCCTCCCCAGCTATACACCCTTCCATCACTGGTATGAACATAAAAATTAGGACCACTCACACAGGCTATATCAATAGCCGTTTTACTGTCATAGTAAAAATTGTCTAATAAGGTTGGAATATTATAATTTCTGGCAGCCGTCCCATCACCAAGTTGAACACCTGCTCCCCAAACATATATATTCCCGTTTTCTGTCAGGGCAATGGCAGCCCCCCTAAAAGCTGCATATTTTTTAACTTTGGAAATAGATGCCTTAAACCAGGTTTTTCTATTTGGATTACTGGTGGAACCATTTCCAAATACGAGAAAATCGTTTGTAGTCTTTGTCCACAAATCACCTGATCGGGTGATTAAAGAGATATTTTCCACAGAAATAATCATGTTTAAAATATCCCCCACGGCCACTCCAGGAGGTAACTGAGAGGTTAAATCCTGTAAAGTAGTTCCTGAGAGCATTGGACCACCGTTAAAAACAGCTGGTAAAAATGCAGTACCATGTCCATAAAACTTAGTTGTAGTCCGAATAAACATGGAGTTATTTCCCCATTGCGGAATATTAAAGGGTGAACCCGCAGTACCCACCTCAATGGGTGTTCCATCTGCTCCACCATAAGCTAAGGGTATTAATGTAGGGGAATATCTAATCCCCATGGGCGTTGGATCACCCCAAACAACTACCTTGTTATCGGGTCGAATCATAATATTACTGTGAAACCCACCCTGATATTTTGTAGCATGGGTTTCAAAGCATTCTTGTCCAGTAAGTACTGAAATAGTTAAATGAATGACGCTGCAAGTCAGCACGAACATACGATTCGAGATCTTCATTTTTTGTAGATTGAGAGGTTATACCATTTTTTGCTCCTACAAATCAATGAAGTTCCGACCCGGAAAACCCTACCCAAAAAGGTAGTTAACAAAACAAAATAATATTTTCATATATTAATAATATACATATAAAAATACTAATATGTTGATTTTCAATTATTTAAATATTACAAATCATTAAAACAAAGATTTAAAAAAACAAACACACATTTTAACTTTTTTGAATATATAATTTATAAAAATGATGTTGAAGGGAAGCTTGAATAGATAATCATTTAGTTTAAATACAATAAATTTGTTTTCTTACTTTAGTGATACTTTTTCATTACCCTTCGAAAAAAACTACCCATGAAAGCACCTTTAATTCGATGGATTTTCCTGTTTTTCTATTTTTCCTCGTTTCATCCTTTATTTTCTGCCGATATTTTAAATGGATATTTTTCAAAATATCTAGGTATAAATGATGGTCTCCCCTCAAGAATTATAACGGGTATTACCCAAGATGAAAAGGGCATTATCTGGATTGGTTCCCGGGACAAAGGGTTAATTCGATTTGATGGCTATAAGTTTACCACCCGATTTGAAGATAACACCATCCCTGTTGTGAACAGGAATAATGAAATTTTTGATGTAGTTTCCGATCATCAAGGCAATATACTCCTTGCAGGTTCTGATGGAATATTGGTTTTTAATCCTATTTCTGGTTTCAAAAAGAAAATATTAAAATACCACAAAATAAGTGCCTTGTATAAAGATTACCAAGGCAACCTTTGGGCAAGTTATGGCGGAAAAATCTTATTTTCAAAAGGAGGAGATGTGGATAATTTTAAGCTGTTTACAGAACATAGGTATGAAATATCTGAGATTATGGAGGATAATCATAAGCGAATTTGGTTCATGGATATCAATGGGCTTTGCCTGCTTCTTGAAAATATCAATTTGGCTAAACTAAATAAAGGGTTATTTCTAAATGTGAAGCCAGGTATTAATTGGTTTCAGCAAATTATAAATCTCAAAGGGGAGGTCATTGGAGTGAATTATTTCAATTTAAACAACCTCAGGCTACCTATTCAGTTTTCCAGGGAGGGCCAATTTTTAAAAGGTTTTCCCAAAGATGGCATACCTATTTTTGATATCATTCAATTACCCGGTTTCCCATACAAAGATTTTATGAAATTTGGCAAAATAGAAATTAAATATTTTAAGGATAATTTAAATACGATTTGGATTGGAACCGGCTATGGGATTATTTTATTAAAAGAGAAAACTGTTAAATTTAATAAGCTTAAGGAATTAGTAGGAATTAGTACCAGAGGAATCCTTGAAAAAAATAATGGAAACATGATTATTGGCTCCTATTCAGGTCTTTTTGAATGGGATATTAAGACAAAAAAAACAAGGCAGCTGCCGCTGCAAGGTCGTAATTTTAATGTTTGCTTTAAGCCCGTTCATATTAAAGGAGATACGCTATTTACCACCATGGAAAATTATTTAGGATTTGGTATCTTTGACATTAAAAAAAATAAGGTAATTAACGATGAAAGTTTAATGTTAAGTTCCAGCGGCTTGGGGTTTAGGGGCGCTTACTATGATAAAAACCGGGATTTAATTTTTACAGGAGATGCTACCATTTATCAGATTAATCCAAAAAACCTCAGCATAAACCCGCTGCCATTTGAATATCCAAACAAAAATTTACAGCTATTTGATTTCTTAAAACGTGATTCAAGTTCCTTTTATATTGGAACGGACCATGGGCTGCTTCTATTTGACTTACATAAAGGATGGCTGCCAAATCATTTTGCAGTAAATAAAATACAGTCAGATATAGATATCAGAATTAATCATATTTTTAGAACCGGAAATGGGCAATTATGGTTATCAACAAATCAGGTGGGTGTCATATTATTTGACCCTCTTACTAATAAAGTATTAGAAAAACTAAGCATAGAAGAAGGTCTTCCATCCAATGAAATCTACGCCATTTATTCATCTGATGGCGGCAAAAATTTATGGTTGAGTACTGCAAACGGCATTTCTTTAGTTAATACAAGCAGTAAGACCCTAAATAATTTTAATATCAATGATGGATTACCAGGAAATGAATTCAATACTATTTCCCATCAGAAAGTGAAAAATGGGATGATTTACTTCGGCGGAACAGAGGGGGTAACTTTTTTTAATCCCAATGATATAATATCTACTAATACCTTAAAACCACTGCCCTTCATTTCTGAGATAAAAATATTTGACAGTAAAGAAGGGAGAGAAAAGGTACTTTCACAAAATAATCCCATCATTCTTAAATGGCATCACTCTCCCTTACAAATTTATTTAGGAGGAAATGATTATTTTGACTTTAAAAATCAAACTTATCGCTATCAATTAACCGGATATGATAGCAGGTGGCAATACACAAAAGGTCAAAATCCCATTCAGTATAATAAATTACCCCAGGGAGAATATACCCTAAAAATTCAGATGAGGTCCAGCTATTCTGGTTGGAATGGTCATATAGTCTATTTAAAAATCACTCAGCAACCTGTCTGGTATAAACAAACTTTCGTTATCCTACTATTACTTTTATCTATCTTCTTTATTCTTTATCTTCTTGTCATAAATAAATTGAACCAACTTGAAAAAGAACATAATATAAGGCTTGAAATTGCAGAGGATTTACATGACAGAATGGGAAGCATGATTTTTTCCATTAATTACAGAGTCAATAAATTATTAACTCAGGAGCAGAATAAAGAAGATTCCCTTTCTAATGAATTAAACCAAATTATCAAGGAATGCGGTCGAATCAACTTAGCCATTTCTGATATTATCTGGGCCATTGATTTAGGGAAACAGAAATTCAAAGATTTAATTACAAGATTTCAGGATTATAGCGATAAATATTTGTTAGAAAAAGGAGTTAAAGTGGTCTATGAAATGAGTCCTTATATTCCGACAGAAAAAAGTTTAACGCTAAGTATCAGACACCAATTGATGATGATTTTCACAGAGGCCCTCCAAAATATTTTAAAACATGCCCCTGAGTCAGAAGTATTTATTCATATTAATTATGAAAAAAATTATTTAAATCTGGAAATTATGAATACCTTCCCAAGTAAATCTTTGACAACATTTTCATCCGGACATGGTATAAACATCATGAAAAAAAGGGCCAAAAGAATGAAGGCAAATATTGAATTTAAAAATGAATCACACTGTTTTATTGTTTCCATAACTGTAAAAACCTAAGCAATGAAAACTAAATACTAATTTAGTTTTAGTAATAAACATTTAAAACTATTTTTATCCAATTTTAAATTTTTAATTTGAAGAATTATAATTAATGTATAAAACTATGTACCAGTTAGCCATTGTAGAAGATGATCCCAATGTTGTCAAAAGTTTTAGAAACCACTTTGACCATTCCGACAAAATCAATGTTGTTTTTGAGACAAATGAGGTGGACAGGCTAGTTAAGTTTTCAAAAACAAACGCTAACATAGATGTTATTATACTAGATTTAAATTTACCTTACTTAAGCGGTATTGATGGGTTACCTCAAATAAGAAAGGCATTTCCACAGGCAAGAATAGTCATTCATTCCATTGTACTGGATAATGACCGAATTTTTCAAGCTATCAGCAGAGGAGCTATCGGATATTTGGTAAAAGGAATTTCTTTACAAGAACTAGAGGATAAACTGATAGACAGTATAGAGGAAGGCGGCAGCCCGCTTAGTGCCAGTGTTGCCAGGAGAATTGTTGGCTATTTTCAAAATCCTGGAAAGAATCATAAAGAATTTGAAAAAATGACAGAAATTGAATCCAAACTGGTTCAATTTTTGGTTGATGGACTTACCTACAACCAAATTGCGTCCATGATGAATATTACCATTCACGGAGTTCGATATCATATCATGAATATATATAAGAAACTGGAAGTAAATACCAGACATCAAATCGTTTCGATTTTTAAGAAGTAATTTATTAAATTCAGAGCAAATTATCCTACCATATTGTAAAAATATATAATGCTGGCAAAATGAATTTCAAACCATCTTTTCATTTGTTTATCTCATTTCCTATCCATTTGACCTAAATAACTTCTCAACTGGTATTAAATTCAATAAAATAATAACCTTGCTGAGTTATTTAACTTACCAAAAATTTTTTAAAGGTATTTAATAAGTTTATGCAATTGTCTTTTTAGCAGATTTGTAAATTTGCTATTAACCAAATAACATTCAATGATTTATGTTAAAAAATACAACTTTTCATCAACTCCGAAACTTAAGTAATTTATTAATTCTTTTCTTACTGAATATTAATCTAGTTTGTTATTAATCCCTCTATGAGTATTTATATTCATTTTTTTTATAATGTATTTTGTTGAAAAATACTAAGTGATGGAAAGATTCGGTCTTATACATAACAACAAATCGCAATGTTTTGAAAAAATCCGTAAAAGACTTTATTCCTCTCCAAACGTTTACATCATAGGAGAGGCTCAACATTTGGATGCTTTTTTGGACATTATTCCTAAAAGAACCATGTTAGATTATCTGCTGATTGAAACACCCGTAAAAATAAATGAGCAACTTTATGCTCAATTAAAAATATTAAGAAAAAGACAAGCAAATACGGAGATTATTCTTTTTGGACCAGATTGTAACGTTAAAACATTACTAACCTTACTCAAATCGGGAATTACCGGTTATATCATAATAGAAAATAATGATGATTTTTTTATGGATCTTTTGACAAGAAAAGAAAGTTTATTTTTTTCTCCTGAAATTCTAAAAAAATTAGTCCATCACCATCAACCTAGTGTTCATGAAGAATCTAATACCGTTGAAAAACTAACGCCAAGGCAATTAGATATATTGAAATTATTAGCTGACGGCCAGACTTATGAAAATATTGCGACCATCCTAAATATCTCACTGAATGGAGTGAAATTTCATTTGAAAGCTATTTACAGTAAATTTGAGGTGGAGAATAGGATACAGGCGATAAAGTACTTTGAAAATAATTTTTCGGATTTTCTTTCTTAGGGTTAAGATTGAACTAAAAATTTAAAATTTCATTCATTAATCCCTGGTCGTCATTAACTAATTTGAACTTGACTCTATTTAATTCCCCTTGGGGTGACACCAGAGATTCTGCCATTTTATCGATGGCGACAGTAGATAAAACGGTCTGTATGTATGCCTCAATAAGGTCATCGAGACCAATACCCAGTTTATTAAAGTCCCTTCTATCCATTAATAATAAGCGATGAGTATCACTGTCCCATTCACCAGAAGGCAATTTAAAAGATAGATTAGTTCCCAGCATATCCCATGAGGATGCGTCAGAGGTCCAATTATCTTCTAATGGTAATTTTGCCCTCCTTGCATAAGTACAAAGCGGTACGATGCCATTTTCCGTAGAGCTGACCATCATTCTCAGGTCTGCTACAAAAGTTCTTCCCTTTGCATTGGGTATAGTTCCCACATGATATAATTTTCCCGTCGAGGTTTCAGAACTCCAGTTATAGTTACCAATTAAACTTTGCACAACAAACCGGTCATAAGGGAATTCAAGTTTCATGAACTCCTCGAGTTCCTTTTCTGATACGATGGTAAAAACACCCTGACCTGAATTACTATATGGCACTTTGATAACGCCCTGGCCTCCGAAAGCAGCGATATATTGAGGGATTTCTTCCTTTTTCACATCCCATATCGTTTGTGGGGTATTGATATGTAACCCAAAAGTTTCCCATTCATTATTAAAATCGGAATAGGCTTTCGCTGCCGTCATTTTATTTCTCCCCCCAGCCAAACAAGCAATAATAGGGTTAAATATGAGCGTTTTACTTTGGAGTGGAATTCTGTTCCAGGGTCTTTGGGTAACATATCTGAAGGCCGCTCTAATTTGCTTCCATTGCCCATTTTCATCCATTATCTCAAGCACACCTTGTTGAAAACGTGCAAAATCATTATTATTCTCATCGAAAAATGGCACTAAATACACCTTTTCCATACAGGTATCAGCCAACACGGCTGCATAACCTGTGGCCTCCATCAGATTCTTATCATATAACACCGCGAGGCCTCCTTCAATGGTCGCATTTTTGAGAATATAGGGATGGAAAGTTCGCTCAATTAAATCTTTGTAGCTCCCTTGTTCCTGATGGTCGTCGGTCAGCGGCATAGATTTTTGCCCCGACGGACAGGAATTATTTTCTATAATAACCATCTGCCTTCGCCCACTTGCTGAAGTAACATTCAATAAATCGGCGCCAGCCCACAAAAAGTGACTGCATTGATAGGATAAAATAGCTTTGAGAGCCTGCGGTTTTACCAAAGGATGCAAATGACAATACCTGCTAACAATTCGATCTTTATCCAGATTCAGAAAAAATGAAACCATCGGATGAATGGTAGCATTAAGTGCTTTCGGATAAAAATGATTGATAGGATCAAACTCACCGGGAGAATATAATCTGACAGATTTTGGTGAAACGGCCTGACTAAACATTGGGCTCATTGCTCATAATCATCTTCTTCATCCAATGCTTGAAGCCATTTTTTAGGATTATTATATTTTTTCTTTTCAGGCACAGCCATTACACGCTTAGACCTTACTCGAGAGGCATCATCAACCAGTTGTGGCTCCTTTTTAATTGGTTCCTTTTTCTTCTTACTCATGAGTAAAAAACACTTTTTAAATCAAAAAAAAAGAAGAAATCTGAATTAATTTTGAATTTTATAGAAAATACACGCTAAATTGTATAATTAAAATAATACGTGCTTTATTAACAAGGAAAATACTGAGTTTTTATGAAAATGTTGTTAATAGATTCTGATGAAAAAAACAGAATTAATTGGCAAAAATGGTGGGTGAAATGTGGGTTTCTTTGTGAAATTGCCCCAGATTTTAAAAGTGCTTTATTAAAAATAGATAGTCATTCCTATGACGTTATTTTATTATTTTTACATAATCAAATTACCGAAGGTCTTCAAATCACAAAAATGATTCGTTTAGAAGATACAGGAACTGGTCTGTTTGTTATTTATGACCTTAGCACCTTTAACCAAACTATTCCATTTTTAGAAACGGGTGCCGATGATTGTATTCATCGGGACAT